>JBLHNB010000010.1:0-83845 GCA_047621305.1 Alteromonadaceae bacterium | reverse complement strand
TGTGGTACAACAGTAACCGATTACATTCTTACTTAGGGTATCAAAGCCCTAATGATTTTGAATTGAAAATGAATGAGTTAGAAAAAGTAGCTTAACTGAGGTGTCTGAATTTACTTGACCAGGTCATTCTTTTTCTAAAAACGTTTTTCTATTAGTTAATTGCTTTTTTAAATTTGTAATCTTCTTGGTGGTGAAGCATTGCCCATGCCATTCGTGCCATCTTATTCGCTAAAGCAACGGTGGCATTATTATAATTACTACGTTCTTTTAGCTGTCTTGCCCAAATACTCACTTGGTCTGTTTTATTTTCACAATGCCTCAATGCGGCTCGAGCACCATTGATTAATTATGTTCTCAAATAAGTATTGCCACGCTTAGAAATCCCCAATAAATTTGGCTTTCCTCCTGTTGAATGTTGCCCTGGTACTAGCCCCAGCCAAGCGGAAACATGTCGACCACTTTTAAACGCTTTACCATCACCTACTCCTGCATAAAAAGCGGTAGCGATAATCGGGCCTATACCTGTCATCGTGTTTAATCGCTGACAAACTTCATTTTGTTTGTTTATTGTCGATATTTCAGTATCAGCAGACTTCATTTGAATCGTTAACTCATCAAGTTCATCACTTAAGCCTAAAAAGTAACGACGAGCGGAGGGACTTAATTCATTGGTTGCATCTTCCAAAAAATCAGGTAAATGGGCTTTTAAGTGATTAATGCCTTTGGGCATCACCAAACCATACTCTGCCAGCAGTCCTCGAATTTGATTACTCAAAGCTGTTCTATTTTTTGTTAACCTTTGTTTAATTCTATGCAACATTTGAATATCTTGTTGTTTTAATGATTTAAGCGGTACAAAACGCATATTCTGTCGTTGTGCTGACTCAGCTATCGCTTCTGCATCGTTATAGTCATTTTTATTGCCTTTGCGATAAGGTGTAACGAATTGAGGCGCAATGGCTTTTACTTCATGACCACAACGACTTATCACTCGTGACCAATAATGTGTGCTGCCACAGGCTTCCATCACCACTGTAGAGGCTTCTATGTTAGCGAAGTATTCTGCAACTTGTTTACGTGAAAGCTGTTTTCTTTTTAATACTTTGCCAGTGGCATTCATCGAAACTAAATGAAAAGCTGATTTGGCGATATCTAATCCGATTGTTATAGTATTCATGTGACCCTCTCTCTTTTTTATATAGAAGTTTTAATCAACCCTATATTGGCTCATTTGAAGCCGTAAGTGGAGTGGAGAGGGTCCATACCATTAATTCATAGTCTGCCTATTAATAATTTGCAGTTACGCAGGTTTTGTTACAGAGTCATCAACGAGCATTAGTTGCAAGTGAGTTCAACGAACAAATAAAAGTCTGCAAGAGAAACTTCATAAAGCAGCTTTTAGGTAGATACTACCCATGTGATAAATAAATCCAATTTTTAGATAGCTCAACGAAGAACATTAGATAACACTGTAGATCTTCGTTAGCTAAATTAATAATTTAGTTGGTTAGCTTCCTTCAAATGCTGTTTTATTGCAGTATTTTCAGGTGCAAATGACAGCGCCTTTTCAAAGGCGCTAATCGCATCTTGCTTTTTATTTTGCTTCAATTTGATTAGACCTAAAGTATCTAATACTTGTCCGTTATTTTTTAACACCTCTAAAGCGTTAAGTATATGCATCTCAGCTTTATTAAGGTTACCAAGTTCACTTTCTACCCATGCGGCATTATTCAATAAAGCACCGTCATTAGGCTTAATAACAAGCAATTCATCAAATAAAACTTGAGCCAAACTGTTATCTACCCCCATTGATTTTTCGGCAAGTAATGTTTTGGAGAAAACATCACCCTTATTATCAGATACATGTGTTTTTAAAAAACGAAGGGCTTGTTCTTTAGTGTTTAATTCATTAAGTGAGGTGTAAACATAAGACATATTATAAGCTGTGGGTTGTTCATTATAAATGGCATTAAGCTTAGGCAGCGCCTTTTTGTATAGCTTTTGGTTAAAAAATATTTGTCCTTGTATACTTTGGACTACCGACATATTGCCAATATTTTCAGGTAACTTATTAAGGGTTTGTTGAGATGAATCTATTAAACCACTTTTCTGTTGAAAGTATGCGAGCATCACCATGAATTCAACATCGTCTGGCAGTTTTCTTAGTACTTTATTAACAGTATTTAACGCACCTGAGTAATCTTTCATTTGTTCTTGAACAGCAACTTTCTTTTGATAAGCATAACGGCTATCTGGACGATACAAAATCCATTGATTATACGTGCTAATAGCTTCTTCAAATTGAGTCGATTCTTCATAACTTTTCCCAATAAGCGCCCAAATGATAAATTGTGTATTTTTATCTTTTACAACTGAAGAAAGAAGTTCAATAACCTGTTTATATTGTTTTTCTCTTAATAACGTTTTGGCTTGCAATATACGATATTGAATATTAGTACTGTTATCATTAAAAGCTCTTTCAATACTTGCAACAGCATTATTGGTATTACCAATTTCAACCTGCACTTTATATAATAATGACAATCCTTTGATATTATTTGGATATTTCATGAATAAAGTATCCAAGTTAGCTTCTGCTTTATTAAATTGATTGTTGATTAACGACTTATTTGCAAAATATAACAGCGAATAGGGGTTTTCTGGAGCAATACTCAATGCAGAAGTCATCTCAAATTCGGCTTTTTCAATTTCGTTTTGCAATAAATATATTTTTGCTAACAAATTAAAGCCAGCTGCTTTATTTGGAGCATCTTCTTTCCATTGAACTGCTAAAGAAATTGCTTTATCAAACTCTCCATTATCGGTATAAGCAGATATAAGCGCTATTTTTGCGATAGGTAAGTTTGCATCAATATTAACAGCACGCTCGAGATCTGCGATCCCTTCTAAATCATTTAATGAGAGTTTTAGAATGCCTATACGAGTAATATCATTGGCAGAATCAGTTTCAATATCACCCACTTTACTAAGCAGCGATTTCGCCCCTTTAAGATTTCCTGACTTTAACAATTCAAAACTTGCCGTTGTGAATAAATTTGCATCCTCTGTAGAAATAGCTTCCAAATCACCAAGTACATCCACCGCCTCATCATGATAGCCGAGTTCTATTTGAACCATTGCTAATACTCTAATAACAGGATGGTTTTTGGGTAATTGTTTGTGGATACCGCCAAGATATTGAAAGGCTATCTCATATTTATTTTGTTTAAATGCACTGAGTCCAGCCACAATTCTATTTGGTAAGGAATTAATCCCATTTTGAATTGCTTTCTCTGTAAAGCTTAACGCTGAAGCATAGTCTCCTTGCTGATAATGGATAACTCCTTTTAATTGGTTACTAAAAGCGTGTTGTGGGCTCACTTTCAAAAGATAATCTAGCTCTTTGTCTGCTTCGGAAAATTGTTTGTTATTCAAATAAGAATTAGCTAGAAATAATTTTATTTTAATATCATTTGGTGCCAACTGCTGATATTTTTTGAAGGACTCAACAGACTTATTGTATTCACCCTCAATAAAATATAGCTGCCCCTGTAACATATAAGTTTCAATTATTGCAGGGTTATCATTAATAATGTCTGCTAATACATTTAAGGTTTCACCGTTTTTACTGTTACTTTCTTGTAAATATGCTTTCCCTAATCTACTGTAAACTGAATCGGCAGAAAAATCATTAGCTTCTGAAACTGCACTTTTCGCTTCTTCAAATCTTCCTGTTTGTTGATAAGCAAGTGCAGAATACAATTTGACTATTGGTAAAATATCATCATTAATATGATCTAAACTATCTATAGTGGTTAAAATTTCTTCATACTTGTCTTGAATATTTAAAGACTTTAATAAATTAGGGATAATAATATTCTCATCTCCCCCTAATTCCAGTGCCTTTATAAATTCTTTTTCTGCAGAAGCAGCAAAGCCTTGCTTTAAATAGATACTACCTAACAACTGGCGTATTTGAAAATTATCAAAGCCACTTTTAACCGCATTTTTTAATTCGATTACGGCAGCAGAGGTATCACCATTTTCCATAAGTATATCTGCATCTGTTAAGTATTCCTCCGACGTTTTTGAGGGCGTACATGCGACTAAACTAAATGCAACAAGAACACTTAAACTACTTTTAATAAATGGGGAGCTCATAACCAACCTTGATATATTATTTTTCAAATTAAGTATACTTTCCTAAAAAAAATATACCCTTATACCGATCATTTTTTCATAACTGAGTACAAATTGACAGTTTAGTATTTAGTTTATAAACGTATAATTAACAAGCCAAGCCTCATAGCTTGATTAACAAGTATCAACCGCCAGTAAATTGCTAATAAATTGAGATATATAACATTTACTCATAAATAAAAACTAAAATTCATCTAATTAATTATGCTAACATTCAAAACTACCATGTGAAGCTTATAATAAAGAGAGTTTTTTTAAAATGGATTTATCAGCAACAAGAAGGCTACTTCCTTTATTTGGCGTAATAATTTTACTTTTTAGCGTTTCTCTCCTTAATGTTCCTATTATTGAAACACTCTGGCGACATGGTTTTGATGATGGTACTTATTCCCACGCTTATCTTATTCCATTTATTTCTCTATATTTATACTACCAGCTATCAAGAGACGGCCAACTCAATTTTAGAGATAACTTATCGATACCATTTGCTTTATTCTTAGTAATTAGTTGCTATTTACTCTTCATTACCACTAATGCTCAAATTAGTATCGGTTATTGGTTTTCTTTCTTGTTGGTATGCACATCTAGCATCTTGATGTTATATCGGTGGAATTGGAGGGTTGCTTTTCCCGCTGCTTTTTTAATTTTTATTTTACCTTTTTGGGGTGTTTTAGTTCCACTATTACAAAATCTTTCTGTTATCGCTGTAACCTATATTATGAGCTTCACTGGTATACCTACGTACGTTGAAGCGCAAACAATTACGATACCTGCCGGTGTGTTTGAAATTGCAGGTGGTTGTAGTGGTTTAAGATACCTGCTTGTTTCGTTAGCGATCAGTTCAATGTTCATTTTTCTTTATATAAACAATATGAAAAAGGCAGCTATTTTCTTTATAGTCTCAATTTTAGGGGCATTAATAACTAACTGGATCAGAATTACTTTGCTGATAATCATTGGCGAATATACCGATATGCAAAGCAGTTTAATGGCAGACCATAATATGTTTGGCTGGTACCTTTACATTCCCTTTATGTTTATGCTTTTCAAGTGGGGTGAGCGACTAATTAGCGCCGAATCATCCACCACAGAAAAAATAAATCGAGCAGAGAATAATAAGGCAAACCGTACCGTATTATTTGTCACTATTGCTGCGATTACAATATCGTCAACATCCTTAAAAACACTTTTTTCACCCTCTATTGATAATCAACAATACAAACAATCTCTAGCAGACAATCTACAACCGAATATTTCATTCTATTCGTCAGTTGAAAATATCCCTGCAACTACAGCAGATAACCATACTATTTATGATGTTTACTCTTTCGATAGTCAAAATTTGGATAATAAAGCGACATATTTTGGAAATACGCTTATCCCCACTGGTTGGAAAATATTAGATAAAACAATCACTGGCAACTGGCAGACTTATATTTTAAAAATGCATACTCAAAGAGCGATGTTAAAAATAAGCTATGAAATAAACGGGGAACAATTCGCTTTACCTCGACTGTTTAAAATCAACCGACTTATCAAGGGTATGACAAGTTTAGGTAAGAGCAAACTTCATTGGAAATTTCAAATGTGTTCTGAAAAATGTGAAGTTATAAAAACAAATTAAACAGCTAATATTAGTTATTTTCGACCAGCAGATATTCAACTAACCACGGTAAGTCGCTGGTCGTCGAAAACATCCAATTAAATCGCCTAGGGGGTTTAAGAATCCAATAGGTTGCTTTTTTCTGTTTGCTTTTAGTAAGTTCAAATCCATTTTTACATTGTTGAATGAATACTGAAAATAACTCTTTCAGCAGGGAATCATCCACCTTATTTGTTTTTTTGATATACACTGATTTCCCTAATAAGCCTGCGACGTCACATGTATGTTGATGGTCCGTCCATTGATTATGCTGCTCATACCTTAAGTTGCCTAATATCGCAAGATACTTGGGAATAACAACATTACTTACTTTTTCATCCCCCCAATATATACCGTGATTAAGAATGAAATCGCCGAATGCGTCAATTAAAGACGCCGCACGAACATCTCCTGTTAAAAGGTAATATCGCCATAAAGCATCGCTAAGTAGCGCCATCATCCATGGTGAACATGATGGTGAATATCCTCCTTCTCCTTCATGTGACTTAAAGGTATGTTGTGGACACCCAACTAAATTCCAGTCATTAACAGGACGAAAGGTCATTTTTACCGTGGCATCTATTATTTGATTAATACGCTCTACGGCTGTTTCATCTCCAGTCGCTTCCCAATACGATATTGCCGTATTTAAAGCTGCGGCTTGATTACGTTCGGTCCAAAAACCACGTTCTAAACTATATTCAGGATCCCAAAGCAAAGAAAGTTGATATATTTTTTCTAAGGCATTTTTAGCTTCATTATCAGCACTGAGTAAATATTTATACAATAAACCTTTTGGCATCAAATACTTTACATCATTTTTTTTCGATAGCTTAAAAGAGCCATTTCCAGTAATACTATTAATATAGAAGCGGGACAGATCATGGCCTTTATTTAACCATTTAGAATTACCAGACTGTAAAAAGAGTTGATAGATCGCTTGAGGCCGATCATAAAGCCATTGAGAAGCTATTGTTTGAGGATAGCCTTTTTTGAGTAATAGCTCCTTATTTGTAACGTACTCGGCATAATATGATTGTGGTTCAGTATACCAACCTGAATGACTAGTTTCGGATGTAGGATGAAGTAATAAAGATTGTGCTAACCAATTTGAAGACGGATAAACAAGTTGTACATTTTTTTGTAGCACGATATTAGACATCTTATTATTTGATTTGTCGTTATCCCATTTAAATTCTAATAATAAATTACTACCGGGAAGAAGATCTACTTCAAGTAGTAATAGCCTAATGTATTTTTTACCTTCTAAGACTGGCCAATCATTATATATTTTGTATTTTACATCGATAGATGTATCCATTTCAAATAATTGAAGTTGTGCATTTACAGATATCAAATGATTAGGTACGGGTAATAACAATTGCGCTTTTTTCTGCTTTATCGATACTTTAAAGGTTATCGATTCTTTCGCAAAAGAAGCAGGTATTAAACAAATAATAAGAATCAGAACAATTAGTTGATAACGAGTATTCATATTAATTGAAAACCTCTAACGTGGCCATTACGGGCCGGTGATCTCCACCTAAAAAATCCAATACTTCGACACTTTTTGCCGTTATGTTCTCAGAATATAAAATATGGTCAATACGTAAACTGAAAAATGGTATTCCTTTCCAATGTGTATATTTAGTGTTATTAAAGCCAAAACCACTTTCATTAAGCGCATTACTTAACCAAGCAAAGTTTTTTTCATAGATGGGATCATCATCTGGCATATTAAAATCACCCGCAATAACTAAATTGGCTTTATCTTTAATGGAATCACCAAAAATAGCTGCTTCTAATTGACGGTTTTCAGCCTTTATTTTCGCGCCATAGCTGAGTTCCCTTGATTTTATAACATCCAATAAAACCTCTCTTGGTGTTTCAAGGTGAATATTTGATAAATTAATTTGATGACCATTAATCGTTATTTGATACGACATTGCAAAATTACCTAAGCCGTTAAGTATGCTACGATTTAAAGAAACCGTCCGCTCAAAAGGGAATTTGCTAAGAAGGCATAAACTTCCTTCACAATCTGTATATGTATAATTAGTATTTAGCGATTTAAGCGATTTAATTCTTATTTCCTGCAGGACCAAAATATCAGGCCGATAATACTTAATCACTTGCTTTAGCTTAGCTAACTGACTGCCTTCCCCCATATTTACGGTTACAACTTTAAAAATGGTACTTTTTCCTGCCGGCACATCAGCTCTATTAGGTAATTGAAAGTCGAGATAAACTAAAGAAATATAGAATAATAAAGGGAGAGTATATCTTTGATAAAGCGTGAGGTACCGCCAAAACATCGACAATATTAAAATCAACGTAATTAACCACCAACGAGGAGCAAATATGACGAGGTGCTCAGGTATTAAAAGTAAATCAAGTTTTGACCATATTGGTAAAGTAAAAACGATTATACTTGCCAAAAAGCCAAAGCTAAATAATAAAGTAATACATTTTCGCATGCTATTTTTGGTATATTTCTGCATATTTACCAACGACGGCTTCTAAAGAAAAAGTTTCAGTTACATATTCTCTAGCTGCTATTCCAAATGAAGTGATCATTTCAGTATCTTGACTAAGGTTCTGAATCAATTTAGCTAACTGATGATGATCATCATAATCAACCAACCACCCGTTCTCATTTGGTTTAACTAGTTTAGAATTGCCGCCAACATCCGTGGCAATAACAGGTTTGGCATAAGCCATGGCCTCCATAATAACGAGTGACAGACCTTCAGTTTCGGAAGTTACCACAAGACAATCAAACGACGGGTAGATTTTTTCTCGGTCAGTCACCATGCCATAAAAGTGTATACTCGTTTCGAGTAAATTAACTTTAACAAAAGAACGAAGTGTTTGTTCACACTCGCCATCACCAAAAATATGAAGTTCAATCGAACCTCTAATAACCTCAGGTAAAATAGAAATAGCTTTAAGTAAAGATATTTGGTGTTTTAATGGCACAAGGCGGCCAACACTACCAATATGTAGCTTATTTTCTTCAACCTTTGCATAGTGTGTTATATCAGGCAATAAAACACCATTGTCCACAACACTCATCGGGATATCATGCCAAGGGTAGTTTCGCTTAAAAATATCAAATGCTTCTTGAGATACAAATGACATTGCTTTGATATACCGTTTGAATTTATGGTGTATATTCTGCCAACTTAGAGAGTTATTTTCAGCCGCACCATGACGGGTATAAACACATTGTTTACGCCCAATAACTTTCATTACTATAGATAGAGGTTTTAATGCATAAGCGGTATGAATATGAATAACATCGAACTTATTTAATACTCTAAGAAGGTTGAACTGCCCTAATACTGAGGCCGCCTTTTCTATAGTGTAAGTTTTTATCCCTTTTTTTTTGGCTACGTTAACTAAAGTATCATCACTCGAGCCAAATGAAAGAATCGCAACATCATTACCCTGAGACTGTTGCTCTCCCCCTAAATCAATCACAAAACGTTCTGCACCACCGACGTTTAAACTACTGACAATATGAATAACTTTAAGTTTATTTACCATTATTATATTTATAATTACTTTAGATAGCTAAATATAATAATGGAGATGTTCATAAGAATATAGAAGAAATTAATAAATTTTCTCTCGCAAGGTTACATCAAATATCTCTCTAATTATTTTATATGCTTCATTATCAGGATCACTTGCTATATAGCTGTCAATAAATGTTATTGCTTGTTGTAATGTTGCGGTTGCCAGCAACAGATGCTCCTCTGATTCATCATTGTTAGCAATTAATTGGGAGTAATGATAATCTAAAGTGATTATATACTTAATCGCACTTCCCAATGGCCAACTATGCCCGTTCCTTTCCCTTAGCTGTGTATATGCAAAGCCCTGCGCAACTTTAAAAGCTGGTTCATTCGAACTCAGCGTATTAAGTAACAAATTAGTAATTTCAGTGTCTATATAGTCATAGTATTGATTTCTTGAAGCGTAATTTAAGTATGAATAAGATTCGATTATATACATATTTGCTGTATATCTAGCTAAAATATTATTTATTATTGAAACATTAGGGTCTGCATTTAATTCTTCAATAACAACTAATTGATCTTGATATAACGACAAACGCCCAAGTACATAATTACCAATCCAAGACGGTAGATTATTTTCCGTTATAACTGTTTCTAAATAATTTTTAAGGTCAACGTTAGCAGTCGTTTCATTGACCACATTAACAAGCTTTTCAACTATAGTCGTTTGAATATATCTATATACCTCATTTGTTGGTTCAGCTAAAACATAAGGCGATATAAATGAGGTTAACTTATCTAATTCCGCTTTTGCCTTACCTTTATATAAATTAGGGTCATTTTCATTCAATAATGACTTGGAATAGTAATAATCACTCACACTGATAAGTTTTATAGCCCCTCCTATAGGATAACCGTGCCCATTGCCTGCCTTCATTTGTTCATAAAGAAAATCTATTGCTTCCTCAAAGCTAGAGTCCCCTGAGCTGAGTGTATTGAATAATAGTTTACTAATGTTCTCATCAATATAATTATATACTTCATTCTTAGTTGCATAAGCTAAAATAAAGTGACTACTATAAATAATCATATTGGCATCATGCTGAGCTTCTATTAGTTTTTCCTTAGGTGTATTAGAAATTTCTTCAAGTGCCTTAATGACAGAGAGTTGTTTTTGGTATAAATCAAGCTTTGCGATGACTTGCTGACCGACCCAAGAGTTCAGTTTACCTTGTTCAATTGCGGACTCTATATACAAGCTAAACTCAGAACCAACTTTTATTTCGATATATACATTTGCCTGTGAATAGCTTTGACCATCAAATACTTGGTAGGTAAATTGAACCTGACCAACCACCATACCGTCGGGTTGATAGGTAACAACTGGAAAATCACCTGAAACCCCTCCTGAACCAGGTAGTGAGATGATCTCATATAGCAAACTGTCTAAATCAGGGTCAATTGCAGTTAAGTCAATTTCCACAGAAGACGCCATATAAGTTTCGACATAAATATCTTTAGCTTCAGGTCCGTCATTTTCATTAGTTACATTTAACGTTATAAAACCTTCTTCGCTAGTTTTATGCCCATCTGAAACAAGAAAACTAAAAGAATCTTCACCAACAAAATTTGCATGAGGTATATAACTTAAATTTGGAGCAGCCCCTATTAATTCTCCATGGAGAGGTTGAGTCGCAATGTTATAGGTAAGTATTGTAGAATCAATGTCCGTTGCATTTAATGTTATATCAACTGTATCGTCTTCGCTTAGTAATAAAGCTTGATTTTCAGCGATTGGCGCATTGTTGAAGGGAATTACAGTAATACGCACTTCCGCTTCATCGCTTTGTTCCGCATTATCATCAACCACGTAGAAACTAAAAGAGTCCTCCCCTTGATAGGGGGTATTCGCCGTATAAACTAAATGTCCATTTTCTCCAGTTAAGACGCCATGTGCAGGTAATGTATGAACAAATGAAATTGATGAGCTGTCAACGTCTTGTCCTTGTAAAACGATATTGACAGCTACTCCATTTTCAGCGATGACAGTAGAATTAGATGCGACAGGCCTATCATTTACGGCTTTTACATCAAGGGTAACTATACCGCGGTCAAGGCCATCTATTTGATCCATTACGATGTATTCAAATGAATCCGAACCATTAAAATCTTTATTTGGAGTATAAATTAAGTGAGGTATAGTACCGCTTAGATTGCCGCTAATAGGGGGGGTCAATATCTCAAATTTTATTATGTCACCTTCAGGATCATAACCTTGCAGATTAATATTCAGGACGATGTCTTCAAACGCTTCAATAAACTGGTCTACAGCAATTGTATCTTTATTAGCAAAACTTTCATTTGTTGTTACAACGGCAATAGAACTAGCTCTTGAATGACTATAGGTACCCACATCCCAAAAATTGGTTGCAGGTATCAAATCACTCGCTTCATCGGTTATGTTACCGTATCGAGCTTGTGCCCGAACAACAATCGCAGGACTAGGTCTGTTATGTGTGAAAGTAAACTCTGGCTTTATCACCTTTACTTGAAATGAAACAGACTTTTCTCCACTCTGAGCCTCAATACTACCAATAGGCCAAAAAATTTCATTTAAATACGCTATGCCACTATTTGAAACGGAACCAGATACAAATTCAAAATAATCTAAATTGGTATCTATAAATCCTCTTAACGATACTCCTTTTGCATCCACTTGGCCTGTATTCTCGTATAACAATGTAAAAGTAATAATATCTCCTTCTACGGCTTGAGTTTTATCAGCACTAATCGTAACTTCAATTACAGCATTATCAATATATTCATTATTGACATCCTGCTTAGAAATAAGTGGGGTATCCTTACCTATTAACCAATCAAGGTTTGTTGTTGTCCTGAACCACCAATTAAATTTTCGTGTTGGGCTCGTTCTAAAAACAGATTTTCCTCCCTGGTAAGTGCCCAAAATTGCTGATGGAGCAGCTGGTCGAACCCATCTAGGAAATGCAAGCTCCATTGATGTTTTGAACAATTCGCTAAAATTATTTAAATAAATTAATGAGGGTGTATTATCAATTCGAGAAAAAAAATACGCCAGGGCAAATATTTTACTTACATCTGGTGCATGTTCAATATTGCTCCAAGGATCAAAATTACGCTGCTGATCCGATAACCCTTGACCCGCAATATAAAATGGAACCGCAGAGGCTGGCAAAAAGTCTTTATTAAAATCTGCAGTATAATAAATGCCTTCTTTTTCCATATAATCTGCCATTTTATAAACAAAAGTTTTAACTCTTTGGTCGTTAGAATGGATATAATATCTCTCGACACTATCAATCAATAAAGCAGACATCCAAGGTGAACTGATTAGTTGTTCGCCCCCCCCTCCATGGGAGTTTCCTGTATGAAATAATGCCCCTGTGACGTCTACTTCTCCAAGGGGAGTATTCTGCATACTTAACAAAGTAGAAAAAGCATCTATAGCAAGTTGCCCTGTATCGCTATCGCCGAACAACTCAAAAGAAACCACAAAACCGGCTAATGAAAAAGCAGCATGACGCTCGGTCCAAAAATTAGAATCGAGTGTATACGTCATATTAAATGACTTAAATCCAGGTATCATTCGCTCGATAATGGCTAACTGGTTACTATCACCTGTAAGCCAATAATTGGCAGCAAGCCCCTCTATAGATGAATATTTTAAATCGTTTGTTGGTTTTAAATCAAAATATCCATTTTCATTGATATGTTGAGAATAAAATTGTGATGCTCGATGTGCTTCTCGTAATATTTCAACATTCCCTGTTTTTAATGCCAATTGATACAAAGTCATTGGCCGGTCAAATAACCAAGATGAATATTTCGAAAGGTACTCGTTTAAATATTCGATAGATACTCGAGGATCAACTTTATTTAATGAAGTATTGCTAAATAATTTAAACAGTTGTTCATAACCTGAAAAACCTTTATGTTCTCCTTCAGCATACAAGCGTGTTTTGATTACCGATTTTCCATACCATTCTGGCGTAAATGTAGCAAAGGCTGGTGGCTCATATATGTTTTCTAGTTCTGGATACATTTGACTATTAACTAATTGCCAGTTTTCACGGGCTGGTCGTTCAGCTAATAATGGGAAGGTTCTCGAGTTTTGACCCCATTCAATGATTAACGAAATGGAATCGCCTTTGCCGTCGTTGTCTGTGTCAGGAAAACTTAAATTAACTTGCACTATGGCTGCACGTATACTTGGTCCTGTTGTTAATGTTCCTAAATATCGCCACGGTGTTAGAACTTTAGTAAAAATCGCTAACTCCTCTCCCGCAGCATTTAAAACTCTAAGTTTTCCTAAATCAGTCATGTAACCTTTTGGAAAAGGTACTCCAAATGAAATTAACATTTTTTTATTAGGGTGCACAGATTCAATAGGATGAATAGTAGCTTCTGTCCTTCCCTGTTCTTGTACAACAGGAAAAAATTCATTGGCAAGTAAGGTATTAGATATAAAGAAGAAGAAAAACAATGAGAAAACACTGTATTTATGAGCAAAAGAGTTAACGAGCATATTTGTAGAACCTGAAAAATATTTCATAGGAAATCCCTGAATTTAAGAATAAATAAAAACATTGAATAAAAAATTACGTATTTAAGTAATTTGCCAATCAATGAATATGAATTTATAAAAGTAAAGAAAGGAATTAACCAATTCTCTGCAACCCCGCTACCATAGTACTAACCTTAGGCCGGAAGCTTTGCGTATATAGATTTCTCCATAGCTGCCTTTTACAAACTGTCATTACTAAACATAGTAAAAAACAGAATAAAACGCGAACATACTAATTACATTATACAGCACTATCGTCTAAGATTTTGTTTCACTATATTTTTATTTTTTGAGAATAATTAAAGTTTTTATTTTGATTTCGATATTTCCTAGTACAATGTACTTGATTTTTAAATTGGTCATTTACCGAGCCACACCGTTTTGTTACAAACTAATATTAAATGTGTTAAAAAACTTTTGTTTTTTTTTCAGGGAAAGTAAATTTTGACTTTAGCAATTTCTTGGAAAATAATTGAAAGTATTGATGAATTAATAACCTATGAATCACAATGGAAAAATCTTGCAAACGTTTCTCCAGATGGTTTTTTTACATCCCCGACCTGGTTACTAGAATGGATAAATGTTTACTGGCAAAAAAACTGGCAGTTAAATGTTATCATCGGAATGATTGATAACCAATTATCAATCTTTGTTCCTCTTTATATTCAAAATAAAACAGTCTTGGGCATGAATCAAAAATTTCTTTTTCCTTTAGGGCAAGGTGAGGCGGAATCTGCAGAAGTAGCCTCAGAATATCAAGATATTTTAGTAACAATTAAAAATGACGATATATTTGCAGTAATCGCCAGCCAAATCAAAAAATTAAAATACGACTATTTATCTTGGCGTGCAATATCTAGCCAGGCCAACCTACTAAAAATTGAAAAGTATTTAACTAAAACTCAAGTTACAATTGCTGGCACTCGATATTCGATCAACAATAACAATCCTCAAAAGGTTTTAGTTAGCAAAAATAGTCGATACAAATGGAATAAATGCAAAAAGCAACTAGTAAATTGTAATGCTCATTTTTCTTGGTGCAATGCAGAACAGCTTCAATATCACTGGAGGCAACTTAAAGAAATGCATACACAAAGGTGGAATTTAAAAAATAAAAAAGGTGCTTTTTCTAGCATTCTTTTTAATATTTTCCACCAGAAACTAATAAAAAATGGCCTATGTAAAATAAGCGTCTTAACTATTGAAGGAAAGTTGGCCGCCATTAATTATTATTTAGTAGCCAATGATTGTTTATATTTCTATCAGAGTGGGTGGATAGATGATTACTCTGCATTCTCACCGGGGTTTGCTTTACACAAATGGAGTATTGAAAACAACGTTTTGGATTGTTACGATTTTATGATGGGCGATCAAAAACAAAGTTATAAAAATAGTTATAGCTGCAATGAAATTACTGATATGTTTAGTCTTACACAAGCAAACAGCCCTATTAGATATTGGTTATATAAATTTAAAAATAAACTAATATCAAAATTTAATTAATTATATAGATTCTTTGTTATTAATAAATTAAATCACAATAAAGAATCACTAACGGACTTATAAGTTATGCCACGATATCAACCTGAAGTTAAAGATAAAAACTCTAGTTTTGCCTTTTTCTTTCTTTTTTTGTATGTCGCTATGGTTTTCATAAGACCTCATCAGATGTTCCAAGTATCGATTGAATGGAGCTTAATAATGTATTTTGCAATTACTTCATTCATTGTTGCATTAATTAATCACCGACCTCTTCAACTTTGCCCTCAACATATAATGTTATTTTTGTTATATCCCCTTATTATTCTTTCAGGCTTTCTCAATGGCTCTGGTTTATGGGGGATATCTCAAGCCAATATTTATCTATCAGCAACGATTATCCCTCTTTTTTTGTTCAGCAACTGTATCTCGAGCATCCAACGTCAACATTGGATAATGATAGTTTGCTTAGTCGCCACTTTATGTATGGTGCACAATGGGCACGTTCAACAAAGTGATATATTTTGGCAAGGCTGGGCTTTAAATACCGAAGCATACCCACTTCCTGGTACCGATTCTAGGCGTATTACCTATCTCGGTTTTTTTAGTGATCCAAATGATATCGGTATGTTTTTTGTAATGAATATCCCCTTTGTTTTATATTTTTATACAAAAGGAAAATTCTTTACAAAAATAGCGATGCTACTCGTTTTTGCTTGTATATTATATGGAGTATATATAACCCATTCTAGAGGGACTGCGCTTGGTGTGATTGCTCTTGTTGGTATCTATTACTTGGTGATTAAGGCAGGTAAAAAAATATTCTTCGCTGGATTATTAGGCGCACCTATCGCTATTATGGTACTCATGATTTTACAAAGTAATGTTGACGAGTCTGCTCGTGGACGACTTGAAGCTTGGTATGCTGGAATTCAAATGTTAACCTCATATCCATTGGGTATTGGTAAAGGTGCGTTTGTCGACCATCATGGGCTGACGGCTCATAATTCTTATGTATTGGTGGCCGGTGAACTAGGTTTTTTAGGTTACAGTTTATGGGGTGGCGCGCTTTTCTTTACGATTACCTCGGGTTTTTTATTCATTAAAAATACAAAAAACGTAACTAGCTTAACCGAAGAACAAAAAAACGAATTGGCAATAAATAAAACACTCTTCTTCTCGATGTCTGGCTTTATGATTACCGCCTTTTTTCTGAGTCGTTCATACACTGTTTTACTTTTTATTTTTATGGGAATGACTATTGCCTCGCATTATAGAGTAGTGAAAGTACTTCCAGAATTAAGTAAGTATTTTGATAAGGCATTAGCCATAAAATGTTCACTCTATTCTTGGTCTATAATTATTGTTGTCTATATGGCGTTAAAAATAGCACTCTAGTCAAACAATATTGACGAGTAACTCATTGGGTTAATGGCCTATTAATAAGTCGTTAACTTTGATAAAATACTCTAGCTTAAAATCGATAAAATGAACATATTAATACGTTTTGTATATAAAATTACTATACTTTTCTAGTAAGCAGTAAGTCTATTCAGTAAAATGCAAACGAGTAATTGATATTTATAGGGTATATTTCTAAATGGTATTTTTGTTTTTCTTTTGCGTAGTAACGTTTATTTATACATTTATCGGCTATCCAATACTCCTTCAATTTTACGCAAATAAAAATCATAGTAGCGATCTCGCCTCACCGATCATGCAAGATCTCCCTGAAATAACCATATTATTATGTATTTATAATTCAGCTGACAAACTTGAAGCTCGCATTACAAATATATTTGACAGTGATTACCCTGCCAACAAGCTCAATTTAATTATTGTATCAGATGGCTCTACAGATGATCCTCAACACGTTGTTGATAAAGTTAATAATGATAAAGTTACTTATATTGAATACATTGATAACAAAGGAAAGTCCCACGCCCTTAATGTTGGACTTCGTGAAGTTAAAACGGAACTTGTCGCCTTCACCGATGTTCGTCAATCATTTAATGACCAAGCCTTAAAGAATTTAGTAATGAATTTTTCTGATAAAACGATAGGTGCAGTTTCTGGGAACTTAGAAATATTAAAAGATGAACAGAACATGGAGAATGATCCAGGGTTATATTGGAAATACGAAAAATGGATTCGAGAAAATGAAAGTAAGTTAGACTCTATGCTTGGAGTGACCGGTGCGATTTATATGGCGCGTCATTCACTAATCCCTATTATCCCAGAAGATACATTACTGGATGATATGTATACCCCTATGCATATGATAAAAAATGGCTTTAAGATTAAATTTGAAACATTAGCTATTGCCTATGATTCTAGTTCAGCATCTACTGCCGAAGAGTTTCATCGCAAAGTCCGTACACTGGCCGGAAATTTCCAATTAATATCACAATTCCCCTGGCTAATGCATCCAACTAAAAATCCATTGTTTTGGCAATTTTTTTCTCATAAAGTGCTTAGACTCTTGATGCCCTACTGTCTTACATTATTACTATTAAGTAGTTTTTTACTTGAAGATACGCTTTTCAACTACTTTTTCTGGGCACAAATTGGATTTTACTTATATAGTATGATTGCCTTTTTAATGATTAAACGGGCAAAAGAACTGCCGTTTGCATCAATTTGCACAAGTTTTTGCAGTCTTCAATTAGCCTCTTTATTAGCCGGATGGAAATATCAGTTTTCAAGCACTGATAAATTATGGAAGAAACACTAATGAAACAAACAACATTATAAATTATGTTTAAACAACTAATAATCAGAGCCAAAAAGCAGGGGGTTTTTTCAACATTAACCTATTTAATCTGTACCGTTTTATTGGAAAGGCTAGGGGTGGAAATCATACGGCTATTTGTCACTAAAACTTCTATCTCTTTAGTCGATGATAAACGTATTCACGTATATCTGCCTGACGACCATTTACCGCAACTATTATTGGTTCAAATTGAAGATAAATGTGGTGTTAAATACAAAGAGAAAATGATTAACAAACGTAAATCAGGTCACATTATCGCTATAGCAAACATAGATGATTGTGCCGCAAGTTTAGCTTGGTTATCTAAGACTACCGAATCAAGTTTACCTGAAAAAGAAGCCTATTGGATTATCCACGGTTGCTTAACATTTCCTGAATTTAGAGGTAATAAGCTCTACCCAACCATGATAAAAGCGTTGTCTCACTTTGTTGCACAAACAGAATATAAATCAAAAAGCATATATATTGAATCGTCTTGGACAAATAAGGCATCAATTAATGGTATTAAAAAATGTGGATTCTACGATTCAGGTTATACCATTTCATTTCGCGATAAAATACTAATAAACAAACGTACAATAAATGGATAGTGCATGTTTACATATACAATTATAAATGACCCTACTGAATTAACATCTTCTATCAGATCATGGAAGAACGAGATTGAATCCAATCATGTAGTACTTAAAGATAGAATGCTTAACATGGATACTATTCTTTCTTATTTATCTATTCATGCAGATAAAAAAACACCTTATTTTATTGAGGTCAAGGAAGATAATAAGCTTGTTGCCATAGCGCCATTTTATACTGAAAAGCAGCCTTATCCGTTAGTTTTTGGCGTATTTAAACTTGCTAAATTCACGTTAAATATCATGAAGTTATTTGGTGATAAAATCATCTTTATTGACAATAATAAACATAGTGAGATCCTTCGTTGTGTTATTAATTGCCTTAAATCAGATGAGATCAAATTTGATTTATTATTGGTCGATAAAATAGATAGCGAATACCAGCCTTTATGGGAACAAACACTTAAAGATAAACAATTAACTCGAGGCCTCAATCCTAGCATCCTCAATCAAACACCAGAGATAGTGAGGAAAATAGACTTTCCTGCAACTTATGATGAGTATTTAGCTAGCCTCTCACGAAAATCTCGTTATAAATATAAAAAATCTTTTGAAAAATTTGGTACTAAATTTGAGGGCGACTTTCGTTTCGAAACATTCAAAAGCCAATCAAGTGTTAAAGAGTTTTTTTCTTATTTAAATGATATTTACAAACTTACATGGCAAGCAAAAACGTTTGGTTTAAAAGAACGTAATGATGACAAAACTATCGCTTTACACGAAGTGATTGCCAACCAAAATCAATTCCTTAGTTATGTGCTATTTATTGAAAATAAACCTATTGCCTTTATACTAGGTTATGCGTGTTCACAAGAGTTCCTTTATTTTGAAATTGGTTATGATGAAAATTTTAAAAACTTTGAACCTGGTAAAGTACTTGCTTGGATGCTTATCGATGATTTGTATAAACACCATAAAATCAAGTCTCTAGATTTTGATACTGGCGAAAACAACTATAAGAAGGTACTTGGCAATAGTCATTATTACTGTAATAAGCTACTTTTAACAAAATCTTATTCTGTTGCAGCTTTTTTAATAAGGGTCCAAATTTATCTTAGAAAAACCTATAAATTTATTCACAAAATAATAGAAAAATTAGGTGTTGACGGAAAGATTAGAAAAATAATAAAAAGTTAACTATCGAGTCAGTCACCCATTTTGATGGAACACTAAAGTGGGTGACATAAACATGATGATACTTAATTACACTTGGCTTTAATAATTTTAGCCAGATTATGACTGTAAGGTTTTAGAAAAAAGTCACCATGAGACCCTTCGACATGATGTATCTCTCTATTTTTCTTGCTAATGATTGAATTCCAACTTTCTTTACACATTAATAAATCTAATACTCCGCCTGTTTCGACATAGCATAAAATAGCTTTATTCGAATAAGTACTCGGTATATATTTTAGTGACTCTGAAATACGTAAATCCCTTAAACGGTCATAATTAGCAATTATTTGATTAGTGTTAGCTGGTTCACTTTCGATACATTCTGACTTAATATACTTTTTCGCTATTTTTTGGTAAACAGCACGAGCAATAGGCATAGGTCCTTCTCGGCCAATACGAGCCAATTGAGAACTCAGTATCTTGTAATAGAAACTTAGTGACTTGTTAAACTTTAATTTTGGAGGATCTAGTAAAACAAGTAATTCTATTTCATCACTTGCCTGCTCAAACAGTCGAGCTAACTCGATAGTAATTAAACTGCCAAAACAAAGCCCTATTAGCTTATACGGACCTACTGGTTGCTGCTCCTTAATCACGCTATGTAACATTCTTGCCAACGAGGTTACTGCTACAATATCTTTCCCATTTGCATTAAGTTCTAGCCCTATTATATTATATCCCTCGTCAAACTCTTGAGCAAAGTTATAAAGAGCCATTGCGTTACCTGCTGCACCTGGAATACAAAATATATTAGAACTTAATTCACTACCTTTTTTTAACTCTGTAATCACAGGTTGGGCTTTATGGACAAATGTTCTAACATGCACAGCCAATCTAGCTATGCTGTTATTTTCAATTAATGACGGTAGTGGTAAGTTTACTTTAAAAGCCTCTTCTATATTAACTAGCAACATTACGGCCGATAAAGAGTCGCCCCCAATATCAAAGAAATTGTCGTGTATTGAAATTTTATCTAACTTTAATACATGCTGCCATAATTGATGCATTAATATTTCATCAATTGTATCTGGTTCAACAAAAATTGAGCTGACAGTAATTGCCTGAATATCAATTTTATCCTTGGCTAGCGCTTTTCTATCAACTTTATTGTTCGGCGTTAATGGCAACGTATCTTTCACTAAAATAAGAGCAGGAACCATATAATATGGTAAGTTATTTTTTGCCAACTGTAGTAATTGGTCCACTATTTCTTGGTGGTTTTGTGCTGAATTTAACTCAACAAAAGCAATTAGGCGTTTATCTACGTTATTGTCGTCTACGATAACAGCAGACAATGCGACACTAACATGCTTAACCAGCACTTCCTCTATTTCGCCAAGCTCTATTCTAAATCCTCTAATTTTTACTTGGTTATCTTTCCTGCCTAGGCACTCTAAATCACCATACTCACTAAACTTAGCTAAATCACCGGTCTTATATACCTTTTTATTGTTATGATAAACGAAGACATCTTTATTAAGTTCCGGTCGATTTAGATAACCTACTGCAACACCATCGCCACCAATAAGTAATTCACCAACACTACCTATTGGCACTTCTGACATATGTTCATCAACTAGAAAAAGCTCTGTATTGCCGATCGCTTTACCTATCGTTATTTTTCCTGTGTTTGATGAAATTAAATTTACTGTTGACCATACACAGGTTTCTGTAGGACCATACATATTCCATAACTGACCAACTTGTTCATTTAACGCATGAGCTAAATCAAGGCTTAGCGCTTCACCACCACAGAGTACTTTGAGATTCTTTTGGTCACGTAAACCTGTATCAATTAGCATCCGCCAAGTGGCCGGCGTCGCTTGCATAACTGTAGGGTTAAATTCGTTGATCATTTGCAGTAGTTTTCTACCGTCTGCGGCTTGTTCCTTGTTTGCTAGAATAAGCTCTGCCCCGGCAATCAGAGGTAAAAATATTTCCAGCCCTGCAATATCAAAAGAAAGTGTAGTTATCGCTAATAATTTATCTTGAGCTGTTATTCCTGGTTTTTTCCTCATGGAACAAATAAAATTGCTAAAAGCAATGTTACTTATTTGTACACCCTTAGGTTTTCCTGTCGATCCAGAGGTATATAAAATATATGCAACGGATTTTGGATCGTAAGTATTTTCGATATAAGGCTGATTAATAGTTGATGTTAAAGCTTCGTTCACATCAATTATTGTAATGTCTGATCCAATAAAAATATTATCTTCTTTATCACTTCTTAGAATAATACTAAGTGTTGAGTCCTCAACCATGTACAACAATCTATCAGCAGGAAAAGCAGGGTCTAGTGGTATATAGGTAGCACCTATTTTCCAAACGGCCAAAAGCGCGACTATCATTGCTGAGTCGCGATTCATATTAATACCTACACGACAATTATTGTCTATCCCGTGTATTTGTAAGTAAGTTGCTAGGTGTTCCACTTTTTGATTCAATTCGCAATAGGATAAACACTCAGCTGAGCTCCTAAAGGAAATTGCAGCAGGATTATTCTGTTGTTGTTGATAAAATAAATGATAAACACTAACTGTATTATCATATTTTTCTTCAGTATGGTTCCACTGTGCTAATTGACTATTTTCTTCTTCCGTCAATAAATCTATATCGTCAACATAAGTCACATCTGAAACAAAAGCTTGCAGGATATTTTCTACTTGTTTTAACAATCGAAGAGAGAAGTCGATTCCATATTTCCGACTATCGAACTCCAATTTCAATCTTAATTCTTCGCCGCCATAACCCAATAAAGCTAATGTAAAATTAGTACACTCCCTCAAACTAATTTGTCGGTTATTCCAAGAAGAGCTGCTTTCCTTTAATACTTGTTCAAATTGATAACTTTCAAATAAAACTAATGAATCAAATATTCCTTGAGATTTATCTACATCACTCCATTTGGCAATATCAGCAATTGAGGATTGTTCATATGGCCTTATCGCTACCCAGTCTTCACGTAACCCCTTAAGTACGTCTTTGATTCGTGTCTTTCCAAAAAAGTTCACGCGTAAAGGAAGTGTTGCTAAAAAAATACCAACAGCATTACTCGCTCCAGGAATACTTGCACTACGAGTTGTTTTTGTATTTGCAAAAACTATATCACTCTCTCCAGAATGCCTATGTAGTAATATTGACCATGCTCCTTGCAATAACGTATTCATGGTCACATTGTTCGTTAATGAAAATGCCTGCAATTGTGAGGTTAAGTTTTTATTAAGAAAAGCTTCTACTTCACCATATCTAATAGCCTTCGACTTAACTTCGTAGCTGCAGGTCGGCAATTTACTTTTGACAGTAAACCCTTGTAGATAATTACGCCAAAAACTGTCGAAATTATCTAGCGATAAGTCATCGACCCACTTAATATATTCTCTAAAAGAAGGCGCTTTATGAGTTTTAATATTTTCAATTTGGTCATATTGATCAAAAACTTCGTTTAGGACCAAATTAAAAGAACGACCATCTAAAATAATATGATGAAATGTCCATATCAAATAACTGTGATTATTTGTAATCTTGATTAAATTGAGTCGCATTAGAGGTGGACAACTCAAATCAAAGCCTCGCGCTCGATCTTCTATTAAAAACAGCTCTAAAGCTTCATTTAGGCCATTTTTATCTTTGCTGGACCAATCATGTGAACTGATTTTAAGTTCGACGCTTTTTTGAATAGAGTGAACAGGTATGGATTCATCGTCTTGAATAATAGCCGCTCTTAAAATATCAAAATTATCTACTCCGTTCTGCCAACATTTTTGCAGTGTTAAAACATCAACTTCCTCATCGAATTCGATAATAATTTGTTCGATATCAATCCCTTCATTGGGATATGAAAGACTACTGACATACATGCCTTGTTGAATAGGAGACAAGTGAAATTTCATACGGCGGCTCTTACCTAATTAATTAATTGATACTTACCTAAACATTGAACATTGAAAGAAAATAATTATTTTCTTTCAAACTTTCAAGAAGGTTTGTGTTTCTTTAAAATTCTGACAAATATTAAATCCCGAAAATGTAACCTAAAACTACGATCGGCGATAAAATAAATATATAATACAAAATAACCACCTCCATAAACCAGTGCCCAAAGAATCAAATCCATCCAGTCCTTAATTTTAATATCGAAATATAACCAAAACGACGAGTAACTAATAACAAAAAAATAGACTTTTAACATAGCACTGAAATATGAGCGAAATGACGTTTCAAGTTGCTTACATACATATTTTGGCAATAACCATACTTTAGTAACTAACATAGGCAATACTACGCCTAGAGCAACACCGGGAATACCAAACCACTGAATAAGCACAAGTCCCAGAGCTACATTAACCAAAGCTTCCAATAGGTTCTGTATGGCGTAATATTTATGTTTCCCCAATGTATAGAGGATCATTATACTTGGATGCTGACTAATACCGAACATCAGGCTAAAGGGCAAAATATAAGTTAACCACCTCGTTTCTTTATAGTCTCCTACCCACAATTCGATAAAATCAACACCAAAAACAAAAAGGCCTCCAGCAAGAAGACCGCCTAATCCAAATGAGATAGCATTGGCAAAGAAAAACTTATTTTTTAATTCTTCTGTTTTCCCCTCTGCATATAATTTAGTGAAATATGGTTGCAAAACACCGATACTAGTCACAATAAATGCATCAGCATAGTTTAGTAGCCGTACAGGAATACTATAAATAGTCACAGAGGATAGACCCAGAAACACCGAAATGACTACGTTTCCAATGGGAAAGCGTAACATCGTACCAAGTGTCGCAATAAAGGAATTTAGACCAAATTTATACAACTCCAATAACTTTGCACGATCCACAAAAGCCAATCGAAACTGAAACGCTTTAATTCTTGTAAAAGCTATTATAGCAATACATAAATTTGCGATTGCCTCACCAATAAGTAGAGCCATACCAATCGAAATAACACCATACCCTTCAGTAACAAAATATACGGTTAATAATGACTTGATAACAAACCCAGCTATTTCAATGCTACTTACCAAAACGAATTTAAACTCAGCAGTAAGTGCTGCTACAAAGGGTGTTGAAAAAAACTTTATGGAGAAATTGGCACCGACAAGTAGAATAAGGATTGAAAACGACCGTTCAAGTTCGACGTCCTCAACATAATAACTAGTCGACATCGAGATTACCCAAGAAATCAACAGACATAAACCTGCAGCAAAGCCGAACACCACTAATGATGAACTGATTGTTTTTCGATATTCTGTATAGTTTTGAGAGGAAATCTCATACGATAAGAAACGTTGCACGGCAGATGACAGGCCTAACGTTAATAATGTAAAAAAACCTGTAATACTACCAACTAATATCCAAAGTCCATACCATTGTTCAGTTAGTTGAGAAATTAAAAATGGCATTAACAAAAAGCCCACTAATATCTCTAATAAAAGATGCGTGACTCTAATTGCAGAACCGGAGAATAGTTTTTTTGCTAAACTCAAAACAAATCCTTAAAGATAAATAACGGCTCAATCATTTAGTACAAATTGCATAAGATATCGTCCAGTTGATAAAGAAAAAGCCAACTTACCTGACTATTTACTTTGGAGGGTCAAATAATAGCTCTATTATATTCAAAATATTACCACAAAGTGATAAATTACTTAACCGAAAATCAGCAATGAATTTAGAAGTTTTCTCATTATTTACAAAATTATCTTCTTATGACATCGCAGATGTCTTATCATTTCAGACCTAAAATAAAACTGTGTTATATATAACGACAATTGCGCCACTGAAATTTTTTAAAACAGGATAGAACATTGAATTATAGAAGCGATATTGATGGTTTAAGAACAATTGCTGTATTCCTAGTGATACTAAATCATGCAGGTTTTAGCATATTTGCGGGTGGTTTCGTTGGAGTCGATGTATTCTTCGTTATATCTGGATTTTTGATCACTACCATAATTTATTCCGCTTTACAGCAAAATAAATTCAGTATGGCTTGGTTTTTAGGCCGCCGAATTAAAAGACTAATGCCCGTCTTACTGTTTATTCTATTGATAACTACCATCGTATTTTCATTTATCATGCTGCCACAAGATCTGATGAAGTATTATAGAAGTATTATATGGGTAGTATCATATGTGGGTAATTTTTTCTTTTGGCGTGAACATGGCGGTTATTTTGATGGCGGCTCAGCAGAAGTTCCATTATTACATACTTGGTCATTAGCCGTAGAAGAGCAATATTATTTTATTTGGCCGCTAATGTTAATGGTTGCCTATAGATATTTAGGCCGTAAAGGGACAATAGCATTCTCCGTAGTTGGATGTATTGCTGCAACCATTTTTTCACAATGGGGCACTGAAGTTACTATTGGAGCCGCATATTACTTACTCCCTACACGTTTTTTTGAATTACTTGTTGGCTCCTGTTTAGCATTAGGCTGGGTTTATTTACCTAAACCCAATCAATTTATTAGTCACTTTTTCTCACTTCTTGGGCTAACACTAATAATCGGCAGCGCATTATTACTTAACGAACATTCTGCATTTCCCGGCTATAACGCATTATATCCGGTCATAGGCACGGCACTTATTATATATTCATCTAACGGCATAGTTAACAAGCTATTGTCTTATCGACCTATGGTTTATACCGGGAATATTTCTTACTCTCTTTACCTTTGGCATTGGCCAATACTGGTTCTATTTAGATATACGGCCATTGAACTTACATTATTCAATCAAATTTTTGCGATTTCTTTAACTTATATTTTATCGGTTTTGTCATATAAATATATTGAACAACCTTGTCGCCATTTGAAAGCAGTTAGATTTAAGCCTATAGGCTTACACTATTATGCCATTCCTAGCGCTGCTCTTATTATTATTGCTTTAGTTGGAATTAACTTTGACGGCTACCAACAACGTTTTCCCAAAGAAATTATACAAATGGAGGTAGCTTTAAACTCCCATACAAGTGATTCACGATCTTTATGTCATTCTCCGTACAGAGAAAGTGAGAAACTTCCTAATAACACTTGTGTGTTCGGTGATAATACCCAAGAAAAGAGCAATACTGATATATTTGTATTTGGTGATTCGCATGCTAATCACTTAGTGCCTTTTATTGAGGTATTAGCTAAAAATTCAAAAGTTAGCGCACAAGATTATACCTTAGATCGTTGCCTACCAATTTTTGATTTAAAGTGGGGTTCCAATCTACATAAAGCAGGTTTATGTAAAAATAGAAATGAACTGGCACTTAATCATATTCAGTCAAACTCTTTTAGTTATGTTGTCTTGGCAGCCTCTTGGCCAGATATTGCAACACGTCGCATATTCACCGATGAAAGAGTCGATAATGACAAATTAAAAATTCAACTTTTTAATACTCAATTTAACTATACGTTACAACGCATAGTGGAGGCAGGGGCAATTCCAATTGTAATTACTGATACTCCGAGCCTAAATGGCAAGAGCCCTAAATGTACCATTAAGAAAAACATTTTTAATAACAAGTTAAATTGTGATATTCAAAGACAAGAGAACGTATTGATTACTCAAACGTTAACAACTTTAAAGGAAACGTTTACTGAGCTTATTATCATAGAACCACATAAAATAATGTGTATCGCTAATGACTGCAAAATGGAAATAGACGGAATACCATTATATAGAGATGATGACCATCTAAATGAGCAAGGTTCAGCTTTGCTCGGCACCTTATTTTTAAAAAAAAGTGGCAGTCCTTTTCATTCAGCTAACACTGAAAATTTGAATTCAGGTGAAGGTGATTTAAAAACAATTGCAAACGTTGCTTCAGTAAACCGCTAAGGAAAGAAAATGTATCCGAAAATATTGCGTAGTTATTTAATGCCTTTTTATGAAACGCTGAAGAAAAAAGAAATGTTAAAATACCTTGATGAATATGAAAGCCATCTTCGGTGGGGTGCCGAACAAATAAAATCATACCAATGGCAGCAATTAACCTTATTACTCTCTCACGCCTACAATACTACTTCATTTTATCGTCGAGCATGGCAAGAAGTCGGTGTAGCAGATATACGAGATATAAAGAATTTAACTGATTTTAGTACATTACCTTTAATTAGCAAAACGGATATTCAGCAATATTACGAAGAATTTGTTTCTAACAAATACACCAATAATATTCGAAAATCTACAGGTGGTTCTACCGGGCAACCATTTCATTTTGAATATAATATCGAAAGCAATACCAGACGTGAAGCTGTGATGTGGAGAGGTTACGGTTGGTTAGGCGCTGGGCTTGGGGAGAAAACACTCTACTTATGGGGAGCAGACATCGGTGAAAAAACCTTCTTGAAATCCCTAAAAAATGATCTGTACCATGCATTTTATAATCGGAAAATGCTTAATTCATTTGCGATGAATAAAGACAATATGCACGAATATATAGCTGAAATTGCACAGTATAAACCAACAGCTATAGTCTCTTATGTAAACCCATTATATGAATTAGCCAATTTTATAATAGAACATAAAATTCCTGTATATCAGCCAAAAACCATCTTAACAGGGGCAGAACCTTTATATCCTCATCAACGAGAAATTATTCAACAAGCATTTAATTGCCAAGTCAATGATACCTTCGGTTGTCGTGAATTTATGTTAATGTCGGCCGAATGTAGCCAACAACGTAACCTTCATATTAACAGTGACCATTTACTGGTTGAAACGATCAATGAACAAGGAGATTCGGTAAAGGGCCTGACTGGTGATCTGGCGATTACTGATTTATATAATTACGGCATGCCACTTATTCGTTACTTAAACGGTGATAGAGCAACTCTCGTTGAGACCCCTTGTGACTGCAGTAATCCTCTTCCGATAATGAAAAGTGTCGATGGACGTAAATTAGATATCATAAAAACCCCATCGGGAAAGATAATTCCTGGAGAATTATTTCCTCATTTATTTAAAGAGTTTAAATGTATACATCGTTTTCAGGTGAAGCAATCAAAATTAGATACTCTCGACATATTAATAATTGAAAACAGCCCTCTAGATGCAATAAGTCAGGAAAATATGCAAGCTGAAATCAATAAATATGCTCAAGGAGAGCTCACTATAACCTTTTCCATAGTTAAAGAAATACCACTTACAGCCAGTGGCAAACACAGAGTAACCATTTGTGAAGTCTAAAAAAGAAAACTTAACGATTATAACTAATTTATATCCTCTCCCTTGGGAGCCCAATAGAGCAACATTTAATAAACAACAGTTTGAACAATTGGATGAGGTATATAAACGTAATATGCTCATTCCTGTGGCTTTTAGAGATTGGTTTAGAAATAGAAAATCATTTAAGCAAACAGAAAATATTCGATATGTACCCTACTTTTATATTCCTAAAATAGGCAGACGTTTTTATAGTATATTTTTATTTCTTTCTATTCTGATACATTCAGGGCTATGGCTAAAACGTAAGAAGAACCACATTTTATTTGCAAGTTGGGCATTCCCTGAAGCCGTAGTCACAAGTTGGTTAAGTAAAATTTATAAAACGAAGTTCTATTTTAAAGTACACGGTAGTGATATTAATTTACATGGTGATATAAAACCTAGGGCTATACAAATTGTAGCGGCGTCCAAACAGGCAAACGCAATTATTTCAGTTTCTAATGCGTTGAAAGAAAAAATGGTGTCAATGGGCGTAAACAAATCTAAAGTTAGTGTTATCTATAATGGCGTCAACCATCAAGTATTTGGCGCTATTGAGGTAACACCGACCGCTACCCCTTATGTTTTATTTGTTGGCAATCTAAAAAAAGAGAAAGGTATATTTGAATTACTCGATGGATTTGCCGAGATTTGTCACCTATACCCGAATCTCGAACTGGTATATGCAGGCCCAGGATCAAACCAAGGTGCTTTGCTAAAGCAGGCTGAATTATTGAATATAGCAGACAAAGTCCGTTTATTAGGTACCGTCAATCATCAAGATTTACCGCAATTAATGGTCAATGCAAAATTGGTAGCTTTACCTAGTTACAATGAAGGTGTACCTAATGTTCTATTAGAGGCTATGGCCTGCGGAACTCCAGTGCTAGCTTCGAGGGTTGGTGGTATTCCAGAAGTGGTTGATCAGAAGATATGTGGGCAGTTAATTGAAGCTAAGCAGTCTCACGAAGTCGCGAGAGGCTTACAACTAGTACTAGATAAAAACTGGTCTAGAAGTGACATAAAAATGCATAGTAGTAAATTTTCATGGGAAAAAAATAAGAAGAGCCTTCTACGCATGTTAGAAACTGACTAGATGCTAGTTATTTGATATTGGTGATAATAACTTTTCTGTTACACTATCTTCTAACCGTATCTCCCTAAAATGGAATTTTGTATTTAATGTTACAAAAGCTCAAGTATTTCGTAAGATCTAAATTAATACCTAATAGCCTTTTTTTAATCGACAGAGGGAGTTCATCAAAGTCGCTTTATCTGACCTTTGATGATGGACCGGTGCCTGAAGTAACGACACCTCTATTGGCACTTTTAGATAAATATCAAGTTAAAGCGACTTTTTTCATTATTGGCGAATGCGCTAAGAAATATCCAGAGATGCTCGAACTTATTCACGAAAAAGGTCACGTATTGGCAAATCATACCTTTACACATCCCCCATTTCATAAAATCACTATGAAGCAAAAAATAAAGGAAGTCGTTGATACAAATATTTTGATAAAAAACATTGTTAATCAAGACTGCAAGATGTTCCGAGCACCACAAGGGAGATGGGACATGAGATTATTATATCAACTCTTCCGTTTAAAAATAACAGCTATTCATTGGAGCAGAGACTCTATGGATTTTATGAAAGAAGATCCGGATAAAATTATTAAACGATTTGAAATTGACCCCATAAATTCGGGGGATATCCTGCTATTTCATGACGATGATCCTCGCTGCATAGAAGTATTAGATGTATTGATTCCTAAGTGGTTGTCTCAAGGGTACACCTTATCGGCATTGGAGCGATAATTAATGAATATATTATTTCACCATAGAACTCGAGGCAAAGGCGCTGAAGGTGTACATATTAGAGGCGTGACCAAGGGATTGCGTGATATTGGCCATAACGTGAGTATTTTATCGTTACCTGGTGCTGAGCCTGAAGCCAAATCATCTAAGGCTAATAATGATGGGAAAAATCAACCTAAAGCTAAGTTGGTTCAGTCAAAAAAAAGCTTTTTAGTTTTGTTAGCAAATTTAACTAAACATACCCCAGAATTCGTTTTTGAATTTATTGAAATTGCTTTTAATATACTTTCTGTCTTTCGCCTTAAAAAAGCAGTAAAAAACGAAAAAACTGAGTTGATTTATGAACGTTATTCTTTATTTCTAGTCGCTTCTGTTTGGTGGGCAAAAAAGAATAACATTCCTATTATACTTGAGGTTAACGATTCAAGTTTAGTTCACCGCGTTCGTAAGTTACATTTTGTAGCCCTTGCAAAAAAATTTGAACGTTGGATTTTCAAGAATGCTACAGGTTTAGTTTTTATCTCAAGTGAATTTCAACAAATAGCACAACGAGAATTTGGAGAAATAGCCCCGTCTGTAGTTTCACCTAATGCAGCAGACCTCGACGCCTTTATTCTAGACGACACTAAAGCAATACAACTTCGCCAAAGTTTAAATATCAATGACAAAGTTGTAATAGGCTATGTTGGTGCGTTTGTTCACTGGCACGGCATTGATTGGTTTGTGGACATGATTGTAGATAAACTTAAAGATAACCCCGAAATAGTTCTGCTTTTAATTGGCGATGGCGTCAGTTATCAATCTATTAATGAACGTGTTATGCAATCAGGTGTTGAAAGCCAAGTCATATTAACAGGTAGGATTAATCATAATGAGGTAAGTACTTACTTATCAGCAATGGACTTTGGTATACTACCTGACTCTAATAACTATGGTTCTCCGATGAAGTTATTTGAATTTATGGCTATGGAGAAAGGCATGGTTGCGCCAGATTTTACCCCGATAACAGAAGTGGTTAAAGACAATGAAACAAGTTGGTTATTTCCCGCTAACGACCGCCAAGCTTGTATTGATAAAACGTTGGCACTTGTAGGTGATAAAGCTACGCAACGAAGGGTAGGAAAGAATGCACGTGCTTACATTGAAACAGAGCGCCAGTGGAAACACAACGCAGCACAGATAATCGGATTAGTTTCGTCTTAGCAATAATTAAGGAATAAATAACATGCTTTTTAGCGCTATCGTTGTCATATTTTTCATCGGCCTAGCTTTTGGTACTCTGATCATTAGAAAGAAACAAATGCATTTGTGGTTAGGACATTATTTAAAGCGTAAATTAAAAAGACAACCAGCAGTGAATGGACCCAAGCATATTATGTTTTGCTTTGTTGACCATTACGAGCCTATGTGGGGTAAAGATATTTCATACGAGCAAGAGTGCACTCGTGTTGAACGTTGGCGTATTGACTACCCTAAGGTCGCTTCTCAATTTAAAGATGCGGACGGTTGTTATCCCAAACATACCTTCTATTATCCAGAGGAAGAGTACCGACAAGAACATTTAGACAAAATTACCGACCTGTGCATAGCGGGATATGGTGAGATAGAAATTCACCTTCACCATGACAATGATACCAGTGATAATTTAAGATCAACTTTGGAACGTTTTACAGAAACTTTACACACGAATCATGGCGCATTTGTTCGACATCAAACAACAGGAAAATTACAATATAACTTTATTCATGGTAATTGGTGCTTAGATAATAGCCGTCCGGATGGAAGATGGTGTGGCGTTAATGATGAGCTTATCGTATTGAAAGAAACGGGTTGTTATGCAGACTTTACATTTCCTTCTGCGCCAAGTGATACACAACCTGCATATGCTAATGAAATCTATTATGCCAAGGATGACCCACAAAAACCAAAATCTCACAACAAAGGTAAGGTAGTAAAGGTTGGTGGTACTAATTGGGGAGATATGATGCTAATAACAGGCCCATTAGGCTTAAATTGGAAGCATCGTAAAAAAGGGTTTTTTCCACAGATAGAAAATAGTGATATTCGTGGCGCAATGCCGCCAACCAGAGACAGGATTGATCTCTGGGTAGACACTGCCATTCACGTAAAAAATAAAGAAGACTGGTTGTTTATTAAAATTCATACCCATGGTACCCAAGAGAAAGATATGGATACTTTACTTGGCCGACCTTTTGAAGAAATGAACCAATATCTATTAGAGAAGTACAATGATGGTGAAAATTATGTTCTCCATTTTGTATCGGGTAGAGAAATGTACAACATTGTAAAAGCCGCAGAGTCAGGAAATAATGGTGATCCGAATACTTATAGAGATTTTGAAATACCGGCTCCGACCTATAAAAATAGTAGTGTAGGGTCAATATCTAATGCTTAAACAAATAAGCCGCAAAGTAGGCGATTTATTAGGTATTTATCAATTAAAATGGAATAAAAGACCAAATGGTATCTATTGTTTCAATTACCATCGAATTGGCGACAAAAGTAAAACATCGTTTGACCCAAATGTCTTTAGTTGTGATAGCTCATTGTTTGAAGAACACATAAAATTCTTCAAATATTACTTTGTTATCCTAGATACTGAGCAACTGATAGAACTGATAGATTCAGGAAAACCGATTGATGATAAGTATGCTGTAATTACTTTTGATGACGGATATATAGATAATTACACTCTCGCTTATCCCATTCTAAAAAAATTAAGCTGTCCAGCAATCATGTATATTGCGACTGACTTCATTTCACAGCAAATATTACCTTGGTGGGATGAAGTTGCCTGGCTTGTAAAAAATAATGATCCAAAAGACTTCATAGGCCTCCCATGGGGGCTTCCCAAGAATATGGAAAGACTCAAACTTGATAAGCAAATACAGCTAATACTTAGAGCAATAAAGGACAATAAAAATACTCAAATCAATGAGAAATTACAAATTTTAAGAAGTAAGGCGAATAAAAATATTGCTTCAGAATTAGGCCATGAAAAATTATTCATGGATTGGGATATGATCAAAGAAATGAGCAGGAATGTAGTAGATATTGGTTCGCAAACATGCTCACACCGAATACTATCTCATTTAACAAATAATGAGCAAGAACATGAGATTATTCACTCAAAAGCTTTGTTAGAAGAAAAAACTAATGAAAAGGTAATATCCTTAGCTTATCCAGTAGGTGGTCATGAAGCTTACAACGAAACAACCATAGGGATTACTAAAAGCTCTGGGTATAAATTTGCATTTACTTTTATTGCAGATATTAATAAATCAATTGACCATAATAATCGGTTTACAATGTCTAGGTTCTCAATAGACAACCAATGCTCCATTAATGAAATAAAACAACGAATTTGCAAGTATATCGAATAGCTAAAGACTGCACAGTAACTAGATTATTTTAACAATTTAGTTACTGCAACTCGTTATTGAAAATTCAATATTACTTTTACCTACGTTACCAGCCCCATCCTTAGCGCTAATCTCAAGTTCATATGTGCCTACGGCATTATCTTTGTTATATAATTGCGCTATCTGAATATCAGTTAAAGCTTCATTCCAGATGGCCACGTCATCTAATGTACCTTTAAAATATTGTTTATACATATCCGGGTGCTTCATTCCTTTTCCAATAGATAATTGACGGTCGCTATTGAATGGCCACGCTATATCAGGAGAAAAAATATCTTTTGACGTAATTAGAACACCATCAATAAAAATCTCTACAAGTGTATTCTGCTTTCTTATTACTACATTTTGCCATGTATTAAGCAAAACCGAGTTCGTCGGTGTTTGTACAACATTTTTTGTATTAGCGTTGCTTTTATAGTCTCCAGAAGACCACGTTAATGACAAACCATTATTACTTTCATGGTTATTTGCGCCTAACGATATCGCCCATCCCTGCTCAGGTCCTATATAATTCCAATCTTGCGAAATAATCACACCTTCATCTCTAGATGGATTCATCCAAAATGACACGGTTATCTCGTTGTAAATGCTTAGCTCTGAGCGGGTAAAACTGATATTAGAATCTACCCCATTGAAATTATATGCCAAACCATCTATTCCATTTTCAGAAACTATATTATGCGGTACTCCAACTAAGTTGAAACCATCTTGGCTTATCACTGACTGTGTCAATTCGTTCAAAGTAAGGTGTGCTATAGATGAAAATAACGGTATCGAGGGGAATAATACATATTGACCGCAATTTGGTAACAAAACACTTGCATCATCTAATGACAATTTACACGAATCAATAGCAAAATTATCTATAACTTCATAATCGATGACAATTGGACCACAATATTCTTGGTTAGCAGCAGGGCTTACAATGTTTACTTTTGGGATTTGAGTGTCAGGGTTACCTGGGTTTAAAGTTATTGATTGTGATGCAAAGCTTCCAAATACATCCCATGCTTGCACAGTTAAAGTGTGGGGGTTATCTGATAAAGCATTACTATTAAACTCGTATTCAAACGGTGTTGCTGTGTGGGTTTTAATTAGCTCTCCATCCAAACGAAAGTCAACTTTTGCAATATCGTTTTCATCGGCAATTTCAGCTAAAACAAGCGTACTTCCAACAATATTATCATTATCTATTGGAGTAACAATATTGACCGTAGGAGGGGTGTTAGGGGGTGTCGCTTTAACCGATGACCATTGTGCTATAGACGACAACGTCTGACTGCCTTGAGACCAATAATTTTCCCATAAATCACAAACTGTTAAACTATCCATATAGTGGCAGTATCTGAGGTTAGTCAAAGATGTGATATTTCCCAGTGGCTTAGTTTTAGACTGTAAAGCTGGAAGCTGACCAACCAAAACTTTGAAAGACATTAATGTTGATTCGGCACCAGCCGCTAACTCAGGGATATGCCATATAACACCTTCAACATTTAGTATGCCACCTCCACTAATGTCACTAATTGTCAATAATTCTGATACGCTATACTTTAATATTTTATTATCAACAACTATGTTTTTAGCTGTAATAGAATCCAAATTTTTAATTTTTATTTTTACTTCAATGACTTGACCAGGATAATAATTTTCTGGAAATTCACTCTCATTTTGAATAATTAAGTTAGGCTCGGAGTTAACCACTGAAGCCTTTGATAAAAGAAAGTCCATATTACTGGTTGTATTAAACCACCAATTAAACTTACGTGGGGGTGATAAACGATAACTAGCTAAGCCAACACCTGGCGCTGCTGTTCTCATCCAATAAGGCAAAGTGAATTCAGTAGCGGTTTTATATAACTTACTTAAAGGAACTAGATAACTATCATCACATGCATTTTTTAAACAACTAAAATAGTAAGCTATCGAAAATATTTTGGAAACGTCCAAGCCATGTTCCAGATCATTTGCACCTTCTCCACCATGCTGTTTTATTGTTAAATCTTTACCTGCAAGGTAATAAGGTACATAAAAGCTGTCTTTCCCTTGGTAGCCTTTCCACTCATATAGGGAAACACCATCTTGTTTAAAGAAATCGGCTAAGTTTATAACAAAATCGATAACTTGTGGTTCTTCGAACTGTATATAGAAACGTTCAACAGCATCAACCAAAAGGACCGACATCCATGGGCTTGCTATAAAATGTTCTCCCCCCTCTCCATGTGAAGCAGAGGTATGCATCAAAGCTCCTGTATTAGGGACCCCATCTACCGGCGTATTTTGCATTTTCAAAAGATTAGTAAATGTATTATACGCCTTCTCTTTGAAATCAAGATTACCCGTTAACTCATATGCTGAAATATACCCTTTAAGTTGAAAAGCCGCATGACGTTCAGTCCAAAAATTAGTCGTTATTTTATAGTCACTATTAAATGTATCCCATGCAGGTACCATTGAAGTAATTATATTTGGAATCTGGTTATCACCGGTTAAGATAAAGTTTGTAACTAGGCTCTCACCATAACTATATTTTATGTCGTCATAAGGCTTCAAAGCAAAGAACCCTCGTTCGTTAATATGATTTAGATAGAACTGGACAGCGCGATGCCCCTCTCTTAAAAATCGAAATTCTCCCGTTTTAAAAGCGAGTTGATAGATGGTGGTAGCCCTATCAAAGAGCCAAGCGGCATAACTTGAACGATGAGGAATTAGATTGTCATCAATAACTCTAGGATCAACATGATTAATTGCCGTATCACCGAACAATTCAAATGCTATATCATAGGCTGAAAAATATTGATGCGTTCCAGCAGGAAGAGTACGGGTTTTTATGACACTGTCACCATACCATTGCGCGGCAAACACGGCATAGGCATTTGGTTCATAAATGTTATCTTGGATAGTATAGTTTGAGTCATCTACAAGTACCCAAGTATCTTTAGGCGACTGCAAAGTGCCGTTAACGAATTTCCGAGGTGTTCCCCATTCTAAAGTGAATGATCTAGAAATAGCTTTGCCATATATATCTTTTTTAAAAATAACTTCAGTTTGGACTAATACAGAACGAATGCTTTCATTTTTTTGATCGGAAGCGCGCCAGGGTAACAATTCTTTAGCAAAAACCTCGAACTCATCGCCTTGTTCATCCATTATTCTAAATTGTTCAATGTTGGTTAAAAAACCTTTTGGAAAAGGAATACCAAATGAAATTGTAATTAGCTCCCCTGGCTTCACACTTTCTATCGGCATAATCGAAAATTTAGTTCTGCCGCTTTTGAGTATCAAAGGATGAAAAATACCTGCATTATTTTCACCTGTAGGCTTTGTATTGAATGGTTGAGTTTTAAATGAAAAAATATATTTTTTTATGAGAAAAGAAGACGCAGGACGTGCTGATATAATAACGATGTATTCACTTGCGTGCTCCAAAGGGTCGTTTGGTACAAAAGACAGTTTTTTATCCAAAAATGTGACTTTTCCATTTAAAGGCTTTGTAGATAAACTTTTACTAACTTCAAGAGAGATATCCTTTTCAAGAACCGCTTCTGAAAAGTTGACGGTAATTGCCTCATCAACTGCAATATTTTCTTGTTGATCACTCGGAAATGTTTTTTCAATAATAACTGCCGGTAATCCTGGTGTCGGTATCGGCACATCAATCGTATTAAATGAAAAAGTGTAATTATCTATTATAAAAGGCGACGTTGAACTTGCTGAGATATTAACCATGTATTCACTAGCATGCACGAAAGGCTCGTTTGGTAGAAAAGATAATTGCTTACCTAAAAATGTAAGTTTACCATTTAAAGGTTTTGTAGAAGAGGGATTGTGAACTTCAAAAGACATATCTTTTTCGAGGATATCTTCTGAGAAATTGATGGTAATTAACTCATCAACTTCTATATTTCTTTGTTGGTCTCTGGGAAAGGTTTGTTCAATAACAACTACCGGTTTTACTGTCGGTAACACTGGTGTTGGTAACGGAATAACTATAGGCGCTTTGTTTAGATTATTTGCCTCGGTTGAGTTTCCTCCCCCACAGCTGATAAGCAATATAAAACTTAATGCACATATGAGGGAGTACCTAATATTCATCTTCAAAAACCTTTTTTTTACATTGGCGATTGGCATTCTATATTAGCTATTAACGTCCTTTACCAAATAAAACAATTTCAACGGTACGAATAAGAATAAGTAAATCTAGTAAGAAGCTACGATGCTTGATGTAATACAAATCGTATTTAAGTTTCTCAAGTGAATCTTCTTCTGTTGCGCCATATGGGTACTTAAGCTGCGCCCAACCGGTTAAACCCGGTTTTACATTATGACGTTCATTATAATAAGGTAAATTTTTGATCAGCTGTTGTACAAACTCTGGGCGTTCAGGTCGTGGCCCAACAAAGCCCATATCACCACGTATTACGTTAAGAATTTGTGGTAATTCATCAACTCTATACTTACGAATAAACTTGCCTATTTTGGTTGTTCGATCGTCATTTTCAGAGGCCATTTGTGCGCCATTTTTTTCAGCATCGATACGCATACTTCTGAATTTTATAATATTAAACGCTTGTCCATCTAGCCCAACACGTTCCTGAGAATAAAATATCGGTGCTCTTAGGCCTTCATCTAGCTTAATTAAAATAATAGTGATCAGCATTATAGGCCAGGCCACAAGGAATAATATGATGCCCATCGCAGCGTTAAATACCCAGTCTAAGGTGTTTCTTAAATGATTAGCCGATGCAAAACCGTTAGAGTAAATCACCCAACTTGGATAAATTAAATTTACCGCGATTTGTCCCGTTTCTCTTTCAATAAAGTCTAATATTTCGGTGATTTCAACACCGCGAATCTTACAAGCAAATAACTCGTCAACGGGCAAGTTGCCACGACGTTCATCGTTAGCTACCACGATTTCATCAATGTCATGTTCTAATGCATAATTAACTAGTGAACCTTCAATATTCAATCTGTTTTCGTTAACGATTCCTGTTTCTGTATCCCCGTTCATGATCACAAAACCATGAACATGAAAACTTTGACGATCGACATCGCGGCGCATTCTTTTTTCGATGATTGAAGCGCGCTCTCCTGAGCCTAAGACCAAAATATTGCGCTTATTAAACCCAAAAAAGTCTACTTGTAAGGTAAAATATCGAAAACAACTACCTAGCACTAAACCAATAAATGAAGCCATCGCTAATATTTCAATAGCGAGTGATTGTTCGCCATAAAAAGGGTTAATTAAAGACACAATGAAAAAAGCAATTGCCACAGAAACTAATAGACGACGCACCACACCGCGGAAACTCTCCCGTAGTTTTGAATTATACAAACCAAGCGCTAGGGAAGATAATTGCACAACAAAAGCAAAAACGATGCTGTATATCGTCAATATATTGGTCGGTATTTCTTTGTGCTCCACCCACAACAGCTGACTATTTAAAAAAACAGTTAAAATAAGCGCGCCTGCAAACAAACACAATTCAAGAAGAACAAGAGATTTACTGCCCGAAGAAAGATCTCGGTATTTTGGACTAGACATATTAAGTTATGCTTCCTTTACAAACAGCATGGCCAACTATTATTAGTATTAAAAATGAGAGTAATAATAATAAAGATATAATTTGGCGTTATGATATCAGCTGTCTACATTTTTTAAAATAACCTTTTGTACAGTTTAACTCGTTATTTTTATGTTAAAAAATGTGCATCCATTGTAAAAATCAAATACAATCTGTTGGCTTATTGCATAACTATTCAAATTAAGTTGTATAAAGAAGGTGACCACCATGGAAGTTTGTTTTAACAAGAAATTTAAAGTCATAGCATTTATTGCTATTTCACAACTTATTGCTGCTTGTAGTTCTCCAACTTTACCGACGGCGTCTATACATCCATCGGTTACCGTTGATGCCGCTTCATACAAATATTTAGTCGGCGCTGGCGACGTATTAAATATATTTGTATGGCGTGTGCCTGAAGTCTCTGGAACATTTATCGTTCGACCAGATGGCATGATCACCACGTCATTGGTTGAAGACATTAAAGTTTCGGGAAAAACGCCCACTGAAGTCGCACGCGCTATTGAGAGTGTATTGGCGACTTATTTACGAGAGCCAACAGTTACCGTTACGGTAAACAACTTTGTTGGCCCATTTAGTGAACAAATTAGAGTAATTGGTGAAGCTGCCCAGCCACAGTCTATTAGTTATTTGCAAAATATGACGTTATTGGACGTGATGATTAAAGTAGGCGGTTTGACCGAATTTGCTGATGGCAATGATGCCATTTTAGTTAGAGTTGAAAATGGCAAACAAATTGAATATGACATTTTTATTGAAGACTTAATCAAAAATGGCAAAATAAATGCCAACGTTGATGTTTTACCTGGTGATATTATTGTTATCCCAGAAACATGGTTTTAAAATTTTTTTGAAACCATTCAATATTTATATTTAATAAATATTTGTTGGGGAGAACTCCGATTAACAAATATATGATAATGTATGGAAATACATAACAGTATCGCTGTTATGGAGGTTGTAAATGCAAGATATTTTAGAACAATTGTTAGATTACCTAAAAGCAATTTGGATAAAACGTCGCTACATAATAGTTGCTACGTGGTTAATTTGCCCACTTTCATGGCTTTTTATAGCACAACTGGATAACGTATATCAGTCAGAAGCCCGTGTGTATGCGGATACACAGTCTATTTTAGGTCCCCTGTTAAAAGGGTTAACCGTAGAAACAGACCCAGATACGCAAATCCGTTTAATGGTTAAAACCTTATTAAGTCGCCCAAATCTTGAGCGTATTTCACGAATGACTGATTTAGATGTGCAAGCAAGTACTCCAAAGGAATATGAAAAATTAATTTTAAGACTTAGAGAAGATATTTATATCAAGAAGACTGGTGGCAGAAGTGAAAATATTTTCACTATTTCATTTGAAGATAAAAACCCGGAAACTGCCCGTAGTGTTGTGCAATCGGCTTTAACCGTTTTTATTGAAAATACGTTAGGTGAAAACCGTGCCGATAGTGATTCAGCCCAAAAGTTTCTAAGCGCACAAATATCAGACTACGAGAACAGACTACTATCGGCTGAAGCACGATTAACAAGTTTCAAACAAAAATATAGTGATGTTCTCCCTGGTCAGTATGGTGGCTATTATCAAAAATTAACGAGTGCTAGGGAGCAGTTAAAAGGAATTGAACTAGGTTTATTAGAAACACAAACTCAGTTGAAATCGGCGAAAAACCAGTTAACTAAAGCAATAATTAAACCCGTTAGTGATTCAAGTGATGTAGTAAAAGATGAAAATTCTATTAAAACAATTTACGATCTCCGTATCACTGAGCTTGAAGCAAACTTAGACTCATTAACTCTTAAATACACAGATGAACATCCAGATGTGAAGGAAGTTAGAAAACGTTTGGATCATTTAAAAAAACAACGCTCAACTGAAATTACGCAGTATGTTTCTGATGTAACAGATAATGTAACGGGTGGACTGTCGCTTAATAAAAATCCTGTTATCCAAGAAATACAAATCCAAGTAAATCAGCTGGAAAATGTCGTTGCCTCATTTGATGTTCGTGCCAAGAGTTATCAACAACAAGTAAACGATTTGGAAAGTAAAATACATATTTTGCCCGAAATAGAAGCTCAACTTGTTGCTCTAAATCGCGGTTACGATATCACTAAAGATAAATATGAGCAGTTACTCAATCGCAAAGAGACAGCACTATTGGCAAAGCAGGCCGATGAAACAACAAACAAAATACAGTTTAAAATTATCGATCCTCCTCGTGCCCCTACTATACCTACAGGCCCTAAACGTATATTACTGTTAATTGCGTCAACTATGTTTGGCGTTGGTGTAGGTATAGGTCTTTCATTATTGTTTAGCCAAATAAATCCTGTTGTGACTTCAGCTAGCCAAGTAAGTAAAGCCACGGGCATTCCAATTTTTGGCGTTATATCCGCCACGGATAATCTGGGGCTTCAACAATGGTCTCGACGTAAAACTAAGATATTTATTCTATCAAATACCTTACTTATGCTCTTATTAGGTTGCTTTCTTGCTTATGCTCTGTTTCCAGAAAGAATTATTGGGTCATTAAAGGGGATATTATAGTTATGAGTACTATTGAAAAAGCACTTGCTAAACAAAAGCACAATAAAGAAAACGAACAAGACCTATCGAAAAATTCAACTGTAATTTCTGAGCAAGAACTTAGCACAAATGTAAATCCCGAAAAAACTAACCACGTGTCTCCGACACTAAAAATTAATAAGGACGACCTTCTTAAGCGTGGTTATTTAATTAAGAGTGATGAGCGAAAAAATATAAAAGATGAACTACGCCCAATCAAGCGAAAACTATTAGATAACGCCTTCGGCAAAGCATCAAAAATGCTTAACTTTAGTAATTTAATCATGGTAACTAGTGCAAGGCCAAATGAAGGTAAAACATTTGTAGCCATCAATCTTGCTCTAAGTATTGCTCTTGAACAAGACAAAACAGTGCTGTTAATTGATGCCGATGTACTCCGACCTAGTATTTGTCGAGAGTTAGGCTTTGATGAGCGCTTAGGACTAACTGAATATTTAAGTGGTGAAGTAAACCAAATTAGTGATGTTCTTAACAATACAAATATAGAGAAACTAAAGGTTATTTCTGCTGGAAAGTCTCATCATTTATCTAATGAGCTTTTAGCTAGTGAAAGAATGATTTCATTGGCAAAAGAATTGGCAACAAGATATCCAGATCGGGTTGTTATTTTTGACTGCCCGCCGTTGCTGGGTATCAGTGAAACTTATGTTTTAGCCGATTTAGTTGGTCAAGCCGTCATCGTTGTTGAAGAATCAAAAACATATATAGAAGAGGTAAAAAAAGCCACTCAAAATCTAAATGAAGACTTAGCGATCGGCTTAGTAATAAATAAAGCAATTAGCTCTCATCAGGATATGTATGGTTATTATGGATATGGATCTAGTGAAAAAGGGTAAGCTACCGCTTTTAATCTATGTTTTCTCTCTCTATCCTCTATTACTTTTTGCTGGGGATTGGGAGTTTTCACCTACTCTAATTGCTGATGAAACATACACCGATAATGTCGAGTTATTAGAATCAAATAAAAAATCAAGTTTAGTCAGTCAACTCGGTGTAGGTATTGAACTTGCTTATACAGCTCAAAATGCTTTTTTTGATTTTAAGTCTACTAGTCAGTACGCTATGTATAGTCATGATCATAACTTAGATGATGATTACCATACGCTTGAATCTGATTTTAAACTAATGTTATGGCCTAATGGTATTGCACTTTTTGGTAGTGCCTCTATTCTAAATCAATCAAAAAACCAGAACAAGAATGCCCTAGCTGATATCGTTTCAGGAGAGACCGTTCGAGTTGAAAATTACCAAGGTGGTTTTGAATATATTATCGATAATAGTGACTTCACATTAGGTTCTTCAATTAGTTATCTTACATCCAAAACAGAAGATGGCATTGGCGAACGAGAAGGTATCTCTACTCGCGTACAAAGTAAAAATGGCGCTGCGGCACGTCTAATTTTTTGGGACGTAAATGCAAATTACCAGGAATTAAATAATAATAACCAAAACAGTAAAACCCATCGCGGTGAACTTAAACTAGGCTTTATCACTAACTATAATGTTAACCCTTTTCTGCGTTATTTCAATGAAGATAGTACTGGAACGATTAATAGGAATCAATTGTTGGAATCTAGCTCTTACGGTGCTGGTTTACGTTTATTAATGACACCAAGACTGTATATTGATCTTGCCTATAACCTTCCCTCTACTACACAATTTGATTCGAATGGTGATAAACAAGAAAATTACTTTAGCAGTACTATTGCTTGGCAACCGTCTTCTAGAACGACATTTAATGCGCAGTTTTCACAACGTTTTTATGGTAATAGTTATCAAGGGGATTTTACCCATAAAAATAAACGCCTGACAAATAGTATTAGTTACAACGAAACGGTGCAGTCATTCACTCGTAATAACATACAACGTAATAGTTTAGGGCAATTTTGGTGTCCTACCGTTGAGGCAGGCAGTATTATCGACGATGAAAACTGTTATATAAGTGGCAATAGCGCAATAGATTTTGATAATTTTAGATTAGTTACCCTCAGCGAGTCAGAAATAATTGAAGATGATCAATATTCATTAAATAAAGTGCTCAGCTGGACAAGTACCTTAGCGCTTCCTCGTACGACTTTTACTTTAAACATTAATAGTCTGAATCGAGAGAATTTATCAACTAAAGTTGAAGATGAAGGTAAAAATGCAAAATTTTCGATAAAACGCAAAGTCAGCGGTTATTCTGATCTTAGCTTAACGTTGTCTTATCGAGAGGATAATCGTGCTTTAAATCAAGAAAATGAACAACTTGATATTTATCGACAATATTCGTTAGATTACGATCGAAAAATAAATAGCCGTTTATCCGGTACGTTAGGTATCAGCCATTTGAACCGAAGTTCAAATAAACAAGCATTTAACTATGAAGAAAGTCGTATTTACTTTCGCATAAACAAAGGTTTTTAGCAGTATGTATGAAAATTATTATGGTTTTAAAGAAAAGCCATTTCAATTAAGCCCTGACCCACGCTTCTTTTTTGCTTCCGATCACCATCAACGGGCTTTATCATATTTACAGTATGGTTTAGACCAAGGTGAAGGGTTTATTGTTATCACGGGTCCTATTGGTACAGGTAAGACAACGATAGCGCGGAATTTACTTAATAATATTAGTGAATCAGATATTGTTGCTATTCAGTTGGTTACTACAAAATTAAACCCTCATGAACTACTGGAACTGATCGCCGCTGAATTTAAAATTTCGGTGAATAGTGACAGTAAAGCTGACATTATCCAAGCGATAGAGAAATTTTTGGTCGCCCTCAGTCAACAAGGAAAGCGCGCCCTTATTATTGTTGATGAAGCACAGAACTTACCTGTTGAGACCGTTGAAGAATTAAGAATGTTATCTAATTTTCAGCTGAATAATAAACCATTAGTACAAAGTTTTTTATTAGGCCAAGAAGAGTTAAAAGCGATTATTCAAGCCCCCAATATGGAGCAATTTAGGCAACGTATTATTGCTTCTGCTCATTTAAAACCGTTAACTTGTGATGAAGTTAAAGAATATATTAATCATCGTTTACAGCAGGTGGGTTGTAATAAAGAAAATCTATTTTCTGAGTCTGGCTTTCAATTAATTCATGAAAAAACGTTAGGTGTACCACGTAAAATCAATATTTTTGTCGACCGTTTGTTATTATTTGGTTTTCTTGAAGAGCTTACCAATATCAACTCTGAAGCGATTATCACCGTCGCCGAAGAGATGCAAATAGAACTTACCGGTTCCTTAAATACACAAGAATTAACCAGTATTGAACCGCAACAAGCTTTGGTTAATTCACCCGAAAATATCGATGGTATCGAAAGTATCAGAGAAGTATTACGGGAAGTTGAAGAGATACTTGAAACGACGATCAAAGAAAAAGTAAAAATGACACGTTATTTAGATAAACTCTTAAAACAAAAAAGTAAAGCCTATGCTAAAGCAAATATTGCTGATGTAGACTAATACCAATCTCACTAACTATGTGATCATTTCTACTAGTTAAAATAACCAACGACTTCGTTATTTATTTAATAATTAGAACAACTAGTTATTAAAATAAATGCCTTGTATTTGGCCATTTTTCCTCCGTATAAAGTAGAACACCTAGATTAATGAAACGGGTATAATTAAATAAAACCGAGAATTGAGAATATAAAATGGAATATAAATTAAACAATGTAAAAATTGCAATTATTGGCTTAGGTTATGTGGGCTTACCACTTGCTGTTGAATTTGGTAAAAAATATCAAACCTTAGGCTTTGATATAAATGAAAAGCGCGTCAATGATCTCAAAGCCGGTCACGATTTTACCCTTGAAGTGTCTAGCGATGAATTAGCCGACTCTGCGTTTATCAATTATTCAAATACTGTCAGCGATTTAGCCTCTGCTAATGTTTATATCGTTACTGTACCCACACCTATCGATCAGCATAAACAGCCAGATTTAACGCCTTTGGTTAAAGCTAGCCAAATGTTAGCTACCGTTATCAGTCAAGGTGACATTGTTATTTATGAGTCCACTGTATATCCAGGTGCAACAGAAGAAGTTTGTATTCCAGAAATAGAAAAAGCGTCTCAGTTGGTATTTAATAAAGATTTTTATGCCGGTTATAGCCCTGAACGTATTAATCCTGGTGATAAAGAACATCGTGTAACCAATATTTTAAAAGTGACGTCAGGCTCTACTCCTGAAATTGCTGATTTTGTTGACAGTATTTATGCTTCCATTATTACCGCGGGCACTTATAAAGCTTCTTCGATAAAAGTTGCCGAAGCAGCGAAGGTTATTGAAAATACCCAACGCGACCTTAACATTGCCCTGATTAATGAATTAGCGGTGATTTTTAACAAGCTCAACATAGATACCGAAGAAGTATTAAAAGCAGCAGGTACTAAATGGAATTTCCTCCCTTTTCGCCCCGGTTTAGTCGGTGGTCATTGTATTGGTGTTGATCCGTATTATCTCACCCACAAAGCCCAATCAATCGGCTATAACCCAGAGGTTATTTTAGCAGGTAGAAGAATTAATGATGGTATGGGTGAATACGTGGTATCCCAGCTCACTAAAGCGATGATAAAACGTGACCTAAAGATCAATGGCGCTAATGTGCTTGTAATGGGCCTAACCTTTAAAGAAAACTGCCCTGATGTTAGAAATACCAAGGTTGTTGATATTGTAACGGAACTGGCTGAATACCAAATTAATGTTGATGTATATGACCCTTGGGTTGATCATAAAGAAGCTATGCATGAATATGGAATTGGTCTAGTGAACGAGCCAAAAGCTCAGCACTATGACGCTGTAGTTTTTGCTGTTGCTCATCACCAGTTCAAGGCATTAACAAATGATGATATTAAAGCGTTTATGAAAGACGAACATATAATCTACGATTTAAAATATATGTTAGACGCTGATTTCGCTGATATTAGATTATAGTCTTCAACTTGTAGTTATTTGCTTGTAGAAATTTTTTGTAGGCAATAGTACGCTTTACCTTTATAAACCAAACATTAGCCATGGATGTTTGGTTTTTTTACTTTTAATTGACTATCATTTAACAGATTGAATTTTGGATGATACAATTGTTTCATCTTTTTCTTCTATAGAACGAACAATGAGCCATTATCATAAAACATTAGAACAACTATCAAAAAACCCTAAATCTTGGTTAATTACCGGCTGTGCAGGCTTTATTGGTTCAAATTTATTAGAAAAATTACTATCTCTTAATCAAAAAGTAGTAGGTTTAGATAACTTTGCTACAGGGCATCAAAAAAACTTAGACGAAGTAGAAAGCCAAGTTTCTGCAGCGCAATGGCAGAACTTCACTTTTGTTAAAGGTGATATTCGTCACTTAGAAGATTGTCAAAAAGCCGTTGTTGGCGCTAATTATATTTTACATCAAGCCGCGTTAGGTTCTGTACCGCGTTCAATTGCCGATCCTGCATTAACAAATTCTACCAATGTTAGTGGTTTTTTGAATATGCTTATAGCCGCTAAAGAAGAACAAGTTGAAACCTTTGTATACGCCGCTTCAAGCTCTACTTATGGTGATCACCCTGCACTCCCCAAAGAAGAAGACAATATTGGTAAGCCACTTTCTCCTTACGCCGTGACTAAATATGTCAACGAACTATATGCCGATGTATTCTTTAAAACCTATGGCTTAAGTACTATAGGTTTACGCTACTTTAATGTGTTTGGCAAGAGACAAGATCCCGACGGCGCTTATGCTGCAGTTATCCCTAAGTGGACCTCTGCAATGTATAATAATGACGATGTATTAATTAATGGTGATGGCGAAACCAGCCGTGACTTCTGCTTTATTGAAAATGCAGTACAGGCGAATATATTAGCGGCCGTTGCGACGAGTGAAGCTAAAAATAACGTTTATAACGTAGCACTAGGTGATAGAACATCTTTAAACGTACTGTTTGATAGTTTAAAATCAGCATTGGCTGACAACGATATTAACTATGATAAATCACCTGTTTATCAAGATTTCAGAGCAGGCGATGTTAGACATTCTCAAGCAGATATTAGCAAAGCGAAATCGCTACTTGGCTTTGAACCAGAATTTAAGATATTACCTGGTATAGAAAAAGCAATGACGTGGTATGTTAAAAATCTATAATGATTTTGACGTTTTATAAATGCTATATGACGACAGGGTAGGTTGGGGTTTAGCTCAACAACGCCCAAATAACACTTAGATGTTATTCCAGTAAGCAATATTTACAGTCAGCGTATATGCTGACTGTTTTTATTCTAGTCGAAGTAAACTACGACCTACTTTCTCGATTCAATCCAAATCCTATGGTTAAACTGCCAAATATAGCAATCTAACCAGCCGTATCATGAATATCACATACCAATTGAATTAAAGTAGTGATCTATTATAAGCGAGAGTAAATGTTCAAGAGCAAGGCGCTTGAGTGAGTAATAGCATGCTATTGGGATTGAAAGCAACGCAGATATTGGATATGTAGACCGCCTTAGAACGATCGATTCATTATTTCAATTGGTATAAGACAGTTCATCTGAAGTTGTACGATAGTAAATGTGTAAATAAAGCTGACACTTTGAATATAATTTACAAATAATTAAACGTTAAGACTCATAATATTTACTCTATTTATACAATGAAATTTAAACTGATAAATTTTGTTATTGTTTAAATACATTTGTCCTTACACCCGTTATTAGTAATATTCAAGTACACTATTTAATGAATAATAACTTATGAATGTTGGTAATAATTACTGCACACTGCCTATTTTTTATAAATATATCTAACGTAAGCCGCGTAATGCCTTACTATACTAGCTTCTTATAAAGTTAGCATCTGTTATGTACTAAGTGAACCTCAGATACTCGGTGTAGTTCTTACAATTCTGTGACTTATGATTTTTCATGGTACAAACGTACAATACTAAAACATTAAAGTGGATTTCAATTTTAATATAAATACGTGATACATCATTTTTAAATTTTCGTTATTTAAGTGTCAGGATTTTTTACAATTGGTTAAATTAGTAACTTCAGTATAAGTTAAAGTCAATATAATCAGTAGTGTGTATATATGGTATAAAAAATGCTTTGATTGCGTATATATAAATATATTACTATAAGAATTACTATATGTTCAATAAACTTAAATTACTTATGTTGCCACTGGCATTTGTCTCCCAGTTTTCGTATGCAAGCGTTATCGCCGGTGCAGGCTGTGACCTTTTTAGTGTTTCATTAACAAGTATATCTACGCACGATAATCCTGGATATGACCTATTAGACTTAGGGAATATTAACGGAACGAGTAATGTAAGCGCATATAATGCGAGTGATTGTCGAGGTACTTTTGATGACAACGACAATGTTCATATTGACTCATTGATTGACCCTAACGGTTATAATATCGGAATATATGGTAGCAACTTGCTAAATGGTAACAATGCTTATTTTGATGGTTATGAATTTATCGACCCTGAAGCAGACTTACAGAATTTAGATGATACTGTTAAAGGACCTGTTGTGTTTGATGACAACAGAGATGATCCAGGTTGGATTCATTTAGCCAAATTTAGTGCTGATTCTAAATATAATGGTGTAAAGAAAATTAATACCGGTTCAGGAGATACTACTGATGCGTTAAGTGGTGTCGATTATAGTAATATTTATAGTACTTCTATCTCTGACCTATTAACCATATCATTTAAGTGTGAGGATAGTGACGGAAACCTCTCAGATTTCTCAGACTGTAAGGAAATGACTTGGCTATTAACTACAGATCCAAATATTGTTCAAAATACCGCAAATTTAATAGGCGAAGGTACCTTTGATCATTTAGCGTTCTCCCTTAAATCTGGACAGAACGGCTTTGCTGTATATGACTTAAATTTTAAAGATATTTTTGCTGCAGAAGTAAATGATAACAACGCTTTATTTGGTCAACCAGAAGCTTATAAAACTGCATTTATTTTAGGTGGTACGATTAAAATGAATGACTTTAAAAATAAAAATGGTGGTTTACAGGGGATCTCTCATATAAATGTGTTTGCTAGAGATCCTGCAGCATTGAGCAGCACAAAAATACCAGAACCTTCAACTATCGCAATATTTGGGCTTTCATTGATTTTATTATCAGTGAGAAGAAAACAAACTTAATAGTTAACTGTTCCATATTAAAAACCATCATTAATATGATGGTTTTTTTAGCTATCACAAATTACGCCATAAATTGTTTATAAAAAAACACTCTCATAATTTTTAATAACGTCCTTTTTATAGGAGTTAAAAATACGAACTTTAGCCTCCTCTTTGTTTATCTATTTGTACTATCTAACTTTCGATAATAATAAGTATTAAAATTTAGTAAATTGCAATCTCATGAATAATACCAAGTAGATCACATACCTAATAATGTTAGTATAATAAAGTAATGATTTAAAATTGAACAATAGTAAAGGTGATCATATGAAAGAGCATAACGAAAGTGGTATAAAAGATGTTTTTAAAAGTGTTGGCGCAGCATTTTTTGGTGTACAGAGTGATAAAAATAGGGAACGTGACTTTACTCAAGGGAAGTTCAGCCATTTTGTTATCGTAGGTTTGATTGCAGTCGCTTTGTTTATTGGTGGACTTGTTGCTGTTGTTTCATTGGTGCTTCCATAATTTCATGGCATTATGGAAATGCCAATGGCTATTTAAAGTACCTGATTTCAGTTAGTGCAAAACGTTATATTGGCAAGACAAGAGATGTAAAAACATTCTATTCGTACAAGGCGAGTAATTCAGCGACTTTTTTACGTGAACTGCCTTTTTGACTAATCGTACGCGATACGTTCATCGACGTTATTTTAGTGGCGTGTTCGTATATCTTTCGTGTCCAAATTGTATCGTGATTACTCAGTAATACCGTTACGCCTTTTTCCTTCAAAATTTCTTCTGCTGCGTTGGCCAAATCAGCTTGTTCGTCTAAACCAAAGCCATTACCTGCATAACTGGTGAAGCTTGCCGTTTTACTTAAGGGTACATACGGTGGATCACAATAAATAACATCGTTTTTTTCTGCTCGAGCAAACGTTTGGCGATATCCTTCACAAACAAACGTTGCCTTTTGTGCTTTTTCAGCAAAAAATTCTAATTCTATTTGTGGAAAGTATGGCTTTTTGTATTTACCAAAAGGTACATTGTAACCACCTGATTTATTATAACGACATAAGCCGTTGTAGCCGTGTCTGTTCATGTATAAGAACAAGAGCGAGCGTGTGTATTTATCAGTGGTTTGGTTAAAGTCTTTACGGTATTGGTAATAACTTTCAGCGTTATTATTTTCTTGGGTGAAGAGCTTTTTTACATCTGCTATAAACTTAGTAGGTTTACGCTGAATGATTTTATATAAATTGATCAGGTCTTGATTGATATCATTTAATAGATAGTGGTCGTAATTACTGTTTAGAAAAACAGAACCCGCACCAACAAAAGGCTCAATAAGGCGGTCACCTTTAGGTAAAGTTTTATTGATAACATCGCTTAGAGCATATTTACCACCCGCCCATTTAAGAAACGCCCGATGTTTTTTAATCATTCCGCCTAGAAACCTTAACCATTTATTTTACACATAATTATGTGCTCTAAAATTGAGACGGATTGTATCTAATTAATTGCTTTGTTGATACTGCTTGATTTCATTATTAACCGCTTCTATTGATTTTATCCAAGCACCACGCTCTTGTAATTGTTTAGGTAATGATAATAATGCTTGGTCTGCGGCTATTTTTGTTGGGTAAATGGCAGAAGTAATAACTAAAAACTTTTGCTGGTTAAGATTGCGATAATAGCCAATGTAATCGAGGTTTGAATATTCCGCAATGAACTCTTCAAAAACATAATTTTGTGAAAAACCGGCTATTTGTACTACAAACCCGCTTTTTTCACTAAGGTAGTGACTACTATCTATTTTACGATAAGCTTTGTTAATTGGTCTAGTTTGACGCTCAATAATAGGTATTGTCGACTGCGATTCAAGGTTACTAAATGTAACGGCTTTAGTTACAGGTGAAACGAGCACTTTAGTTGTTGTGACTGGGGAAATAGTGTTAATCATTTCTTGTGGTTTTATCTTTAGCACGGGCTCTTCTTGCGCTGCTATCTCGTTTTTATTAGTAGCAAGTGCTCTTTTTTCTATACGATACTCAACTGTACTGGCTCGAGCTAAAAATTTGTCGCGAATATTTTCTTCCTTAACCTCCATGGTGAATATCGCTTTTAAGATATCTTCACGAGTTGCGACTTGCGGATCATTATTTATGGTTTTATTCTCAGACGTACTTTTGTTTAACTGTGCTTTTTTTGCCAAAACAAAAGTACTGATTATTTTATTATTTTCATCAAAATTTTGTTGAATTAATCCAGAAAAGTCAATTAACTCACGTTGCTGCAATGCGATAAGTGATAAAATAACAAAGGTTAAAGTCAGTAAACTTGCCAGCCATATTTTTTTTCCTTTGGTAAACGAGAAAAATGAAACATCTTTTTTTAACTTTTTTGACCCTAAACTGATCAGTTGGCCTGAATCGGCAGATAAAATAGAGATTTTATTATCAAATAAACTTCTGTTCTTTGCCACTTCATAACCCGTTTCTATCGCACCGAGTAATAAAACATTGATATCTTTCTTGGTTTTTTTCGCAATTTCAGAAAGTTGACATAACTCATGTAGTAATTGTAAAGACAGTAATTCTGCATTTTCAACCACAATACTAATTGCATTCGTATTTATTTTTGCAAAATTGATAATACTCACGGCAAGTGATTGTTCGGGATCAAATAGGCTATTACCAAATAGCTGTTCGACAATTCGACAGCGTACTTGAATATTATTGAGTTTAGGAGAAATACTCACCAGCGCGGTATTTTGCTCATTGGGTAAGCCAGCAATATATTGACCGCCTATTTGCGCAAATGTTTCAGCTTGGTCATTAACGATAAGAATAGCTTGTTTAGAAAAACGAAATATATAATCGATGCGAGCGCTTGCCGTAATTGTGGTTACGCTAGGGAGATTTTCTGATTTATTTGCTGTATACGCTAGTGCGGACATACTTCACCTTTCTGTATCTATTTTACAGAATTTGTTGAAGCATTTCCTCAGTGACATCATCACGAATTTCAGATTTTCCAATCGCCGTTGGTACGATAAAACGTAGCTTACCCGCTAGGTTTTTCTTATCTCGACGCATATGACAGATATACTCATCAAATCCCATATTTTCAGGAGACTCTAATGGCAGATCAAATGCGGCAATTAACGACTCAATTCGACGAAGATCTGACGCTTCTAACAAATTCATTGCTACTGCAAGCTTAGATGCAAGCACCATGCCAGTAGCTACCGCTTCGCCATGTAACCATTTCCCGTAACCTTGGTCAGCTTCAATAGCGTGGCCAAAAGTATGTCCGAGGTTTAATAATGCTCTTATCCCCCCTTCTTTTTCATCTTCAGCAACAATGTCGGCTTTGCATTGACAGCAAGTCTCAATCATTTTACTAATGGTTGTTTGATCGCCAGATTTGATTAAACTGATATTATCTTCTAACCAATCAAAAAATACTTGGTCACCCAAAATACCATATTTGATCACCTCAGCCATACCTGCATTGAACTCTCTTACGGGCAAGGTTATTAAACTATCAATATCGATAAACACTGCGGTAGGCTGATAAAAAGCACCCACCATATTTTTACCTAAAGGATGATTAATGGCCGTTTTTCCGCCAACAGAGGAGTCAACTTGTGATAACAATGTCGTTGGCATTTGAATAAAATCAATACCACGCTGGTAACATGCCGCAGCAAACCCAGTAATATCACCTATAACACCGCCACCTAAGGCGATTAAGGTGCTATCTCTACCGTGTGCATTAGCAAGTAAATGAGAGATGATTTTATCGAAATTAGCTAAGCTTTTTTCTGCTTCACCATCAGGCAAGATAATTTCATCGATATCAAAGTCCAATAAATTATCTTTAAGCTTTTGAGCATATAAAGGATGGACTATATTATTAGAAACAATACAAACACGTTTTCCACGGATATGACTAGGCAACAAACCATTATTATTTAATAGTTTGCTGTCAATGTAAATTGGATAACTGCGGGTATCTAGTTCAACATGAAGAGTGGTCATGATCATATTTTTTCACATTTAAAAATCTAAACGCTCTACAATTTTATGAGCAACAACTTTAGCACTTTGATCATCCGTTTGAACAATCACATCAGCGATTTCTTCGTACAAAGGATTACGCTCTACGGCTAAATTCTCTAATACTGTACGCGGCTCTTCTGATGTTTGTAACAAGGGACGACGACGATCTCTTTGTGTACGTGCTACTTGCTTATCAATAGTCGTTTCAAGGTAGACAACGATGCCACGTGCGGATAATCGATTACGAACTTGCGCACTTATAACTGAACCACCGCCGGTTGCTAAAACAATGCCCTGCTTCTCAGTTAAATCTTCAATTACTGTTTCTTCACGTAATCGAAAACCTTCTTCACCTTCAAGATCAAAAACCCAGGCGATATCAGCACCTGTACGACGTTCGATTTCGTGGTCAGAATCAAAAAACTCAAGATGTAGCCGATCAGCTAATTCTCTACCAATGGTGCTTTTGCCTGCGCCCATAGGGCCTACAAGGAAAATATTACGTTTTTCTGCCATTAGACTAACTTAAACTCGTTATATAAATTATGTTAAATAGGGTAAAGGAGACCCCCTCGAAAATTTCAAGGGCGCAATTATCGCAATTGTTATGGGTATATTGCAAGCAAGAGTCGCGAAAAGTCGTCACTTACTTGCAAATTAACTTAAAAACGTTCGGTAACTATGCGTGGTGTAACAAAAATCAGTAGTTCTTTTTTCTCATTAATATTTGTACTATTTCTAAATAACCACCCAAAATAAGGAATATCTCCCAATACGGGGACTTTAGAAACGCTATTTATGATTGCTTGTTGATAAATACCACCCAATACGATGGTTTCGCCATTATTGACCAAAACTTGTGTTCCAATCCGTTGCGTATCAATTGCCGGTGCTTGACCATTGGTGACATCAGACACTGTATCTTGCGTAACAACTAAATCAAGAATAATGCGATCGTCTGGCGTAATATGTGGGGTCACTGTTAAGCTCAGTACGGCTTTTTTAAATTGTGTCGTCGTTGCACCGCTAGAAGCCGCTTCTTGATAAGGAATTTCAACACCCTGTTCAATATAGGCTTCTTTCTGATTAGAGGTGGTAATACGTGGACTTGCGATGATCTCGCCTTTTTTCTCTTTTTCCATCGCACTGAGTTCAAGATCTAATATTGCGCCATCGGCTAAACGGGCCACCTGAAACGCAATACTACCCGCTGGTGTTACTGCAGGTAGATTAACATTAAGTCGATCAGTTAACGATGGAATAACACCACCTGAAGCGATATCAGCCCCTTTTATCGTACCTGCTGTAGTGTACTCGCCATCAGTATCAGTTACGCCCCAACGTATGCCAAGCTCTTCATTAATACTGTCTTTAACCGTTACCATTCGTGCTTCAATAACAACCTGACGAATGGGTATATCCAAAACATTAACCATGCGTTTAATATCTTCAATGCTTTTCGCGGTATCACGTAATAATAGTGTATTGGTGCGTTCATCAACACTCACACTACCTCTTGTTGATAAAATACTATTGTCTTCTGTTTTAATAAGACCCGCTAATTCAGCTGCTTTTGCATAGTTAACTTGCAAAAATTCAGAATATAATGGCGCTAGTTCTTCTACTTGCTGAAGAACCTGCAAGTCTCGAGCTTCTCGAGCCGCTAATTCATCACTTGGCGCAACCATTAAAATGTTGCCTTCCATACGTTTGTCTAGGCCTTTAACTTTTAAAATAATATCAAGGGCCTGATCCCAAGGAACGCCATCAAGCCTAAGTGTGATGTTCCCCGCGACCGTGTCACTCGTGACTAAATTAAAACCGTTATAATCGGCAATAATTTGTAATACCGTACGCACAGAAATATCTTGAAAGTTTAACGATATGGCCTTACCACTGAAATCATCTGCATCCCCCAAATAACTTGGATTTTTTATTTTTTTACTTACAACAATAGAAAAAACATTATTCAGTTGTTGATGTTTGAACGTAAATTCAGAATCGATATCAACAACCAGTCGAGCATTCCGCCCTTCTTTGAATGTTTCTATGCCTGACACTAAGGTGCCAAAATCAGTAACATCTAATTTATATAAGAGATCTTCAAGAATTTGAGTATTGTGAAATTCAATGTAAAGTTTTCCTAACTTGTCACTGACATCAACGGCAACTGCACTGTCATCGAGATTAACAACTATTTGAGCATCATTATTTTGACCTTTACGAAAATCCAATGACTGAATATTATTAATAAATTTATTATTTAGTGTGCTGACCTTAGTCACCGCTGAATCAGATAATCCTTTGTTCAATATCAGAGAAAATTTATCTTCTTTTTGGTTAACATCAAAGATTGACAGGTTTTTTAGGTGCACAGAAGCAACAACCTTACCAGCGAGTTTATTAACTGTGACACGATTAACCCCTGCATGTTCAATAATTGTTTCATTTAATTCACTATTAAAATCACTCGCAGCAAAGGTGATATCAATTCGCGCTGGATTCATTGAAGTTTTTACTAGGGGTTGCTCAAGGATGTTTTCTGATAATTGAAACTCCAGTTCAATTTCATTATTTTGCATCGTATTGTACTGAAACGCTTTTAAACTAGTCGCGTGTGATGAAATAGCAGTCAAGCTCAAAAAAACATATGCTAGCAACTGTGAACTCGAAGAAAAACTCAATATTTTATACTCTCTCATTTTTTTAAATAACAACATTAGTTCCCTTGCCCCTCTGAATTCGATTCTGTTATCGCAATATTAGTTTCACGTTCAGCCCAACAACCAGAACCGTCTGGAATTAATTCTATTACTTTCACATTTTTTCCATCAACTGCAATGACTTTACCATTAAATAACCCTAAATAATTACCAATGGCAACACGATGAAGGCTGCTATCAGAAGCTTCAACCAACGCCCAAATAACACCAAGTTCCCCTAATGTGCCACGCATAGTCAAATCACTAACGGCATATTTTTCAAGCGGTTGTTTTCTGCGTCTTGGATCTGGACTTAAACACCCTGACATTTGCTGCATTTTTTCTTGGATTGCTTCTGGTTTTGGTAAATCAAAGGGACTACGTAACGATTTAGCATTATATAAAAAGTGATTGAATACAGGAACTTCTTCTATCGGTTTTATAAAGGTTCTAGTATTGGCTTGTACGGTAGCAATATGTTCTTTTATGTCACTGGTATCATCAAAACATCCTGATAAAAATACCGTTAATATAGTGGTAGTGGCTAATTTTTTCATTTATCTTCAGCCTCTCGGTAACGATACGTTTTTGCCTGAAGCTTTAATTTTAATTGTTCATTAGTCTCTTTTGACAAGTTTATTTCAAAATCGTGTAACGTAACAATACGAGGTAAGCCTGCAATTTTACTCACAAAACTACCAAAATCATGATATTTACCAATCACCTCAATATCAATGGGCAATTCAATATAAATTTCTTGTATGATTTCTGGCTGCCAGTTCAATTTTACAAAACTCAAACCACTCGTTGTGCCAACAAAAGTAATATCATCAAGTAACCCTGGGATCTCGTGACTCTCAGGTAAACTTTTTATTTGTTTCGCAAAAAGAGCTTCCGCTTCAACCATTTGAGCCTGAAACAACTCCAAATTCGCAGCCACATGATACTTAGCTTCATAGGTTTGTTTAAGGGTTGTTTCTTCAATGGCGGCACTATTGAGCAGATCTATTTTATCACTTATTAAGACAACATAACCTAGCCCCATAGTGACAATAGCCAAAAATATAGTTAATACGAGTTTAGCTAATGGTGGCCATTCGGCAACATTATCAAGCTCTAAATTATCAAATTGTGAAAGATCTACATTCATTTTTTCACATCCTTCACGGTTTCTTCTATCTGTTCCGCATCTAAGCCTTTTATACGAATGCGCATTTTGAAATCACTCAGTAATTTACTGTTTGCATCTGTAGAAGTAATAGACTCCAGTGTTGCTTCTGTTAATAAGTCAGAACGCTCTATTGCTCTGATCATATTTGCTAAATGATTATTTGATTCACTTTTGCCATTGAGCCTGATGATGTTATGTTGTTTTTTTAATTGTGTTAAATAAATACCATTAGGTACAATTTTAGCTAATTCGTCGAATACCTGAGTGCCAACATTGCGGCTGCGTTGTAGCTGAACAACAACGCTGGTTCTTTCTTGCAGAGCCTTTTTCTTAGCCGTTAGGGTTTTAATCTCACCAATACGAATGTCAAGCACCTTAATTTCATTTTGTAAAAATTGATTACGCGTTTGCTGGCCTTCAATTTGTGCTTGAAAAAATTGGCTAATAATAAATACGATCGCAAACGCACCTAAGGCAACGGCGGCTAACAGCGTAAAAAACTCTTTTTGTTTTGCTTTCTCGGCTTCTGCACGCCATGGCAGTAAATTTATATGTGCCATGAACTAAAGCTCCTTAATGCTAACCCTGTAGCAACCATAAATTTAGGCGCATTACGTTCAACTTCATCGCTATTTATCGTTTTACCCAGTTCCATATTAGCAAAAGGATTCGCAATAACAGTATGAATACCCAATTCTTCAGTTAATAATTTCTGCACGTCTTCTACCAATGCTGTTCCTCCAGAAACGACAATATAATCCACTTTGTTTTTACCACTGGAAGTTAAAAACATTTGGATGGCGCGACGAATTTGTTGTACCAAAATAGTATGATAAGGCGCCAATACCTCAAACGTATAATTGGGCGGTAGGTCATTGTCTATTTTCGCTTGCTCTGCTTCTTCGAAAGTTTTGTTATAGTAAGAAACAATTGAACGTGTATATTGTTCACTACCAAAGATTTGATCTCTACTGTAAATATGCTCTCCTGAGTCTGTTACGGAGAATAGCGTCATCACTGCGCCAATATCAACTGTCGCAACAATCTTATCACCTGCATCATCAGGTAATAATGATAAAACAAGGTCAAACGGTCGACTAACGGCATAAGACTCTACATCAACCACTTTCGTATTGAAACCGCCCTGCTCTAATGCAGAAACTCGCGCTTCTACTGATTCTGTTCGTGCGGCACTTAATAATACGTTTATTTTAGTTGGGTCTGACTCATTGACATCTAACGATTCAAAATCAAGACTGACTTCGTCAAGAGGGTATGGGATCAAACTGTCAGCTTCTATTTCAATTTGACTAGCAAGTTCCTGTTCGGTTAAGGCAACGTCCATATAGATAATTTTGGTAATGACGGTTTGTCCAGATACCGCAACGGCTGCATCTGTGACTGCTGAGGGGATTTTTTTTCGCAATTTTGCAATGACTTTGCCAACCGCTTCAATGTCTTGAATTTCACGGTCGACGATAGCACCTCTAGGCATAGTTTCTTCAACAAGCGCTTCAAGCACGTAGCCTTCATTTTTTTGGTGTAACAAAACGGCTTTAATACTATGCGAACCAATATCGATCCCAATAATTAAAGAGGCTTTCTTTTTCCACAGACTGCTTAACATAAAATCCTATGAGATAATTTTATTATAGAGATAATAGTTACAAATTTAACATAAATACATTTATTACATGCTTTTACGGGATATACTAGTAATATTAGACGATTTTAAAATTTATCGAGTTTTTTTTGTGTTTTCATTAAAGCGCCTACTTAAAGTAGGCTTCAGTATGATGTTTATAGCCCTGATAGCACTAGCCGGATTATATATTGCTATGCGCAGTGAGCTGCCCAGTGTTGTTGTTTTAAAAGACATCCAATGGCAGACACCAATGAAAATATATAGCACCGAAGGAAAACTGATCTCGCAATTTGGCGAGAAAAAACGTATTCCTTTAGCGTTAGATGAAATGCCTAAATCATTAATTAATGCTATTTTGGCAACAGAAGACAATCGCTTTTATCAACATTTTGGTATTGACCCTATTGGGATAGCTCGTGCTGTATTTGCAAAACTCATCGGTAAAAGTAAAGGTGGCGCTAGTACCATCACTCAACAAGTTGCACGAAATTTTTTCTTAAGCTCAGAAGTCACTTACACTCGTAAAATTAAAGAAGTATTCCTCTCTTTTCACATTGAAAGCTTGCTCACTAAAGATGAAATTCTCAGTCTATATATGAATAAGATACCGCTAGGGTATCGCTCATTTGGATTTGGCGCGGCAGCACAAGTATATTATGGAAAAAACGTAAAAGAATTAACGCTTGCCCAAGTCGCAGTGTTAGCCGGCTTGCCTAAAGCACCATCAACATTAAACCCAATACGTTCACCTAAACGTGCTAAAGCGCGAAGGTCTGTGGTTTTACAACGGATGTTTGTCACTGGCTATATTACCTCGCAAGAATTTGAAGAAGCCAATAACGCCCCGATCACTGGTAAGCAACATGGTGCTGAAATAGAATTAAGCGCCCCTTATATTGCAGAAATGGCGCATCAAGAAATGATCTCGCGCTACGGTAAAGAACAAGCTTATACCGGTGGTTATAATGTCTACACCACGGTATCAGCTGATTTACAACTCGCCGCGCAAAAAGCAGTATATGCAAATTTAATTGCCTATGATCAAAGACATGGTTATCGTGGACCAGTAAAACAACTGCGTCCTGAATTAACATTTGATCCACAAACAGTTATTATAAAAGATATTGACCCTAGCACCGCACTCACCCAAGAAGAAATTACTCAAGCCTTAGCTCAAACAACAACCTATCAACACTTACAAGTCGCGGTTGTTACACATGTAACAGAGCATACTGTTTCGATTCAATTACAAAATAATATTGAAGCGAGTATTCCTTGGACTGGCTTATCATGGGCACGCGAATTTATTCATGATAAAAAGCAAGGAGCGGCTCCTAAAATAGCGCATGAGATAGTAACTTATGGTGATGTAATTTTAGTCACTTACGCCAATAACGAATATCGTTTAAGCCAGTTACCACAAGTCAGTTCATCGTTAGTTTCTTTATCAAGCGATAATGGTGCCATTAAGGCCGCAGTTGGTGGTTTTAGTTTCCAACAAAGTCAGTTTAACCGAGTGACTCAAGCCAAACGACAAGTCGGTTCTAATATTAAACCCTTTGTCTATTCTGCAGCACTTGATAATGGTTATACGTTAGCATCGTTAGTTAATGATGCTCCCATTGATCAATTGGATAAAACAACAGGTGTTATATGGCGTCCTAAAAATTCACCGCCAGTATATTCGGGTCCAATACGAGTACGCTTAGCACTTGCCCAATCAAAGAATGTTATTGCAGTTAGGTTATTTAGAGAAGTAGGCTTAAGTAAAATTATTGATCATTTAGCTAAGTTTGGTTTTGCACCTAATGAACTGCCAAAAAATGAATCCCTCGCCTTAGGTTCTGCGTCATTAACACCGCTTGAAGTTGCAACCGGTTACGCCACGTTTGCTAATGGCGGTTTCTTAATTACGCCTTTTTTAATTGAAAGAGTAGAAGATTCATTCGGTAAAACAATTTTTACCGAAAATCCAAAAATAGCTTGTGATGATTGTAATGAAATCATCCAACAAAACATTTCTCCATTAACCGTTCAAACATCCTTAGAGCTAACCGACAATGTTGTTTATGACACAATAAAAGTAAACAAAGCAGAACGCGTAATCAGCCCACAGAATGCATTTTTGATCACGCAAGCAATGAACTCGGTTATTTGGGGAGCTGACTGGCGATTTAAACCTTATTGGCAAGGTACTGGCTATAGAGCAAGGACTTTAGAACGCAGAGATATAGCCGGAAAAACAGGGACAACTAACGATGTAAAAGATGCATGGTTTTCAGGGTTTAGTCGCCGATTAGTGACCACCACTTGGATTGGCTTTGATAACCCCGGCAGAGAACTGGGTAGAACAACGTCCAATACTAATTTAGGTAAAGACCAAACTAAGGGCGGTGAAGCCGGTGCAAAAACAGCGCAACCGGCTTGGATTGATTTTATGAAAGAAGCATTAAAAGGTTACCCCGTTGAGCCCTTTAAGCAACCTTACGGGCTTTTATCAGTGCGTATTGATAAAAAAACGGGGAAACTTACCAATAAAACGGATAAAACTAGCCAATTTGAATATTTTACTGTGGATACCGCTCCTACTGAGTATGTGACACAAGATAACAGCGGCGATATTCTCGATGGCGAAGAAACGATAGTAGAAGATATATTTTAATCTCGCCCCGACGTTAACCTCAAAAAATAGTTCTGCTCGATTAAGTTTCGATAGCATAACGATAGACCTATGTATTTTACACGGGTTGATTAGTGTATAAATTATTCCGTATGGGTCTAGGTTATTTAGCCTGTTACTTGTTGGTAAATCACAGTAACCTTCCCTATATACGTTACTCTCTAACACTTTGATTTATTGTTATTAATATTTAATACTTAATAAACAAAAAATCAATTTATCCCTATTCCTTTATTCAACCCTTTAATGACAACCTTGTCATTGATGAAATTCGCTATGAAAACTTTCACAACGAAAGAAATTTTACTTTCGTTTTAGTTAATATTCGCCTAGAATGGCGCCATAACTAAGCACCCATTTTATTTTAACCTGTCATACCTCAGGAGAGCATTTGCTATGACCACATTGGAACACTCAATTGATCTGTCACAATACGGCATTAATAACGCAGTAGAAATTGTTTACAATCCATCTTACGAATTACTCTTTGCAGAAGAAACAAAAGCAGAGCTTGAAGGCTTTGATTGCGGAGTAGTAACTGAACTGGGTGCAGTCAATGTTGATACGGGTATATTTACTGGCCGTTCTCCCAAAGATAAATATATCGTTCGCGATGACGTGTCTCGCGATACTGTTTGGTGGTCTGACCAAGGTAAAAACGATAATAAACCTATGACTCAAAACACTTGGGATCATTTAAAAGGTTTGGTGACGACACAATTATCAGGTAAGCGTTTATTTGTAGTTGATACTTATTGTGGTGCTAATGATGATACTCGTCTTAAAGTACGTTTTATTACTGAGGTAGCATGGCAAGCTCATTTTGTTAAAAATATGTTCATTCGCCCAAGCGAAGCAGAGTTAAAGAATTACGAACCAGATTTTATCGTAATGAACGGCGCTAAAACGGTAAACGATAAATGGCAAGAACAAGGTCTTAATTCAGAGAATTTTGTGGCCTTTAATTTAACTGAAAAAGTACAATTAATTGGTGGTACTTGGTACGGCGGTGAAATGAAAAAAGGTATGTTCTCTATGATGAACTACTACCTTCCGTTACAAGGCATCGCATCAATGCACTGTAGTGCAAACGTTGGTGAAGACGGCGATACCGCTATTTTCTTTGGCTTGTCAGGTACAGGTAAAACAACACTTTCAACGGATCCAAAACGTCAACTTATCGGTGATGATGAGCACGGTTGGGATGATAATGGTGTCTTTAACTTTGAAGGCGGATGTTACGCCAAAACCATTAACCTGAGCAAAGAAAACGAACCAGACATTTACAATGCAATCCGTCGCGATGCTTTATTAGAAAACGTGACGGTTGATGCTGATGGTAAAATTGATTTTGACGATAACTCAAAAACAGAAAACACCCGTGTTTCTTACCCTATTAATCACATAGATAACATCGTTAAACCCATATCACGTGCAGGTCATGCTAAGAAAGTGATTTTCTTAACGGCTGATGCATTTGGTGTATTACCACCAGTAGCAAAATTAACACCAGCACAAACTGAATACTATTTTCTGTCAGGTTTTACCGCTAAATTAGCAGGTACTGAACGCGGTATCACGGAGCCTACACCTACTTTTTCTAGCTGTTTTGGTGCTGCATTCTTAAGTTTGCACCCAACGCAGTACGCTGAAGTATTACAAAAACGTATGCAAGCCGCTGGTGCTGAAGCTTATCTGGTAAATACAGGCTGGAACGGTACAGGAAAACGTATTTCGATAAAAGCAACTCGTGCTATTATCGATGCGATTTTAGACGGTTCAATCGATCACACTGAAACAAGTGTTATTCCAATGTTTAACTTGGAAGTGCCTAATGCAATTGCTGGTGTTGAGGGTGATATCTTAGACCCAAGAAATACCTACGGTGACCCGACAGAATGGCATAACAAAGCGGTTGATTTAGCAAAACGTTTTGTTAATAATTTTGATAAGTTTACTGATACTGACAACGGTAAGTCGTTAGTTGCTGCTGGGCCTCAGTTATAGAACATAGTTATAGCAAATAAAAGTACTTGTGTGAACGCAAGTGCTTGACTGTTATCTCATAGTTAACGTCCACTATTTGTCCTGAAAAAAACCGCATTTTGCGGTTTTTTAATTTTTTGATAGTTGATAGTTGATAGTAAAATTATGACAAAGGTAAGATAACTTTTGCCTGCAAACCGCCTTCACTCCTGTTGACTAAAACAACTCGCCCGCCATGGCTATCAACAATACGTTTAATAATCGCTAAACCTAAACCACTACCTTCTCCGCCTCTGGCTTTATCCCCTTGCGTAAAAGGCTGGAATAAACGTTCCATATCGGCTTCAGGGATCCCTGGTCCTTCATCGGTAACAGTGAAAAAAGCAACTTTTTTATCAACTCCAGCGTGCACACTAATATTCCCTTCACTATAGCGTAAGGCATTTTGTATTAAGTTTGCTGCAACACGTTTCATCGCTACATACCGAAGTGGGATCTCAGGTATTTGTTCACTAACATAATCTATATTTCTACCTGTGGGTGTTTCAGTTTGTAATACTTCTTGCAGCAAAGTATTTAAGTCACCCAGTTCCGTTTTATCTTTACTGTCGTGGCGAATATAATCAATGAATTGATCAATGATATTATTCATATCATCTATATCACTTTCAATCCCTTCTTTGAGAAACTCATCTTCTTGTGACATCATTTCAGTGGCTAAACGTATTCTGGTTAGCGGTGTTCTTAGGTCGTGAGAAATGCCCGCCATCAGTAAATTTCGATCTTCCTCAAGCTGCATAATACCTTTAGACATATGATTAAACGCTTGTGTTACCGCAACAATTTCTGTTGTTCCCCGCTCCAACAAGAGTTCAGGAATATCACCACGGCCAACATCTTCAGCCGCACTTTGCAGGGATTTTAATGGCCGATTGAGTTGTCTAACAAATAACCAACCACCGGCCACACTTAAAACACCTAAGATCATTAAGACTACGACCAAGGGTGAAAAATTTTCTTCTTCGAGACCCAGTAGTGGGATCTTCACCCACCAGTTTGGTGCTTGAGGTGGTCTTATCCAAAATAGGTATTCATCACCTTGAGAAATTCTCACTTCTGCAGGTCCACCCAGTAAAATTGACATTTCGTTTGACTTAAACGGATATTGAATCGCATCATCTAAACCGAGTTGCATCGCCCTTTTTTCTCGATAGACACCAATCCCCGTTTCACGATGAAATGCTTCTGCCATTGCTGGTCGCAATTTTGGATCATCGACATCAATAAACACTGCACGAATTTGTTTGGCTAATAATTGGTTAATTTGCTGTGAATTGGGTTGTAGAATATATACCGCGATAGAAATATATGAGACAACCTGATTAATCAGTAATAAAACACCGATTAAGAGAACTGTTTGGCCGAATGCGCTACGTGGTAATATTTTCATTGATTATCTATTGTAGGTAAAATATAAAGTGATCGGCATCTTGAATAAGAGCGGGTAGTTTTACTGACAAGGTGTCGCTAGTATGAGTAAACACTAGCGACATTTTTAGTAATTAAGCTGTTGCCTTTCCTTCAGGAACAAACACATAACCTAATCCCCAAACGGTTTGAATATAACGAGGTTTAGCTGGGTCTACTTCTACCATTCGTCGTAAACGCGATACTTGCACATCAATACTACGCTCTAGTGCGGAATAATCTCTGCCACGGGCTAAATTCATTAATTTATCACGAGAAAGAGGCTCTCTTGGGTGTGTCACCAAAGCCTTAAGCACTGCAAATTCACCACTGGTGAGTGGCATATTAACATCACCTTTCTGCATTTCACGGGTAGCAAGATTTAATTGATATTCGCCAAAAGAAATTAGGTTTTCTTCTAAGCTTGGCGCACCTGGTGCTTCTTGCACACGTCGTCTTAATACCGCTTTAATTCTTGCTAATAATTCACGAGGATTAAAAGGTTTCGGCATATAATCATCTGCGCCTAGTTCTAAGCCAATGATACGGTCAACTTCATCACCTTTGGCCGTTAACATTACAATAGGAATGTTATTTGAGTTTTGACGTAAACGACGACAAATGGTTAACCCGTCTTCGCCAGGTAACATTAAGTCTAAAACTAACAAATGGAAATTTTCACGTTCTAATAAACGATCCATTTGCTCTGAATTAGCAGCACAACGTACTACGAACCCTTGTTCTACTAAATAACGCTCAAGTAAAGCTCGTAAACGCATATCATCATCTACAACCAACACTTTAGGTGTTTCATTTCCCATAGGGCACCTTTAAATAAATTATTATCAACAGAGCTTACTATAATAAGCTCTGCTTGGTTAAAGTTATAAAGCTAGTATGTATCAAAGTTATCATTTTTGTTACAATTTGTGATTTCTTTACGAAGACACAGTGGTTAGACACATTTTAGTCTACTAGCGGTAAGGCATATTTTTCTATCAAAGAATATAAAGTGGGGCGAGTAATTCCCAATAATTCTGCAGTCTTTGACATATTTTTATCTGCTAGTGAATAAGCTTTATTAATCGCTAATGACTCTGCGTGTTCGCGTACCACACGTAAATTCAGTGACAATTCATATTCAGTCCCTTCATGATCAAAAAAGCCAAGGTCCATAGCGGTAATTTGCGCACCGGTGCACATAATCACCGAGCTTTTCACTTTATTTTGTAATTCGCGAATATTTCCAGGCCAACGATGTGCTTTAATTGCGCCTAAACCATCTTCCGAAAAACTTTTCACATTGCTCTTATATTCTGCTGCATAACGTTGAAGAAAGTATTGGGCTAAGATAATGACGTCCTCGTCTCTATCTCGAAGCGGTGGAATATTTAAGGTGATCTCGCTTACTCGATAAAAAAGGTCTTCACGAAATGTTTTGTGTTTTACCATTTCTTCAAGGTTTTGATTGGTTGCACAAACAACACGAACATCGACGGCTAATTCTTGACGACCACCAAGACGTTCAATGGTTTTCTCCTGCAAAAATCGAAGTAATTTAGCTTGTAAACTAAATGGCATATCGCCAATTTCATCAAGAAATAGCGTTCCGCCTTCAGCACACTCAATTTTTCCTTTCGTTGCTTTATGCGCCCCGGTAAATGCGCCTTTTTCGTAGCCAAAGAGTTCACTTTCTAACAAAGCTTCAGGGATTGATGCACAGTTAATTGCAATGAAAGGTTTGTTTTTACGATCACTTGCTAGATGTACTGCATTGGCGGTGACCTCTTTACCTGTGCCACTCTCACCGAGCAGTAAAGCAGTAATTTGTGTAGGGGCAATACGTTTTACCATCATACGTAAACGGTCAATGCTTTCACTATTACCTATGATACCAATATCACTACCCGCCACCGCGCGCATATTTCTGTTTTCTTCTTCTATTGCAGCAACACTGTATGCACGAGCAACAATAACATTAATAACTTCTGGCTCTATTGGCTTTTGATAAAAATCAAAGGCTCCGGCTGAAATAGCTTTTAAAGCATTCGTACGATCGTCATTTCCCGTGATTACAATCACTTTAGTATGTGGTGCAATAGTTAATATTTCTTGCAAAGCTGCGAGGCCTTCAGACGCATTTGCTTCATCAGGCGGTAAACCTAAATCAAGTGTTACAACTTTTGGTTCAAAGCGTCGTACAGCAGCAATCGCACTTTCTCGGTCAGAGGCTAATATTGCTTCATAATCGGAGAAACTCCACTTAAGTTGTTTTTGTATTCCTTTGTCGTCATCAACAATTAACAATTTTTCCATACAGATAAAATCCTTTAGCTATCTTTATTGTTATTTTATTAAAAAATGGGGACATACCCATTTGATTAAGTATGTGAGCTACTTTTCATAAGGAAAAGTGTATTAATACCTGCGATAAATTAAATCCGTTGTTATGCTATATATCCACTTTATAACACAGGTGTTATTCGTTTTAACCATTTAAAATAGGCAGCTGTCTCACAACTTGGTGTTATTCCCGTGTTAACTCAAAATGTAGATTTTTATATTTCATGTATCATGAATGTATCGGTAAATTAACAACAAATGTTGTGCCTTTACCTTCCTCACTCGATACTTTTATACTACCCGCATTACTTTCAATAAATTGTTTGGCTTCAAAAACACCTATGCCCATACCCGCGTTACCTTTAGTCGTATCAAAAGGTTTAAACAATCTTTTTTCAATGAATTGCGACGACATACCGCTGCCATTATCTACTATGCTAATTTCGACATCAGGGGCTTTAACTTGCATTGTTACTTTAACCCAACCAGCGCTTGTTGTCGCTTCTTGCGCGTTTTGAATTAAATGATTCAATATTGAGAATAAAGTTTCATCATCGATATTTAAAGTACATGTTTGTATTGCTGAAAACGCAACGGTAGGCGTTCTAACATTACATTGAGCAACCACTTTTTCAATTAACGTCGACAATTCTATTTTTTTATTCTTAGACTGAGCCACTTGTTTGTTTCTAAGTTGCGTTAAGACTTTTTCAAGACGCGATGTTGCAGAGTCAATTGTCTCAAAAACATCATCAATAAATTCGGGGTTATCACGATGTTTTTCAGCATTTGTTATAATTAAAGCAAGCTGTGCCTGTACATTTTTTAAATCATGAACGAGAAACGCAGACATCCGATTAAATGCATCAAATTGTTTAGATTCAGCTATTTTATCATTCGCTTCATGCAAAGAAACAAAATTGCCAAGTTGTTTTGAAATAGCAAAGAGTAAATCTCTATCTTCCCAATTCAATTTTTTAATTTTTCTATCGACGGCTAAAACAAACAAGCCATAAAAAGCTTTACCAATAAATATTGGTACTACCACTGAAATATTTTTTTCTTCACATTGCAGAAGATTAAGCGATAAATCAGGATAAATACTAGGAGTTTGCATGTATTCCGCAAGGTCAACAATCCAACCTTCGCGCTTACAAAAATGACACAGGTGGATAAGCTGAGGCGTGAATATATCTTCAAACTCTAATCCTTGCGTATATTTCACATCAAATTGAGTATTGCTGACTTGCTTGATAATCGCGCCATAATTAGCCTCAACCTTAGACATCATAATTTGTGTTGCCATTTGGTAATGGTTTTCTGCGCTACCGGTTTCAATTTTGCCAATTAAGTTAAGCCATTCTTCGCGATATTCATATTTGTTCGCAAAAAAATTCTTAGCAATAAAAACTTTAAGTTGTCGACGTAAGGTTTCTGTCATTAATAATACAACAAGAACAATCCCCCCTAAAATTAAAAAGCCAACGCTAACTAACTTACCCCATTCACCTCCAAAATAATTAATGACATAACCAGCTAACGCCATAACCAATAAGTAAACGCCAGCAATCATCAGCATTGAGCTATAAAAAACAACGTGGCGAGAAACAAATATTCGCACACTACCGTTTTTGATACGTCGCGTACTGATTAATAATAATGGTACAACCGCTAGAGAAATAATGCCTCGACTAAACCAGAAGTCAAAATCAATACCATCAACCATGGTGGCTTGAGCGTAAAGAACAAAATCGAAAAGTGAAATACTAGCAATCGCAATAACTAAGGGCCAAATAGCCCAACGGATTTGTGAACTTGCACTTCGATATAACTGTTCGAGCAGTACTAGGCTCCATAAATTTAGAATGATAAAAAGTAGAAATAGATATTCATATGAATAGCTAAATAGATAAGTTAACAACCAACAAACAACCATCAAAACTGACCACACAGCTAAGTATTGTTTGATGTAGTGATTATTTAATAATGCTTTAAATGAGCGATGTTTGGCATTGCATAATAAAACCCATATTGACCAACAGGCAATTTTAAAACCATCAGCCACCATCACCCATTGCAAGCTGTAACCCATTTCTATTTGCAAAGCCGCGGCACCATTAGCTAAGGCAGTCACAAAAGCGGATATTAAAACCCAACGAGCGAGAGTTGAGCTATTACGTGCAGCAAAAATAAGTAGAGCAAAAACAATGTAAGCGACACTGGCCAGTACAAAGCCAGTTAATCCAATAGAATCCATAGTTTACTCTGCTAAGTCATGTTTAATATTGTCAGTACGGGTAAGTAATTCCGTTAATACGGGCACCAATAAGAAACTTGATATTGCCGAAATACATAATCCTGAAATAATCACCACACCTAAAGGTTGCCACAAACCGCCACCAAATAAGGTTAATGGTAATAAACCGCCGATAGTGGTTAAAGTGGTTAATAAAATAGGTGTAAACCGTGTTGAGCTTGCATCAAGAATAGCTTTTTTCTTATCTTTGCATTCAGCAAGATTACGATTAGTTGTATCAATTAAAATAATCGCATTATTAACAACAATACCAAAGAGACTAATTAGCCCTATAAATGCCATCATCGAAAAAGATAAGCCGGACAAATATAAACCTATTACAGAGCCTGCCATCGCAAAAGGGATTGAACTAAAAATGATTAATGGCTGTAAGAATGACCTAAATTGTAATACTAAAATAGCAAAGATACCCACCGCGGTAATGATCATTATTTGCGACAAACCCGCGAAAGATTTTTGTCTAGACTCTTCTTCGCCGCCTAGATCATAGTACATACCCACAGGTAGTTGATATTGATCTAAATATTCAACTAATTGCGCAGTTAATTTTTGTACCGAATAGCCCTTATCTGCATCCGCTGAAACTTTTGCCATACGTAACTTTTGATAATGAAAGAAATCTGTTCGACCTTTTTGTAATTTAGTTGTTACGATTTGATCTAAAGGTATTGATTTTCCTTGACGATTAATAATATTAATATCAGATAACCCTTCAAGATCGGATTTTTTACGACGAACAAGTATTGGATAGTCTTCACCATTACTGTCATTAAATCGGCCTATATATGTTCCAGACAATACGGTCTGGAGTGTGTTATCTAAGGTATTAATATCAATATTACTTAAGCCTGCTTTATCGTAATCTATTTGTAAGGCAAGTTCGGTATTGGCAACACCAATAGGATTATCTAAATTAATAATCCCAGGCAAAGAGGCCATTTTTGCCGCTAAGTCACCAGCCACTTTTTCTAAATCAGATAATGACTCACTTGATAAACGTACAGTGATTGGTTGATCTGTTACAGGTCCTTGGGTAAATTCTTTAACCGTTATTTGTGCTTGATGCCATTGTGAAAATTCAGCTCTGAGTTTAGAGACCAATAGCGAAATTTTCTCTTCGTCGTACTCTTTTAATATCACCAGTACTTGCCCATAAGTAACAACACCACGCTTAGGTACTTCATTGTAGTAAATTCGCGGATTAGCATTACCGACATTTAACGCAACTTTTTTAACCAGTTCATGATTTTCAATGACTTTTGTCATTTCCTGCATCACTGAGTCGGTATAGGCTAAAGATGAATTGGGCGGCGTTTGTACATCAAGTAATATCATCGCTTTTTCGGCTTTTGGGAATAAACTCAAACCTACTTGACCAAATAATGATGACATACCCAATAAACTAAGCAGTGCAATAACAATAACAAGCAGCTTAAATCGCATCAGTTTCTCAAGCCCAACAACATAAACTTTTTCCGCAAAAACATTGGCATAATGTTGCAACGTTTTAATTTTTTCAGGCTTAACGGTAAGAAATTTACTGGCCAGTAATGGCGTAAGTGTGAGCGCAATGATCAAAGAGGCAAGTAAGACTAAAACAACGGTAACTGGCATCGAGCGAATAAAGTCACCCGTATCACTTGATAACATCAACATCGGTAAGAAGGCTAACATTGTGGTTATTGTACCGCTTGAAACAGCCCAACCAACACGACTTGCTCCCGATGCTGCCGCTTCAGCTAAGCTGGCAAATTTTTTCTTTTCACGATGAATACTCTCGGTAACAACAATCGCATTATCAACGAGTAGTCCAAGCGCAATAATTAAGCCCACAATAGACATTTGCTGTAAACCAAAACCGGCAAAATCTAACCAACCAATCGCCACAAGAAAAGATAACGGAATAACAATAATTACCACAATAGATTCTCGTATACCCAAGAATAACAATGACATAATTCCGACCAGCACCAAACCTTGCCAAAGATTTTTAAAAAAACCATCGACACGATTAGCAACGCCATCAGATTGTTTAAAAAGAATATCTAATTTCATTGAGTCTGGAAGTGTTGTTTTAAAAGAAGCTATTTCGTCATTAATTTTGTTGGTTAAATCGAAAATATTTGTACCAGTACGTTGCTCAACAGTTAAAAATATCACAGGTTTTTTATCATAGTAAGCTAAATAGCTAGGTTCCTGACTAGAAAATTCGACCGTTGCAACGTCTTTTAAACGCAGTACTGATGACTCATTTGAAAACACAACGGTATCAGCCAGTTCATCAAGATGTTGAAACGTACCACTGGTTTTAACATTAAAACGTCTGATATTAGCATCAACGAAACCCGGAGTTATATTTACAGCGCGACGCTGCAATATCGCATTAATATCGGTAACCGAAATACCGTAATGCTTTAATAAGGCAAGATTGAGATCAACAGCAACCACTTGTTGCGGGTATCCCCAAACATCAGACTTTTTCACCGCGGCCATCGCTTCAATACGTTTTTTAAGTTGTTTTGCATGGAATTCCATCAACTTATAATCCGCAGGCTCACTCCATAAAGCAATTTGCATAATAGCAACACTGGTTGGTGTAGCTTTTAATACCAAAATATCTTGTACACCCGCGGGTAAATTAGACTCTACGGTTGCAACCGCTTGTTTTATTTGATCATAAGCAGTTTCAGGATCAGAGCCATAGATAAATGTTACTTGAATTCGTGTACCACCGTTTTTCACCTGTGACTCTATTTTTTCGATATTTTCTATATCAGCGAATTCTTCTTCTAACGGGTCAACTACTAGCGTTTCTATATCGGTAGGTGAAGCTCCAGGATAAATAACTTCTATTAATGTAATAGGGATATCAAATTGCGGGTCTTCAGAACGAGGCATTTGAAAGTATGAGACGATGCCAACCAGCACCATTAAAATAACTATCGTTATGGTAAACTGAGCATTTTTAATCGCTGCACGAGGTAAAAACATAGTTTTTATTGCCCCGCTAATGTAAGGTTTTGCCAACCTTTACGAATGATTTTGAGCGGCTGCTCATCATTACTTGCTTGTAAATAAACAAAGTTATTATCTAATTGAAAGATTTTAAAACTCTTTCGTTCAAACTCATTGTTGTCCGTTTGCACAATAACTAAAGCATCACCATTAACATCAACCGCAACTAAAGCCTCAATTGGCAAACGATAAACAAAATTATCCGTGGTAAAATCAATAATAACGCCCGCAAGTTGACCGGCAATCATGCCTGATTTTAGAGTAACATCTGGTAATAAAACCTCAATAATAAACAAATGACTGGTGTTGTTAGCAATAGCCGGTATTTTACTGATAACACCACGAACATTGCCGAGGTGACTTAATGATACTTGCACTTCTTGCTCTAGTGAAACCTGGCTGACCTCTAATCCTGTTAATGCCACTTTAACCACCCAATTGTTTTTTAATTCGGCGACTTGTAATACGACATGACCAGGAGATTGCAGTTCGCCTAACTCAGTATGTCTAGTTAATACTACACCTGCAAAAGGGGCAAAAATTTGTGTTTTATCTAAATTATATAATGCCACTTTATAAGCCGCACGTGTAGTTTCGACCGTTGTTTCAGCTACATCTAATTCTCGCTCTGTAGTTAACCCTTTTGTTAATAGCTTGGCTAGTCTAGTAACATCTCGCTTGGCTTGTAATAACTGAGCATAGGCAGAGTTTTTATGTGCTTTCAATTCAGCAGTGTCTAACGATGCTAGCAATTGCTTTTTCTTAAAGGTATCGCCTTCATCAACATTCAATCTCTTTAAAAAACCTGAACTTTTAAACGATAAATTTAAGACTCTTTTATAATCGAGCTTACCTGTTCGTTTAATGACATCGGTATAAGGTGCCGCGGATACTTCTTCCAGATCATAGGATTGCGCCGAGCTAGAAATTGAAGTCGTTAACAATAATAATTGTGCAAGTATAATAAATGATTTCATATTTTAGGTAAAAACTTATAGAGTGTTGACGTAGCTGGATTTATTATAGCTGTTACTTTATGCATGTTAGTAATTAAAGTACACCTTTTTTGGTATACCCGCTAAAACAACAATACGTTTTTTGTTTTACTTATATTATTATGCAATTAATAATGAACTTCACTAGACAAAATAATTGATAAACTATAGTATTTGCCGCGCGAAAACATCAAGGCATGCCTCTATAGCTCAGCTGAACAAAGCATAGCCCTCCACTAAGGAGAGCTTAAATAAAAGGCTGGCAAATTAGTTCAAGTTTATTTTTAGATGTAGTCTAGAGCAAGTTAACAAATAAGTTAGGATGCACATACTCTAGAAAATACGATTAAAACCACCCGTAGCTCAGCTGGATAGAGTACACGCCTCCGAAGCGTGTGGTCACAGGTTCGATTCCTGTCGGGTGGACCACTTCCTTGGCTTTTATAATAATTACCTTCATTTAAGAGCTATGCTTATAGATAAGTACAGCAGCATAATATCTAGCGACACATAATCACTCTTCTTTTATCAAAAAGCATTTAAAAAATCACAAACCTGATTTTTATCCATTAAAAACCATTTTTATATCGTAAAGATTAATTACCCACCTACCCATGAAAATATAACTATCAACAGATTAATACCAATTGAAATAATGAATCGATCATTCTAAGGCATTATTATAAGTTAGTTTGGTCACCTAATTAGCTTTACCAAGTATATATGAAACTTAAAATTAGGTAGCCAAACTCACTATGCCACTGCATATTCACATAGGTGTTTTGTTTTCATCGCCTAATAGATGTGATAACCATTTATATTCGATATATTCTGATTTAGTAATGGTATATTTGGTGAGTTTTTCAATTAATTGATATAGTCGCGTGCTTTGATAGGTTGTCATAATACTACTCCCATAAAGTTCAACACTTTAAGAATAGCTCATACATTTATTTATTACCAAAAACTACACAGATTAAATGTGATAATTTAAAATATAGCGTTCTCCACAAAGGCCCTTCCTTTGAGACGTGATAAGGTTATGGCACTAATGCTCGTACTCATACTCATACTCATACTCGTACTCAAAATACTCGCATCCGTGTGAGCAACGCAAGTATTGGATATTTATACCGTCTTAGAATAATCGATTCATTATTTCAATTGGTATTAGTAGTCATTTTCCATTTGATACCATACAATTACTATGCTCGAAGCATGATATATACCCGTAACCATTCAATTTTAGGTACAAGGCGCTTAATTGAGCAATAGCGAGCTATTGGGATTGAAGGCAACGCAGTAGATGAAAACTTTAGACTTATAAAAACGAGCAGTTTGAATGATTATCGGTATATGCCATCAGAAACAAGTTGAACGATTCAAGAACATGCCTGGTTGATCTAGCCAAGAATTTAATGACATTGTTATAGATAACTCATTTGGATAAATTCGTTTGAAAATTTTAGAAAATATAAAAAATAACCATCTCTGTAATGTGACTCTGTTAGGTAACTTAGTCGCTAAACCTGTGATTCGCTATCAAGCAAATCCTATATTAGCTATTGCTGAATTTACCTTAGCAACACATAGTCGTTGGTTAGATAAAGCCAGTCAACAATACAAAGAATGGACAAGTTATCATGTTGTCAAAGTCATTGGGGATATCGTTGAACGCTCTTTAGTACATGCACAAAAAGGCGAATTGATTTTAATTCAAGGCTATTTGCTTAACAGTAAAAATACGGGGCGAGAAATCATTCATGCAACCTATGCTCAAACATTTGCTAAAGGCTATGCTCGCTCGATTAACCAAATACATTGCAGTGGCCAAGTAAATTCACCGATACAATTGGTTACAACAGAACAAGATAAAGAACTTGCTGAAATAAAAATACATATTAATCATTTAGTCTATTCCCCTATTACTCAACAGGTTAATAGCTTAAAAATAGAAAGATTAATACATGTGTGGGGTAAACAAGCACATTATCTTAACGAGCATGTGCAACCTGGTGACCAAGTGGTTATTGAGGGTAAATTAAGCTACTTTAACAATGTTGATAAATCACAGTTTATTGAAGCACAACAGGTCGTTTTATTAAAAGAATAAATTCGTGTTAATTAAAAAAATATGTGACTACAATTAATCTATGCATGAAGACCCTAAGCGTTTACGTAAAGATTAATTTATCACTGTTAAGATTACACAAATATCTTCTTAAGCACTTCCCCCTCAAGACAACTGGCAAAATGAAATCATGAAACATATCAATAAACCCATTATTTTCATTTCTCTATTTAGTCTTTTATTTATTTTCAGTCTTTTTTTATCATTTCAATCAACTAACCAACAAATGATCCAACAATATTTGCAAACCGTTATTCCCAATAACTATTATGGCGCAACGCTACTGTGTTTAATATTGTTACTCGCTACCAGCATAGGTTTACCTCGACAAATAGCCGCTTTTTCTTCTGGCTATTTATTTGGCGTTTTACCCGGAGCTATTCTCGCAACGTTCGCGGCAATCGCTGGTTGCTTGCTTACTCTCACTATATCCCAGTATTTTTTACATAACATGATCACCACTAAGTATCCTAAAAAAGTAGATCAGGTCAGCCTTTTCTTTGCACAAAATACGTTTATAAAGGCTTTAATTATTCGACTTTTACCTGCAGGTTCAAATTTCATTACTAATGTTATTGCCGGTGTGGTCAAAGTACCTCGAAAAGCCTATTTACTAGGAACAGGGATAGGGTTTATTCCACAAATGTTTGTTTTTTCATTGGCAGGAAGTGGCGTGCGTTTAGAGAACAGCCATCATATTATGCTGAGTGTCGGCTTGTGCTTCATTGCTATTTTGTTGGGTACTTGGCTATACCGTAACGCTATCAAAACTAAAGTGTTTACAAGGGAACTAAACACCACTGATTGACCACTACTTATTTCAATTGGCATGTATGGTATATCTGAAACGTAAAAAGGAGCTTATAGCTCCTTTTTAAATGCAACATAAATAATTTTACATTACTTTAGTGCCAATAAATACGCGATCAATTGATTATAATCACCCATGAAATTTGCTTTATCTAAAGCTGCTGGGTTAATACGATATTGGCCATTAACCATTATTGTAGGAACACCTGTCAAAGCCCGTTTTTCCGTCAAAGTATCTTGATTATGTTTCATCAATTTAGCTTTACTATTCACACTGAAACTGGTCATCAACTTGTCAAATTTATCGCCATCAGCACCGTTTAGCACAAAAATATTACGGATATCTTTTTCTGTAGTGATGATTGCTCGTTGCACTTGAATATAATTAAACAGTGCTCCCGTTAACTTTTTCTCCATGTCAAGCTGCTGGGCAACAACAAGCGCTTTACTTAGCATTTGTTGAATTTTAGGTGACGCCACAGGCAGAAAATCAACATGATTTAATTCCAACGCAACCCCTGTCGGTAAGCTCTTTTTCACTTCTTCCATGAAAGGTTCGAATTTTAAACAATGTGGGCAATAAAACGAAAAATACTCTCTAACTTCTGCTTTTTTTGAGGCTTGCTCGCTCACTTTAGTATAATGCTCACCTTCAACATAGTCTGCTGAACAGCCGACCATAGGTATCAATAACATCACAAAAATACTTAAAAATTTTCTCATTCTATTTTTCCTTTTAACTATATTTACCGAATAATACTTGAACGTTTATCCGGGGTATAAACTCAGTGGTGGTTGCTGTAATGCCGACATTTGTTCTTTTAGCACTAATATTTGCTGCTCCCAGTATTTTTCGGTATCAAACCAAGGAAAATTTAGAGGGAATGCAGGATCTTGCCAACGCTTACATAACCATGCCATGTAATTAACAATACGCATAGTGCGCAATGATTCTATCAACATAAGTTGGTTAGGTTCAAATGTAAAAAACTCTTCATAGCCCATCAACAGAGTATCTAATTGTAATAACTGCTCTTGGCGATCACCAGAAAGCATCATCCATAAATCTTGTATTGCAGGCCCCATGCGGGAATCATCTAAATCAACAAAGTGAGGGCCATTGTCTGTCCACAAAATATTACCGGCATGGCAATCACCATGTAAACGAATGATTTTCTGCGGTTGATATTGTTTTGCTGCAACCTCAATGACTTGATCAAGTATGGTAAAAAAAGGCGTTGTTAACGAAGAAGGAACAAAAGCCGACTTTTCAATAATACTGTGCGCTTGATAGAGCATTTCTTGGGTCGAAAAAGTAGGACGATGGATAAATTTTTTCTGAGCGGCAACGGCATGAATACGGGCAATAAAACGTCCCATCCACTCCAGCTGTTCTAAATTATCAACTTCAAAGATACGTCCACCACGGCAAGGGTAAACAGCAAAATGATAGCCTTTATGAAAGAATAGTGACTCGCCATCAATTTGTATCGGGGCAACTAATGGCAATTCTTTGCTGTCTAGCTCTAACGCGAAATCGAGTTCTTCTCTTATCTCAGCCTCGCTCCAGCGTTGTGGACGATAGAACTTAGTCACATATTTATTAAGTTGTTGGTCATGAAATTGATAGACGCGGTTTTCATAGCTATTTAACGCTAATAAACCACTATCAACTTCAAAACCGACACTCTCTAAACCATCTAAAATTAAGTCAGGTGACAAAGAAGTAAAATCAAATACAGACATTCATAACAATCTCTAAAAAATAACATGCTGACCATAAGCTAAAAGACCGAGCTTTGCACTAACGTTTATTAAAGAATCTACTTTCATGCTCTAGCTGTACATCACTTTTTGGTTCTATTTGCTTAATGACGAAGGTGATATCACTCATATACTCTTTTAGTTCATAAGGGTCGACTGAGATACTCATCGGTAAGGTATAAACACTTGCCGCTTTAACGACAATCTCTTGTTCACCATGCCATTTAGTATTATTTATACCCTCTACAGACAACTGATAACGATTATCGGTTTGTGATTTATTGAGAATTTTAAGGGTATAAACATTTTCGATATCACCATTAAAATTCTCTTTCGCTAACTCAGTACGGTCACGGATAATATCCATAGAAACAGGTACACGGTTGACTATTTCTAAAATAAGTAACGAAGACATAATAGCCAGCACTACAGCATAGCCAATTAACTTCGCACGCACTAAATGTACTTTTTTCCCTTGTAATTCATGTTCGGTGGTATAACGAATTAAACCTCGGTCATACTTCATTTTATCCATTACGCCATCACAAGCATCTACACAAGCACCGCAGTTAATACATTCATATTGCAAGCCATTGCGAATATCTATTCCTGTTGGGCATACCTGCACACATAAATTACAGTCTATACAATCACCTAAAGCCATCGTTTTAGGATCTTGTTTACGACTACGTACTCCCCTGCTCTCTCCGCGCTCAGCATCATAAGATACAGTAAGCGTATCTTTATCAAACATTGCTGATTGAAAACGTGCATATGGGCACATATGTAAACAAACAGTCTCACGCATCCAACCTGCATTTCCATAGGTAGCAAGCGTAAAAAATGCTAATACCCCCGCCATGGTTGCCGTTGTATCAAAGACCGCAACATTAAGAAAAACGTCACGCATTGGCGCAAAGTAGCCAGCAAAAGTCATTGCAGTAAAAAGAGAAAATAACAGCCAAGCACTATGTTTCGCGGTTTTTCGCCAAAACTTATTAACACTCATTTTTTGACTATCGAGTTTTTTCCGTTTATTAGCGGTTCCTTCTATTTTTTCTTCGAACCAAATAAAAATAAAAGTCCACACCGTTTGCGGGCACATATAACCGCACCAAACTCTACCTAAGAAAGTAGTAACAAAAAAGAGTAAAAAGGCACCGAGAATGAATATCCACGCTAATAGCGTTAAATCTTGCGGCCAAAGCGTTAATCCCCATAATGTAAAACGCTGAGAACTAATGTCAAACAATACGGCCTGATGACCGTTGTATTGCAACCACGGCAATAAAGCAAAAAAGGCAAAATATACCATGTTCATGCGACGTCGTAGTTTTTGAAAAAAACCCTTTACTTTACGTACATAAATTTGATCACTAGGTTGATAGGTTTCAACCCCCTTAGCTTTATGTATTTGTATATTTTTAACGGGTATCTGAATGGCTTTTTTAGGCTGTTTTTGTGCTGAGCTCACAATAAATCCTTGAAAAAAAGAACAAACGCATCAATGATAACGCATTAATGTTCTACTAAACTAAATATAGCGTTTTGAAAATTTATAACTTAGAGCAAACTTAATACCAAATATTAAATATTTAATTGGTATTTTACCCAAGTATCACACGCATATTATACGGCATCCTATGAAAAACTTATTGATTTTGATCGTCTTTGCAGCAGTAATTTTACATTTTTATCCTCAACCGAAACTTGAACGTTGGTATAATAACCAAAAACAAGCAGCGCTTACTGCTTTTTCGGATGCAACCGATACTAGAGCAAGATTAAGCCCCAGTATTATTTACAAAGATCTTACGCCAGAGTTTAAGCATTTCAGCGCGGTAGAATTAAAAATTCTGAAAGAAATAACAGCATCACGTAAGCTCGTTGCTAACTTTAATAGCGACTATTGCCGTTCAGATAAAAAAAGTCCGCGCTTCCATGCTACAAATCAGCAAAAAATTTGTAAGGTCATCTCTAAATATCAAAACTTACTTTGATGCCAATGTAAGGTGCTGCTTGAAGAGTTTTAATACGGCGAGTTAAAGAAAGGTATTAATAGTTATGAATAAGAGCAATTAATACCTTTGTGAGATCAGAGATAGTGGTTACGCAGATAACGCTTGTAAAATATGAGTAAACTTCAGCGCAATACTTTGCTCTAGTGCATGTTGACCCGCACGTACGACCCATTGGCCATTGACCATAACATCACTGACCATATTTTGTTGGCTAGCAAAGAGTAAACTATCTAAGAGGTATTGCTCGTTGTGAGCAAACAATTTCATTTCTTTATCTTTAAGTACTAATAGATCAGCTTGTTTACCAATACGTAGTTCACCGGTATTACTATTTGTACTTTGTGCTCCACCCAAAGCGGCTTTTTGCCATAAATTTCGGCCTACCGACGCTTGTTCTGGAGAGGCTAAAATTGCCCGTTGTTGTTTGATTAAGCGTTGCGCATACTCCAACCACCTTAATTCTTCAACAGGGTTAACCGAAATGTGGCTGTCAGAACCAATGGCAAATGTACCACCTTCTGATAAGAACTCAGTCGTTGGAAAAATACCATCGCCCAAGTTAGCTTCCGTTGTTGGGCAAATTCCCGCAATGGCTTTGCTTGCAATAAGCCCTTTTCTTTCTTGTTCGTTAATATGCGTAGCATGAATTAAACACCATTGTTCGTCTAACTCAGCATTGTTTAATAACCATTGCACTGGGCGTTCACCATAATGCTCAATACAATCATTAACTTCTTTTTGTTGCTCGGCAATATGAATATGAATAGGCGCTTTAGCATCTAGGCCGCGCACATGTTTCACCACACTATTCAGTGATTTTTTATCGACAGCTCTTAATGAATGAGGAGCAATACCGACATTAGTATTTGTATACTCTTCGCTTAATAAAAAGCAATCACTCACTAACTGATTAAATTGTTCGGTACTATTGATAAATCGCTTTTGACCATCGTTAGCAGCTAATTCACCAAAACCTGCATGACGATATAATACAGGCAACATCGTTAAGCCAATGCCAGCACCTTTTGCCGCTTTAAAAATAGCGGCTGCCATTTCACCTAATTGAGGATAATTATTACCATCAATGTCGTGGTGTAAATAATGAAATTCGGCAACGCGGGTATAACCCATTTTTAACATTTCAATGTATAATTGCGTAGCAATCACTTGAGCATGTTCTGTTGTTAATTGACCCAGAAATTTGTACATAATATTTCTCCATGTCCAAAAACTGTCTTGCCCTTCACTACCTTGCTCACTGAATCCAGCAAATGCTCTTTGAAATGCATGCGAATGACAATTAACCATGCCCGGAATAACAATGCCATTGGCACGCTCAGAGCCTGCCACAAAGCCCGAGATAACATCAATAATAACGCCGTTTTCAATAATTAACGTTTTTTCAGATGCCCAGCCGTCAGCGAGCAGTACTTTTTCTGCAAATAATTTCATAATATTCCAGTACCTTATTTATCTTGGGCAAAGCGGATCAAACAATTAACCAACTGCTCTAGTTTAGGTTTTACTTGACTCGCAAGTGACTCGTCATATGCCGGATTTGGCTCTTTCATATAGGTATGTTGCGACAACTCCAATTGTACCGCGTGTACATTATTACTGGGTGAACCGTATTGTCGAGTAATAAAGCCGCCTTTAAAGCGGCCATTAGTTGTCTTGCTATAAGGAGCAAGATCTAATTGATTAATTTCAGCAATTAATTGTGCAGAACAACTTTCTCCATTCGCAGTACCAAAATTAAAATCAGGTAATTGTCCTTCAAAAAATCTCGGTACATGTGAAAGTATCGAATGGGCTTCAAGCAGTACGGCTTGACCAAACTTAGCTTTCATCTCAGCGATTGTTGCCGATATTTGATCATGATAAGGCTGCCAATAGTGTTTGATTCTATAGGTAATTTCATCGGCATT
>JBLHNB010000009.1:0-89270 GCA_047621305.1 Alteromonadaceae bacterium | reverse complement strand
GATAGCAAGCCCTTCACAAAAGAAAGCGCTATTTACCCTATAGAGTAGAGCCCGGGCTTGTCCAACACCCGAATAAGGTGTCGGCTACGCGACACCTATTCTTATTTGTTAGGTGTCTTTACTGAAAACTACTTAAGTGAATAGTATATCGTAGACCACCGTCGTTTACTGGAGTTTCATAACCAACAAACACAAACGAATTATTTATTTTTTCTAACTTAACCCTAAACTGCATTTGGCACTTATCAGGTTCGTCATTGTAAGAAGTTAAAACGGTAGTTGATGAGATGTTTTCATTAACTGCTAGCTTATTAAAATGACTTTCAAAATTTAGGTTTTTAGACGACAACGAAACTCTAGACTCTAGAAGCCACGCTGATTTATATATAATCTCACCACTGGGTCTCACATAACTATCAACTAAACAAAACTCTATGTAGTCATCATTTTTTGAAAGTTGCACTAGATCAATACCATATTCACTCATATTTTCTGGAGTGATTATCCTGAAAGCGCCCCAGCCTGCATTCGCAAGTTTGATTGAGCCAATAATAAGAACAAATAGCACAAACTTCATGGGACACCTAACAGCTTAATAGAGAGAATAATTCCGTGTTTAAACACGGAATTATTCCGTCTATCATGATTTTTATTTTATATTAAAATACTCTGTTTCATCTTAAACATCAAAGACTTTAGCAACTTTTTGGCTATTGCACGATTGCGTGCATTACGGAATATTTCCGTCTATCAAAGACACATTTATATTTCCGACTGCACTGTATGTAAAACCAGCTATTAATGATGTAATTTTACTATGCATAAATCTTTATTTTTAAATAGTATCAACGAATTTATGATCACTACTGGCGACAATAGCGAAGGCCTAGAACCAAGGTCGATGTTTACTCAAGCGAGGTGTACCAGAAAAATTTGCAATAAGTTGTGGTATCACCAGTAAAGGCCCATGGAGAAGTTCTAAAACTAAAGGGTTCAATATGGCATTAACCAATCAATATATTAAAGATGAAGAGTTAATTGCCCTACGTGAACTTTGGGTGAGAATACATCATGGTTAGTGAACCGCCCTGTGCGGAGCCGCATGCAAGGTGGTGTGAGGCTGGAGGCTAGAGACCTCCGGCTACCCGATTAACCTTTTATTGCCAATTAAGTTGTAACTCTTTGTGCGCAGTTGCGCAGTCCTTTAAGTACAAATTGATCAGGTTTTGATACGGTATACCATTTTTATCTGAAAGTACTTTAAAGTAATCAATTACATCTTCGTCTAGGCGAATAGTTATTTGTTTCTTAAGCTTTTTAGCGTAAGGATTAGGAATAGATTTTGAAAAGTCATATTGTTCACGCATACCGAAAACCCTCATATTGTTTACGCTCACCTTTATCGGCTTTGCGCGCAGAAATGATACGAATACTTTCATTTTCATCTCGATAGCAATGACACACTATTAGAGTTTTAAATTCAGAACTTTGTCCAAGTAAAATGAAACGTTCTTCGTGGATGGAACTATCTGGATCTGGAATTAAGCGACCACGGTCATCATAAAACACACTTTTTGCCTCATCAAAAGAAACACCGTGCTTTATTCTGTTGGAGTCGGCTTTATTAGGATCCCATTTAAATTTATATGTTACCATAATTACATTGTAGTTATAGCGTAAATAATATGCAAGTTTTAGTAAAAGGCTAACGAGCCTGTAGAATTTCTCTTTTAGAAAAAACAGCCTCGAAAATCATTAAAAATTGTACCCGAAAACGCGTTGCTACGTGAAATCTGAGGAAATATCCTACTAGAAAATGACTTTTACTGGCTCTGTGAACATAAATATCCCCGTCATTTTTAACTTTGGAGAAATTCTACAGCCTCAACGCCCGCATAAGGTGTCGGCTACGCGACACCTATTCTTATTTGTTAGACTTACTTTAAAACCGTACAAAAATAGATAATCCGAGGTTTTGACTTGATATATTGGCTATTTCAGTCTTTTCAAAATCAAGTGATACTGCTACCACCTTATTAATACCGTACCCAAGACCAACCCCTGTCAATAAAGAGACACCTGATTCACTCGTTTTTTGCACAACTAGCTCTTCTTTGCTTTGTGCTAAAACAGTTAATTCGTTATTCCATGCTAAAGCTCCAATATGAGCCTTTAAAAACAAACTATCGCTTATCGGGTACGTACCTACAATACGAATGTCTCCAGCTAAAGTCTCAAAATTACCTTTATGAACAGTTTTATCTTTAAGTTTTCCATTAGAGTCCTTTTCTTTTTTTACCAGTGAAAAGTTTGCTTTTCCAAAAGAAGTAATTCCAGCCTCAACAGCAATATAGCGATTAAATTGATGGCCGAAAAAACCTCTAAACCCAATTGCGGATGAATTTGTTTGATATATTAAGGGCGCTAACCCTACCGTATCAATACCTGGACTAAAATTTAAACTGTCGTAGCTGTGATTTTGAAAGGATATCCCTAAATAATCGAACTGATTCGCATTATTTGCTACAGCATTAAGTGAAATAAAACTTAACGACCCTATAATAATTTCCCTAAATAACTTCATGATGCTCCTATGATAAAGACGACATGCCTAATACTTGTTATCGAGTATTTAGTGTAAACTTTTTTCCCTTTATAATTAAAAGCTAAAGTAGACACTATGACTCTTTGATTTTATTTACTATTTACTACTTTTTAGTGAGAGTTTAACGTATTCCTAAAAAAAGAGGACAATGCCAAAGGAATACTCCCCATTAAATAATAAAAAATTATATTTTTCCACTATAAATTAACTACTTATGAATTTTATTATTCCCCCTTACTAAATAACATTAAAATATAGGAAGATTATTTGTACCTCATGTTAGCAATGTCTACATTTGCAACATTGATGTTAGACAAAACATAGGTCACCACTGAACTTCGGGACGTTATTATGGGGGCCTGACAAGTTAATAAATTAGCGATAAGTTGTCTATAAGTTGTCGCAAGCTATACAAATGCATCGCTTTACTTTGCGGCAATAACCCCTAAAATGAGAGAAATTCACTTTTATTGGCTAAAAGTGTCCCCCAAAACTGAGTTAAGAACAATATAATATTATGGCAAAAAATTTAACAACTTATGTTTGTAGTGAATGTGGTGAAAATCATCCACGATGGCTCGGTCAATGTTCAAGTTGTAAACATTGGAATTGCATCACTGAGTTTAAAGAATCAAAAGTTATAACGCAGCATACGCCAAGTAAAAATGCGCACAAAGGTTATTCTAAAGGTGATGCTAAAGTAGATAAGTTGAGTGATGTGTCTGATATGGACTTAACTCGATTTGACACCGGTAGTTCAGAATTCAACCGTGTGTTAGGTGGGGGAATAGTTGAGGGTTCAGTTATTCTTGTCGCGGGAGATCCCGGTGCTGGTAAAAGCACATTATTGTTAAAAACATGCGCTCATTTAAGTCAAATTGGTAAAGCGTTATATACTTCAGGTGAAGAGTCAAAAGGTCAAGTACGAGATAGAGGCCTAAGGCTACAAGCCGATATTTCTAAAATAGATATAATGAACTCAGGTGACGTAGAGCTGATCAGTAGTGTAATAGTTACTGACGATTATAAGTTTCTAGTTGTTGATTCTATCCAAACGGCATTTGTCAGTTCTCTGCCAAATTCGCCAGGCGGGGTTACTCAAGTAAAAGAATCCGCAGCCATGTTAAATAGACTCGCTAAAGAGCATGGTGTCACGGTTATATTAGTGTGCCATGTATCAAAATCGGGCGATATGGCGGGGCCAAGGGTACTTGAGCATATCGGCGATTGTATGTGTAAAATCGAAACTGAAGCCGACAGTAAATACAGAACACTACGAACGTCTAAAAATCGATTTGGCGACACCACAGAAATAGCTACTTTTGCTATGACAGCCAAGGGGATGCAAGATGTTGTAAATCCGTCTGCTATTTTTTTAGATAAAGATGGCATTGAGTCGAGCGGAAATATGGCTTATGCATCAAACGATTCTGGCAGGACACTTTTAATCAATATTCAATCACTTGTAACAGAGTCGCAAGCCGAAATACCTATTAGGGGTGGTGTAGGTTTTGACTATAAGCGTATGCAAATGCTTTTAGCCGTATTAAGAAGCCGCATGGGAGAGAATATTGGTGGTAATGATATTTACGTTAATGTGGTTTCTGGTGTGAACTTAACTAAAGATGTAGGCTCTGATTTACCTTTGATTTTAGCGATGATTTCATCATCAAGAGAACATAAATTTTCGCTAAATACTATCGCGTTTGGCGAGATCGGTTTAGACGGTTCGATACGTCCTGTTCCTTCTGGTGAAGAACGTGTTAAGGAGGCTATTCGTAACGACTTTAAAGTCATAATCTTACCCAAAAGAAATTACAATAAACGATTAGAAAGTCCCGGAGTGACATTGATACCCATATCGCATGTAAAAGACATTATGGCTGTTTTTTGAGGTAAATCACTACAAAGTAACGATCAAATATTACTATCAGTTAGCTCATCAATTGATAACTTTTTAGCATTAGAGACTTGCATACACGTTAAAGAGTTATCATCAATAATGTTGCCCTTATTATCTTTTAAAAAGGCAACATTAATATCAGTTAACTGATTAAGTTACAATGCTATCAATCTTACTTTTTAAGCCTTTATAACTGAGTAAGTAAGCATTTTAGTTTGAGCAAAAACATTCTGCTGATAACTAACGATGATGATTAGAAAATTCTCCCTCCAGTTGTTCATTATGGTTTTTGAAATTTAATCCACACCGCCTGATGAAATCATTCAGCCCATCAATTTCCTGTTGATGCAGAGAATAATCAATCGTCGGATCCATATTTTCTTTTGGGAATACACCATAACCGGCAAGTAAACACGCCCATGATTTTGGCTGATAGCTCCCCATCAACTTATATTTAACCATGTCACTGGCAAAGTCATTACTGTTATTCCAGAGCGATAAAATCCCTTTTAAGTTTTCAGAAATATGATTATTCGCCGCATTATCTCGCCAATAGTCGCTGTCGGTACGTTGATTCACTTTGTAGTGGCATACTACATAGTCTCTGATACCATCAAATCTTGAATTAATATCTTTGTTAAACGACTCTTCATATTTATTTGTCCCCTGACCTTCCTGAAAGTACTGCATAAATTGCGCAATGGTATTAAATGAAAGCGCAATTGCCGTAGCCTCTAAAGGTTCAATAAAACCTTGAGATAAGCCAACGGCAAGACAGTTTTTATGCCAGTGTTTTTCAACACGTCCCACTTTCATTTGTAAATGTTTTGCTTCAATATCACTTTCCAATAAACCTAAATGCTGCCGGAGTTCAGTTTCAGCCTGATTCGCACTAATATAATCACGGCTATAAACATAGCCGTTACCAAAACGATTTCTTAACGGTATTTGCCAAGCCCAGCCGTTAGTTAGCGCTGTAGCTTTCGTTTCTACGGGTAATACTTGCGCTCGTTCAGTTGGTATTACAACAGCGGCATCGTTAAATAAATTATCTTTAAAACTTTTATAACCAACCTTTAATGTCTTTTGCATAAGTAAGGAGGTAAATCCGGAACAATCTATGAAAAAGTCAGCTGTTATCATATTGCCATCATTGAGTTTTACCGCGCTTAGGTTGCCATCGTTTTTAACTAAAACATCGCCTACATTGCCATAAACTCTTTTTACCCCAAGGCTTTGTGCTTTTTCTGCTAAAAACTCTCCTAACAGGGCTGAGTCAAAATGATAACCGTAGGCTACGCCAAAAGGAAAAGTATCATTGGGCAAAGGCCCCAAGTTTTTTCTTGATAAATAGGACTCTAAAAAGTATTGATCTGGGTGTGCGTTAACACGATACCCTTGCATTCGCGCTTGAATATTCTTAAAAAATAGAGGTACGGTAAATATATCGTCTGTTTGCGCGGCAAACGGATGAAAATAAGACTCAAAACCTGGAATAGTTGACCATTTGTCAAAGGTTATGCCATTTTTGTACGTCGCATTACAGCGCGGCATCCACTGAGAATCGGCGACATTTATCGCATCAAAAAACAACTTCAAGTGCGGGGTACTACCTTCACCAACACCAATAATGCCTATTTCTTTAGACTCAACTAAGCAAATTTCAGTTTCTTTCCATTTGCATGCTAATAAATTTGCAGCCATCCACCCCGCTGTTCCCCCACCAACAATCACTATTTTTTTGGGTTTACCGTCGTTATTTAACATGTTTATTTGCTCATAATTGATAATCTAAAAAGCTTTGTTTTGTAATTTCGTTTACTACTATTTACTTCTATTTTCTTTCGCTATTTTTGTAGCTTATTCACAAAATAATCTTTGACCGCCTCAATATAATTGGGCGATAACTCACCTAATATATGATGCTGATGCTTTGGGATATACGAGGTGGGATCAACACCTTGCTTAAATAAGTAGTGATCAAACAAGCAGCGCCAAGCATTGCGTTGTTTCGGTGTCATATCGCGCATAGCCAAGATGGCTATTTTCATACTATCCAAAAAATTTGGAGATGTTGCATCCTGCGCAAAAGAACCGTTCCACCAGTAATTAATCAACCCATTAACCTTGTCCAACGACTCAACATGGTGCCACCAAAGCATAGGAATAAATAACGCATCCCCTGGGGCTAATTCAACACGATAAGCGCTGTTTAATGCGCTTTTAAATCTTGGATAACGTTCAAAGTCAGGTTGCTGGAGATTGACCAAACTTACAGGCACGCCAGCAGGCATAAATTCAAGTGGTCCGGGATACAGGTTGCTCGTTTGTTCTGGTCCAAATAGTGTAAAGCGCCTGCGTCCTGCTAACACGCAAGCAAGGTTATCACTGCCATCATAATGGGTATCAACAATCCCTTCATTGCCCACCCATAAACGCGGCTTCACATTAGGGAAGAAATCAGTAGAGTTGTCTTCAATCAAACCAGGAAGAATATCTTCAATTAACGCGCTTTGCATGGATAAAGCAGCGCCATTTTTTTGATTAGCAACTTCAATTAAGCGCTTCAAAAAAAGGTCTAGTCGCTCTTGTGCGCTAACAAAGGTAAAGCCGGTTAAATCATCGTTATAAAAAAAACGCTTGCCTGAGCTTTTTTCCGAACTAGGTGGCGCAGCAGATATAGTGACTTTTTTGCCATTGTAATGTCGACAAAGGTAAGCCGAAAATTCATTCGAGGATTTTTTAGCTGCTGCCACAAGTGGCCAACTATTTGCAAAGCCACGCAGCACTGCTGGTTGCTGTTCAGGCACTACTTGATCAAAGAACTGCTTAGCTGACAAATCTCGATATTCGGCTATTGCTTTAAAGTCATTCTTCTTATTGTTATTGCTACGATCTTCGATAGTCGCATTCTCCATTGAATTGAACACTCGCTTATTTTTTTATATTTATTTTTGTAGCTTGGTAATGAAATAATTTTTTATCTTTCTAACATCTTCAGCTGATAGGTTGCCGAGTATATGCTGCTGATGTACTGGTATGTAAGAGCTTGGATGTGATTTTGGATCAGGGTCTTGATGAAATACGTAGTGATCGAACATCCATCGCCAAGCTTCACGTTGTTTTTGGGTTAAATCTCGCATCGCTAGCAACGCTAAGTTCAAACTATCAATGGGACTAGGCGACACTGCGTTTGGCGCTGAAGAGCCATTCCACCAGTAATTCATTAGTGCATTCACTTTCTCCAAGGATTCAACATGGTGCCACCATAGCATTGGAATAAAAATGGCATCACCGGGCGCTAGCTCTACGCTATAAGCTTCGGCTAGTGCGTGTTTGAACAATGGATAACGTTCAAAATCAGGTTTGTTAATATCCACTAAGCTCGTAGGGGCACCTGCGGGTGTAAAATTGAGTGAACCTGGATATAAATGACACGTTTGTTCAGGCGGAAAAAGTATAAAGCGTCGACGTCCAGCCACAACACAGGCAACATTATCAGCGCCATCATAATGCGCACTCACAATGCCCTCATTGCCAATCCATAAGCGTGGTTCTATTTCGGGAAAAAAATCGGAACCATTTTCATTAACCAAACCGGGGAAAATATCATTGATGACTGTATTTTGCATGGAAATAGCAGGATAAACATCTCTATCGATCAGCTCTAAAAGCCGACCTAAAAATAAATCGACCCGTTCCTCCCCACTGAGGTAATTAACATCGGTCATGTCATCGTTGTAATAGAAACGCTTGTTGGCAGAAGGTGGGGCAACAACCATTTTGGTTTTTTTACCTGTATAAAACTGACCGAGGTAATTAACAAAATTATTTGGCGTTTTTTTAGCCGCCGCGACTAACGGCCAGTTTTTAGCAAAGCCACGTATCACTACGGGCTTTTGCGCTGGCGCTATCTGTTCAAAGAACTGTTGAGCGCTCATTGTTGAATATTCTGGAATGGTTTTGTATAGCATCATGGTGTTGTTTGTTCACCTTTGTGTAATACCAATTAAAATAATGAATCGATCATTCTAAGACGGTCTAAATATCCAATATCTGCGTTGCTTTCAATCCCAATAGCACGCTATTACTCACTCAAGCGCCTTGCTCTTGAACATTTACTATCGCTTAAAATAGATCACTACTTTAATTCAATTGGTATAAAACCGTGTTTATAGGCAACCCTTGTTGCCTGAAGTCAACATTATGTGAACCGCACAATTTGTATGAATTATTAGCAGCTCTTTATTAGTAACACTTTATTAGTAACTAACGCGCCTGACAATGAGCTTGAATATACTCATGGTGGTTTGGCATTTTCAACACAGTGGCACGGATATTTTTAACCTCTGCATTTAATGTACTGGCTATATATTGACTAAATGTATTTGTTAAACTTTGACTATGAAAGACATCGAGCAGAGGATGATATTTTTGTGGCCGTATTTTCATCCCTTCTAAAATTGAGTACCAGCTTTCGCTGCTAAAAAATTGCCCTTGAGGATGTTCTAATTGCCCTCGACTCCTAAATAATCGTATTTTTTCTTCCAATGATTCAGGTACTGGCATATTTTGGCACCAGCGCCAAAAATCAGTATCATCACGACTTGAAGTGCAATAATGTAAAATAATAAAGTCTCGAATTTCTTTGTAGTCGGCATTGATTTTTTGATTAAATGTTTGTTCAGTATCCGGATCAAAATCATTATCAGGGAAGTTTTCGATGAAACGCACTAAGGTTTTATACACTAAATGAATAGCGGTTGATTCTAAGGGTTCTAAAAATCCGCCAGCAAGCCCTAACGCCAAACAGTTCTTGTGCCAAATTTTTTTCCGTTTTCCAGTAACAAACGCAATAATTCTGGGTTCATTAAGCATTTTGCCACTAACACTCTTTAGCAAAGTATCTACCGCTTTATCGTCACTACAAAATTGACTAGAAAAGACATAGCCATTGCCTGTTCTGTGTTGCAAGGGGATTTTCCAAGACCAACCTGCTGATTGAGCTGTTGCTATGGTATAAGGTACGGGCTCACTTACCTGCTCAGTTTGCACAGTAACGGCGCGATTACAGGGTAAATAATGTGACCAATCTTCAAAGCCCACCTGCAAGGTTTTATCGATTAACAGCCCCGTGAAACCAGTACAGTCGATAAAAAAATCACTGTAAAGCCTTGTGTCATTGTCTAATTCAAGATTGCTAATATAGTCATTTTTATCAAGATTAACTTTTTTTACTGTCGCTTCTATTCTGGTTACCCCACGTTTATGACAGAGGTCTCGTAAATAACGCCCCACTTTAACCGCGTCTAAGTGAAGAGCATGAGCATAACTCGATAACACCCAGTCTTGAGACTGTTGCGGGCGTAACATAAAACGTTCCTGTTCGGCCATAATAGCGCTTGGCGAATGGTCAAGCCAACGTGTTGTCTGCCCATCAGCAAGAGACTTTAACCAAACCTGATAAAAATCAAAACCACTGAGTTCTTTGCCAACTCTACCAAAGGGATGAAAGTAACTTTCTCCGGGGGTTAGCCAATCGTCGAATCGAATACCTAATTTAAAGGTGGCGGAGGTTGCTTGTATAAATTCTTTGAGATCAATCTGGCACGCTTTCACAAAATCCATTATTGACGGTACGGTAGATTCACCGACACCAATGGTGTCAATATCGGGTGATTCAACCACAACAATCTTAATGTTACTTCCCCTTAGGGAAGATGAAAGTAAAGTCGCTGCCATCCAGCCAGACGTTCCACCACCGACAATACAGATTGATTTCAAGGTGTTTTGCATAGGGAAACCCTAGTTAGATCAAAAGTTAAATGAATAACCATCCCAAGCTGTCAGCCTGAGCGTTAATTTTATAAGTCATAAAGAAATAAACTACGCAGTATCGCTACTACGTAGTTTAGTTTACATCTAATCGCATTATTTGTTATTAGAAAACAGCGCGAACGATCAATGCATAACGACGGTCTGTCGTGAAAGTATTTGCATTGGTTCTTGTCCCTGTTTGGTTTTGTTGGTACTGCGTTTGCGTAGCCGCATCAAGTAAATTACTTGCTGTTAAACCCACTTTAACGTTTTCGGTAATGCTGTAAAATAGGCTAGCATCCATCATACCCTGAGCTTTTGAGTAGGCCGGAGCAAACTCTTCAGACTCACGTAAAGTTAATAAATAATCTGAACGCCAGGTGTAGGCTAGGCGGAAGGAAATATCGTTCTTCTCATACATGCCGACAATGTTAAAGTTCTGGTCAGAGTATCCCTCTAACGGCAAGTTACTAAATGCACGGAAACTATTGCGATTATCGGTAATAACTTCATTTTTACCATTAAATCTAATTCCCTCTGTTGGTGCAGTATTTGGATCTTCCAAACCGTCTTGATCAATGTAGGTATAGTTAAACTGCAATCCTAAACCACTCCATAATCCCGGTAACATGTCGTAAAACTGGGTGTACGACAACTCAGCACCACGAATGGTGCCGGAGCCAGTATTAGCTGGACCATAAGCTGACACTGGATGGTTAGTGCCCTCTACTTCAACCTCTGTCGAAAACTGTTTATTGCGAATAATGTTAGACAGCTTTTTGTGGAACAAGCCAAACGTCAATGAACCTGCATCAGCAAAGTACCATTCTGCGGTCAAATCGAGGTTGATAGATTCTTCAGGCTCTAAGAAAGCGTTACGTGCATTAGCACTAATTTCAACATTTTGTAGAGCGACCGTTGGGTTAACCCAGTCAGCTGGGTTTTCAGCAGAATCATCTTTTGCTGCTGAGGGATCTTGTAAAATCTCCGTGTAATCCAAACTCACCGTCATTTTGTTAGCAGAATCAACAAGACTTGGATAATAAAGTCCTTTAGAAGCACCGAATCTGACTATCACGTCATCAGTAACACTTAAGCTAAGGTTTAAACTCGGTAGCACGGTCGTATAATCTGTACCCTCTACTGTGCTAGAGATAGTACCACCATTCGCCAACTGATAAATACCAGGGTATTTATCCAACATTACCGTATTAAGTGATTTTGTTGCATCGGTGCCACGTTTAGACTGCGAAGGTAAATTGATACCGCCAGTAGATTGCAGCTGATAATTAACATAGCGTAAACCTATGTTACCTTTAAGTATCATATCAAGCTGTTCAAGCTCAAAGTCAAAGTCGCCACGAACATAAAATTCAGTACGTTCTGTTTTACTTGACGTTATATGGCGAGGGGCAAAATGACTAAAAACACGATCATCTAAGTCTTCATATGCTAACGCACAACCGCCGCTGCCATCCATTGCATTACCCTGTGCGCTCCATGTGCCACAACCATCACGTAGCGTTTTCGCGAAATTTTCAGCTAGATCCATACGAGGGAACAAAAAGCTGTTGTTAGCCCCATTAACTGTCTCCCCATTGTAGTGATCTGCAAAGCTAACGCGCTCGTATAAATCAGGAACAATTTGTGGTGAAGCGTTGTAGGAGCCTTCTGCGTTCCATGGGGTACCTAATGCCTGCCAACCTTCATAATTAGTGTCACGTACCGTTAACTCTTTTTCAGAATAATAAAGCCCTGTTTTAATTGCAGTAAAAGTACCATCTAGTTTGTACTCCACATCTAACTTAAAAGAATCAGAGTTTGCTTCGTTATGCTCTTCTTGCTGCATACCGTTAGATATTCGTAAAATTGGTTGAGTATAATCTAGAGCACCAGTTTCAGCATTGAGCATAGGACCAGCAACGTCTGCAGGATTGGAAGTATTTGCATTCAAAAACTCGATTGATGGGGTATCACCTCGTAAATCCAAGAAGAATGGTGCATATTCTCCAGCCTGATTACCATTAATTCGAGAGGTAATATTGTTGTTGTGAACAATTTTTTCAGCGCTTACATGCTGATAATCTACAGCAACCGTTAGCAGGTCGGTCGGCTTAAAGATTATATTTAATGAGGTATCTTCAACCGTACTTTCGTTGGCGTTATAACGGCTACGAAACTGAAGTGGTAGCTCGGCTTCGGTTCCGATCCCTACACCTGACGTTAGATAGCCATTGTCATCAAATGTTCGAGGGTAGTTTTCCGTACTTTCAGCGAACTGAAGTCCATTAGGCACATACGATTTAAAACCCTGGTCAGTAGTGGTCATTACACGCTCTCGCCAAACTAAAGACGATTCGGAATTGATGTGTTCTAACGTTGCAGTGATCTTTTCATCACTACTCTGCCATTGTAAAGATGCAGTGATACCTTGGCGATCACGATCATTTTCTGCCGACGACAATCCATAGCCCGATGGCGCATACCAAGCATTACCATCATCAGGTTGACCATCAAGTGCAGTGCCTTCAAACGGTTGAGTATCAGCAAAATCTGATGCGTCGTCAGCTGTAAATCTAACCGCACCTGGGTGATCGGTCTCATTACAAGCACGCCAACCGGTATCACCAGGAACACATGGATGTGAAAATCCGCCTTCGAAAAGGCCTGAAATCGGTGTACCCCATTCATCGTATGAGGTAAACGCAGGATTATGACCACGGCTATGGACATTTCCTAAGGTAAAGCCATCGCCAAGCGTTTTAAACTCAGACTTAGAGGCTGCAATTAATAAACCGAATTTTCCCGCTTTATCTGTTTCCCAAGAGTCAGAGAAAAGCGCACTGAATGACGGCGTAGTTTCTTTGCGATAATCAGCGTTATTTGCTTGTGCACTAACCGCAAGTATCTGTTTGTCAGAATCAAAAGCCTTGCGAGTAACTAAATTCACTGTACCTGCGATACCACCAGAAATGAGATCAGCAGTCTGGTTTTTAAAAACCTCTACGGCACCTAATAATTCAGCAGGGAAATCCGCATAACTTAATCCACCATTTGGATTCGCGCTGAATGAGTCACGACCATTAATTTCGCTGCGCACACGATCTAAACCACGCACCAATACATTAGTACCTTCATCAGCAAAATGTTTTGGGTCATCCGATGCAGCGAAACGCTCAATAGTTACACCCGGTACTCGTTGAAGTGCTTCAGTAACTGATTTATCAGGTAATGCGCCAATATCTGACGCTGTAATTACATCTTTTACCGTGTCGCCTTCTCTTTTCAACGTCTGCGCACTGAGAATGCTTTGGCGCATACCGCGAATTTCAATAACTTCAACTTCTTCTATATTTTCAGCGAGATTTTTATCATTAACTTCTTCTGCAAATACGCCCCCTACACTAGCAAAAGAAAATGTACTGCACACAGCTATTGAAAGCATATTCTTTTTAAACTTCATCGACATTATATTAACCCCTAATTGTGATCATTATTTTTATGAATAATTGTCATTTTTATATGTTGGTCCGCATAGATTTGAATATTGTAAAATCAGTTATTAAAGCAACAGTGAGTAATGACAACGCTGTCAAATTTTCAAAAGGAAAATTTTATCACTAACAATAAATCAAAGAGTATCTATCGTTAAAAATTCACTGTGTGTTGATAATGCTGTTAAATAAAAATATTGACCAAATATTTTCTATATTCATATATCCACCTTATCAAGAGAATGGGAGATCTGATATAGAACAATAGATTAACATCATGAAATACAAAAAACAATTAGCCATCAATTTGATTTAATTGACTTAATTATATTTTATTTATTTATTTATTTCACGAATGGAAAAAATCATAGGTATATTTTACAATAAGCTTACATTTAAAAAGAGCAAATGACGACTAAAATCTAGCGATAAAAATGTGATTATTAGTAATTATCACTAGCGAAATCAGCTAATAATTATTTAAACCAGTGGGGATAATTTTCTTTCAAAGAGGTGATGTAGGTTCGACTAATTGGCAACTTTTCTGAACCAACAACCATACTATATTTTAATTTTGAAACTGATTCTATACGACTTACTTTTTTAGCATTTACTAGATATGAACGATGTATTTGTATCAATGAACTATCATCAAAATACAACTTTATTGTTCTTAAGCGCATAGAAATATAGCGCGGATCTTTTTTAGATTGTAAATAAATACCAGTATAACCAGACTCAGCTTTCAAGTAGTTAATTTGGTCTTTATAGCGCGTTAATTCGTATAATTCCGCTAATATTGTGGGTTCTTTAATGAGGGATTTAATAGCTTTTTGAATCATTTGCGTTTGATAAATTAAGACTTGAATCAGTTGTTCTTCTTCGCTATTAAGTTCCTTATCTGTGACAATCTCAATAATAAATTCATTCGCATTAATGATTTTTTCATGCCCTTGGCTCAAAGCGTCATTACCTAGTTCAGCAAGTAATTGTTCATTTTGGTAAATAGTTACTTTTGAATCTTGTTGTAAATAATTGATAAAAAATGAGCATGCCTGCTCTAAGCCCTTATAAATATCTTTACTCGGCATTGATGATAAATTAAATAACTCAATATTATTAATTAAATCATTTTCATGCTGCTTATTTTTTATATCAGTTACCGCCCTTCGATGTTTCCCTTGTTCAATACCTAATAAAGCTGTCTTTGACGCTGCTTTATTATTGACAACATCATCAGTAATAGCTTCATCTGTTGGAGGATTAACAGAGAAATTCATTTGTTTTATAGGCTTTATTAGATATTTTCGGCTCGGAAAAGAAATAAGAAAACTGACCTTTTCGCTAGGCACTTTTTTAATCAAAAGCCCTAGAGAGTGGGCTTGTTGAAGAAGTATTGTTAACTGCGCATGATTTAAACTTTTATCTCTATTCTCCTGACTTGCACTCAGTATGATGTCTAAAGCGTGCTCACTATCAAGCATGCTAAGCGCTATATTCTGCCTAGCTGATGAGTTATCACAACACAACATACAGACATTATAAAAAAACGGTTGTAGTGAAATAGGATCAATAAATAATTCACAGTCAAAGGCGCGTTGCCATATTATACGCCTCTGTTTATTAATAAATAAAAGTGTGTCTGTCGTTTTTAATAGTTCGTTTAAAGTGATCGTTCTAAATGACTGTTGCGTCATTATTTCACTAAATTTTGTTTCCGATAAAATGGTACTTATCGGATGCAGTAACTGCGAAGACACATTAAATAGTTGCTCCGCCGTTGTATTATCGACCACGTGACTTTTTTGTAGGTGTGGAGACATAACAAGTAAATTTAATAAGGGCCATTCGAGGTTTTGTAAATTACGTTTTAATGAGGCAAATTGCAGTTTATCTTTTGCCACTGCAGAATAACGTTTATTCATCATTAAAAAGCTAACGACAGCAAAGATAGAAAAAATAATAATAAACTGAAAAATAGCGATAAGTATATTGCTATTTTTTTCCCATAAATCTTTAATTTTATAGAAAGTACCTAGCCAGAAATGAAAGTTATAATAGGTATACTTGAGTACTGAGTCACCATTATGCAACTGCATTGTCGCCATACCGGCTAAATTATTGTCTTCCACATACTTTACTTTTTCAGCAATTGACTCTGCACTTTCAAAGGCAATAAAATGACCACCAAATTTTTTTGGATCATACAAATAGCTTGTTTTCGCATAATCATCCCAATGAAGAGAATACGTTTGTGAGGCTAAAAAAAACGATAAACTTTTTTGGTTATATACACCCGAGTCACCCAGAGGTTTACTGTCCCAACTTCCCCAACTATTCTTTCTAGAAGATTGCCCTAAGCCATTATTAATATGTGGAACACCATCCCAACCTACGGCAAAAGCAGGTACGCCCATCACAATTTTATTCGCTATTACACCTGTGCTTTTCAATTGATTAATAACTTGGTTAACAGAGCGTTTCCCTGATAGCGCAAATAACGGTGATAAATGGTCAGTTAATACTTCTTTTTCGCCATAAATTCGACTGACATCAACAACAACGGCATTGGTACTGTCATTTAACAAATTGGCTTGCTCAATTTCATCAATTGAATATGGCGCTAAAACCACCTGTAACCAACATTTTTTCAACAACAATGCGCATTGCGTCTTTATTTCCTCCATCAGTAAACCTAAATTATTAGCATCCTCTTTTTGATTCAGCACCTGCCCCTTGGTGGGCGATATCGATCGATAAATAGGAAACTGCCAATCAATTTCTATACCATCAAACTTATATTTATCCATAAATTCAATCGCTGACTGTGCAACTTGTTTTCTTCCGGCCACTGTAGAGCTTAAAGATGAAAAGTTCTCAGAACGTTTCCAGCCACCGATACTGATGATATTTTTTAAGTGAGGCTGTTGTTTTCTTAAGGTGATAAGTTGACCAAAACTGCCTAATATACTTTCTTCTTCTATATTAACTGTTGGATATAAATGTTCGATATCTGCAAATGAGTCGCCTAACTTAATAGCACCATCATCCGATAAATACGCACTCTTATAAACTAAATGTGTCATCAGGTGACTTTGCAGATCCTGAATATGAATATTAGGACTGTATATTGACCATTGAGAGTAATAGCCCATAACAATAGGCGATGTATTCATGATATCTGCTTGAACCGCTTTATTCGCTTTAGCGTTTATATGATAAAAAGCAATATAAATAAGTAAGACGAGCATACATATAACGCGATTAAACGCTTTTTTGTATCGGGGTAAGGTATTGATAATGATATTAACTGCCATCATTTTAGGCATTATTCGCAATTAACAAGAATGTATTAAATTTAAAAACTTCAATCATGGGTCAAAACAGCAATATGATAAATTTTATTCTTCATAGCATACCTAAAAAGTACATATGTGTGAATTAACATTCAATGACATTAGAATATATTAAAAACAATTTGTAAAAACACAATGAACTACCTCACACCAAATATTTTAGTTTAAGCTCAAATAGCTTCACAAAGAGGGTCTATTAATTAGTCTAGGTCCAACAGTATTTACGCAGCAAGGAATACGTAGAAATAAAAATAAAGCGCTTACAATAATTCCATCCAGAACTATCAAATAAGACTAATTGAATGACAGAAGTGAGCAATTGTAAGTGTGGGTAAATATTAATCACATCAAAAATGCAGGTAATAATTATCTAAGGTTGCCAGTAAATTTACTTTGATCACTGAACTATATTAATTTTTCACTAGTAAACTAATATTTTTCGCTGTTAGGGCATTAGCGCTTGTTATTCTAAGATCAACGTCACTAATAAAGTGGATGTTAGTATCGAGGATTTTCTTATGACTTCTGAACGCTAAAGAAAACTAAATTTACGACTCCAAAACATTCGACCAAACAATCCTTTTATACGGTAGCAGATGTTTCTAATGGTAATAAATTATTCGCTACAGCACTTTTTTTGTTTTAGATAAACTATCTATTTAAATTTATCTATTACTACCCATATACTCATATTAATTCCTGTTGCCAATATGCATTATTTGATTCATAACCCTTAATAATTTCACCAACAGTTAGTTAAATTCACCATAATGATTCACAACTTAAACAAAACAAAACCTAAGCCGTTGAATTAAAAGTGATTATCTTTGGTGCGATATTTGCTCTTTAGAGCTTATCTTAGTCTGCACGAGTAATACAATGTTATTGGATATTCAATCACTTAGCCATCAATACCAAGATGTAAAAAACGCCAAATTCGCCATAAAATCGCTATCACTGCACGTTAAGCCGGGAATTTTAGGCTTGCTAGGTTCGAATGGTGCAGGAAAGTCTAGCTTAATGCGTATTTTAGCAACCATTACAAAACCTAGCGAAGGCAAAATTTACTGGCAAGGACAAGATATTATTAAGACACCTCAATTACTAAGACGCGAGCTCGGTTACCTACCTCAATACTTTGGTGTATATGACCAATTATCAGGTATCGAGTTTTTGCAATATATGGCAGCTATGAAAGGATTGAATGAATTTTTAGCTAATAAAAAAAGCGAAGAATTACTCAATACACTTAACTTAACACATGCAGCAGACATGCCATTGAAAGGCTACTCTGGTGGTATGAAACAGCGTATTGGTATTGCACAAGCTTTGCTTAATGACCCCAAGTTACTAATTATTGATGAACCAACCGTAGGTTTAGATCCACAAGAGCGTGCAAACTTCCGCCAGTTATTAACCGAATTAGCAGATGATCGCTGTATTATATTCTCTACTCATATAGTGGCAGATGTTGAGTCAATTGCTGATCGTATTGCAATTATGCAAGCAGGTGAATTAATTCAATCAGAATCACCAAGCGCACTTCAAGATAAAGTTGTGAATAAATGTTGGCAGCTAACCGCTAGTTTCAGTGAACTAAAACAACTTCAGCATAACTTTATTGTTAGCCACAGCGTCCGAAAAGAGAACGAGGTTGAGCTAAACGTTGTCGCAGACCATTGCCCTGATGAACGAGCAATATCAAGAGCGCCATCATTAGAAGATGCATACTTGTACTTTACCAGCAAAAAGCACTCTAAAACTCAATTTTCGAGGGCAAGTTAATGAACTCATTATGGCAATGTATACTTGCTGACTTTAAGCAACGGACGCGCCAACAAAGCTTTATTGTTACATTACTGTCAATGTCGATATTAACGTTACTCTTCTTCCCTTCACTCGATGCTCAATATCAAACACTTGTAATGAATGGCTACCGTGGCATTTATAACAGTGAATGGTTGGGTGTTTGTTTGGCTATGTTAAACGTTCTATTCCTGCCGATCATCTGTTTTTATTTAATAAAAAACGCCCTTGAATCAGACCGGAAATCAATGACCTGTGAACTCATTGCTGCCACACAGATTAACAAGCTGACCTATTTATTTTCAAAATGGTGCACCAATGTATTCATTTTAGTTTCTATCGTGGTAATTATGCTATTGAGTCTTATTTTAATTCAGCTTTACTACGGTGAAAGTTATCAAATAAATCTTTGGGCGCTAATATGGCCACAATTAATATTTGTACTGCCCATGCTATTAGCCGTTGCCTCAATGGCGATTATGTTTGAATCCATCAAATGGCTTAAAGGTGGGCTTGGCAATATTGTTTACTTTTTCTTATGGGCTGGCTCCATTATTCAAACTATTGAAAGTGTTTCAGGAATAGGAGCATTACTTTCAAATATAGAGGCTGAGGTTGTGGAGCGGTTCCCATTGCAACAAGGTTTATCTAATATAGGCATAAGCGTAGTCAATGAAGCAGAATCGGTAAAAACATTTATTTGGCAAGGGTTAGAACCAACAACCTTGCATTTATTGAGTACAATACCTTTACTGATCATTTGCTTAATCTGTTTTATTTTTGCGGTGATATTTTTTGATCGTTTTAGTAGAAATGCACTGCCTGAAAATAAACCACCGTCATGGTTAATAAACGTATTAACCCTTCAAATTATCTGTCGACTAGATGCTTTATTTGCTCTGCTAACCCAACCTTTTTCTTTTACACGTTTATTACGTTTAGAGTTGAAATTATTACTGAAAGACCATTCAATTTATTGGGGGTTAGGTCTTTTAACGTTAAATATCATTCAACTCTTTATTAGTCAGCAATTACTGGTCAGTATAATTTTACCAATATCATGGTTATGGTGTGTTTTAGTCCTGTCGCAACTGGGTCAGTTAGAAAAACAAGCGAATACGTTAGAGTTAATAACCTACAGTAAAAAGTCAGTTATATTACAAAGTTTAAGCAGCTACTCTGCAGCGTGGGTATTATTAGCAATGGCAAGTATAGGCAGTGTGGTTCGTTTTACTGTTATGGCTGAGTGGATGTTACTCATTCAAGTCATTATAGCTATTTCATTTAGCGTATCACTTGCCTATTTTTGTGGAACATTCACTGGAACAAAGCGAACCTTTGAAATGCTCTACACTGCAATGTGGTACATGGGGCCTATTCAAACGGCTTTGTATCTAGACTTTTTTGGTGTTAATAGCGAAGTAAGTTGGCAAGCAGGAATGCCTTATTACTTTTTAGCTATTTCAATAAGTTTATTAATGCTAACACTTAGGGCTAAAAAATCACAAGGTAACCTTTGATGTTAACGTCGACTATCTCGGTTCAAAGAACTAAACCGCTCGCGCGGTAATGCTGTACTTGGGACGCATAATTTATACCTATAACATTTTACTTTTTTCCACGTCTAAGGTGAGGTATATCACCTCACCTTAGACTGGAGAATAGCTGCTGGTAGGTTTTGTGGCGTGGCTGCTGATATCTAAAACCCTTAACAACGTATCATAAAATCAGATGGCTTTTGTTCATTAAAAGAGGGCTAAAGACACGAAAACTGATCTTTTGTACAAACCTACACCAGTTGCTGCGACAATACTGCCATTAGAGATCTACGTTTATTCGGGACTAACAAAATTACCATAAAGTTTATTTCGGGTAGGCCTTTTAACTAAATAAATAGCCCTATTATTCTTCATTTCTTTAATTTTGCTAAAGGAAATATAATCGGGGATTGCCTTAAAATAATCATTGTTACTTAAATCACCATATTGAATACTATTTACAACGGCATATTGCCATTGATAGAAAAACCGTCCATAAACAATACCGACGTTATCACCAGAAACACGTACAACTTTGGCTAATTTATATTTTTCTTTACGTTCTAATTTATCACTGAGTAGTCTGACGTCTAAAAAATAAATATCATTAACTTGAGGAGCTAAAATAAAAGCCGAGGCTTCTGTTTGCTCAGTTTTATTCGAAATATATCTTACAAATCCAAAATAACTTATCACTAATAAAAAAATCAATGATATAAGTTTATTAAAGGTCATTGAGAATTTAAATTGTCGATGTTGTACTTTGAAGGCATGTGTCACTTTAATTATTCCTTTTAAAGTTATAGAGGTACTTACGCACCTGATTACTCAACCTAATTAAGACGCTTATTGAAAGAGAAGATAATAACTCTTATCGATATTATTGGAGGTAATAATATCCCTCACCGAAAACCATACTAGCACACCAAATAATCTCATTAAAAATAGTTACCTAGTATACCCGTACCATTTTAAAATGCATGAATGTTAAAATGGCTAAGATTTTTAGGTACAAGGCGCTTGATTGAGCAATAGTGAGCTATTGGGATTGAAAGCAACGCAGTAGATGAAAGCTTTAGACTTATAAAAACGAGCAGCTTGAATGATTATGGGTATACCTATTCTGGTTGTGTCTATGGAAGATGACACTGTAACAAGCTTTTTTAGCTGATATTGAAGCACCTTTATAATTGAGATATTTTGACAGTTAAATTCTAAATGTGTGGAGAACTTCTTTTAAACGGTTTGTTTGTTCAACCATATTATCTAATGATTTAGCGGTCTCTTTTGCCCCTATGGATGTTTTAGTCGTTAAGCCATTTATCATGATGATTTTTTTGTCTATTTCTTGAGCAACAATGGTCTGCTCTTCTGTTGCCTTAACAATTTGAGAGTTAAAATCAACTATGGATTGAGCTGATGTTGAAATACGACCTAAAGCATCACCAACCTCTTCAGATAATGAAACACTTATCCCTACATTTTCATGACTGATTGACATTGACTTCGACGTATCACAAACCCCTGACTGTAAACAGAGTATTATTTTTTCAATTTCTTGTGTTGATTGTTGCGTTCGCTGAGCTAATGTTCTTACTTCGTCAGCAACAACAGCAAAACCTCGACCTTGCTCACCTGCACGAGCAGCCTCAATAGCAGCATTTAGCGCAAGTAAATTAGTTTGTTCTGCAATGTTTTTTATAACATCAAGCACTACAGATATACCTTCACTTTCTTTAGCGAGTAGATTAATCATTTTCATCGAATGGTCAATATTAGTCGACAGTAATTTAATACTTTCTAAAGAGCATGCCACCCGTTTATTACCTGAATCCGCCTCATTATTTACCTGAATTGATGCGTCAGATGCTTCTGACGTAGCACGAGAAATTTCTTGTACACTAATAGACATTTCGTTTACTGACATTGTAATTTTATTTATTTCACTACTTTGTAGCTCTATTACTTTACTACTTTCGTTAGCAATATCATCTACCTTTGAGGTTTGTGTAATAACCACTTCAGACGTATTACTCACTTCTCTGATGAGATTACGTATATGCTGGGTCATTTGATTAAATTCTTCACCTAGTTGCCCTATTTCATCTTTGCTTCTTGGGATCACTTTTACAGTCAGGTTACCTTTAGATACTTCACGCGCTGCCGTTAAAATGGTATCGATACCACTTCGAACAGATAAGTTAAAGCCTAGCATTAAATAACTTACAAAAACTAAAACGAGGAGGCAGGAAATCAGCAGAACATAAAAGTCTTGCCGCTGCTTTGCAGCCCTTAATTGCAAATCACCTTCAATTGATTTGATTGATTGATTTAAAAAATCATTAATGACTTTTAATGCGGGCAATCCATTATCAAAATAATTGTTCCAAGGCTGATCAAATTTTTCATTCAAAATAATATCGTCTAATGCATTCACATTAAGTTGTAATTGTTCAATAACTTTAGCACTAATATCTTTTAACAAGGTATCACTGGATAAAGGCTTTAGTGCTAGCGCTATACTCGCAGCGTCTTTATCTAAAAAAGATAAAAGCTTATCAAAAGCTTCATATTCTTGACTTGATAACCGGCCGGATTTAAAAGCTGCACTAGCGAAACTTCTCTGCATACCTTGGTGTTTAATGACGAGCTCTAGGTCGTCAATAATCAACTCCATTAAAAAGAAAACTTTTGAATTATCGTCTCTAGTTAATCCCGCGTCGTTTGCTGTAGAACGAACAAGATTCCAAGTATTTGCTACGGATTGATTAAACACCTCATACTTTTCAACCGCACTCATTGTCGCTGTGTCTTTAGTACGGTCAAGCTCGATTTCATTAGTTAAATTTTTGATTAAAGACAGAGTACTAGTGTGATCATTAATTAATGCATATTTTTCGATTGTTTTTAGCAATTCAATATAATCAGACGTTTTTTGTTTGATACGTTCAGTCAAACTTACACTGGTACGTATATCGTCACCACGTATAAAAATTAAATCGTTACGTTCGGTTGCTATATCCACTAAAAATAAAGTACTGCGCAATTCTATTAAACCGTTTAACTCTTTTCGAGTAACTTCTTCAGCCTCATGAAAGGTTTTTAGCTGCATATAAGCGAGAATTAATAAAGGCACTAAAAAGATAAAACTAATTAAACTAAACTTTTTCAGATAAGTTAACTTATTCATCAAATTGGTGGCGGGACGTAAAATAACGTACATTTTTTTGCTCTCTTGAATTTTTCAGGTAAAGCTATTACGGAATAAGACTTAGCATATATAAATAATGTGTAGCCCATCGATTTTTCAAATAAGGCTTATGGGATTGAAAGCAACGCAGGTATTGGATATTTATTCCGCCTTAGAATGATCAATTAATTATTTCAATGAATTACATAAAGATTAGATTAACAAATCAAAAATATCAATCAAGGAAGATGGGCAGTGCGTAGATAAGCAAATATGATAAAACTAATCAGACATATATTAATCAGAGTAAAATCAATCAAAAATTAATTAGAAAGTTGGTGCGGTAGGGTTAAATGTATTTGGCTAGTTTGGGTCAATGTAGTTAGCTGGCAATGCTAATAGATATTTCTGCCAACCTATATATAGCCGTTTCAATAAACAGCTAGAAGTGTGATGGTATATTCACAAAGTACCTCAAGGAGCAGGTTTGCATGAGAATGTAAGTTTAGGATAAAATAGGGAGAATAAACGTCCTTTTTTTACATATCTAAGATATGCTTCACCCAAAGTTCTTATTTGAATCCAAGAAACAATAAAATAAGAATATTCTCCATAACATTATAAATTAAGAGATTTACATGGACTTTATTTGGATACTTTTTGCCTTTGGCTGTGGCCTCTCGGCAAAATCAATATCATTACCCCCTTCTGTTGGCTATTTATTCGCTGGTTTTCTATTGAACTTTTTAGGTTTTAGCGCCGATGAAAGTATTTATACTCTGGCTAATTTAGGTATAACCTTAATGTTGTTTACGATAGGTTTAAAGCTCAACATTAAAGACTTGATGAAAAAAGAAGTGTGGTTGGGTAGTCTAACTCATAGTGTACTTTGGTTAGCGAGCATTTTCTTTGTAATTAAGCTGTTAACCTTAGCCATGCTTGGGTATTTTACTGATTTATCAAATAGTGCCTCAGCATTGATCGTATTAGCTTTAAGTTTCAGTAGTACTGTTTGTGTTGTTAAATTAATGGAAGACCACGGTGAAATGCGAACCCGTCACGGTAAATTAGCCATTGGTATTTTAGTTATGCAAGATATTGTTGCGGTGGCTTTTTTAGTCATAGCAACCGGAAAAACACCAACATTATGGGCTCTGTTATTATTACTCGCATTTTTTGCTAGACCATTAATGAATAAACTTATCGACCAAGTAGGCCATGGCGAATTGATCCCTTTGACTGGTTTTTTCCTAGCTTTAGGTTCATATGAACTATTCGAGTTGGTTAGTATAAAGGGTGATTTAGGGGCTTTATTAGTGGGTATGTATTTAGCCTCACACAGCAAAGCCAGTGAAATAAATAAATCCTTGATGGGGTTTAAAGATTTGTTCTTGATTGGCTTCTTTTTATCTATCGGTTTTACCGCCTTACCCACAATAGAAATGCTTGGTATTGCAGCATTATTGACGCTATTAATACCAATAAAGTTCATTCTGTTCTTCTATTTATTTACCAAGTTAAAGCTCAGAGGAAGAACCTCCTATTTAGCCGCCTTAGCATTAAGTAATTTCAGTGAGTTTGGTTTAATCATTGCATCTTTAAGTACTAAGTCTGGCTGGTTAACCACCGAGTGGCTCATCATTTTATCTTTAGCGGTTTCCTTATCTTTTGTCATTACGAACGTGGCTTATAATGTTGCTCACCAATTTTACACTGACAACAAGGATTTCTTCAAAAAGTATGAACAATCACAAAAACTGCCAGAAGATGACTTTTGTCAGCCTTGTGATGCGCCCATTGTTGTTATTGGCATGGGCCGTGTTGGTATGGGCGCATACAAGGCCCTTGACTTACAATTGCCTAAGCAAGCATGGGGACTTGATGCAGACCAAGAAAAAATTGCTTGGCTCAATAGCAAAGACGTTCAAGCTTTTGTTGGCGATGCTGAAGACCCAGACTTTTGGGAAAATATCAATATCAATAAAATAAAATTAGTTTTATTGGCAACGCCTTCCGTACTAGATGTAAAGACGGTGAGCCATCAATTACGCAATGCAAACTATAGCGGAAAAATCGCAGCTATCGCACGATTTGATGATGAAAGAGAAGAAATAGAATCCTTAGGTGTCGATAAAGTATTTAACTTTTATAATGAAGCGGGGGTCGGTTTTGCTGAAGAAAGTATTAACTTAATTAATCAAAATAAAATTGTTTAACATTCAGTTTACATACAAAAAATCACGCCTTTTTCAAATAAATAAAAGGCGTGATTTTAAGTAAAGTGGATAAATACTACTTATCTAACCAAGTAACAAAGTCACTTACCGATTGCACCAGTTTAAACTTAGGTGTTTCCAACAATGCTGCATGATCGCCACCCGCTAGTACGATCCACTGCTTATTAGCATTCGGTAATTTCGAAAAAAAACGTGCATGAGCCTCGGTATCGGCTAAAGGGTCATGCTCAGCTTGAATAAGCAATAAAGGCACTTTTACTTTATCTGCTGATAATTGATTCCATTGCTCAGTAAAATTCCAATCAGCGCGAATAGGATCAGCTTGCAAAGAGGCTGTTACATAAGCTGCTATGGCTTGTTGAGAAATACTCCCTTCAACAATAAAATCACTTGCTGCATTTTTAGCGGTGTTTTTTGCTTTTAATGGTTTTACAAACTCGGGCGTTTTTACAATGACTTTTTCAGGATCAATAGGATAACCATACAAAATAACAGCTTTCGTTAATTCTGGATGTTTTTGCACCATTAACTGTGCTGTCATTGAGCCATATGACCAACCAAATAGCACAGGTTTTTGAGCTGTTTTATGACTTAACCATTTAATGATATTAGCAACATCATTCGCTGCTTTATCCGGGTTATTCCAGCCAGTAGCATCTCGGGGGGTTGCGCCATAACCGCGAGCGTCTAAAGCCCAAACATCGAAACCAAGATCAACGAGATGATCCATAACCGAAAGTTGCTCGCCCGCTAGTTGTAAATCAAAATCAGGCAACGCGCTCCACGTTCTACCATGTAATAATAGAATGACACCCTTCTCAGCCTTATTTTGCACATTTTGCTTGTGCCAAACCGTCATCGTATGACCTTCAGATAAAACAATTTCTTTGGTTAATTTCGTCGCAAAAACGTGACTACTAGGCATAAAAATCAATACCAATAAGATAACGTTAATTAAATGACTCATCATTTATTGCTCCATTTTTATCAAAGCATCTAGAATTGCTTGTGGTTCCATACGTGATTTATAATCAGTTTGTGCCTGCATCGCTTGTATTGTGCCTTGAGTATCAATAACAAAAGCACCAGGAACAGGTAAACCATTACGACCATCGCCGTTAAACCCTTCAATATTCAAACCATGCTTTTTATATAAAGCAATAAGCGCTTTGGGTGGCTCAAAGTACAATTTATAACTTTTCATCACGCTATTATCAAGATCACTTAATACATCAAAAAGGTAACCCTCTTTTTTAACTTGTTCAGATGATTTATCTGGTGTTTGTGGGGTTACCGTAATTAACCGTGCTCCATGTTGAGTAAAGACAGGTAAACTTTGCTGTAAAGCCCGTAAATGCATATTGCAATAAGGACACCATGAACCACGATAGAAAACTAAGATAACGGGGCCGTTTTTCAGTTCATCATAGAGCGAAATAGTCTCACCAAACGCATTATCTAAGGTGAAATCAGGTGCCTTTTCTCCTACTTTTAATCCTGGATTTGGCAGTTCATTGGCAATCGTTTCACTCGCATTGGTCATAATCGCCAAGTCTGCTACGCCCCATGATGACTTAGCGTTTTTCATGGTCTCAATTCTTTGCTGTAATTTCTCTTGATAGCTGCCGACTGTTTCAGCTGCCTGTACTGGTATGGTTAAGCCAATAAATAAGAATAGTAATAAAAAACGCATGAATTTATCTCTTTATAATGATTAACCCATGATACGAAGATAAAACAAAGATAACCAGCTTTGCTTTTACTTGCGTAATCATTCATGAATCAGTATGCTACGCGGCCTTTTTCTTATTGGTAATATCTATGATTGGTTTTGACTACGGTACATCTAACTGTGCCATTGGTGTAATGCAAAATAATGCCCCGCATTTACTCAATTTAGGTAGTCACGGTCGATATATATCTTCATCACTGTACTCACCTAGTCGAGAAGTCATTGTTAATTGGCTTAACGATAAATTACCCGCTTCGCAGCAGAAACAGTTTCAACAACAACGTCAAAGGCAATTACAAAAAGGTCAAGGTGCTTTACGAGAGCTTGTTCTTGATGGCATTCCGACAACATTATCCTTTGGTCAAGATGCGCTCAATGCCTATTTAGAAGAACCCGATGAAGGTTATTACATCAAATCACCTAAATCTTTTCTTGGTGCGAGCGGTTTACTTCCCCAACAAATAGAACTCTTCGAAGATATTGTTGCGGCGATGATGAGCAATATAAAAAACCTTGCTGAAGATAAATTACAACGTGAAATAACCCAAACAGTTATTGGTCGTCCCGTCAACTTCCAAGGCCTTAAAGGCAAAGAAAGCAACGCGCAAGCAATTAACGTATTAAGCAATGCAGCAAAGCGTGTCGGTTTTAAAGATGTGGAATTTCAATATGAACCGGTAGCTGCCGGCTTTGAATTTGAGTCAAGCTTAACCCAAGAAACAAAAGTACTGGTGGTCGATATTGGCGGCGGCACCACTGATTGCTCGATGATATTAATGGGTCCCAAGTTTTCAACTAATGTTGATAGAACTGAACATTTACTTGCCCACACCGGCCAGCGCATTGGCGGTAATGATTTTGATATTGGCTTGGCACTTAAAGGCATCATGCCCGCTTTAGGTATGGAAAGCATTTTAAAGACAGGTAAACCTATGCCGGTAAGTAGTTATTGGCAAGCGGTAGCAATTAACAATATGAATGAGCAAACAGAATTTTATAGTCAAAAAAATGCCCGTTTTTTAGAGCAGTTGTGCCGTGATGCTAAGCAACCAGATATTGTCGCGCGATTATTAAAAGTTCAACAAGAAAAACTAAGTTATCAAATAGTGAATAACGCTGAACAAGCAAAAATTGGCTTGAGTGATAAAAACGAACAATTGATCAATTTAAATCATATCGAAAACCATCTCGCTGTAACCGTTAACAGGGGGCTATTTTTAAGTGCTAATCAACGTCAATTAATCGGTATTTCGCAGTTAATGCATGATGCTGTTGCGCAAGCAGGTAGCGAACCTGATGTTGTTTTTGTTACGGGGGGTACAGCTAAATCTCCGGTACTTAATGATTTTTTACAAACACAGTTTAAAAATACCCCTTTAGTTACTGGCGATCATTTTGGCAGTGTAACAGCAGGGTTAACACGTAGAGCTGAGTTACTTTTTAGCTAAAAACAACTTATTTATCGCTAAAATGGACATTTCATTTTTATTATCTAGGATTAAGTCGTTATGTTGTTTAATTCATATAAAAAAGGTTAATGAAAATGGAATTTGATACACCAAAAGCAATTCATCAAATAAAAGCCTCTAAAAGAACCAGTATACTTGTTGATGGTAAGGAGCAATGTAAGTTACAAGCCATGTCGTATGCTTTGAATTACCATACCCTTGATGTCACCGAAACTGATGATCAATTATCGGTGACGGGTACAAGAGCTGTGCATAGCGCAACGATATATCGGTAATATTATAACCATTGAAAAGACAATTTATGAAACGAGCCTAGTACTCGTTTCATAATTATCATTTAATATAAATAAACAACATTCAAATCCACCTCTTGATCCCCCATTAACTTCCTTTTATTAATGAAGATATATATGATGTGATAGAAATGACCTCTTATTTAATCACCTCATTAACTTAATCGTACGGAACGTCGATGTTTTTCAATATTATTATTGCACTAGGTTTATTACTGATCACCACATTAGTGATGTCGCGGTTTTTAAATTTTCATAAAAACATATGGGTATTATTTATTGCTCAACCCTTGGCTATGTCAGCATCACCGGTGATCGTTTTTATTGGTGGGATATTATCTTCGAAGATGGCAAGCGATCCATCACTGGCAACTCTGCCGATCACTGTTATGGTTTTAGGGGTAGCTAGTGCTTCTATACCTGCGGCAATGTTAGCCAAAAATAAAGGCCGAAAGTTTGCAACATTAACAGGCTTTAGTTTAACTTTATTTGCCGCATTAACTGCAATGCTGGCCGCTACTAAAGCAAGTTTTGAATTATTTTTGTTGGCAAGCCTATTTTTTGGATTCAGCACTGCTTTTATTCAACAACTACGTTTTTCAGCTATTGAAAGTGTTGATAAAGCTGAAGATATCCCTAAAGTATTGTCAATATTAATGTTGAGTGGTCTATTTGCCGCGTTTATTGGACCTGAAGTGGCCTTAGCAGGTAAAGATTTATTAGACTCTCCTTACGGTTACGCCGGCTCTTTTATGCTTCTTGCTATCCTTGCTATTGCCGCAATCTTAGTTGGCTTAGTATTTAGAGATCCCGAACAACAAACAACAGTTAATCATTCAGAAGTACGCCCTCTTGGCATTATTTTAAAACAACCGATATTTATTATTTCTATACTAACGGCTGCCATTGGTTACGCACTAATGAGTTACTTGATGACTGCAACACCATTAAGCATGCATCATATGCACGGCCATAGCTTACAAGAAACTAAATGGGTTATTCAGAGCCATATAGCCGCGATGTTTATTCCCTCATTATTTACTGCATGGCTGGTAAAAAAATTCGGCATTAAAAGCCTGCTATTATCAGGAACCGTGATCTACGCAATTGTGGCTGTTATCGCGCTTTCGGGTGAGCAGGTTTTACATTATTGGTGGGCATTAATTTTATTAGGTATTGGCTGGAATTTTCTCTTTCTCACCGGCACCACCTTATTACCATTAAGCTATAACGCCGGCGAGCGTCATAAAGTACAAGCAACCAATGACTTTATCCTGTTTGGCTTTCAAGCCTTTGCCTCATTAATGGCAGGTTGGATGTTATTTAAAGCAGGCTGGCACGCCGTAGTACTTTCGAGTTTACCTTTTATTATTGCGCTGTTTTTCATCACACTACATTTTTATCGTCGTGAAGCTAAAATAAATAAACTTGAACAAGTAACTGAAGCGTTCATACCAAATAAAACTAAAGAAACTTGATGAGTCACAATATGTTGAAACTTTACCCATAGTACAACTGGGACATCAAGCTTTGCGAAAAATAGCCGCTACTGTCGAAGATATTTCGTCAAAAGAAGGACAAGCAATAATTAGATAATATGAGTAGCCATATAAGTAACGACTAGCCCCTCAGAATCATCATATACTTTCAATTAATGCGTAAAGGGAAATATATTTTATTTCCCTTTATTTCCCTTTATTTCCCTTTATTTCCAGAAATATAAATAAATACTTCCTCTTAGCACTAATATTTACGGCTAATATTTTATCTTATCTATTTCAAGGTGACTAAACATACCAATTTGCCGCAAAGTATACCGCGACATAACCTACGCTGTAGGCTGTAATTAAATAGCCAACATTCCGTAAATAACTGATAAAATTTAGCTCTTTTATTTTACTCATAGCAATGATGCCCGCAGCTGAACCTATCACTAAAATAGAGCCACCAACACCTGTTGCATAGGTTAATGTTAGCCATTCAGTCACTTGCATATTAACATCAGCTTTAAGCAACGCTGCGGTTAACGGTACATTATCAATGACTGCAGACATTAACCCTACAAGGTAATTAACTTGTGTAGCAGGCATATAATTATAAAGTACGGTAAAGCCACTTAATACGCCAACTTCTTTTAAGATACCAACGATTAACAATACCCCTAAGAAAAATAATAGTGCATCGTATTCAACTTCACGCACATAATTCAAAATATTTTGATTAGTATGACGCTGAAGGAAATTGGCCGTTAAAAACATCACAGATAAGCCAAATAAGAAGCTTAATACTGGCGGAATTTGATACAACACATTAGCCAATAATGTCCCCGAGATAGTAAAAAGAAAAATAACCGCGATAATAATATCATTTCGTTCAATCTTCATTCGTGACTGTGCTAGCTCAACACTACCTGAAAGCTTTAAAGACAATAATGTGGCTAAGGTTAATACACCTAATAACGACGGGATAACTAAAATTAATAGATTACCAATCGTAACCTTATCATCAAGAAATATCATTAACGTGGTTACATCGCCCGTAATCAAGGAAACACCGCCACTATTGACCGCAAATATAATTAAAGTTGCATATTTTAAGCGTTTTTTAACATCCAGCTGTAAGTTAATAATCACCGCAATCGACACCAAGGTTGCGGTAACATTATCGGCAAAAGAAGAAAATACGAACGCAAATATCGCCACGATAAACATTAGGCCACGTTCAGAGATTTTTTTAGGTAATAATCTTTGTACTAAAGCCGAGATAAAGCCCTTACTGTTTAAATAGGCTACAAAGGTCATTGCCGCCATTAGAAATAGCCATAACGTGGCAATTTCAAGTAAATTATGATTTAACTCGTTATTTATTTGTTCGGTTGAACTACCATGCAAGGGAAAAATAAAGGCTAAGATCCAACAAAGCGTACCAAAAAATAACGTGGTTTTGGCTTTATTGATATGAATAATATCTTCAGTGATTATCATTACAAAACTAATAAAAACTAGAACTAAAATGACCATTTCAATCATAACAAGATTACTACTTAAACGTTGAGGGCTATTATTTGGCGCACATTCTAGCACTATCATAAAGTAACTGATAATGCTGTTTTAAATTAAAATATAGCTTTACGCTAAGCGATTAAAAAATAGCTCAAGACCTTGTAGTTATTAATACCTATTTTATGAAATATGTGTTCTACTTTTTAATAGTTTAAATATGTAGATAGTTATCAACTTGATATTATCGCTATAAATAACAACACTTTATTTATTAACATGAGTAAATCCTGTTTTTTTTCTTCAACAGAAAAATCAAATTCCCTATAAATTTATCAACCAAAGACACAACGATTACGACCTGAATTTTTAGCTTGATAAAGTGCAATATCCGCACGTTGAAAAACTGAGAGCCAATGACTATCGTTTGCTACTTGCGTAATACCAATAGAAACAGAAATTGGCGGTAGGGTCGTATTAGACTCGCGCTGTACTAATTTAAGTTTATTAATCGTTAAACGGATTTTTTCAGCTGTGGCGTGTGCTTCATTTTTTGTTTTATTTAGCATCACGACAACAAACTCTTCACCACCATAACGCACAGCAATGTCCTGTTCGTTAATGTTATCTTTGATACTTTTAGCAACTCGTTTAATAACATTATCACCAATATAATGACCAAATTGATCATTCACTTTTTTAAAGTTATCAATATCAATAATAAATGACGCATGTGTATTCTCTAAACCGACCGCTTTAAGTTTTTCTTCACAACCTCTTCTATTCCATAAACCGGTAAGCGCATCAAGTAAGGCTTCATTTCGAGATTCTTCCAATTTAACTTTTAATTGCTGTACCTCTTTACTGGTTTTAGTTAAATCGTTTGTTAAAGATTGATGTTGGTGTTTCGATTTTTCAATAGTGGTAATTAAAAATTTAACAACCTGCTGTAAAGATTTACTATGTTCACCTTGAGCTAAAACATTATCTGCTTTTTTTAAGTTGAGTTGTGTCAACTTTTCATTAGCCACTTGCGACTCGATAGTCGCGATACTCTTTGAAAGTATTTTTTCAAAAGGTGTCAAAATGACTTTTTCAATATTTTTACTACTAGAAACAAAATTATAGAAGAGCTGATCCATAAATTCGGGGTCAAGGGTTTCGTTATTTTTAAGCTTTTTATCAATTAACTCTGTTATCTCTCTATTTCTTTTACTTACATAAAGATAGATCACCGAGTAATTTGCAGGGCTTGGGGCTATTGTATATTCAAATAAAAATAAGTTTGTTTCTTCACTAATATTTATTGCATCATCGTAACTGTCTTTAATTAACATACTTGCTTTTGCTCTAATTCTTTTATTACAGGCTAACGACTGTCAACCCTGTAAACTTTTCGTTACTTTATAATAAAAAATGTGCAGTAACAAGTTAAAAACAAAAGACTTATCGATAATTATTCACCATTTGTAAATAACTATCAATAATATCTATGTGCAATATTTTATAAGGTTTCTTGATTAAATTTACGCAGTGTTTTAATTCAACGCATTAGTCTCTCTTTCCTGATACTTAGTTTAATTTTAAGAGCAAGCAGTAATAACCACCACTATTTTTAATCATAAGATCACAAAACATACCAACTTTTTTGCACTATACTCCAGCTAAACGATCACTTTTATGACCTAAACTCATCGTTTTATTCGTAATTAATGGTTTTGCCCATAGACCGATTGAAAACATATAAGCTAACGGTACCAATACAAATAAGGCACCTAGTCGAAAATCACCGCTAGTATCAGCAATAAAGCCTACAATAACAGGGACAACCGCTCCACCAGCAATACCAGAACATAAAATGCCAGCAACCGAGCCATGGTGCGCACGTACAGAGTTTAAACCTAAAGACATAATTGCAGGGAACATTACCGATAAAAAGAACCCAGAGGCGGTATAAGCTAATAAAGAAATAGACGTCGGTGTATACAAGGCAAAAAGATAGCTAACCATTGCACCCGCAACAAATATCATCAATACTTTACGAGTATCCATCACTTTTAAAAGTGCTAAGCCGAGTAAACAACCTACCGCCATTGCAGCCCAAAAAGCACTCATGGTATTTGCACCCACAGTTAATGGGTCAACATCGTGGTATTCTTCTAAAAATATCAGCATAGAAGCAGCAATACCTTGTTCAGCGCCTACATAACAGGCGATCCCTAAGAAAAACAACAATACCGTTTTATCTTTCAGTAAACTAAGACAAAGACCAATTCCGCCAACTTTTTCATCTTCATTGAGTTCAACGCTTGGCAATTTAATAATAAACACTGCAAATAAAAGTACCATAGAGATTACCGCAAACATCCAATACATTGAAATCCAAGGCATGGCAGCAGGTACCACATCACCAAGTAACTTTACCACCAGTGATGACTCGTCGTTCACTTTAAGACTATGCACAAAATAGGCATTAATCTGTGGTGTTAACATACCGCCGATAGCAAAAATCATTTGTGCAGCCGTAGAGAAAAAGGCGTAGTGCTCTTCACCACCAGAAATTCGTAATAGCGGGTTAATAACCACTTGTAAAAAAGCCATTGCACAGCCAATAAAAAATAGTGACATTAACGCCATAGACATTGACGGAGCTAAAGCGAAAGCGAGTGCACCCAAAGCAGACAAGACACAAGCTAATGCCATTGTTTTTTTACCACCAAATTTCTCAGTAAAAATGCCTGCGGGGATTGAGACAACACCATAGGCAATAAAGAAAAATAACGGGAATAAACCAGCAACGGTATTGTTAATATTAAAATCTTGTTTGATTAAGGGCAGTAAGGGTCCAAGAATATTGGTAATGACCGAAATAGCCAAAAACGTTATCAAGACTAAAATCACCGCCGCCATACTACGTTGTGACATCGTCTCTATTGAGGACATTGAACTCATTTTTTATTCCTTATTATAAGCGTTTACAGTGATTTAAATAAATCATTTTGCAGTGTCCTAATGAAAAATTCATCTTATACCAATTTGATTAAATTTGTGATCTTGTTCTGCGCAGGAAAAATATTATAGGGCAAGGCGCTTGATTGACTCATAGCTAGCTATGAGGATTGAAAACAACCTAGACCTGAAAGATTTTAACCAGTACAAGTGAACAATAACTTAATGGGATTGGTATTGGGCACTACTTTTGTAAAATTTAAACATCCATTTTGCCTGAGCCAAAAAGCGAAAAGAGAGACTATTCTATCGTATAACCATACTTTTCAATGATCCTGTTCAATTTTACAATAAAGTAATTCCATTAAGTTTGTAACCTTGTTGTGCACAGGAAAAATATTATAGGGCAAGGCGCTTGAATGAGTAATAGCGTGCTATTGGGATTGAAAGCAACGCAGATATTGGATATTTAGACCGTCTTAGAGTGATCGATTAATTATTTCAATTGCTATCACTCATCAGCTTATATGTAAATGTAAAAAAAGAGTCGAGGTGAACCGCGACATTAGGTTCGTCTTGAACGTCGTCGCTCTTTGCCATCCATGGCACCGCGACATTAGGTTCGTCCTGAACGTAAAAAGCCAGCGATTTGCTGGCTTTTTATCTAAGTAACCAACTCATTACTTTTGCAGCAAGAACACCTAAGGCGTCAATTGCTCTTGGTCTGCACCTTCAACTTCAATCACTTCAGGCATTAAAGATTCTTTAGAAATACCTAATGCAAGTGCGACGGCACTGGCTACATAAATTGAAGAATAAGTACCAACAAAAACACCCATCAATAAAGCGGTTGCAAAGCCATGGATCAATTCTCCACCTCTTAAGAACAACGCCGCTAATACCAGCAATGTAGTTATTGAGGTAATAAAGGTACGACTTAAGGTTTGTGATAATGAGATATTAATGATTTCAGCTGGGCTACCTTCTCGTACTTTACGAAAGTTCTCTCTAATGCGATCCGAGACAACAATGGTGTCGTTAAGTGAGTAACCAATAACGGCTAATATCGCCGCAAGTACAGTTAAATCAAACTCCAAACCTAAAAGTGAGAATAAACCAAGGGTTAACAATACATCGTGAAATAAAGCAACTACAGAGCCAACAGCAAAACGCCATTCAAATCTAAAGGCTACATAAATCAAGATACAAATTAAAGCCGTTAACATCGCAAGACCACCTTGCTCCATTAATTCATCACCAACACTTGCACCTACAAACTCAATACGGCGCATATCAATGGTTTGCCCCGTACTTGTTTGTAACAATAATAATATTTCATTGCCTAACATTTCCGCTTTAACGTCTTCACGTTGACCTAAACGAATAATAACATCACGGCTACTACCATAAAATTGTACTTTTGCATCTGAAAAACCATTAACATCCATCAAAGCACGAATTTTCTTTAAATCAGCGGCTTGTTCAAAACCCACTTCAATTAAGGTACCACCCGTAAAATCTAAACCTAAGCTAAGCTTATTGGTTGCTAATGAAATGATTGCCGATAACATCAGTAACAAACTAAAAATCATGGCTCCTTTGCGGTAGCTCATAAAAGGAAGCGTTTCTTTTAATTGTAAAATTTGCATATTCAACTCCGCCTTAAATAGGTAGTTTATCGAGACGTTTACCGCCCCAAACTGCGTTAACAACCATACGTGTACCAACAACAGCAGTAAACATAGAGGTTAAAATACCAATAGATAATGTTATAGCAAAACCTTTGATAGGTCCGGTACCAATAGCATACAAAATAGTGGCTGCAATTAGTGTGGTAAGGTTTGCATCAATAATCGTAGAGAAAGCGGCTTCATATCCTTGATGAATGGCTTGTTGAATTGTTTTACCCTCGCGAATTTCTTCTCGGATACGTTCAAAAATCAATACATTAGCATCAACTGCCATACCAACCGTTAAGACAATACCCGCCATACCAGGCAACGTTAATGCGGCTCCTGGAATTAATGACATGATACCGATAATCAATACTAAGTTAGCACCAAGCGCTAAATTTGCTACCACACCAAAGGCGCGATAATAAATCATCATAAAAATGAAAACCAACCCAAAACCCATCATGATTGCTTGAAAACCTAACTGCACATTTTCAGCACCTAGTGTTGGTCCAACAGTACGTTCTTCAACAATTCGAATTGGCGCGACTAATGCCCCGGCACGTAGCAATATGGCTAAGTTATGTGCTTCTGCTTGGCTACCCGCGCCGGTAATACGAAACGATTTACCTAAACGTGACTGAATAGTTGCAACACTGATCACTTCTTCAATTTTTTCAAAGATAGTATTGCCTTCGGCATCTTTTCTATCCGTTGCTTTATATTCAATAAACACCGTGGCCATTGGCTTACCAATATTGCTTTTAGTGGTATTTGATATTTTACTACCGCCAGCTGAGTCTAAATCGATATTTACTTGTGGGCGGCTAAATTCGTCAAAACTTGAACTCGCATCAACAATATGATCACCCGTTAACATCACGCGCTTTTTCAATAATACCGGTTTACCGTCTTTTTCATAGTATAATTGTGAGCTTGCCGGCACACGACCATCAATCGCACTGCCAATGTCACCTTCGGTATCAACCAAGCGAAATTCAATCGTTGCTGTTGCACTGAGTATTTCTTTTGCTGTTGCAGTGTCTTGTACACCGGGTAACTCAATAACAATATGCTTTTTACCTTGGCGTTGCACTAAAGGTTCAGCTACACCTAATTCATTAACACGGTTACGAATGATAGTGATATTTTGTTCTAACGCGTAATTACGAATTTCTTTTAATTTCTGTTCTGTCATAACAACAGATAAAACTAACGTATCATCGTTTTCTTTCAACAAATATTCACGGTAACGTTTTTTCAAAAATGCATTGGCAGCAACCATGCTTTCTGCATTTCTAAACTGGATGTTAATTGAAGTATCAACTTTCTTAACCGAACGGTAACGAATTTTTTCACTACGCAGGTCGCTTCTAAAATCATCGACCATAGCCTCTTGTGCTTTCAAGATGGCTTCACGCATGTTTACTTCGATAAGGAAGCTAACTCCGCCTCTTAAATCAAGGCCAAGTTTCATTGGTGTACCACCAATACTCGCAAGCCAATCGGGTGTATTAGGGGTTAAATTCAAAGCAACAGAAAATTTATCACCTAGGGTATCATCTAATAAATCACGGGCTTTTATCTGGTCTTCCGCATTTGTAAAACGCGTTAATATTTGGCCTTTTTCAAGTGACATGCTTGAAAAATCAATGTTACCAGCAGCTAATTGCGCTTTAATATTATCAAGTATTGAGGCGTCCGCTTCAACGCCACGTAAACCAGATACTTGTACAGCTGGAGATTCGCCATAAAGATTTGGTGTGGCATATAAAGCACCGAAGGCAACTATAAATAGCACCATCAGTGTTTTCCATAATGGATATTTGTTTAACACAAGTTCATCCTGTTTCTTTTTAAGTTTATATATTTTTTAGCTAAAGTGAGTTGGCTTAAGTTCGAAAAAAATGCACCCTATTGACGCTAATCAATGTGTACTTTTGATGACGAAACCAAGCCAAATAACAAGGCTAAAAATTATAACGATTTCATTGTGCCTTTAGGTAGGACCGCATTAATCGCCCCTTTTTGCACAACAACTTCAGTATTTTCAGCGATACTTACCACTAGGAAGTCTTTTTCATCAGAAACTTTAACAATTTTACCAACAATGCCGCCTTGTGTTAAAACTTCATCACCTTTAGAAAGTTCCGCCATTAAACCTTTATGAGCTTTTACTCGCTTTGCTTGTGGACGGTAAATCATGAAGTAAAAAACCAAGCCAAATACGGCTAACATAATGATCATTTCCATACCACCGCCCGCTGATGCTGGAGCTGCTGCTGCATGTGCCTTACTAATAAATAAACTCATAACTTCCTCTTATTTTTCTTGTATTAATGTAATGGTTAAATAAATGTATTAACTTAATATTTTAATCTTGTAATACTAACACCCTAGTGTTCAAAGCTAACTTCAGCCTAACAATGGCGGTACCGGTAAATCTCGTTGCGCATAAAATTCTTTCACAAAGTCGTCTAATTTACCTTGCTCAATCGCATCACGCAAACCTTTCATCACGCGTTGATAAAAATGCAAGTTATGCAATGTATTAAGTTGTGAGCCCAATATTTCTTTACACTTATCTAAGTGATGTAAATAGGCGCGTGAGTAATTTTTACAGGTATAACAATCACATTCAGAGTCTAACGGCCCAGTATCTGTTTTATGGCGGGCATTGCGAATTTTAACAACGCCGTCTGTAACAAATAAATGACCATTACGTGCATTACGCGTTGGCATAACACAATCGAACATATCGATACCGCGACGTACACCTTCCACTAAATCTTCAGGTTTACCTACTCCCATCAGATATCGGGGCTTATTGTCTGGGATCAAGGGTGCGGTATGATCTAATATTCTGATCATGTCTTCTTTAGGTTCACCTACCGATAACCCCCCAATAGCGAAACCATCAAAGTCGATTGCTTTTAAGCCTTCAACAGAAATTTCGCGCAAATCTTCAAACATGCCACCTTGTACAATACCAAATAACGCTGACGGATTATCACCATGAGCATCTTTTGAACGTTGTGCCCAGCGTAATGATAACTCCATAGATACTTTTGATTCTTGATGCGTTGCAGGATACGGCGTGCACTCATCAAATATCATTACAATATCAGAACCCAAACTGCGCTGAACTTCCATTGAACGTTCAGGGGTTAACATAATTTTTTCACCGTTAATTGGCGAACTAAATTTAACCCCTTCTTCGGTAATTTTACGCATAGCGCCTAAACTAAAAACCTGAAAGCCACCTGAGTCGGTAAGGATAGGTTTATCCCAATTAATAAAGTCGTGCAGTCCACCATGTTGTTCAACAACATCAGTACCTGGGCGTAACATTAAGTGAAAGGTATTACCTAAAATTATTTCAGCGCCGGTGTCAGCAACTTCTTCTGTTTTCATGCCTTTAACCGTCCCGTAAGTACCTACAGGCATAAAAGCAGGTGTTTCAACCGTGCCACGATCAAAGGTTAAACGACCACGTCGGGCTTTGCCATCCGTGTTCAACAATTCGTATTTCATTTTATTTTGCATTTAACATTCTCCTAACCCATTAGCGAAACAGGCTAACGGTTGTTTTAAATTTTTTACTTATACTTATTTGGATATTCAACTAAGTATTTTGAAATTTATGCTTCGTTTAGTACAAGTATGTCTTAATCTTCTACACGTTTAGTTAAAAACATCGCATCACCATAACTAAAAAATCGATATTGGTTATCAATCGCATGTTGATACGCTTTCATCATATTTTCATAACCAGAAAATGCACTGACTAACATCAATAAAGTAGATTCTGACAAATGAAAATTAGTAATAAGCGCATCAATAACTTGAAACGAGTAGCCCGGTGTAATAAAAATATCGGTATCACCATAAAAGGCTTTAAGCTCAGTGCCGTTTTCTTGTGCTGATTTTGCCGCACTTTCTAACGATCGCACCGAAGTTGTGCCAACAGCAATAATACGCCCACCATTGGCTTTGGTGTTTTTAATTTGCTCAACCACAGCATCCGATACTTCAACATATTCGGCATGCATTATATGATCAGCGATTTCTTCTACCCGCACCGGCTGAAAGGTCCCCGCCCCCACATGTAGCGTAACAAAGGCTAAATCAACACCCTTCGCTTTAATATCTGCTAACAGTTGCTCGTCAAAATGTAATCCGGCAGTAGGCGCTGCAACGGCACCTGGTTTTTCATTGTAAACCGTTTGGTAACGTTCCCTATCGCTGTCTTCATCAGGGCGATCAATATAAGGAGGCAACGGCATATGGCCAATTTCTTCTAATACTGATAATACGGATTGCTCACCCGATATTTCTAATTCAAATAATGCATCGTGACGCGCCACCATAGTCGCCGACACTTTATCTTCAAGTAGTATTTTTGTACCCACTTTGGGTGATTTACTGGCACGAACATGGGCAAGAAAACGTTTATCATCAAGCAAACGTTCTACTAATACTTCAACCTTGCCACCACTGTCTTTTTTACCAAACATTCGCGCAGGAATAACACGGGTATTATTAAAAACCAGCAAGTCACCCGGCGCTAATTTATTAATAACATTAAGAAAATGAAGATCTTCAAGATGACCGCTATTACCATCCATCGCCAATAAACGACTGGCAGTACGATCAGCTTTTGGATAACGAGCGATCAGCTCTTCGGGTAATTTAAATGAAAAATCGGCTACACGCATAGTAAATTCAAGGTTAGGCTCAATAAAAAATCGCGTAATTTTAGTAGTGACACCCACGAATAGCAAGGAAAATGTATTTTTAGTCTTAATGGCAAGTGTAATTATTCATCCTTTATTACCCTTACCAATAAATATCCCAAATAACTAACATTCATCACATTAATCATCAGCAGTGAATATAATGTCGTATGCTTAACTTTCAGTATTTGCGCTACGATTGATAAAATGGAAGATAGTTTATGAATAATATTGCCTTTGCCATTGCTAAAACCATATTAAATGGTTTTGAGCGTCACATTTATTTATATAGTGAAATAACCCAGTCAGCAAAACAACGTTTTGAGCTATGCCTATGGGCGGAAGTACAAAGTGCAGCAAAAGCAAGAACAGATTTTTATGATTTACGTGTGCAAGAAACGTTAGATACAATCAAACAAGATTTTTTTATCGTCAGTCTTGACGATTTATTGTGGCAAGAAGTTAAAATACACTATCTCAATTTACTCAGTAAACATCCCCAACCAGAACTTGCTGAAAGTTTTTATAATTCTGTTTTTTGTCATATCTTTGAGCGCAAGTACTACCACAACGGCTATATATTTGTAGAAAGTAGTGTCGATCGCCTTGACGATAAACCCACGCCTAAAATTTTCACTCGTTATTCGCCTGCAGATAAAGGTTTATACAAAACGATTGCCGACATTATTGCTAGTCATCAACTCGATATTCCCTATGTTAATTTAAAAAAAGACATTAATACCTTAATCAAGGCCTTTCGTCAGCAAACACATAAAAGTGAATACAAACTCGATGAATTGCAATTTGAGATGCTTGATTTTATTTTTTACCGTAATAAAGGTGCTTATATAATCGGCCGGGTAATATCCCCTGAAGGGGAGACCCCTTTTATTGTATCGATACTAAATAATAGCGGAAATAATAAAGCAATTAACGAAGGCGTTAACGAGGAAAAAAATGAAAAAGGCGGACTGACTATTGACGCTATTATCACCAAAAGTGAACGTATGGCGGTAGTATTTGGTTTTGCTCGGGCTTACTTTTTTGTCGATTGTCAGCATCCCCATGCGCTCGTTGAATTTTTACAGGGCTTAATTCCTCACAAAACTAAAGCGGATTTATATTCGGCAATTGGCTTTCATAAACAAGGAAAAACCCAATTTTATCGTGATTTTTTACATCACTTAGATACCAGTAACGACCAATTTGAATTAGCTGCTGGCATAAAAGGTATGGTGATGTCGGTATTTACACTGCCTTCTTATCCTTATGTATTTAAAATTATTAAGGATAAATTCTCGCCAAGTAAAAATATGACAAAAGCAGATGTGAAAGGAAAATATCGCTTAGTTAAATTACATGACCGTGTTGGTCGCATGGCAGATACTATGGAGTATTCTGAAGTTGCTTTTCCAAAAAATAGATTCTCGCAAACACTGCTTGATGAATTGATGAGTGTCGCGCCATCAATCATCCGATGTGAGCAAGACTTACTTATTATTGAACATTTATACATTGAACGACGCATGGTGCCATTAAATTTATACTTAGCCACTGCCACTGATGATCAAGTAGTTAAGGCTATGTATGGTTATGGAGAAGCGATAAAACAATTAATTTCCGCTAATATATTTCCGGGTGATATGTTATTAAAGAATTTTGGTGTCACTCGCCATAGCCGTGTCATTTTTTATGATTATGATGAAATAACGTATATGAACGAGGTAAACTTTAGAGTAAAACCCGAAGCCATTACCGAAGAACAAATATATGCTGCTGAGCCTTGGTATGCGGTTGCCCCTGGTGATATGTTTCCTGAGGAGTTGGCTACATTTGCATTAGCGAATACTCATTATCGTCAGGCATTTATGATCCATCACGCAGATTTACTCGACGCGAGTTATTGGCAGCAGTGCCAAAAGAATGTTGCTGATGAGATATATAGCGATGTTTTTCCTTATCCGCATCATTTACGGTTTTGTCATATTAAATAAAATATGAAATAAAATGTTCAATGTTTTTAATATAATCGACCAAAAAAGCGAAATAAACGCCACTTTGTTGCTTTATTGGTCGAACAGTCTATTAATTTGCAGTTTCCTCTTTACCTTTGCTTTTGCTTGAGTATAATTCTTCTCCGTTGCAGGGGTGTAGTTCCAATTGGTAGAACAGCGGTCTCCAAAACCGACGGTTGGGAGTTCGAATCTCTCCACCCCTGCCATTTTCTACTGTTAGATCCATCGTTAAAATCATCGTTAAAAACATTAACAATCAATAGCTAAACAAAACCCTCAGTATATATTTAAGTCCTATATTTAATTTCAACTTCATTTTTAAATAATGCAAAAATAAAAACGAGACCTATACTGACATTATCTATATGATAATATTTATCAATAGCGTAATTATCATTAGGTCTATTATATTCTTTGTCTACTTTAACGTTCGGCCATAAAGCTTTTAAAAGCTTCAATAATATACTTTGCATAACATTGCTATTTTTTCTGGTTAAAGTATCGGCACAAACAATTAATAATGAAAATGACTTTAACCAATTATATATAAAAATAGAGTTGGACTACACGACTACTACCTCAGAAAAAAAGCAACTATTTTTAGCGTTATTCGAAGAGACCAAACCTTTAAATAATAAGGGGTACTTTGCACTGCTCACCCATAAACTTGCCATGATCGCTAACAAAGAACATGATCAAAAAACATACCTAAAGTGGCATACCTTATTTGAAGAAAATCTGTCTAAAATAAAATCAAAACAATCGTTAGCGGCGCTTAAACAATTAGCAGCAATGAATGAACTACTTTCTTTACAAGAAACGAATCAATATACAAAGGCTATTAGCCTAGGTGTTGAGCTCTTGAAAAAAATGAAAACATCCCCGACTAAAAAAGTACATATTATTGATGGGGTGATTTTTATTAGGGAGCAAAACATAGCCAATTTACATAAAATAATGGGAGTATCTTACTTTACGATGGCTAACTATGAAGGAGCACAAGTAGCCTTTTTACATAGTCTGGCGTTTTATGAAAAAGAACAGAACCTTAAAGGAATAGCTTCTGGTTATAACAATATTTCAATGATCATGTGGACTCAAAAAGACTTTGAGAAAGCACTGATGTATCAAAATAAAGCGTTACACATTTTTCAACAAATAAATGATACTGAAAGCTACCTTGTTGGGCTAACTAACCAAGGTATTTACTACGGCAATTTAAATCAATTAGACAATGCCATCAGTTCTTTTAAGCAGGTCATTAATCATCCTCAAAGTAAAGTAACCCCTGAAAAGGCCCTTAATAGTATACTCTCCATTGCTGAAATTTTTGTTACTGTGTTTGATTTAAAACAGGCCGAACAATATGCTAAACAAGCATTAATCCTAAGTAAAAAAATCAATAGCCAAGATCACAAAGCAGACGCATATCTAATTTTAGGCGAGATCTATCGATTACAAAAAAGCTATAAACAAGCATTCCTCATGCTTAATGAGGCATTACTCTTTTACCAAGAAAGTAATCTGCCACACGGCGAAGCAAATACATACCTGCAGCTAAGTAAAATATTCCAAGCGCAAAATAACTGGCAGCAAGCTTTCATTTATACTAAAAAAAACGAGATGTTGCAGAATAAAATAAATGATGAGGCACAAAAAATGTCCATTGATGTTTTACAAGAAAAATATGAGCTTGAAAACAAACAAAAGCAAATTGATTTATTAGAAGCGCAAAATAAACTAAATTCATTTGCTATTGCGTCTTCACATCACCAACGTAAGTTAATACTTTTTTTTAGCATATTAATTATTATCATCGTTTTGTTAGCCGTCAGTCGCTTTTATAGTCGCAGAGAGTCTGCAAAATTAAAACTGCACAATATTGAGATTGAAGAAAACGAAAAACAATTGATGTTATTGTCTAACGCTTTTAAAAATACTTCTGACGCCGTATGGATCACTAATGCTAATTTCGCAATTGAAGTGGTCAATCAGGCTTACGCAAATCAAACACTACGAGAAAAAGAGCCCATGTTAGGCTGCAAAGTAACGTTTGCCGCGGTTAACGGTCAACACGAAGATTACGCGCAAAAAATCAGATTATATGCTGAAAAAAATGGCATATGGAAAGGAGAACTCTATGATCAAAAAGCCTCAGGAAAAATCTATCCGCTTGAGTTAGAGGTTTTAGCAATCGTTGATGACAATAAAGAAATCATTCACTATCTTGGTGTCTTTAGAGATATCACCGAAAAAAGAAAGATCCAACAACAATTAATTAAATTTGCCACCCATGACGAACTCACCGGATTACCTAATCGCTCTTTACTTAACGAATTAATTTTACAATCTTGTTTAAATTCGCAACATTCAAGTAAATTTCCAGTAATACTATTAATTGATGTAAATGGTTTTAGAAAAATCAATGACTCTTATGGTCACAACATGGGTGACGATATTATTTGTGCTATTGCACAACGCCTGTCAGATGCTTTACATTCAAAAGATGTCATTGCTCGCATCAATGGCGCTGAGTTTTGTGTGCTCGCTGAATTAGTAGATCCTCAACACGATGCGGTATCCGTATCAAGAAAAATACTCTCGTGTTTTGACAAAACGTTTACCATAAGAGGTCACCTATTTAACATGAGTGCCTGTATCGGTATCGCACTTTCACCAGATGATGGCAATACCCCACAGGAACTTCTTAAAAAATCAGCAGTGGCCATAGCAAAAATAAAGAAAAAAAATCAAAATAGTTATCACTTTTTTGAAAAAAACATGAACAACGAAGTTGCCGAACAGCTTCATCTAGAAGAACTTATTATTAATGCCATTAGGGATGATTTATTTTATTTTGATTATCAACCCTTAGTGAATACCAAATCAGGTGAAATTACTGGCGCTGAAGCACTTATCCGCAGAAAAGAAATAAATGGTTTAATTACTTATCCTGACCAATTTATTCCTTTTGCAGAAAAATCAGGCCTTATTGATAAAATAGATCGAGTAACCATTGATAAAACTTTTGCTCAAGTTGCAATATGGCGTCAAAAATCTATAAGCGTTGGCCCGATAGCCATTAACTTATCGGCAAAAATATTCTCTCAAAGTGAAAGCCTTATTGCATTACTAAAAGATAAATTGGTAGAGCATATGATCCCTCCCTCGGCAATAAAAATAGAAATAACTGAGGGTACTTTACTTAATAATATTGAACAAGCTATTGAAACAATGCATAAAATAAAAGCGTTAGGCTTTAAATTATCATTAGATGATTTTGGTACAGGTTTTTCCTCTCTTAATTATTTAAAACAATTCCCCATTGATATCTTAAAAATAGACCGGTCATTTATCATGGACATGCACCAATCGAGCATTGACCTAAGCATTGTTCGCTCAATTATTGACCTTGCTCATAACCTAAATTTAAGTGTCGTTGCTGAGGGTGTTGAACTCACCGAGCATTTAACCTTATTACAAGGCCTGAATTGTCAAGAATATCAGGGCTACTTATACAGTCGCCCCATAAGCAGCGAGGCTTTTGAGCAACTTATAAAAAACAAGAAACGTTTGTTATAACACACAATGCCGCAGAAATTTTATCGTAATAGTGAGGTGAATAAGAATATATTTTTTACAGCCTAATGTTCGTTCTATACCCGTGGTCATTGAAGATGCGCGATTTTGAGCATGGCTAAAAATTTTAGCGACAAGATGCATGATTGAGTAATAAGCGGGCTATTAGGATTGAATGCAACGCAGTAGATGAGGTTTTTAGACGGATCAAAACCTGCATCTTCAATGAGTACGGGGATATACTAGAAGATAACTAAACAGTAATGATCCCCCTCAACTACATTTCATCATCACGCAAAAACAAAAATAAGACCTATACTGACATTATCTATATGATGCACTTATCAATAAAATAATTAACGATAACAATTAACAGCAACCATTAGGACTATTATATTCTTTGTCTACTTTAATGTTCAGCCATAAAGTTTTTAAATACCTGAACCGTATACTCTGTATGATATTGCTCTTTTCGGTAGCTAAAATATCAGCACGAACTATTGAAAATGAGTATGACTTTAACCAAGCCTATACAAAGATAATTGTCGCTTATCACTTAACTATATTAGAAAAAGAACAAGCGTTTATAGATCTATTAAGTGATATAAAACCAATAGAAAATTCACTTTACACGACGCTCATTGCACATAAAATGAGGCTCTTAGCAGAAGAACAACACGATAAAGACAAGTCACAATATTGGCGGAAATCGTTTAATAAAAGCTTGGTGAAAATTCAATCAAAACAGTCTTTAGCTGCACTTAAGCAACTTAATAGCATCAATGAATTAATCTCTTTACAAAACTCCAGCCAACACATACAAGTCATTAAAATAGCCGTTAATTTATTAACCGCTATGTATGACTCGCCAGTAAAAAAAATAAATATCATTAACGATGCTATTTATATTAGAGAAGAAGATATTGCTGATACCCATAGGATATTAGGAAAATCGTATCATAGTACCGCTGAATATGAACAAGCACAGATTTCGTTTCTCAAAAGCCTGGTTTATTATGAGAAACACCAAAATCTCAAAGAGATTTCTGGTAGTTATAGCAACCTCTCAACAATCATGTGGGCAAAAAATGATTTTGAACAGGCTTTGATATATTCAGATAAAACGCTAAAAATATCTCAAGAAATTGGTGATAGTGAGATGTATTTGATCAGTTTATCAAACCAAGGGATTTACTATACCGCACTCAGCCAACTAGAGAGTGCGATGGCTTCGTTTCAAAAGGCGATAAATCACCCAGAGATCAAACACCACCCTCGATTAGCAATCAATACCATGATTTCCTTAGCAGAAACCTACATAACCGTATTTGACTTAGCTAACGCAGAAAAAATGGCACAGCAAGCTTATGATTCAAGTAAAAAAATAAATAACAAACATGATCAGGCTAAAGCACATGTTGTGCTGGCAAATATTTATCATCTACAAGATAAAAAACAACAGGCGATCACGTTATTAAAAGGATCATTAGCTTATTTTCAGCAAAATAAATTACAACATGGCGAGCTGAACGTTTATCAATTACTCAGCCAAATTTTTCAAACGCAAAAAAACTGGCAGCAAGCTTTCATTTACACTAAAAAACATGAAATATTGCAAAATAAAATGAATACTGAAGCACAGAGTATTTCCATTAATAATTTACAAGAAAAATATGAAACTCAAAAAAAGCAAAAACATATCGACTTATTAGAAGCAGAAAACAAACTTAATACATTGACTATTGAAGCTTCACATCACCAGCGTAAGTTAATAATATTTTTTAGTATCTTACTTATTTTCATCGTTTTTTTAGCCGTTAGTCGCTTTTACAGTCGCAGAGAGTCTGTAAAATTAAAGCAACACAATATTGAGATTAAAGAAAACGAAAAGCAATTACTGTTATTGTCTAACGCTTTTAAAAATACTGCTGACGCCGTGTGGATCACCAACCAAAATTTCGAAATAGAAGTGGTCAATCAAGCTTACGCAAAGCAAACACAACGAAAAAAAAGCGCGATGTTCGGCTGTAAAGTAACGTTTGCCGCTGTCAATGACCAACAAGAGGATGAGGCTGAAAAGATAAGGTTATATGCTGAAAAAAATGGTACTTGGAAAGGAGAACTCTATGACCAAAAAGCGTCAGGCGAAATATATCCACTTGAGTTAGAAGTTTTAGCCATAAAAGATGACAATAAGGAGATCATTCACTATCTTGGTGTATTTAGAGATATCACTGAAAAAAGAAAAGTCCAGCAACAGTTAATCAAACTTGCCACCCATGACGAACTCACCGGGTTACCTAATAGAACGTTACTTAATGAGTTGATTTTACGGTCTTGTTTAAATTCGCAAAACTCGAGTAAATCTCCAGCCATACTATTAATTGATGTGAATGGTTTTAGAAAAATCAATGACTCTTATGGCCATAGCATAGGTGACGATGTTATTTGTGCTATCGCGCAACGCCTATCAGATGCTTTATATTCAAAAGATGTTATTGCTCGCATCAATGGTGCTGAATTTTGTGTACTCGCTGAATTAGTCAATCCCCAACACAATGCGGCATCTGTATCGAGAAAAATACTCACTTGCTTTGAAGATGTTTTTACCATAAAAGGCCACCTATTTAATATTAATGCCTGTATTGGTATTACGCTTTATCCTGATGACGGCAATGCACCACAAGAGCTACTCAAAAAATCAGCTCTGGCCATGACGGAAATAAAGAAAAAAAATCAGAATGCTTACCGTTTCTTTGAAAAAAGCATGAATAACGACGTTGCCGAACAGCTCCATCAAGAAGAACTTATAATTAATGCCATTGAAGACGATTTATTTTATTTTCATTATCAACCTTTAGTGGATACCAAGTCAGGTAAAATTACTGGCGCTGAAGCACTTATCCGCAGAAAAGAAATAAATGGTTCCATTACTTATCCTGATCAATTTATTCCTTTTGCAGAAAAATCAGGCCTTATTGATAAAATAGATCGAGTAACTATTAATAAAACCTTTGCTCAAGTTTCAATTTGGCGTCAAAAGTCGATCAATTTTGGCCCTGTAGCCATTAACTTATCGGCAAAAACATTCTCCCAAAGTTCAAGCCTTATTGCTTTATTAAAAGAAAAATTAATAGAGTACATGATCCCGCCCTCAGCAATAAAAATAGAAATAACTGAAGGCACTTTACTTAATAATATTGAACAAGCTATTAAAACAATGCATAAAATGAAAAATTTAGGCTTTAAATTATCCTTAGATGATTTTGGTACAGGTTTTTCATCACTAAATTATTTAAAACAATTCCCCATTGATGTTTTAAAAATTGACCGATCATTTATCATGGATATGCACCAATCGAGTATTGACCTAAGCATTGTTCGCTCAATTATTGACCTTGCTCATAACCTCAATTTAAGTGTCGTTGCTGAGGGAGTTGAACTCACCGAGCATTTAACTTTGTTACAAGCCTTGAACTGCCAAGAATATCAAGGCTATTTTTACAGCCGCGCCATAAGTAGTGACGCTTTTGAACAACTCCTAAAAACCATTAACTAATAACAATATAATTTAGTCGAAAATTCTGTCATCATAGCGCCGTAATTCAGAATATACTTTTTACAATCCTATGAGCATTAACCACAGACAATTTACTATTTTACAAGAGATGGGCATCCCCCTTTGGCAACAAAAAAAGAGCTCCATTGTAGATAATTCCCCTAATGTATTAGATATTGATATCAAAACATTGTCACAATATCATTTATTTAATGATATTCTTTTGAGCTTAGGTTTGTCTTTAGGTGAAATCAGCTGTGAAAAAAATCAAATAAGCCTTGGGCTTTTGAATTGGCAATTTAGTGAGCAAAATAATATTTCAATCGATAACAATATACTGATAACACCCGAAATAAAAAACATTCAACAATCTCCACAACTTAAAGCACAATTGTGGCAGCAACTGCAAGAGTACAGGTTAATATGACAATATCATTCAAACATATCAACTTAGATGATGTTGAAAATTTAATGAGCATTGAAACCCTTTGCCATTCTCACCCATGGACACATAAGACCTTCAGTAGTTGTATTGGCGGGCGTTATTTTGGTGAATATGCTCAACTAGATGATCGTATTCTGGGTTTTTATATTGGTGAACATGTGGCTGGTGAAGCAACATTAATGGATATCTGTATTACCACTGATTTGCAAGGTCACGGCTATGGAAAAACACTGCTTTTACGTTTTTTTGAACAAAGTAAATTACTCAATAATAATTGTATATGGCTAGAAGTGCGATCAAAAAATATAAGTGCGCAAATGCTTTATATTAATCAAGGTTTTACTGAAACAGGTCGACGAACAGGTTATTATCCTAGCGCCAGTGGTTTTGGCTACGAAGATGCCATAATAATGAAAAAACGCTTATAACATTGTATTATACCCGTGGTCCTCAATCCTCATAGCTAGCTATGAGTCAATCAAGCGCCTTGCCCTAAATATTTTTCCTGCACACAACAAGATCACAAACTTAATGGAATGGGTATGACTTCAAATAAATTAGGCTTAAACCGTTAAAGTCATCCGTATTTTTAGCATTTTATTCCCTTAAATTTATCACCGCTTAAAAAAAGTACGTGAATTCAATATTATTGCTGCTCTTAATCAAGGTATCCGCTATAATGTGCGCTCTTTAATTTTGTCCCTTTTTCATCATTTAAATTAACAGGTATTTTGCATGTCGGTACAACAGCAGGAAGTCGATTTACGTCGCACCTTCGCTATAATTTCGCATCCCGATGCGGGTAAAACCACTATTACTGAAAAGGTCTTACTTTTTGGTCAAGCTTTACAGAAAGCGGGTACTGTAAAAGGTAAAAAATCAGGTCAACATGCAAAATCTGATTGGATGGAAATAGAAAAAGAGCGTGGTATCTCTATCACCACTTCCGTTATGCAATTTCCTTATAAAAATTGCTTGGTTAATTTACTCGATACTCCAGGTCATGAAGACTTCTCAGAAGATACTTACCGTACACTTACTGCGGTAGATTCATGTTTAATGGTTATTGATGTTGCCAAAGGTGTTGAGGCGCGTACCATTAAATTAATGGAAGTCACACGATTACGCGATACGCCTATCATTACTTTTATGAATAAGATGGATCGTGATGTTCGCGACCCAATGGAAGTCATGGACGAAGTTGAAGACGTATTAAAGATAAAATGTGCTCCTATTACTTGGCCGCTTGGCATGGGTAAAGAATTTAAAGGTGTGTATAACATTTTAACCGATGAATCGTTTTTGTATCAAACGGGTCAAGGCCATACCATTCAAGAAGTTCGTAAAATCAAAGGCTTACACAACCCTGAATTAGATGCTGTACTGGGTAGTTATGCTGACGACTTTCGTGAAGAACTCGAACTTGTTATTGGCGCATCTCATGAGTTTGACCTACAAGCTTTCTTAGCGGGTGAATTAACACCTGTATATTTTGGTACTGCATTAGGTAACTTTGGTGTTGACCACATGTTGGATGGCTTAACAAAGTGGGCACCTAAGCCTCTTTCACGTCATACAGATACCCGAGAAGTAAAAGCTGAAGAAGAGAAGTTTTCAGGCTTTGTGTTTAAAATACAAGCCAATATGGATCCTAACCATCGAGATCGCATCGCTTTTATGCGTATTTGTTCAGGAAAATACGAAAGAGGCATGAAGATGCGACAAGTACGCACTGGTAAAGACGTAAAAATTGCCGATGCCGTAACCTTTATGGCTGGTGATAGAGCAAACGTTGAAGAAGCGTATGCTGGTGATATTATCGGTTTACACAATCACGGCAGCATTCAAATAGGTGATACATTTACCGCGGGTGAAAACATGAAGTTTAGTGGTATTCCAAACTTTGCCCCAGAAATGTTCCGTCGTATTCGTTTACGTGATCCATTAAAAGCTAAACAATTACAAAAAGGTCTTATTCAGCTTTCTGAAGAAGGTGCTGTACAAGTATTTAGACCCTTAAACTCAAATGAAATGATTGTCGGTGCTGTCGGGGTACTGCAATTTGAAGTTGTTGTGCAACGCTTAAAAACAGAATATAAAGTTGACGCAATTTATGAACCGATCAGTGTATCAACTGCGCGCTGGTGTACCTCAGATAGCGAGAGAACTTTAGAGCAATTTCGTAAAAAGGCCTATGATAACTTAGCACTCGATGGCGGCGATAATTTAACCTACATTGCCCCTACGATGGTAAATTTAAGTTTGGCTCATGAGCGTTATCCAGAGATTACGTTCCACCAGACTCGCGAGCACTAATTTTACGTTGCTTAAGACTTTTTATTAGCTCATTTAGGTAAATTAAAGTCATTAATAGAAAGTCACCGACGCTTTGTTAAAATAGTATCAAGGTGCAAAACTGAATAGATAAATCATTAGGTTTAGCTGGTGTTTTAAACACTTTACGATAAATTGATTATAAATTATATGACGCACTGCGAAATAATGCCTTACTCGCAGTGCGTTGACTCAAGGTCAAAGAAATGACACCAAACATGCATAGCATGTGAATATCATTAATACCGTAATTGAGTCACATAACCATGAGAAAGAGTTTATTTTATGAACATTAAACAAATTTTAAGTGAAAAAGTTTTATCCGCAATGGTTGCGGCAGGTTTATCTGCAGATACTAACCCTGCGGTTAGTCTTTCTAATCGAGCAAATTTTGGTGATTATCAAGCTAACGGTGTTATGGGCGCAGCTAAAAAGCTTAAAACGAACCCACGAGAACTGGCAACACAAGTAGTTGCACATTTAGATCTCGACGGCATTGCTGAAAAAGTAGAATTAGCAGGTCCTGGTTTTATTAATATTCATTTAGACAAAAACTGGTTAGCACAACAACTGATCAATATTGGTGATGATAAAAAACTCGGGGTTACCCCTCCTAATAAACCACAAACAGTGGTTGTAGATTATTCCGCCCCTAACCTTGCCAAAGAAATGCACGTCGGTCACTTACGTTCAACCATCATCGGTGATGCAGTTACTCGAGCTATTGAGTTTAAAGGGCATAGCGTTATTCGTCAGAACCACATGGGTGACTGGGGAACTCAGTTCGGCATGTTGTTAGCACATTTAAACGATAAACTTGCTGCTGATGAAGTGGCTGAAACGGCGCTCTCCGACTTAGAGAATTTTTACCGCGAAGCAAAAGTTCGTTTTGATAACGAGGAAGGTTTCGCCGATAGAGCCCGTGAGTACGTGGTTAAACTTCAAGGTGGTGATTTACAATGTGCAAAATTATGGCAACAATTTATCGATATCTCCATAACGCACAGCGAAGACATTTATCAAAAGCTTAATGTCTCATTAACGCGCGGTGATATTATGGGTGAAAGTGCTTATAATCACGATTTGTCGAACGTTATCGATGAACTAATGGCGAAAGATATCGCAGTTGAAAGTCAAGGCGCCAAAGCTGTATTCATTAATGAAATGGCCAATAAAGACGGTGAGCCTTCGGTATTTATCGTGCAAAAATCAGGTGGCGGTTATTTGTATGCCACTACGGATTTATCAGCCTGTCGCTATCGTAGTGGCGAGTTAAATGCTGACCGCATCGTTATTTTTACAGATGCTCGCCAAGCACTACACTTTAAACAAGTAGAAATAGTCGCTCGTAAAGCTGGTTTTTTACCTGAAAATGTCGCTTATCAGCATTGTCCGTTTGGTATGATGATGGGAGATGACGGAACACCGTTTAAAACCCGCACCGGCGGTACAATTAAACTCGCTGAATTGCTTGATGAAGCCGTCATTCGTGCCAGCAAGTTAATTCAAGAGAAAAACCCTGATATTAGCCAGAGCGACTTACTCACCATTAGTGAAAAAGTCGGTATAGGTGCAGTGAAGTTTGCTGACTTATCAAAAAACCGTACCAGCGATTATATTTTTAGCTGGGAAACCATGCTTAGTTTTGAAGGCGCAACAGCCCCTTATTTACAATACGCTTATTCACGTATTCAAAGTATATTCTCTAAAGCAAAAGATAATAACGAACAATCGATTAATACTGCCGTATTGCAAATAATAGCCCCCCAAGAAAAAGCCTTAGCATTAAAGTTATTACAACTTGAAGATGTTATTGACGCTGTCGTTAGCGAATGTACTCCCAACTTACTCTGCAATTATTTATACGAATTATCTAGCTTATATATGAGTTTTTACGAAGCCTGTCCTATCTTAAAAGATGATATAAGCATGGATGTACAGCAATCTCGGTTATTATTATGTCAGCTAATATCTCAAACCTTAAAACAAGGTTTAGATATTTTAGGTATTGATGTAATGGAACGTATGTAAATTTGACTCTAGATGAATATTTTAATAATAGATGCATCACAACCCCAGCTAAAAACGCTTCAAGCTGGTTTTGAAAAAAGTAATAGTTCATTAATCTATATTAATGAACTAGATTTTTCGATGAATACATTAACTACAGCCAAGTTTAATGTAGTCATAATCAGCGCTGCATTAAAAAAAATCAGTGCGGTAAAGTTATTAGCATCGTTAACTAACAGTTTTCCTGCAATGGTTCGAGTTGTTATCAGTGATCAGTCAACTCTATTAAAGCATGTGGATGGCCTTGCCCACTATAACTACATGCAGCCGATTAATACCAAAAACATTGTGCAGACCATTACCTCATTAGCTGAAAATCAAAAAGCGATCACCAAAGAATCAATCATAAAAGCGGTTGCTCTGGTGAAAACACTACCAAGCCCACCTAAGGTTTATATGCAGCTCAATGCTGTTTTAAAAGAGAATAATGCTGATTCAAAAAAGATTTCTGACATCATCTCACAAGACCCTGCTTTAGCGGCTAAAGTGCTACAATTTTCCAATAATGCATTTATGAACAAAGGAAAAACTCTTAATAGTATTAGCGATGCGATTACAAAAATGGGACTAGATGCACTCTGCTGTATTGTTATGACTGCAGAGCTTTTTTCTTATGAGCCTGATATCAAAGGTTTTTCGCTACTTGATCAACAATTGCATTGTTTGGCAACCGCAAAACTAGCAGCATCTCTGGTTAAGCCTGAATTAAAACAAGCGGCGATGTTAGCAGGACTATTGCATGATATAGGTAAAATTGTATTGTTTGAAATGAATCCTAAATTAACCAGTCTTTACTTAAAGAATTATAAATTAACCGCAAATAATACAGCTTTAGAAAATAAAGTATTCAAAACTAATCATTGCCAAATTGGGGCTTATTTACTGCATATGTGGAGCTTTTCGTATACGTTAATTGAAGCTATAATTTTACACCACAGTCCTGAAAAGCTACTTGGTAAGTCATTTGGTGTTGCCCAAGCTGTATATTTAGCCGATACTTTATTGCATGAGCGTGAGCCCTGTACTAAATTTATTGAACATTATAAAATGCAGGGCATTCTTGAAAAGTTACAAGATCGTGCGCTACGTTTAAAGTAATACCAATTTGGGTTAACCATGTTACTAACCGATAGCCATTGTCATTTAGATTTTGATGCATTTACTCAGGACTTGCCTCAGTTATTAGTACAGTGTGCCAAACAAGGAATTCATCAAGTAATTGTTCCTTCAATTAGCCCTGATAACTGGCAAAAAGTACTCACACTTTGTACTTTACCTCAAAAAGATAACCATCCCCTGCTATATGCGTGTCTCGGCATTCATCCTTGGTTTTTAAAAGGTTTAACAAAAGCACATCTAGACGATTTATCCTTGTGGGTGACAAACCATAAAAAAAATATCATTGCAATTGGCGAAGCGGGTATAGATGGCGTTATCGCTAAAGAACAAAATAACTTAATACAGCAACAGCACTTTTTTGAATATCAACTCACCTTAGCCCAGCAGCATGATTTACCCATCATTGTTCATCATCGACGCTCTCATCCGGAAGTGATCGCTTTATTAAAAAAGGCTAAATTAAATAGGGCAGGTATTATCCACGCTTTTTCAGGTAGTTATCAACAAGCATCTCAGTATATTGATTTGGGTTTCAAATTAGGCATAGGCGGCACCATCACCTATCCGCGGGCGATAAAAACCATTAAAACGATTAAACGGTTACCAAGTTCAAGCTTTGTTTTAGAAACAGATGCGCCGAGTATGCCGCTTGCAGATCACCAAGGACACCCCAATTCACCATTACGGCTGATTGATGTTTTTAATTGTTTAGTGAATATCAGAGGAGGATCTGCTGAACAGCTCGCAAGCAACATTGAGCAGACGGTGAAAGTACTATTTAATCTGCCAGAAGTTTAAAATCAACTATTTTGTGAAACTCTAAAGCCTTGGCGACTAAAGCGATTGAGTCCACGAGTGAGTAAGAATCCGACCACGCCTGCAATAATCATCATCAAACGTAGCCAACTGTATTGTTCATCATGACTTGCCAACAAATTACCAGTTAAATATTTTTTCTCTATGGTCATACGAAGATAACCATGTAACTTATCAGTGCGTATCTCACTAACAAAAGGGATGTACTCTTCACTCTTATTGAGTTTATGTGGAGATATACCATAAAGATCTTTAATACTATAGTGAGATTCGCTACTCGCGATAAGTTGTCCTGTAACATCGTAAACATGAAGTTCTTTTAACCAATCAAGCTGACTTATATTATCGACATAATCTTGTAATGATTTTTTATCTTCTTTAATAACAACAGATAAACCAAGAATATTTTGCTTAAGGTACTGCTGCCCCACATAATAAAAATGGTCGTTAATTGATTGTTTATTTTTATCATGGTTGAACAACCATAAATTCATTAATAAAATGATAAACGCAATTGCTATAGCTAATTGCATTATTTTATTATAAATCGATGATAATTTAGGGTATAAAGGCATATTCATGTTACTACTATAACATGTTTATAAAATACAATACTGTCTAGTTTTTGAAAAAACACCTAGATAAATCATCAAATTAAAATAGCAAGTAGGTCTTAAAGTGTCTGTTTCCGTACATGTATTACCCGTTGAAGAAATTAAAGCGTTAACACTCAAACAAATTATATCTCCAGAGCAAATTCTACTTAAACCTCCCTATCTATTTAACTTAACAGATCAGAGATTAGTCATTGACAGTGATTGTCCTTGCCTAGCTCATCCAATGAAAACACAAACAAACTTACCAAAAAATTCTCTTGCAGAAATCAGTACCGAATTGGTGGTATTTAGCGACTTAACTTTAACGCTTTTACTAAGGTTAATCAGTACATGCGACATTTCAATAATAGCGTTAAATGCTATTAATTATCGCAATAGCCTAACAAGTTATCGATTTTTGGTGCGAACAAACGATCTACAAACAGCACGACAAAAGCTTTCCGTATTTTCCATGCTCGAAAAAATTGAAACCGCGTTAACTGATAATGCCCCTTTATTAGGAGAACCTGGCATATTAGTTATGGATATGGACTCAACAACCATAGAAATTGAATGTATTGATGAAATAGCCATACTCGCTGGTGTGGGCGAACAAGTCGCGGCAGTAACTGAGCTTGCGATGCAGGGTAAGCTTGATTTTGCGCAGAGTTTACACCAACGTGTGGCAACACTCGCTGGTTCTTCAGAAGACATTTTAGCCGCTGTAGCGAAAAACATACCATTAATGCCTGGTTTAGAAACCTTAGTCAGCCATTTACAGCAATATCATTGGCGAATTGCGATTGCATCTGGCGGTTTTACCTATTTCGCCGATCACTTAAAAGATTTATTAAAAATTGATGCTGCATTTGCGAATCAATTAGAAATTATTGATGGTAAATTAACGGGAAAAGTACTGGGCAAAGTGGTAGACGCACAAGTTAAAGCCGATTGTTTACTTAAACTCAGTAAGCAATATCAGATACCTCACCAACAAACCGTTGCTATGGGCGATGGCGCTAATGATTTAGTTATGATGGCTGCTGCTAGCTTAGGTATTGCTTTTCACGCTAAAGATATAGTTAAAAAACAAGCTGATACTGCAATACACTTTACTGGTTTAGACTGTATGTTACATTGGTTAAAGTAAAACAAAGTTGTTCCTGCACATACCCAAATCATTTAAAAAAGCCTATTTAAGTGGCTTGGGTATAAACATCATTACGCAGGAGTACTTCTTGGGTAATATCAAACAACTGTACGACACCAACTATACTCCATAAGTCTTGCTCAATTTGCTTACCGCGGTGAATGGCATAAAAACTTATATAATCTAACTCAGGGCTAAGATAATCCATATCAGGCTCACCAGTTCGAGATATTTTTACTTGAATCGCAAAGAAATACCCTCTTTTCTGCGCTTTGATGATAAAAAGAGTTTTCAATTCATTATTTTCAAATTCAGAAGCAAATACCGTTGTTACTGATTTATCGACCAACTCAATATCGGGGTTAATCGCTATATACAATATATCTGTTGCTGGTGCAGCTTGTGTCGACATTTTTTTTAAACGAGCCGTTAACAGGGTATTCATTTGTAAATTACCCAGTAAAGGGTACAAGTTATAAAACTGTGTACGGTCGCTTAATTGCCGCATATGAGGTAGAAACTTGCCATGTTCCCTGCCGATAACAATCGCTTCAACTTTGTAACGACGGCCGCTGGTTTGAATAACAAGTGACGGAATAGTCATACTACTACTGTAAATATTTCGCAATGCCTTAGCTAAGTCTGGACTCATCATCGAATATTCATCAGGGGTTAACTTCTCCTTATTTTTATCAATAAGAAGTTTAAAAAATGTTCTCCCAATATGTCGGTGTTGCTCAACAAAAATACGAAAACAGATAGTTTTTTTCGATTGACTAATATTTACCACTTCATATGGCAATTTTTTTAATGCAAAGGCTGTGGTGATTTTTTGTAAATTTGGAAAGCTCAAATGAACGATTTGACCTTGAGATAGCCCCATTGCTTTATTTAAGGTGAGTTGTAATCCTGACTCTGAAAAGTCATTTGATTCCCCCTGAGAAGTAACGCCATCACATTCCATAATAACTTGAGTTGTATATTTAAAACGTAGTTCTTTGCGATGATTCTTATAATTAACACCTATTTCATCAATGACCAATGGCGTGGCTGAACGTTTATGGCCAAAGTTTTTCAATTTTGTTATTTCAATATTATCAGTAAATAATTGTTTGCAATCATCAACCAAAGCTTTATAGGTAATTTCATTGGCGACAACAATGCAATCAATATGACTTAAGGCTTCATTAACAATGTCAGGAATAGCAACATTTAAATGCTCATCTTTTAGGCTAAGGGGCTCTGAGATCGTTAACGGTAAGCTTGCTTTACTTTGATCAAATGCTAATAGTGATAAACTGGTCACAGAAAAATTCGATTTATTGGCTGAAAACCCGAGAAAATCTCTCATGAAACTTTCATCTTCAGCTAATTGAGCATTATCAGCACTATAGAAGTAATACTTATCATGGCTTTTATGAATAAAACTAAAGACTAATAAAGACTTACCTAATGACATCGCTGCTTTCAAACGTTCAATTCTATCTTCAGTAATTAAGTTATTTAACGTAGAGACATTATTTTCATTTTTCCAGTAGTGATAAAGCTTTTTATTATTAACGCCCGTAAGCACGTAACGAGGAGATAATTTACCGTTATTTTTTTCAATAAAAATCGGTAGCTCATTGATTTTTGGAATAACAGCTTGTTCAAAACATCGTGATTGAATAGCGCTAATACTATTTTCTAAATTTATTTTATAACGACGTTTGTTACTTTTAATAAACCCCGTTAAAAACTGTTTAAAGCCACAATGTTGCTGATCTTCATCGTAAACTCTTTCGACCCCCACCAACTGGATATTATCAACTAGTAGAATATTACAAACTTTATAGTTAAAACCCTCTTCATTACTAAATTTAAATTCTTCTTCAAGTCCTATAAAACGAATATTGATGACTTGACCAACAGCTATTTCTTCAATGCTGTTAAAACGAAACTTGCAGCCATTAACACTAATTTCTGAACTGCTAGATTCAATAACTTTGTTATTCTCAAGGGTGATACGTAATAAAATAGCAAAGTTCATACGCTCTTCACAACGATTAAAATAAGGGCCAAATGTAAAGAGTTGTGCTGGGTATTGTGTTTTTTCTAGATTTTTTTTAATGGGTTTATCGTTCAACAGTGGTTCTGCCGAGCTTAGCTTTTCATTCTGATAAATAACCCTAAAGTTATTTTCTGTATTGGTGACCGCTTCATAAACCCCAAAAGTATAATCCTCGTAAGCTGCAACACTTTCTTCAAAGACTCTAATAGCAACATCATCCAGAAAATGCACACGTTCTCCATGTTCAAAAGAGCGACATTCGCCATCAACATGGCCTCGTAAGTCAATAAGTCGAGTACAAGGGCCTGCTAGGCGCTTTAATTCCATCTTCAAGAGAAAACGCTCAGTCACAGGGATACCTTCTACGGTAGCGGCGTACTTGCTTTCAAAGCCAGTATTGAGAACCCTACCGCGAAACTGCTTAACAATATGTTGATATTTCGAGAAATCTTTTATCATTCACTTTCTTTTTAATTTATATATTAGGGTTTATTGAACTTTTTACAGCATGGCACTGGCACTCAAGTATGAAAAGTCAATATCTTCTACTTTATTAATAACGTTACCAAGAACCACGATCTATAAGTCATTATAATTGTATTATCAAAAAAGTCATAGGGTACAACTTAGCAGCACTTCAAATTAAACCGTTAAGTCATACCTTGCCAATAGCCCAAGCAATAATTGCGCCACTTAAAGTGACAATATAACGAATATAAAGCGTAGAATACTATTTCGAAGTTTATGTAAGAAAAGCCCGATCTCGTAACGGTACCTAGCGGCAAAGAACGTATTAACGAAGCAATCGAACATGGTTTTATGCAGTACCTTAATAATATGCCAAAAGTAAAAATAGAAGGAATGGAAGCTATTGATTTTAAAAATTAAGCGAAGCTCTGATGTTATAGCAATCCCGTTAAGTTAGACTGGTTGATGTTTTCCAGGTCTACGTTGCTCTCAATCCTCATAACTGGCTATGAGTCAATCAAACGCATTGCCCTATAATATTTTCCTTGCGCACAACAAGATCACAAACTTAATGGAATGGGTATTATTTAATAGCAAATAAAATAGCCTATTCATCACTATCACCTAGCATACCTAAACCATCATACTCTGGTGTGATTTTTTAATAAAATGAGTTCCATGAAAAAACTTCATGCCTATTTCATATCAAACCACTTACGTTGTAGCTCAATTAATCGCCCACTTGCTATAAGCTTTCGTTTTCCTTGATCAAAAACATCCAGTAAACTGTCATTATTAATAGCTCCATTGAGAGTAACTACATATTCTATTGTAGAATCAATAACCGGTGTTTTTTGAAATTTATTTTCCCAGCCTTTTTGCTTTAAGAAGTAATCCCAGGCACTTTGATAACCGATAAAACCGTCTAAATGACCCTTTTCTAACATTTTAAATCCAGTTGATATTTTTCCTATATCATACTTAGTAAAACAATTTAATACGTCCCATTTATGGCCATAATTAAAAGCTCGTTTAGCTCCTATTATTTTTTCCTTTATTGAGTTATATCCTTTCCATTCAAAAGAAGACGTTATTGGGAAGTAAATGATAACATTAACTTTATTTATAGGTTCTTTCGAATAGTTAAAAATTCGTAGCCTTTCCTTAGATTTACTTATCGGAAACAACAAATCTGCTTGGCCAGATTTTAAGTATTTTAGAGCTCTAGCCCATGGAACAACTGTATATTTTATTGAGTAGCCCATCACATGAAAGCTTTCTTTAAAAACTTCCCAACTATATCCATCAACTAATGCAGTGCGGTCTTGAGGATTTACGACCCCAGTGACTGATTTATTACCTTCAACAAAAACATAAGGAGCATAATCAACTAAGGTTACAACAGAAACAATTTTATCTGAACCAAATGCTTGGTAATTAATCAATAAAAAAATATAAACAATAATTTTGATTGATATATTTTTCATTAAAAAATTAACCTCGTTAAGTGACAAAAGTTAGATGATTATAATAAACCTCGCTAGATAAAAGACTAGAGATAATTCAAAATTGCTCAATTAGGCGCAGTATACTATCAACAAGAGTAACTGTATTTTCATGTGGTTACCCTTTTAATCGCAAAGTAAATATACGTTAACGATAAAAAGCCAATAAAAACAGTCTGTAGATTTAAATTCAACAACTCACAACTAAAAATCATAAGTAGATCACCTTGTGCTATTAATCATAAACAAGTCTTTATGATTATTTAACCATTATCTAATCATTTACAATTATTATAAGAATTTGCAATAATGCAATGTTATATGGAATCTGCTAAATTGATGCAAGCCTGTATATCGCACAATAAATAAACAAATAAATTTATATATTTAAAAGGATAAATTGAATATGAAATTATTGATCGTCACCGTGTTGTTATTTTCACAAACCGTAATTGCAATGGGGAGTCCAAATATTGACAAAGCGATTACAGATATCAGAAATAACCTTTATACAGGGATCGATAGCGTTCTTGTTTATCAAAAAAATAAACTTATATCGGAAAATTATTTTAATGGGTATTCAAGGTCTAAACACCATGATATACGCTCAAGCTTTAAAAGCATTACTGGAATACTTGCGGCAATTGCATTTGATAAAGGTATATTGAGCCCTGAAGAACTTGTTGTGCCATTACTTTCTCGCTTTCATAAACTTGAATTCATTGATCCTCTTAAAGCCAATCTAAAAGTTAAAGATTTATTGCATATGGTTTCTGGCTTGGATTGTGCAGAAATGCCTGGCAGTAAAGGCACTAATCATGAATTTGGGATTGATGAAGGTCCTACGCCTTTAAAATACGGTTTATCTATTACTATGACTATGGAACCGGGAAAAGAGTGGCATTATTGTAACGCGAATACCTTTTTACTCGGCGTTACTATTTCTGCGGGGTTGGATCGTGCTGGTACTTCAGGCATTGACCAGTTTGCTAAAGAAAATTTATATTCACCGCTCAATATTACTGAGTACCGTACATTTACGACACCAGACGGTTTTTTATATGCCGCTGGAAGCGCGCGATTTTCACCACATGATCTCGCCAAGTTTGGTCTTGTTATTTTAAATAAAGGCATGTACAAAAATAAGCGGGTCGTTTCCCAAAAACATATCAATGAAATCCTCGATGGTGTCGTAGAAACTCATTGGACATGGACCGATAATATTCATGGTCACGCGGCTTTAACAGAGCGATATGGTTATCAATGGCATCGTACAGTGTTTGAAGTTGAAGAAAAAAAAATTCCAGTTAGTCATTCATGGGGAAATGGCGGTCAATTTATCTTTGTTGTTCCAAGTCAGGATAAGGTTATTGTGTTTACTGGAAGTAATTATAATGATATTTATAAACAGAAAAAAACCTTTGAGATCATGCACAAATATTTACTTAGTGATGATTGAAAAGTTGTCCTAAAGTGAACATACCATTAATATGGTTTCTGAAAGTCATTAGTCTATGGTTCGTTTAGGTATTTAATTATATATGACTGATTGCTAAATTTATATTTTAAAAATCTATACATCTTATCGTTTATTCATTTTGGGATAAATTAGAGGGTAATGACTTAACAGCATAGGCTTTTTCTCTTTGTCGAGATTAAAGAATACCTATACCACGGTATAGGTAGAATGTAGATTAAGTTATCTACATTTAATAGAGCTTCTTTAAAAGGAAACGTTTAAAGTCAGTATCAGTCAAGGGTTTTGCTATATGGTATCCTTGTCCTAAATCACAGCCAATTTCTTTAAGTTTTTGATATTGTTCTGCTGTTTCAATACCCTCTGCTGTAGTTTTTATGTTGAGTGCTTTAGCTAAATTAACGACAGCATCTAATATCAAAACCTTGTTACTGACTTCGTTTAAGTCATCAACAAAACTTTTATCTATTTTTAGGTAATCTAAAGAAAATTGATGTAAATAACTGAGTGAAGAATAACCCGTACCAAAATCATCCAGTGCGACTGGAACACCCAAACTTTTCAAAATATCTAAATGTTTTTTCACCGCTTTAACGTTTAAAATTAGACTTTCTTCGGTAATTTCTATGCATAATTGGCTGATGATAGCAGCAGATTGCAGGTGCTGTTCTTGCATATAAGTAATAAAATCTTCTGACGAAAAACCTGATGTTGATACATTAACACTCAGCTTAAATTCGTGTGGCAACCAATCAACCCAAAGCTTTAGATTACTCACGGCTAGCTTCAACATATACAGGTCAAGTTGAACTATTTGTCCTGATTTTTCTAAAATAGGGATAAAAACATCTGGAAACAAAAGCCCTATTTTTGGATGTTGCCATCGAACTAAAATTTCAGCACCGATAACATCACCTGTATCAAAATTAATTAACGCTTGATAGTTACCAATAAACTCCTGATTTTTAATGGCATTATCGAAATCATATTCGAGCTTAACATTGGTTGATTTATTTTGTTCTTCCAGCGCTTCAAAAAACACATACTGATTACGCCCTTTTAACTTAGCTTGATACATAGCATGATCGGCATCAATCAATAATTTTTCAGCACTATCACTCGTCTCGTTATATGTTGCTATACCAATACTTACACTGCTGGAGATATTCAAACCATCAATATTTAAAGCTGTTGCCATCGTGGTGATAATACTTTCAGTTATCCGACAAATGATCTCATGATCAATCTTACCATCAAGTAAGATGGCAAATTCATCCCCGCCTAAACGAGCTAATGTATCTGTACTTCTTAAAGATTTTAGGATTAATTTTACGATGGCAATGAGTAATTTATCACCGACATGATGACCATAAGTATCATTAACTTGCTTAAACCTGTCTACATCAATAAACAATATCGCTATATTATTAGAGCGATTGTTCTTACAATGTAAAAAAGCGTGTTGGATCCTATCTTTAAAAAGCGATCTATTAGGTAAGCCTGTCAAGGGATCATGTAACGCTAAAAACTGCAGTTTTTGCTTAGCTTCCATTCGTTCAATAGCGCTATTGATATGTTTAGCAACAAACATTAACAGTTGTTTATCTTTTTCTTGAAATAAATACTCTGTACTATAACTTTGTACAACGACTATGCCTTTATTTACACCACTACCAAAGGGTACACCTAACCAAGCTTTGGGGATACTCCCTCGAATATAGATTGTGTTTTCATCAATCATCTTTTGAATATCTTTTTCATAGAGCAAAAAAGGTTGATCTTTAGATAAAGCATAACCGGTAATACTTAAATGTTCTGGGTCGATATTGATACTGGTAAAGGTGGAGTTTGCATCAAATTCGTCGATCGCATAAGGAAAATCTATTCTTTGCCCTTCATCTTTTAATAACGCTACAAAAAAGTTTTTTGCCAAGGTAAGGCGACCAATACACTTATGTAAATGTTGATAGAAATCATCAATACTTTTCGTTTTAAAAATAAGTTCTGCTATCTCGAATAAAGCATCTTGAATTTTATTGGAATATTCTAAATTTTCGATAATATCTTCAAGTCCATCGACTTTAATAATTTGAGATATTTTCATTGCGGCGATAGAGGCTAACGCCGTAAGTGTTTTTAGGTGGTACTTATTGTAATAATTAACATCGACGTGTTCCGAGTCGATAACACCTAATAATTGATCTTGATATAAAATAGGTACTGCTAACTCAGATAAAGTGCTTTCGTCGTCAACAATATAACTTTCAAATTCTCGGATATCTTTTACTAAGATGGCTTTTTTAGTCGCCGCAACCTTACCAATAACACCTTGATTAAAAGGGATAACTAACGAGTTAGACAAGGTGTTCTTTATTTGAGTATGACTGATTTCAGAGCTACTCATTGCAGGGCCTTTGATGGGGTCTTTATTTTGATAACCCGCCATACGACTTAACGTTTCTCCCCCCGTATCTAAAGTATAAATAACAGCATCGTCAAGCCCAAGCTTTTCAACAATATTTTGTGCTAAATATTGCCAAATTTCATTGGGGGTATTTAATAACAAAATATCAATTGCAAACTGATTTGTGATGGTTAAACTTTTTATTGTTTGAGATTTAGAAAGTTTGGACAAATTTGTTATGCCTAATAGTTATTTAAAATAAAGTATACCCACGCTCTTACGCTCTTTCAACACGCAAGAATTTCTTTGAGTAGAACAAATCCCTAATGATATGTCTATTTAGCTAAGTAATAATAATAGGAACATTTTATACCATTTAATTGAGTACGTGCCCCCTTTTTTATGAATACAAATGGCAAAATACAAGACATAATACTTAATAAGTCGTTATTTTATTTATCATTTTAAAACGTGGTGGTTATCCATTCTAAGTATTACGTTATGAGCAGATAGCTAATCAATTGGGCATAAGCAATTATTAAAGTAAATTTTTCGTTACTTTTTACAACGAAATTAACGATATTATTTTCATGTTATCAATCAATAAACCATTCTGGATCAAAAACAGACTGATTATCGGTTTAGTTATCAGCCTCTTTTAAAATATGTAAACCAAAACGTTAGTGATTTTCGGACACTATATTGATGGTATGTTTACCTTAGGATAAATTACAAAATTTAGGCTAAGATCATGTTTTATAACAAGCGTAACTTAAATTCGTAAACCAGCATTAAGTAAGTAAGTAGAGTATTCTCACTAGCTGTTTTTAATGACAGAATAAAACGGCATGAAATATTAAGCGTTGCAATCTAATCGAATAATCACAACGCATTAAGTTGAACGTTTATTTATGACTCTTTTTCAATAATAAGCTTACGATGTGGGAAGGGTATTTCAATACCTGCGGCATCTAAGACTTTTTTGATTTGCTCTGGCACTGAATACAATACATCAAAATAATTTGCACCATCTGTAAATGGACGAACCCTAAAATCAACAGAACTATCGTTCAACGTTTCGACTTCAACAAAAGGGGCCGGATCTTTTAAAATATGCGGGTGGTTAGCTAATACCGACTCAATAACCGCTCTAACTTTATCTGTATCTTCTTTATAAGCTACACCAAATAACATATCAACACCACGTACTTTATGATGCGAGTGATTAATAATTTGTGATCCCCAAATTTGAGAGTTTGGGATAATTATTTGCTGGTTATCAAATGTCTGTAAAATAGTGGTAAACAAATCAATTTCTTTTACGTTGCCAAATTGACCCGCAGCGCCAATAAAATCACCCGCTTTATAAGGACGGAAGATTAACAGCATTACACCAGCAGCTACATTAGATAAGGTGCCTTGCAATGCTAAGCCAACCGCAAGCCCTGCAGCACCCAACAATGCGACAATTGACGCTGTTTGTACGCCAAATCGATTGAGTACAGCAATTATGACAAAAGCTAAAACAATGTATTTACCTAAGCTACCTAAAAATCGAAATAAGGTATCATCCAAATTTTTGTGACTTTCACCCATTTTGCAAATCATACGATTAACACGGCTGGCAATAAAAACACCTAGTATTAAAATAAGTGCGGCAAACAAAACATTAGTAGCACCAGCAATAAGCGCTGGCATGTATTCATTTAAATCAATATTCTTGCATAGTATCCCTTAATTAATTCAATCTCTTACAACTATATATCAGGTATTCATATAAAAACATAGTTAAAACTATGATTGGGATCTATCGAAAATATATAGAATATTTAGTCATTATTTATAAGTTAAATAACGCTCACTTTAAGCACTGTTCATTAAATCGAGAATAGTTTAAAAAGACTCAAAGAGCTAAACATAAAAAAGGGTAACAACATCAAAGCTATTACCCTTTCTAAAATAATGTATTACTTATCAATTAATGATTTTCAGAAACCATATTGACCGTATATTTAGGTATTTCAACAACCAAATCTTCATCACCGACAATGGCTTGGCAACCAAGGCGTGAATCAGGTTCTAAGCCCCATGCTCTATCAAGCATATCGTCTTCTAATTCGTCACTTGCTTCGATTGAGTCAAAGCCTTCTCGAATGATCATATGGCAGGTTGTACACGCACAGACTTTTTCACAGGCATGCTCAACACCAATATCATTTTTAAGGGCTACGTTTAATACAGTTTCGCCTTTCTCAGCTTGTACTACTGCCCCGTCAGGGCATAAATCTTCGTTGGGGAGGAAAATAATTTGTGGCATTTTCTTTATTCCTAGTTAATGCAGATCAATGCAATTTAGAGTTCGTCTACTGAATGACCAGCTAATGCAGTTTTTATTGATGCGTCCATACGACGTTCAGCAAAAACAGCGGTGCTATTATTTAATTTTTCAAGTGCCGCTTCAATATCACTGACAACGTCACTTGCGCTAATAGTGGCTAATTCATTAATTGCGCTATTGATAATTGCTATTTCGTCTGCCGATAATAAGCGACTATCAGCAAATAACGCCGCTTTAATTGATTCAATAACACGAGATGCTTCTACCTGTTGCTCTTTAAGCATACGCGCCTGAATATCACTTTCAGCATTGTTCATTGAGTCCATCAACATCGAGGTTATTTGATGTTCTTCCAAACCAAATGAAGGTTTAACCGTAATACTCGTTTCAACACCTGTGGATTTTTCCATCGCTGAAACTTCCAATAAGCCATCTGCATCAACTTTAAAAGTAACACGTATATGTGCAGCGCCTGCAGTCATCGCAGGAATGCCACGTAGTTCAAAACGAGCTAAGGAACGACAGTCATCAACTAACTCACGTTCTCCTTGTAATACATGCACCGCCATGGCTGTTTGGCCGTCTTTGAAGGTGGTAAATTCTTGGGCTTTTGCAACAGGGATCGTCGTATTGCGCGTAATAACCTTTTCAACTAAACCGCCCATGGTTTCTAAACCTAAAGATAATGGGATAACATCAAGTAACAGCATATCACTGTCAGGTTTATTACCAACCAGAATATCGGCCTGAATAGCAGCACCAATAGCAACCACTTTGTCTGGGTCAATTGAAGTTAATGGCTGTCTATTGAAATGTTTTTCGACTTCAGTGCGTACTAATGGCACGCGGGTTGAACCGCCAACCATAACGACTTCAGCTACTTCTTCAATACTTAATTCAGCATCTTTTAAAGCACGTCGACATGCCCGTAGCGTTTTTTTAACTAACGGCGAAATCAAGTTTTCAAAAGTATCACGGGTTATCACGCTCGACCAGATGTCGTTATTTTCTAGCGTTAAACTCACCTCAAAACGCTCAAGACTGCTGAGCTGTTCTTTGGCACAACGCGCTTGATGTAAAAACTGACGTTCCATCGTGTGTGATAGGGGGCGTTGTAAACCTGCAGCTTCAACCAAATAATCAACTAACGTATTATCAAAATCATCACCACCAAGGGCTGAATCGCCACCCGTTGCCAATACTTCAAATACGCCTTTATTTAAACGTAATATTGAAATATCAAAGGTACCACCACCTAAATCGTAAACCGCTATAACACCTTCTTGCTGACCTTGTTGATCGCGGTCTAATCCGTAAGCAACAGCCGCCGCAGTAGGCTCATTTAATAACCGTAAAACATTAAGTCCGGCAAGCTTTGCCGCGTCTTTAGTACTATGGCGTTGGGCATCATCAAAATACGCGGGAACAGTTATCACCACGCCTGTTAATTCACCACCTAACGCATTTTGTGCACGGGCTGATAAGGTTTTTAATATTTCTGCTGAAACTTGTACGGGATTTACAGCGCCGATACGTGTTTCTATTTCAGGATGATTTTCATCACCCACGAATTGATAAGGTAAAGATGGGTATTTACTGATTATGTCGGCAAGTGAACGACCAATAAGACGTTTAGCCGAAACAATTGTATTTTCAGGATCCGAGATTGCAAGTGCTTGCGCAGCTCGTCCTACAAGCGTTTTGTCTAATTGATAACTCACAACAGAAGGCAAGATATCTTGTCCGCTGTCATCAACGAGTGTTTCAGCTAATCCACTTTTTACGCTCGCAATAAGCGAGTTGGTTGTACCTAAGTCAATACCTGCGGCAAGTCGATGTTCATGAGGAACAGTACTTTGTCCGGGTTCAGCAATTTGTAATAAGGCCATTATAAAAATCTTTTAAAGGGTGGTTAATCGTCAAACAATAGATCTTCAAGCTTGTCTAATTCGACATGAAGTTTTTGATAAAATTTTAATTTTCGTAAGTTTTGACATGCCAAAGCATTGGCAGCTTCAGTGTTTTCGTTTAGTTGTACTTGCATGGATTTAAATAATTGTTCAAATTCTATGTTAAGTACTTGTGTTATTTCAGCAATAGCAGCATCAACATCATTAGCTTCTCTAACTTCCGCTAACATTTCACGCAACTCCATTTGCCGCATTAAAAAGCTATTATCGCTAAATGATACCTGCTCGTTAGGCATATTTACATTTCTAAGGTTTAGCATATATTCAGCACGCTTAATTGGATTTTTAAGGGTCTGATAGGCATCATTTATCAATGTAGATTTTTTGACAGCCAGTAATTTTTCTTGTTCGCTGCCATTCGCGAATCGGTCAGGATGCACGGTTTTTTGTAGTGTTTGATATACTTGTGCAAGTTGCTTTAAATCGAGCGTAAATGTAACATCTAACGCAAACATCTGAAAATAATTCAAAACAACTCCACTACAAATACGGATGTATCAACAGGCATATTAATGCGTTAAACATTAAAGCTTTCGCCACAACCACATTCGCCTTTAGCATTAGGGTTAGTGAATTGAAAACCTTCGTTTAGACCTTCTTTAACAAAGTCTAGTTGAATACCATTAAGGTAAACTAGGCTTTTCCCATCAATGATGATTTTAACATCATCAATTGAAAATACTTGATCGTCTTCGTTAACGTCATCAACAAATTCAAGTACATAAGCTAAACCAGAACAACCTGTTGTTTTTATACCCAAACGTAAACCAACACCTTTGCCACGATTAACCATAAACGATTTTACTCGTTCAGATGCGGCAGGAGTCATGGTAACACTCATACGTTCAACTCCAACTTAAGCATGTTTACTGCGGTAATCTTCAATTGCAGCCTTGATTGCATCTTCAGCTAAAATAGAACAATGAATTTTAACCGGAGGTAATGCTAATTCTTCGGCAATAGCCGTGTTTTTAATCTTGCCAGCTTCTTCAATTGATTTACCTTTCACCCATTCAGTGACTAATGAGCTTGAAGCGATAGCTGAGCCACAGCCGTAGGTTTTAAATTTTGCATCTTCAATAATACCTTCTTTAGATATTTTAAGTTGCAATTTCATCACATCACCACATGCGGGAGCGCCAACCATACCTGTTGCTACTTGTGGATCATTCTTGTCCATAGAGCCAACGTTGCGCGGGTTTTCATAATGATCAATTACTTTTTCTGAATAAGCCATGATACTTCTCCTATTTTACGTAACCCTTTAAAATCAAGCTATTACGTAAATAAATTTTGGGTGCTAGTGAGCAGCCCATTCAATTGAATCTAAATCTATACCATCTTTGAACATTTCCCAAAGTGGTGACATGTCACGTAAATGACCAATAGATTTTTGTATAATCTCTATGGCATAGTCAATTTCTTCAGCTGTGGTAAAACGTCCAAAACTGAAACGAATTGAGCTGTGTGCCATTTCGTCATTTAATCCTAAAGCACGTAATACATATGACGGTTCAAGACTTGCAGAAGTACAGGCTGAACCTGAAGATACCGCTAAATCTTTTAATGCCATAATCAAGGATTCACCTTCAACAAAGTTGAAACTAACGTTTAAATTGCCTGGGTAACGTTTATCAAAATCGCCATTGACAAAAACTTGCTCCATGCTATTTAGACCCGCCCATAAACGGTCACGCATTTTAGTAACATGCACTAAATCTTGAGCCATTTCTTCTTTAGCAATACGAAAAGCTTCACCCATACCAACAATTTGATGTGTTGCTAGTGTGCCACTGCGCATACCACGTTCATGACCACCACCGTGCATTTGCGCTTCAAGGCGAATACGTGGTTTACGACGAACATAAAGTGCGCCCATGCCTTTTGGACCGTAAATTTTATGAGCTGAAAAAGACATTAAATCGACTTTTAGATGTTGTAAATCAATAACTATTTTGCCAGCGCTTTGTGCTGCATCTACATGAAAAACGATTTTACGTGCTCGACATATATCACCAATTTCACTGATGTCTTGGATCACGCCAATTTCGTTATTGACATGCATGATACTCACTAAAATAGTATCTTCACGAATAGCATCATTAAATTTGTTTAAATCGATTAAGCCGTTGCTTTCCGGATCTAAATAAGTGACTTCAAAGCCCTGACGTTCTAACTCGCGAAAGCTATCTAACACGGCTTTATGTTCAGTCTTACAAGTAATAAGGTGTTTACCTTTTTTACCATAAAAATTAGCCGCACCTTTAATTGCAAGGTTATTTGACTCAGTAGCGCCAGAAGTGAAAACGATTTCACGAGGATCAGCATTAATTAAGTCTGCAATTTGATTGCGCGCTATATCAACGGCTTCTTCGGCTTGCCAGCCAAATTTATGTGAACGTGATGCTGGATTACCGTAAAAACCATCAGTGGTCATATACTGCATCATTTTTGTCGCAACACGTTTATCTACAGGTGTTGTAGCTGAATAATCAAAATAAATAGGAAGCTTCATAAGCTAACACTCTCCGTCGTAAAGTTTGGGTAACACTTATTAATAAACAAGTTACCAATCTTGCATAATGCTTTGAGTAACAATAATTTTCTTAGCTGCATTATTACTATTCGTTCTTTCTTTATGAACATCGTCTTGTCTTTGGGAAACTTGCTTTATCGTTCTTTGTTCAACTAACTCAGACAATGAAATATTTTTTAAAAAATCTTCAATACGAACACTTAAATCTTCCCACAACGTATGAGTAAGACATTGTTCACCGTTCTGACAATTACCTTTACCTGAACATTTTGTGGCATTAATACTTTCATCAACCGCGCTGATCACATCAGCTACCGCGATTTGAGCTGAACATTTACCTAAGCGATAACCGCCACCAGGGCCGCGAATACTATTCACTAAACCATGTTTACGTAAACGAGAGAATAACTGTTCTAAATAAGACAATGAAATACCTTGTCGTACAGAAATATCCGCTAGAGATACAGGACCAGATACAGCATGTATTGCCACGTCTAACATTGCTGTTACCGCATAACGCCCTTTAGAAGTCAGTTTCATTGTTTACCCCTGTTGATTTGCGCGCAATTTTACATAACCTTGTAAAATAGTCAACTTAATACCTGAGTAAATTACTCAAGTATTTTAACTCATAGAGGATTTGTGTCAATAAGAATACCTGACTAATTTAGTCAAGTATTCTTATTAGGTTAATATATAAGGTAAAAAGATTAAAATTATATTTCTGGATCAAATGCTTCGGTCGCTGTTTCGCGACGTTTTGCTGCCGCTTTTTCATCTTCATCAAATTCACCAACACTAAGTTCCGGTAAATCGTCTTGACAAACATTACCGCCAAGGCTATTAATTTCTTTACACAAGGATGACATTTTTTCATCCATTAAGTGCATATGGTCAAGTAGACGACCAATGGCTTTAGCAACAGGGTCTGGATTATCAACAGAGACCGCATAGGCATCAAAACCAAATTTATTAGCTGCTTCTTCACGTTGACTCTTATCTTTTGCGTCTTTTTTGTGATTAACAATACGTGCAGGAATACCCACTGCGGTAGCATTATCGGGTAAATCTTTAACCACTACCGAATTAGAGCCTACTTTACCACCATTACCAATTCGAATAGGACCGAGTACTTGTGCCCCCGCACCGATAACAACGTTATTACCTAAGGTCGGATGACGCTTACCAGCCTTCCAGCTTGTTCCGCCAAGCGTTACACCTTGATATAAAGTGACATCATCACCAATTTCTGCCGTACCACCAATAACGATCCCCATACCATGGTCGATAAAAAAACGACGACCTATGACAGCCCCAGGATGAATTTCAACCCCGGTTAACCAACGAGAAAAAGTTGATAAACATCGTGCTAATAATTTCCAATCAGCCCGCCATAATTTATGGCTAAGGCGATGAATCCAAATAGCATGCATGCCTGGGTAGTTAGTTAAAACTTCAAATGAAGTTCTAGCTGCAGGATCTCGATCAAAGACACTATTAATATCTTCTTTGATACGACTGAACATAGGTTTTCCTTATATTTGTTATACCTCTCTAATAAAGAAATGGTAGGCATAACAATAATTACACAACAATTAACTTTTATTTTTTGCAGAACGCTCAACTGACGCTAAGATACCGCGCAACATTTTTACTTCTCTGACATCTGGGCGAGCTCGATTCAGTAAACGCCTTAATTTAGTCATAATTAAACCGGGATGACTAGGGACGATAAAACCTGTGGCTTTTAGCGCATCCTCAAAATGTTGATAAAGACGTTCGGTATCTTCAACAACAGGGTATTCATCTTCGCCATCATTTTCACTATCAGTTTCAATGGCAGCCGGAACGGCTTTACTTTTATTATCTTGTTCTTGTGCCAACAAATAACTCGTACGTACTTCATAACTTAGCGTTTGCACTGCCATTGCTAAATTCAATGAACTGTATTCAGGATTAGCTGGAATTTGCACATGAAAATGACAAAGTTGTAATTCATCATTGGTTAAACCACTACTTTCACGACCAAAAACTAACGCCACAGGAAAGTTATTCGCTTCATTCACCAATTTTTCACCACATCCTCTCGGTTCTAACATCGGCCAAGGTAACGTGCGTGAACGAGCACTGGTACCCACCACTAAACCGCAGTCAGCAATCGCCTCTTCTAAGGTAGCAACAACGGTTGCGTTAGCCAACACATCAGTGGCACCAGCAGACATAGCTTGGGCTTGTCCATTTGGCATTTCTTGCGGGTCAACTAATATAAGCTGACTTAGCCCCATGGTTTTCATCGCACGAGCTGCTGAACCGATGTTTCTGCAATCGGACGTATTTACCAATACAATACGTACGTTATCTAATAAAGAACTTAATGTTGAACCTGACATTTTCTTGTTTACTCACTTAATTATTACACCATTAACCAAGATATAGCTCCCAAAAGAGATGCCTATCTAGACGGCCAATTTTTGGAGCGATATTAGCACAGAACCATACCTCTGTACTGAGAAAATATCATCTAGTTTGTCATTGGTTTTTAGTGTTTATCATTATGTCCTAGTCAATATTGCTATATCAATTTCGTTTAAATACTGTAAAACAACAACTAAGCAAAGAAAAACGCTACTCAATTAAAATAGCAAACATGCATTTTTAAGCTAATGTTATTGGTAGTCGCTAAATTGAAAAAAATTTGCTATTATATGCGCGCTTGAATTTATACGCTCTGCGTCCAAGCTTTGTTCTTTTAAAAATTTGTTGTTTTTAGTTATCGTTTCTAAATAAGGTAGTCGTTATGCATCCTATGCTTAATATTGCTGTGCGCGCTTCGCGTTCGGCTGGTAAAGTCATTATTCGCGCATTTGAACAGTTAGATAAAGTTGAAGTTGAGTCAAAAGGGACTAATGACTTTGTGACAAGTGTAGACATTAGCTCTGAAGAAGCTATTGTTGAAACGATTCAAAAATCGTATCCAAATCACACCATCATTGGAGAAGAATGTGGTTTAATAAAAGGTAGTGATGATGACTTCCAATGGATTATTGATCCATTAGACGGAACAACAAACTTTATTAAAGGCATTCCACATTTTGCTGTATCAATTGCTTTAAAAGTTAAAGGGAAATTGGACCAAGCTGTTATTTATGATCCCATTCGCGGTGAATTATTCACTGCAAGTCGTGGTAAAGGCGCTCAGTTAAACGGCTTTCGTATACGTGTAGAAAGCCATAAAGAACTTAACGGTACTATTATTGCGACCGGCTTCCCTTTTAAACTGAAACAACATACCAATGCTTATTTAGAAATGTTTAAAACATTATTTACTAAAGCATCTGATATCCGTCGTGCGGGCTCTCCTGCTCTTGACTTAGCTTATGTCGCTGCTGGCCGTGTTGATGGTTATTTTGAGATAGGTTTGAAACCTTGGAATACTGCAGCAGGTGAATTATTGGTTATTGAAGCCGGTGGTTTAGTTACTGATTTTGTTGGCGGTCATAACCAAGTAAATTCTGGCAACATCGTGGCCGCCAGCCCGCGTTTATTAAAAGAAATTTTAAAAGATATTCGCCCTCACTTAGGTGATGCGCTAAGCAAGTAAGATGTAAAGTTCAGACAGAGAAAGCGCCTTCTGGCGCTTTTTTTATATACAGGATGTATGGTATGTCGCGGGTGCATGGATGCACAGGAGCGTTTATATACAGGATGTATGGTATGTCGCGAGTGCATGGATTGTAGGTCGTGGTTTACCTCGACAATTCGGCTAAGTGTCAACCTACATTCAGTGAGGCTTATACTAATCATATTTCAATCTAACTGCTCTGCTATAAAATTAACTAAATCGCCTTCGACCAATGGTCGACTATACCAATAACCTTGTATTTCATCACAACCTATAGATTTTAAAAAATCAACATGAGACTGCTCCTCTACCCCTTCGGCGATAAGTGATAATCCTAAATTTTTTCCTAATGCAACAATCGTATTTACAATGGCTTTGTCTTGATTATTATTATGACAGTCCATAATAAAAGACTGATCTATTTTCAATTTATCGACAGGAAAGCGCTTTAAATATGAAAGTGAGGAATAACCGGTACCAAAGTCATCAATAGACATTTGAATACCCAACGACTTCAGCTGATGAAGTACAGCTAAGGTATGCTCCTCGTTGTGCATAAATACCCCTTCAGTGATTTCCAACTCAAGATTATGAGCAGATAATTTTGATGTTGCTAATGCATTAATGACACTTTGACAAAATTTTGGGTGCGAGAATTGCCGTGGCGAAACATTAACAGCGATAACCAATTCACTATGACCAAGAACAACCAATTTTTTTGCAAATAAACACGCTTGATTAAGTATCCATTCACCAATAGGGACAATAAGGCCGGATTGCTCAGCAAGAGGGATAAACTCAGCTGGTGAGATGATATGTTCTTGGTGGCGCCAACGTACTAAAGTTTCAATGCCTAATACTCTATTATTACTTAAATCAAGTTGCGGCTGATAAACCAAAAATAATTCATTAAGCGTAATGGCATGGCGTAAACTATCAGTCAAGGTAATCGTTTTGTGTATTTCTTCAGCAAATTCAGGCGAAAAAAGTGAAAAGCTATGGTGTTCATCATTAGTAGCTCTAACTAGTGCGGTATGCACATTTTTCAATAAACTATTACGGGTATCACCGTGATCAGGGAAAATACCATAACCGACGTTTATTTCGACAAAAAACTCACCACAATGAGTCACAACAGGCTGTTGTGACAACATAACAATGATTTCTGTTAATTCTTCCATAGAGCGTGATGATAGACTGCGCAAGCAAACTAAAGAAAACTGGCTTTCATTGAGTTGATAAAAACTGACACCATCAGGCAGATTTTTTGCAACCAGTTGAGAAAAAACGCAAATGATTTCATTAGCCGTATCACCACCTAATGCCGTGACCAGTTTATTAAAGCTTTTAACCTCAAAAATACCTAACGAAAAAGGCATTTTTTTTATAATCAACTCATCAAGATCATTATTTAATTTATATTGATTAGGTAAGTTGGTTTCTTGCACATAAAAAGCGATGTGTTTTACTTTTTGTTCAGCTAATTTACGCTCAGTAATATCAACAATATGTAAATCGTAGCTATCAACTTCAGGTAACCAATTTATACTCACCGACAAGATCCGATCTTTTAACGGCTGTTCAATGGTCATTGAAGTGCCATTATTGCTACTTATCTCTGTACGCAGCGCAATAAAGTTAGTAGGTAATAACTTATCAATATTATTTTCATCAAGTCCAACAGCGCGCAATAAAACTAAACAGGCAGGATTAAAAAATGAAATTTCACTTAAATTATTAATGCTTAATATAGGATTTGGATTTCGATTAGGAAATAATGCCAGCCGGGTATTTTTTGCATTCGTTAAAATAAACTGTTTGATATACCAAGAAACAAGCCCGCCAAGTAACACAATAGCAAGACCATAAACAACCACAGTCCAATGGGTTATTTCCATTTGCCTTAATGTTGCAGAATGTGCTTGATCAACCTCAACTTGTGTTTTTTTCTCAACGGCAAGTAGTGTCGGCAGTAAATCTGTTCGAACGCTTGCAATTTCTGTTAAAAGGTCACGTAAATGATCCCAATTATCATCATTTAATAACATCGCCTGATGAAATTCATTGGATAACCACTCGATACGCTTTTGTTTCTCAATAATTAAATTCGCCTGTGCCACCAAAGATTTTTGACTCAAAATAGCCATATTGTGCACAATGAATCTTGCTTTATTTTTAGCGAATTCATCTAAAAAAGAGCCACTATTTTGTGACCGATAATATTCATAAATAATACGTTCTTGTTCACTTAAGTCTGCAATAATTTGGTTAACACTGGTTAAAATAGGAATGCGATTATTTACAAGGTCAATTGCATTATGACGAACTTTTTCGGTAGAAATATATACAAAAACAGATAACGTAAGCCCCATTAAAATAGCTAAGCCAGCTAATAGTGAGGCACGTAATAAATAGGGTTTAACAATGGATTTCATTTTATACTCTCGATGCCATTTTCTCGTTAGACTGTTAGTAAGACAGATTTTCGTGATAGAAAATTACATTTTAAATATAGATCAATCAAGGCAATATACTATTAAATACCCATGGAACTCATTTATCGATAATTAAGTGAGAAATTAAGTGAGAGATTAAGCAAGCATTCAGTAAGAAATAAAAACTAGAGATAAATCTTTTAATTCCCTAAAAAAGCTAAGTACTTGCTTAGGTGAGCTGAAGGAATAATTGAGGTGAGAGTGCCTTTTCGGCAACTAAAACGAGGGGTTCTCTAATGCCCCACATCCATATGGGGCCCAGCAAAATATGTAAAGCTTATTAATTCGATCTTTACAGATAAGTTAATTTAACATTGCTAACTTATTTTTTACCCCTTGTTCACGCTCAACATAATGAAACCATTGTTTAGCTGTTTTGGCCGTTTCAGGTTGTTTTTGTGCTTGGGTAAATGCCATTAAAGAGCGTTCAAATTGTGCTAAATTGTATGAAGCCATACCTTTTACTAAGTGCATATCCCCCAAACGTGTCAAACCACCACGCGTAATCGCTGTTTCTGCAGCATCATAGGCTAATGACCATTTTTCGGTATTTAAATAAGCTTGTGCCAAATAAGCATCAAACTTTCCAGAGTCTGCTATTTTGGCTGCTTCTTTAAGTACAGGGATCGCTTTGTCATCATTATTTGCCGCAATATAAGCTTGCGCCAACATATCTAAATAACGTACTTCAGCCACAACATGACCTTGTTCAATCGACTCACTCAATAGTGTAGCCGCTTTAAAGGGCACGCCATGATAGAGATACAATTGTACTAACGTTAATATATCATTCGATTTGGTCACGTAACCCGCTTGTAAAGCACTCTCCATAACCGCTAATTGTTTGTCTTCTTCGCCAACTTCACCGTACATACCACTGAGCTGGATCCAGTAATTGGGTTTGTTGTAATAACGTACTAAATTCTCAATTACCTTAACAACTTCAAGCGGTTTTTTTAATTCATAATAATTTGCCCGCTGTAAAACCAACCAGTTCTCTTTAGGTATTTCATTAAGAGCAAATGCCAATTCAACCGCTTTATTATTATAGTTAAGTGATTGTTTATAATCTTTATTTTGATAAAACGCCTGCGCAAAAACCATATATTGCTGAGCCGTCATAGGCTTGCTATTGAGCTGCTGCCATACCTTTAAATGCTTAATACCGGCATCGTAATCTTCTTGCTGCAAGGATAACTGCGCCAATGAATACAAGGTCGATAAACGTAATGATTCAGGAATAGCTTGTTCAGCAATAACATGTTCAAAACTATCAATGGCTGAGTCGAGATCGTCGTTACCGTAATACATGAAACCATAAAAATTCCATAACATCGCTTTTTCATAACTATTAAGGCTATCAATTCGGTCTTTAACGTCATCTAATACTTCAAACCCTTCAAGCTTAGTACCTTCATCCGCGAGTTGTTGGGCACGTGCTAACTGTGTATAAACACGGTTACGCATGGCAGGTACTTTTACAGACTTTGTATCTGAACTTTCTGCATGAGCTCCCCCACTCACGGCGAATAAAGTTACTGTTGAAACCGCATAAAAGCTTGCGGCAGATAATATCGACAACACTATTTTTTTAATCATAACAATTCCTTAACCGTCAATTTCAAATGAAATTTTATTACGTACGCCACTTACCGCCATCGCAACACCATCAACTACTCGCGGTTTATATTTAAACTTTAAAGCAGCATCCATCGCAGCGCGATCAAATACGCCTTCTGGGTTTGCTTCAATGACAATAGGGTTTTCCACCGAACCGTTAGAATTCACGGTAAATTCTACAATGGCATAACCTTCAATACCTCGCGATTGTGCCCGACGTGGATAAATAGGAGCAACTTTTACAATAGGTAAATACTCACCATCACCACGACCCAACGACAACCCCCCCGATAAACCCACATCAGCAGCTATATTTGCAGCAAAATTTGTACTTATTGCATTAGCATTAGGATTTGATTGTTGCATTTTAGGCTGTGCCATTGCCGGTGGTGGCTCCTTCGGTTTAGCTGGTTTTTGCGGCTTACGTTCTTTTTTGACCAACTCTTGCTCTTTTTTAAGACGAATAAAATCAAGCACATTACCACGAGGTGCATCCGTTAATGCTTTTTGCCCACCAGCAATCAATGCTTGCATACTCCATAATAACCCTAGGGTGACTAGCACAGAAAGCGCTAGTCCCATTAGGTAACGGCTAGTTTTATTGATCATGATTAAACCTCGTTCGCTGCTATTGATACATCATAAACGCCGGCAGCTCTTGCTGAGTCCATCACTTTAATAAGTACATCTGTCGTTGCTTTTTTATCCGCTTGAATAACCACAGTACCTTGTGGGTTTTCTGCCTTTAATCTTTCAATATTCGCCTGTACTGCACGTACATCGATACGGCGTTTATTGATCCAAATATCACCTTTATCACTAATCGCAACTAATATATTAGCGCGATCTTTTTTCACTGCCGTTGCCGCGTCTGGGCGATTAACGTCAATGCCCGCTTCTTTGACAAACGAAGCCGTAACAATAAAAAATATCAGTAAGATGAAAACAACATCCAACATCGGTGTCATATTTATTTCTTCAGCTTCTTCTTGATCTTGTAAAACTTTTGCTAATTGAGAACGCATGTTTTTACCCTTAATAACTTAATTTATAACTAGTGATTCATTGGTAAGCAGTCTTCTAACTGCTCTGTTCTGCGTTTCGTTTTACGCTGTAACCAAGTCACCATAAATACACCTGATAACGATCCCACCATACCTGCCATGGTTGGAATAGTGGCTCTTGATACCCCTGAAGCCATCGAACGTGCATTACCACCGCCCGAAATAGCCATAACATCAAATACTTCAATCATGCCTGTTACTGTGCCTAATAATCCAAGCAGAGGACATAACACCACTAAACTCTGTATTAATGTGACATTTTGGCTAAGCATTTCGGTGGTTCTTGATACATGTGCTTCACGTATTTGTTCGGCATACCAGGACTTTTTATCTGTTCTATTTACCCAACCTTTTACAATACCCGCTTTGATAAAGTTATAGCTGCGTAAGAAAAAGAATAAACGTTCAAAAATCAGTAGCCACATTAGACAAATAACCCCAGCAATGACGGTGAGTACTACACCGCCAGTATCGAGAAACTCACGAATGCTATTCATCATTTCGATGAACCAAATCATGATTTATGCTCCTTGCTCAGCAGGTTTTTTATTTCCTACAGCAACGCTGCTTTCTGCGCGTTCAGCAATAATACCCGCACTTTGCTGTTGTAAAATATTGATGATACTACGACTACGTGTATTCAAAATGGTCGAGATAAAGACCATAGGAATAGCAACCACCAAACCTAATACGGTTGTCACTAACGCCTGAGAAATACCACCCGCCATTAATTTAGGGTCTCCTGTACCAAACAGCGTAATCGCTTGGAAAGTATTGATCATACCCGTAACCGTACCAAGCAAACCTATAAGAGGTGCAACAACTGAGATGATTTTGATGAAAGTAAGACGTGTGGTTAACACCGGCACTTCTTTTAAAATACGTTCCGAAAGTTTTAATTCGAGTGTTTCTGTATCGGCATGGCGATTATTATCTTGCACTAACATCACGCGGCCAAGCGGGTTGTCATTAATAGCTTTATCACTTTTTAACTGGCGATTTACTTTACTACCGATAACAAACAAGCTAAAGAAGCGCTCTAAAGCGATTAGTAAGCCCACTAAACCTAATGCTAAAATAACATAACCCACCGGACCACCTTGCTCAACACGTTCTTGTATATCAGGTGCTTGCACCAATAAACCTAAAATAGAACCACCGGTAGGGTCTAAAGCAAATGGAACAACACCACTAGTACTAGCGGTTAATTTTTCAGCACTCGATAGATAACGACTTGATGGTTGTCTAATTAATTCGGCAACTGAACCTGTATCGTCGATGTATTCAAGATACTTACCATTAGCGACTAAATTGAATCCACCAACACGTGTCACTTCACTTTGACTTTTTGTACCGTTAGCTAAAACGATTTCACGGGTAAATTTATGTACTTTACCGCTTTGTGTCATTTCTCTTTGTAATTCAAACCATAAGCGTTCAATTTCTTCAATAGACGCTAGCTTCGAAGATGAACCCATGCTTTGCGCAAATTCATCTAAAAACTCACCACGACCAGCAATTTGCGCCGATATTACCGATGTTTGAAACTTACTTTTTGTATCACCAGAAACTTGTTGCAAAACACCAAATAATTCCTTTAACTCACCCATACGTTTATTGAGTGCATCGGTTTTATTGGCTAAAGCCACTTCGTTGTCTTGAAAGTTCAACTCTAATTTTGTACTTAAATTAATAGCTTGTTTACGTTTGTCTTTTGCTTGTAATAATAGGTTGTCTTGTTGATCTTTTTTAGCAGAAAACTCAGCTTCACGTTGTTGATTTTGTTTAGTTTGTGAAATATTACCTTGCTCAAGTCGTGATAATAATTCATCTAAGCTATTTGCTTGTTCAGCGCTGACAATAGGTGCTGATACCGCGATAAGCATCATAGCCACAAATTTAGTTAATTTTTTCATAGTCATCATTTCCACTTTATTCTGCTGAGTCTTGTGCGACAGGCACAATAATTAAATCAGGGGCAAGTTGTTTGCGCGCAATACGCAAGCCTTTATTAATATCTAAACGATATTCTGCTGATAACTTCTGCCAAGACTTGGTTTTGTTATTCCACAAACCTAAGTGTTGTCCATCACGTGTTTGATAAACCAAACTTACTCGACCTATTCTTAAAAAATCAACATCACGTTCACTTCCTTCAACATCAATTAATCCGCTGTAAGCTTCAATAGTACGACCGTAATCTACTTCCACTTGATAGGCTTCAAGTACACGACGAAACTTCTCTGAAACAGAAACGTCAGCACGTACCATCATCTCTTCTAATGAAGCAATTCGCTTACTGCGCTCTTCAGTTAAAAACTGCACATCAAGGCTGATAAAGCTCGCTAATGTTTCAATCATACGTGACATTAATGGTGAAACTTGACGTTCAATAATACTGACTTGTTCCATAGAGACCGCTATTTGCGCGAGTTCTTTAAGTTGATTATCAATTTGGCTATTCATTTGCTGGTTATAGATACCTAAACCATCGACTTCTTTGTTAACTGTTTTGAATTGTTGCAATTTACTTTGAATTTGTTCATTAATAGTCGTTACACGTTGTTGAGACTGATTAGCCGACTGATTAATTTTTTGACCTGCCGCAACCACCTCTTTTAAGTTCGATTCTTGTGCAAAAGCCGATTGTGTTAATACTGTAGCAGTAACAAATACACCAGCTTGCGCCAATTTAGACAGTTTTAACTGTTTCATGTTTAAATAACCTTTCATGTTATTGTTTACCTAAATGTTATCGTTAGAGACAAAGACTCATAACAATGACTAATTGATCATGGCGGAGATTTTAAAGAATGTTTATGACAGTTAAGTTGCATTAATATTGCAGGTTTATTAAATGACAGTATCATGACACTTTTCTTACAGCAGAAAATGCGTCGAAGTGGTCTCAATTAAAACAAGTGTGAAGGTGTCATAAAAAATGAGAATCGCGTCAATAAATAAGACTTTTATGACTGCACATGATGCTTGAGTTAATGACTGCATCAAGCTCAAAGCTGCCATTGAAATTGTAACTAGATACTATTTTCTAGTTGCAAAAATAAGGCAAAAACGTTTATTTCAAAATCTCTGACCACATTGGTTCGAAATTTTTATCCGTAATGACTCAAAACTATTGAATATCCTACGATTTTCTCATACTGTATACTGCAAAGTGCTGAGAGCACCAATCACCAATTCTCGGCTTTGTATTTCAAAGGTGAATTCTAGGGAGGGGATATGAGTGATGGTCAAACCAAGAACGCTGCGTTAACAACGGCACTGGCCTTTCACTACCAAATGCTGATTGGATTGAATAAATGTTTTTCACTTGAAGGCGGTCAGTCAGTTTGGTTTGAAAAAGATGGTGATGTAAGTTTACTAGCATCAGATGCGGCACAGTCAACACAAACCGAAGTAAAAGAATACGCGGCACCATTGACAGATCACCATGAAAATCTTTGGAAAACACTGAAGAATTGGTTGGCGGATGACTTTGAACCCGTGAAATATGGTGTTTTGATGCTTCACACCACACAAGCTTTTGGAACAACAACTCGCCTAAAGGACTGGAACTCACAAAGCGCAGAACAACGCTTACAAGTGTTAAAAGAAATTTTCTCTGATCGAACCACAAAGCAACTGAACGTCGAAAAACCATCAGTAATTATCAAAATACAAAAAATGGTAATGGCTGCTGATGAGTTTTTGCTTAATAGTGTACTAGGTAAAGTAACTTTATTTACGGAAGCTGATAACGGGCAAGAACTGGAAAAACAGATAACCTCTAGACCTCTAGGCATTCCAAAGAACAACCTACAAAGCTACTTACAAGGGCTTGTTGGTTTTGTATATGCACAGGCAGATCAGCAATCTTGGAGTATTTCACATCAAGATTTTACTGCTAAGTGTGAGGAGTTAACTGCACGTCTCTGTAAAAAAGAGTTCACCTTTCCTATTTTTACTGGTAATGAAGCCTCTGATCTAGAGGTGGAATCGCACCAAGATAGGCCTTTTGTTCAAAAAATAAATGAGATTGAGCATCATGAGATGCTTCCAGAAGCAGTTAGTAATTGGATAGAATTACAAAACTCACTGCTAGAACAGTTAGATGAATATCCGCTCTATAAAGAAAGTACAATCACGTACCAAAATCAATTGGTCAGAAAATATAAGCTTGCATATTCTACTGCTCAACTTGAAGCGACAGATGCAATTAAAAGTTCAAAAATACTTTACAACAAGACTATAAGTGAACAGCCGCTGAACATGGGTAATGATATTCCACCTATTGAATACAAAAATGGCCTAATTCATGATGCTTTAGATGATGAAGTACGGGGATTAAAATGGAGGGTTGAACCATGAGTAGTATTGTAGAAGCCCTTTACGAGTTGAAATACAATCCATTTGAATATGGAGCATACCTTGCCTCATTTTACGCTTCGGCAGGCGAATCAGAGAATAATATTTTATTTGCCCCTTTGGTGGTTCCTCTTTGTAGTCATCCTGTTTTTGGTCAAAAGTTATTCAACTCAAATGTTAGAAGCACTATCTGGTCGGTTTTTAACGATCGATCCAAGCTCTATGATCTGCAAGAGCGAATCAACGGGTTTCAAGAATTAACAGAGCAGTGCATTCAATATTGTTTAATTAATGACTGGCTATCTGTTGATGAGCATAGTTTGAGTCTTCGAGCATTTGCAGAAGCTGATTCAGTATTTACCAACCAAAAAAGAGCAGAGAAGTTAGGGCAATTATTCAGTGGTCACTCGGTAGTCGAGATTTATGCGTTTTTAGGAGTGAAACCGCGATGAAAACATTAATTCATGAAATTGGCGTTATTGATAAGCAAGGTAACAAGCATCCAGTAGAATTTAACAAAGGGCTAAATGTAGTCACCGGCAAGTCATCAACCGGCAAAAGTGCCTTGATTGAAATTTTTGATTATTGCTTCGGTAGTAGTGAGAACACTATTCCAAAAGGGGTTATAACCACTAGTGCCGCTATTTACTATGTTGCGCTTTCTGTTAATGATCAAGATATGGTGATTGCGCGTGATCCAGACATAGTGACTAAGGCCTTTTTTCGTCGTGTTGAGTTGTTCAATTCTGACGATATTGTTCGCGATTATTTTAACAGTAACTATTTCCGTCCCTTACTCGAATTTAATAAGCATTTAAGAGACTTTTTCTTGGATATAGATGACGTAGATGAATCGTTATTTGCTAGAGCCAATCGGCGCTTTAATGCGAAAGCGGCCACACCAACAATACGTAGCTTTTCATCATTTATGCTTCAGCATCAAAATCTTGTTGCTAATAAGCATGCGTTATTTTACCGATTTGATGAAAAGGAAAAACGTGATCAGGTAATTGATCATACAAAAATATTTTTAGGCTTAGTTAATCAAAAATACTTTCACTTTTCACAAGAAAAAGAGCGGTTAAGCGCAGATGTTCGACGTTTGGAACGCCAGAAAGAGACAAACAAACGTGCGTCTGAAAATTACAAGCAAAACGTTGGCCCTGTTTTAAGCCAGCTTTATGCTCTGATGGGTTTTAAAGAAGAACCGCTATCTTTGGAAAAGGTGCTACGCCACCCTCAGGATGCGAAGGATCAGCTCGACAATATTATCGTACCCGAAAATATTAATCATAACTCCGATGCAGTTACTCAACGTTATAATAAACTTAAGCAGGAGCGCACTCAAAAGACTGCGGAACTTAGAAAGTTACAGCGTCAAACCGCGTCAATTAACAAAAACATTCAAGAAGAAGAACGTTTTGTTGATAATGTAAAACAATTTAGTTCGCCAAAGCATGTTCATGTATCAACTTCGGTCTGCCCATTTTGCCATACTGAAAAAGGTACGTTGCGAGATAGTGCAGAAAAACTACAGCAAGCGATTACAAAAATATCTGGCAACCTTGCGCAAGCTCGACCGATGAAAGCAAAATTTGAATCGTCCTTGGTTGAAGTTCAGCGTAATATTGAGTCTTTGAATGAGGAGTTGATGTCGTTAAGTAAGCAAATAGAGGAAGTGGAGGAAACAGAAGAACGGATAGCTAAGCAAAAGAGCTTATATGAAAGTGTTATAATGCAAAAGGCTAAACTATTTGCACTCCTCGATACCCTTAACACACGGCTAGCGCATTTTAATCCCTGACTCCAACAGGGTTGAGCGATATTCATCATCTAACCCTGCCATTTTCTTTTTTCTAGCCATACTTGCCGTTTT
>JBLHNB010000008.1:0-93541 GCA_047621305.1 Alteromonadaceae bacterium | reverse complement strand
TGATCTAACCGTTTGATTTTTAAATTCATATCCACCTCAATGTTGAGGTGTTATTTTATCAAACCGTCCTGAAATTAGCGCTAAAATTAAATAGAAATTTTTGAATTTGGTCTGATCAATGTCTGTTGAACACTAAAGCATAAGTACTTAAACCTTACCTTAGAACTTTCAGTGGATTATTAATCTGTACCTTGATGTCTTCGAGCCTCGTTTCGCTCGTGTCGACCTACAAAATTTCTAGCCAAATATTATCATTCTGAAGGTTAGTATACTGAGCTACTCTGGCTGTTAACTTTTTGTTATTTAATAATATTTGATAATTGAATAAATGCTCTAGAAAACATTGAATAAATACTCTAATATTGCTATATTCGCGCTGTTAAATTAGGTGCAAGGTAAATGTATGCGTTTGCTGGTCATCCAATATTATTTTATTTAATCCATATAGACTGAGTATTATGTTGTTTCTAGCTATATTTATTGGTTTAGTTTGTGCCGCCTTTTTTTATTGTCAGGCGTTAAAAAGTGGCTTAGGGCGTAAGCGTTGGGCATTTGCGGGTTTAATTATGGGACCCGTCGTTTGGCCAATGTTCTGTATGCAAAAGCGTATGAAGGTAAATAAATTATTTGGATTTAACAGTTTGATTTTCCGAGCGTAGATTTTTTCTATTAAGGCGTTGTTCAAAAAGGGAAGTCGCTAACATCCATGTAGCGTAAATGTCTTATATTGTCAGTAGTTTATAATTAATTAAACTATGACCACCAAGTGCCAGCGGGCATTTCAGTGATTTTTATACTTGCTGCAATGGTATTTTCTTTTGGTACTTTTATAAATAAAGCTTTAAATAAATTAATCATTTTTTGCTCCTAGATACGAACTCTACGAGCAGTCTTTTCAATGCTGTCATTGATGCGAACTCTACGAGCAGTCTTTTCAATGCTTTCACTGATGCGAACTCTACGGGCTGTTTCTTCTATGACTAAAGCATTCCCCGACTCTACAGGTGTTGCAGATGACATAACCAGAGATAATAAAATTGAACTTAGCATTTACTTTCCTTATTATTGTTAAAGTAACAAATAACATGCTAATAACATGCCAGAAATATAAAATACCAATGTAAACCTTGCTTTATAAGGAACTTGGTCTACTTAATAAAAGCTAAGTAGACGCTGTCAGATTTTTGACTTTATGGAGTATGATTTGATTTAGTTAAATGATGTAGATTTGTCGGTAATTTGATGGGAGAGTAAGTATTTTTGAAAATCACTTTCAGGTAAAGGTTTACTGTATAAATAGCCTTGTAACTGCTCACATTTAAGCCCTGCAAGAAAATTCAACTGATTATTGGTTTCAACACCTTCTGCTACGACATTCAAGTCTAGGTTATGTGCAATCGTCACTATAGTAGCGACCATATTTCTTCCCTGTTCAGAGGTTTCAATATCATCAACAAAAGCTTTGTCTATTTTAAGAGTATTGAGTGGGAATTTTTTTAAGTAAGCTAAAGATGAATAACCAGTGCCAAAATCATCAAGGGATAAATGTATACCCATAGCGCGGATTTGTAACATGGTTTCTATGGCTTTTTGTGGTGAGTCCATCACAGTACCTTCAGTGATCTCTAACTCCAAATATTTAGCAGGTAACTGACTCTCTTTAAGGATGTCAGCGATCATACCAACTAAGTTAGTTTGTGTGAATTGCACTGCAGATAAATTCACGGCAATACGACCGGTAAATAAACCGGCATCGACCCATTTTTTAGTCGCAAAACAAGATTTACGTAAAACGACTTCACCAATATCAATAATTTGACCGGTTTCTTCAGAAACGGGAATAAAAACAATGGGACTAATAATCCCTTTAGATGGGGTTTGAAAGCGGACCAGCGCTTCCATTCCGGCTACTTTTCCGGTGGCTATTTCAATCTTAGGTTGATAGAAAACAGAGAAAAAGTCTTCTTTTAAGCCGTGTCGAATTAAATTTTCAATTTGTAAGCGTTTAACTGCTTTTTTATTCATTGAGTCGCTGAAAAACTGATATTTATTACCGCCAGAGTCTTTTGCATGATACATAGCCGTATCTGCATTTTTAAGTAGTTCTTGTGGGCTTGCGCCATCTTCCGGATAGAGAACTATACCGATACTACTGTAAAGTACAACTTCCTGGCTTTTTAACTTTAACGGTTGTGCGATACTACGCAAAATATCTTTAGCTATAGTTGTTATGGTATGAATATCATTTGTATTTTCAACAATAATACTAAATTCATCGCCGCCTAAGCGATAAACCGTATCTTGTTTTCTGCTGATCTTAACCATACGTTTGGCCACCATGCACAACAAAACATCGCCAACACCATGACCCATAGAGTCATTTATTTTCTTAAAGTTATCAAGGTCAAAAACAAGTAATGCATGAGGTATTTTACTTTTAACTAATTTATGTTGGTTAGCTTGGAAATAAGAGCGGTTAGGTAGACCGGTTAAGGTATCAGAGTTGGCGAGTTTCCTTAATTCAACTTCATTGGCTTTACGCTCGGTAACATCAGAAAAAACACCAACGAAGTGCGAAATACTTTGATTTTCATCTTTAATAACATCGATATTGAGGGCGGTATAATATTGCTCACCGTTATCATGTTTACTTTCAATCTCCCCATGCCAACTACCTTTTGAGAGTAAATGTTGTTTGACTGCTTGGCGGAAACTCTCAGGATATTGACTAAAAGACAAGGCATTACCCATTACTGAAGCCTTACTCTTCCGGGTGATACGTTGATAGGATTTATTAACATCAACAATCTTAAAAGTGCGATCATAGATAACGACCGCATCGGAAATATTTTCAATACATTTGGCAAAGAGCCTTAATCTTGCATCGGCACGCTTTATTTTACTGATATCTTTTAAGGTACCTGTCATACGAGTAGCGACACCTTTTTCATCTCGTTCTACGATTTTTCCGCGGTCGAGCACCCAGATCCATTTATCATCTTTATCTCGTACACGATAGGTCGCTTCAAAATGGTCGGTTTTCTTGTCAAAGTGGTCATTTAACGCCTCTTTTACGCGCTCTAAATCTTTGGTGTTGATATTGGTTTCTTCTGCACCGACATTTCTTCTCCCATCTTGAGGGAATTCCAGAACACCCCAAATATTGGAACGAAATATCTTACCTTGTTTAATATTCCAATCCCACATCTCATCGCCGCTGCCCCATAAAGACAGCTTTAAACGTTCCTCACTGAGTTTTATTTGCAAGTGATATAGACGTTTGTGGCGGATTTGCTGCAGTATGTAAGCGGCGACTAGTAGCGACATAAAGGAATAAATGAATATGGCGGTTCTTGATAACCACCATGGCGGCATAATGGTTATTTTTATAGATGTTATATCACTTTTAGCTGAGTCTAATAAATCAATTGCTTGTACTTCAAAACTATAATCACCAGCATCTAAGTTAGTGTATGTAGCCCTTCGATTATCAATACCTGTTTCAATCCAGTTTTCTTCTAATCCTGTTAATCGATAACGATATTTAATTTGGTTTGCTAACTTTATATTTGGCGAAACAAACTCAATGCTAAAAGGGGACTGTTCATGTTTTAATATTAATTGTTCAAGTTCGTTGAGTTGCTTTGACAAAGTGAAATCATTAACATTCTCGAATGCTGAAACTTCACTTTTAATCCGTACTCTATTATTGGCAATTAATAAATCTGTAAACACAGGTAAAGAGGGCTGTTGAAGTACAGCCAAAACTTCACTGGGTTCAAATGAATGGAAACCGTTAAGACCACCGAAATAAATAATACCGTTTGATGAACTTAATCCACTACCACTCATAAATTCATTTCTTGTTACACCAAAATTTTCGCCGAAATTTTTTACTATTCTATTCTGAGGGTCAATACTGCTAATACCTTTGTTCGTGCTAAACCAAGCATTATCATTATCATCAATAAATATATCATTGATCAGATTGTTTTTTAGGCCATTTTTATTGTTGAATACCCACGAACGATTGCTTTTTTTATTGATTAACATTAAGCCTTGTTCAAAAGAACTGAGCCAAGCCCATTTATCTGACACCGATATATTACTCGTTTTACTTAAAAGATATTTCTCATCATGCGAAACAGGAATCACCTTTAATTCTTTATAATCCGGAGTATACGAAATTAGTTCGTTTGTGGATGTTGTCAACCAAAGATGTTTAGTTTTGCTTTTAGTTAAGCTAGTAAATTTATATTTTTCGGGAAAAACACTTAAGTTAAAATTATGTATATCAACGTTATAGTTTGTAAGTAATGAATCGCTATTGATGAACCAAATACTGGTATCTACTAAAAAGAGTCTGTTTTCTATAGGGTGTTGTGCGTTATTGTACCAATTCTTATGTTCTATTAGATTTTTATTCGCGATATTGTATTGATAAAGGCGATTTGAATAGGTTCTAAAAAAAACCTCATTGCTAGTATTAGATACGATATGAGAAATATTATCATCGAGTTTTATGTCTAACTTCGTGGTATTTCCTGATACGGACATACTATAAATACCGGCATTTTCTCTTGCAAATAAAACGGTGTTATCAGAGAGTTCCACAATTGCTTCTATGTTTTGTTTTTCTTTTTGCTCATTAAATAAATAATGTTCAAACAGTGTTGAAATAGGGTTGAAAGTATTTATACCGTCGCTCGTACCTACCCATATTTTATCAGCATTGTCTTTTATTAAAGTGTAAATTTTATTATCAGTTAGTGAAAGTGGTTTTTGATAGTGCAAGGACGAATTATCATGTAAATTTATTGCTGAAATTCCCTTTGATGTACCTATCCAGATAGTCGAAACATTAACTTGTACTATACTTCGCACTTCGTTGGAAAGTAATTTTCCATCATCTTCTAATGAATTATAGTGTTTTACTAATTGATAATTTTCATCAAGCACATATACGCCAAAATCTGTTGCTAGCCAATATTGATTATCTATAAGTTCTATATCGTATAAAGTTGTAGCAGGTATGGATAAATTCCACTTGTTTTTTTCTGTTTTTAGATGGAAGGTTTCCGATAATGTATTATCAACGCCATTAGTTTCCGCTAGATAAATACCGTTTTCATAGGTGCCAAACCAGAAATTATTTTTACTATCTTGGTAAACAGTACGGATTTCTTTAAGTTTTTTTTCATATTTGAGAATTCTGATACGTTCAAATTCGTTTGTTTTTGCATTGTATTTATGAATGCCTTGTTCTGTTGTAATCCATAATTTATTTTTTTTATCTTGGTAAATATTCCAAATGACATTGTCTTTTAATGATGCGTGGTTATTTTCATTAGTGGTAAAGTTTCTGAAATCGTTTGTTTGACGGTTAAATTTACTCAGACCATTATCAGTACCTACCCACAAAGTATTATCCTTATCAATGAATACTTTTCGAATAAAATTATTAGCAAGAGAATTTGGTTCTAATATATTGTGGCGATAGTGAACAAATTTATCCCCATCATAACGATTTAACCCATCTTGCGTAGCAATCCAAATAAAACCTTGTTGATCTTGTACCATGTCATAAACATAGCTTTGTGAAAGTCCGTCTTTCGTGGTTAATTGTTCGAACTTTATCGGAGAAGTCATTGTTGCTGCTAATGAGAGTGAACTAACCGTTAGTAGATATAAAGTGACTAAGGCTGCAGAAATTATTCGGGATATGGTGGCAAAATTTGACATCATTAACTGGCTTGAGAAGTTATGCACTAAGACAACCTTATTAGATAACATGTTAATTATTATTTTTGTATATGCTACGTGGAGAGTGACTATTACAATGGATGGCTTAGCTTAAGTCAACTATTTCACTCGCCTGTGGTGAATGTTTAACGGGTGTACATTAACCATTCACCAAAGCAGTTGTTATAATTGTTATCGGCAGGTTTAATATTTTCTTTGGCAATTTTTTAATAATCCTTTGATATCTTGAGTTTTTTCACTATTTTTGTTTTTATTGTTTAGTCGTTCCATATGATGTTCTGTACTGGTGAAAGTAGCTAGGGTTATACGATCTGGATGATTTGATTTAGCTAGTAATGTAGCGATAAAGTCATGGATATCTGCTAACGTTAACGACAATATTGCTGAAATTAATTTTTGTTTTTGGTCAAAATTACCCTCGTTATTGCATATAGCAGCCCAAAACCGCTGGCTTTTTATCCTAAGGTTAGAATCTTTTTCTTGTAATTGACCCGCCAAACCCTGTTGTAAATGTTGCCATGCTTCTTCAGGCATCGCTGATAGATGCGTCAAACTCTCTTCAATAAATTCATCAATAGCATTGATTAAAATGGTTGATTCGGTATGCGGCGATTGTATATAAAATGCAATGCCAGGATAGCGATTAATTGGAATAAAGCCGACACCAACAAGGTAACCATATTGTCTTTCAGTACGCATTTCTTGAAAAAATACGGGTGATAGTAATTGGCTAGCAATCATGGTTTTAGCAATAGTATGTAACGTTTTATCAGCTAAAGGATAATATAATACGGTGGCATGGTCATGTTCAGGCAGTATTAGAGGCAGTAAAATCTCACCTTGTTCTTGTAAGTCGAGTACAGGAACGTGCACTTGATGTTGGTCACTCGTTTGCTGTGCAAAAGCTTGTTTAATTTGCTCGCTAATATCTTGGGCATGACTTTGATGCCAATTACCATGGATTAATACATCAATGGATACTTGGGTGAAAATTTGTTGACTAAAAATCACAAAATCAGCATAGCTAACTTCATCTAGTACGGCAGCTAACACCTCACTACTGGGGTTCTTTGGCTGCATCGTAGAGCTTAATATAGAAAACAGTTGTGAGATAGATTTACTGGTATCTGAGTTTTGCCAATGGATAGTTAAGTGTTGTTTAATTAAATTGAAGCGTTGCTCTGCTACTTGTTGAGTTTTTAAACTGTTCAGTAGCAAGGTGAGTAAATCACCTTGTTTTTCACTAAGACCTGACAGTTGCAGCGTCATGCCACCTTGGTGAGAATATAGGTGATAATGTATACCTGCTAATTCAGCGTTGTAATGTTGTTCAATAATAGCATCACTAAATAAGTCGACAAATAACCGGCTCATGGCAATATTTTTATTATTGGCTATGGTGATCGGTGCATCAATACCAATATAAATATAACCTTTAGGCACGTTGAAAGTAGTATCAGCTTTATACCACAATGAGTAGCCACACTCTTTTTCGATAAGTTTTGGGATTTGTTGGTTTTTATTTTCGTTATCTGGGTGTGTTAATACTTTTGGATTAGCAACGATATAGGGGTTTTCACCAGGTAAAAAGATAGCGTCATTTTGTTGACAAGATGACCACTTAGTTATTTTGTTTTCTTCTATTTTCTGTATGGCATAAGGAACACGATACCAACGACTTGTTTTATCAAAAGTATTATTTTGACTAATGTGCACCAAGCGCATATTACTTGCTGTTAGATATGAGAGCATATCTTTGGTGATTTCAGGGCATTGACCATCCATAACATAATCACCAAAAATGTAATCGTCAACGGGGTAATGCTGCATATTAATCACTAATTGACAGACAGAGTCTAATGGCTTTTGTTTTTCATGATAATGAAAAGATAATTCGGCAATGGATTTTTTTTCTTGATAATAATACTCAGCAAGAGTCTCTTTATTAAGTAAGGTGATATAAGCAAAAACGATGTCGATGATTTGCTCAATATGCAGTTCACCCTCATCGGTTAATTGAATACTGATATTGAAGTCTTTGAAATTTGAGCCATTGATCCCCGAACCTGCGGTTAATCCCATCGCCCATTGTTTCGATTTTAGTAAGGATAAAATACTACCTGGTCCTTCATGACCGATTAGATAAGCGAGTACTGACTCTGGTTTATGACGATAAAATTGGTCGATACTTGGCATTGCAAAGCTAATAATGAGTTGTTTATCATTTTTAACGGGCTTTACTTGAATAAATAATTGTTGATGTTCGGGTAAATATAAAGGGGCTTGGATCGGGGGGGGCGCTTTATTAGTGTCAGCAATTGAACCAAATTTTTGCTCTGCATATTTCTTTAGTGTATTTAAGGTATGAGGACCTTCAAGCACTAATGTCATATGACTTGCCTGATAATGCTCGTCAAAAAAGGCTTTTATTTCGCTTCTAATACTGGTGTCGTTGTGATCTGCTAGCGTTTCGGTATTTCCTACGGAGAACTTGGAAAAAGGGTGTGCTTGATTGATCGTTTCCTTATGTACGTCATAAAGGCGCCTAATATCATCTTTAAGTTTTAACTTAAATTCAGCATCAATATTTTCTCGCTCTTTAGTGACAAACTCTTCTGATAACAAAGGTTCAGTGAAGAACTGACTGAAGCGGTCAAGAGCATCTTCAAAATATTGATGATTAATATCTAAAAAGAAACAAGTATGCTCTGTTGCTGTCCAAGCATTATTACTACCGCCATATTGATTAATGAACTTTTGATATTCACTGCCATCAGGGTACTTTTTAGTGCCGAGAAATAACATGTGTTCAAGAAAGTGTGCCATGCCTTGTCGATCAACAGGATCATTGAAATGGCCAACATTAACGGCTAAAGCAGCAGCTGAATTTTTGGTTTCATTATTTTCAACTAATAATACACGTAAACCATTAGATAATGTTATCGCTTGATAGTGTTTAGGGTCATTGGGGCTTTTTTTCAACGTAGTCTCCATGCTATATATAACCCCGCGTTTCAAGGTAAGCGTTTGTTTATTTTATGCTGATTGAGTTCTAAATTACCGTATGGAATAAGGTGAGTCTATTTTATTCTAAACAGTTGTTATAAAAATTCAAAGTTTCCTATATTATAGCCGCAATTCTAACAAGCTGTTGGTATGTTTTTCATACTTGGAAAGTTTATGCAAATTTTTATTATGCGACATGGTCAAGCAAGCCCTACGGGAATTTCTGATGCAAAGCGCAAATTGACAGAGTTGGGCGCTCTTGAGGTTGCGGTGATGGCCAAGTGGCTATCTAATAAAAAGCCCGAGTTCTGTCAGGTCTTGGTCAGCCCATTTGAACGAGCTCAACAAACAGCAAACTTGATGATGTCATCAATCAGTAGTTCATCGGCTTTATCGACGCTAGACTTTATTACTCCTGCAGGCTCAGCTCGTCAAGTTCATGATTATATTGATGGCGTTTGTGTCGCTGAGCGTTGTGATGCCTTACTTATTGTATCGCATATGCCGCTTGTGAGTTATTTAGTTGCGGAATTAACCGTTGAACAAAATACGCCTATTTTTCAAACGGCCGCTATTGCTGAAATTGATTATGATAATAAACGGATGAAAGGACATTTAACGCGGTTAATTTCACCTAACGATTTGTGTTAGTGGCTTAACTAATATTAGTGATTATTAGTGAATATTAGTTAATATTAGTTAAATTTATCATTTAATTCGACCAGCGCAAGTATTGCTCCTTTACCACCCCATTCTAAAGGAGCTTGGTGAAAAGCCATTACATCAGGGTGTTGTACCAACCAATGCGGCACTTTATTTTTTAATACTCTTGAACCCAAACCATGCACAATGCATATACAATGTGCATGTTCTTTTTGACAGGCATATAAAAGTGCTGCCAATTCTAATTTTGCCTGTTGTTGGTCTAACCCATGTAAGTCTAATATCAGGTCAGGACTATATTGGCCTCTACGTAAGCTCTTCGCTGCAAAAGTATCAACACCGTCGCGTACATATTGTACTGGGCCTTGCTTATTTAGGTTAGGTTCAAATTCGTCTGAAAAATGAAATTGAGCATGTTGTTTTGCATCACGGATCTTTGTGGATGAAGCTTTGTGCTTGATTGCCTTTTTCACCGGAATAATCTTGTCTTGTATCAGAGGTTTTACTTTACCGATCGCATCTTTGAATTGCTTTTTTTCTTGTGGTGTTAAGGTATCTTTTAATTTCATCTAATAAGTCTAAAAACATTGTTAGTTAATAACAAGTAAAAGTATAATCAAACCCTAATTAATTACTCATCATGAATGAGCATAGGAAGCATCTTGAGCGAAACAAATCACACATTAGTGGCAGCACAATTAGAGTCTATTGGTGACTTTTTAAGATATGCCACCAGCGAGTTTAATCAGGCCGAACTCTTTTTTGGTCATGGAACAACTAATGCGTGGGATGAAGCGACTACATTGGTGATGTCGGTCTTGAATTTACCGGAAGAATTGACCAAGCAAGTTTTTAGTTGTAGGTTGCTTAACGATGAAAAATTAGCGCTGCTTGATATTGTTAATCGCCGTATTGTTGAAGGTATTCCTGCCGCGTATTTAACGAATCAAGCGACGTTTGCTAATTTACCTTTTTATGTTGACGAAAGAGTTCTTGTACCACGTTCACCTATTGGTGAGCTTATTGAAAATTCTTTTAAGGACATTATTGCTGAAGATAGCCCTCCTGCGCATATTCTTGATTTATGTACGGGCAGTGGTTGTATTGCTATTGCTTGCGCTTACGCATTTCCAAACGCAGAAATTGATGCGGTCGACTTATCTATTGACGCATTGAATGTTGCTCAGATAAATATCGAGAGTCATGGCTTAACAGAACAAGTTATTCCAATTCAGTCTGACGTTTTTTCTGGGGTTTTAGGCTTAAGTTATGATTTAATTGTTAGTAATCCCCCTTATGTTGATCAAGACGATGTTGACTCATTACCACAAGAATATTCACATGAACCTGAAATGGGGCTTGGTAGTGGTTTGGATGGTTTAGATATTGTACGAAGGATCTTAAATGAAGCAGCATCACATTTAAATGATAATGGTATTCTTATCTGTGAGGTGGGGAATTCACAAATACACGTTGAAGCTGTTTACCCGATGGTACCATTTAAGTGGCTAGAATTTGAACGCGGTGGGCATGGTGTATTTATGTTAACAAAAGCACAATTGATTGAGTTTACGGATGATATTAAACAGCAAATAAAAGAATAAAACCAACTAAAAATCGCAATAAGAAAGCAAAATACGAAAGTTAAATTAAAAGTTAACCGCAGCGTAAAGAAAGTAATTACCAACTTTACCCATTTAACAATAAATAATAGGTGTTAAGTAAGCATGTCAGGCAATACGTTTGGAAAATTATTTACAGTTACTTCTTTTGGCGAAAGCCATGGTTTAGGTTTAGGGGCTATCATTGATGGTTGCCCGCCCGGCATTGAACTTTGCGAAGCTGATTTACAGCATGACCTTGACCGACGTCGTCCGGGTAAATCTCGTTTTACAACCGCTCGTAATGAAGCTGATGTAGTTAAAATTATGTCAGGCGTTTTTGAGGGAAAAACTACCGGTACACCCATAGGATTATTAATAGAAAATACGGATCAGCGCTCAAAAGATTATGGCGATATTGCCCAAACTTTCCGTCCGGGGCATGCTGATTACACTTACTGGCAAAAGTATGGCATTAGAGACTACCGCGGTGGTGGGCGTTCCTCAGCAAGAGAAACGGCAATGCGCGTTGCCGCAGGAGCGGTTGCTAAAAAATATTTAAAACAAAAATTTGGTATGACCATTCAAGGTTGTGTGACCCAAATTGGTGAAATATGTGCTGAAAATATTGACTGGAATATTGTAGAAACCAATCCATTTTTCTTTCCTGATGCCAATAAAATAGAACCTTTGGATGAACTGTTACGCGGTATTATGCGTAAAAAAGATTCCATCGGCGCTAAAATTACCGTAGTTGCCAATAATGTACCTGTTGGCTTAGGTGAGCCGATATTTGATCGTCTCGATGCCGATATTGCACACGCCTTGATGGGCATTAATGCGGTTAAAGGTGTTGAAGTAGGTGATGGCTTTGCTGTTGTTAATCAAAAAGGCTCTGAACACCGCGATGAATTAACGCCTGAAGGTTTTGCAAGTAATCATTCCGGTGGTGTTTTAGGCGGGATCTCATCAGGGCAGTCTATTATTGCGCATTTGGCTCTTAAACCGACATCAAGTATAGGTGTCAGTGGTAAAACAGTTGATTTAGCGGGAGATTCTGCAGAAATAGTGACAAAAGGACGACATGATCCGTGTGTTGGTATTCGAGCAGTGCCCATTGCCGAAGCTATGTTAGCACTTACCTTGATGGATCATTACTTAAGACATCGAGCACAAAATGCTGACGTACACTGTGTCACACCTGATATTACGCGTTAAAATTATACATAAAACTGAGTATCATTAATGAGCTTGTCGTTGTTTAAAGGATTGTCATTAAGTTACTTTTGGTACTTTAGTGTTTTAGGGCTAATCACCCCTTATTTATCGGTATTCCTAGATAGCAAGGGCTTCTCATCTCTTGCTATCGGTGAAATTCTTGCCATTGTTACTGCAACTCGTATTGTTGGGCCAACACTGTGGGCGGTTGTTGCAGATAAAACAGGTAAACAATTACCTATTATTAGACTAGGTTCTTTGCTTGCTTGCCTGAGTTTTTTGGTTTTATTTTGGCTGCAAAGCTATTGGTCGATTACCTTTAGTTTAGCTTTGTTCAGTTTATTCTGGACTGCAATATTACCTCAGCTTGAGGTTATGACGCTAAATTCAATTCGTCGTAATGCTAAAATATACTCACGTATTCGTTTATGGGGCAGCATAGGTTTCATCGCAGCAGCTGTGATCACGGGAGAAGCTATTGAGCGTTTTAATGCTAATGCCTTTACTGTTGTTGGCGTAATTATATTGTTGGGATTATTCTTCTCAACTTTACAAATAAAGCAACCTAAAATACACGCATCACAACAACAAAAAACGTCTTCAATAAAAACTAAATTCTTACATCTTGGCTTTATGTTGTTTTTTGTTTCCGGACTTTTATTACAACTAAGTTTTGGCCCTTATTATGGCTTTTTTGCCTTATTTCTACGTGATCTAAATTATCCTGGTTTTGCTGTGGGTTTACTCATTTCAATTGGTGTTATTGCTGAAATCGTTATATTTATCATTGCAGGGCGATTATTTAAACACTTTACCATTAAGCAATTACTTGTTTTTAGTATGTTTGTCACGGCGATTCGCTGGTATTTAATGGGGAACTTTGGTTCATCTGTATGGATTTTAGCGGTATCACAAGTGATTCATGCCGCTAGCTTTGGTCTATATCACACCGCTTCTATTCAATATATTCAACGACATTTTGAGCGCAGCCAGCAAAGTAGAGGACAGGCTATCTATATTGGCGGTGTTTATGGACTTGGTGGCGCAATGGGGGCTTACGTTGCGGGCACACTATGGCTAGATGGTCATGGCGCTATAACGGCTTTTAATTTTGCTGCTATTATGGCCTTATCTGCTGCTTTGATTGCATTGTTTATACCTAAAGATATACAGGTACGAGCCTAGCTTAGTATGTGATACTGTGATTGTGATCTTGCTTAGAGATACTACAATGTAAAGTGGAACGGCTATATAACCCAGCAAGCTTTAGCTTACTAAGGTTATTTACAATATTATTGGAGGACTATGAAACTAGGCTGGTATTTTGGCATCTTCATCAATGGATATTTTTGTACTTGTAGCGCGCAAAATATAACCGTGGGTATGGAACCCTTTCCGCCGTTTATTACAGCGCAAGCTACGGGGTATAGTGTTGATATGTTAAGATCGATTGAAAAAATATCAGATCTAAAGTTCGATATTATTATGATGACTTATGCACGCGCTAAGCATGAATTAGAGTTTAATCGTATTGATATTGCAGGTCCCACACCAAAAAAACTTGAAACAACAGCTTTTTATCAATATGCACAGGAGCTTGATTGGCAAGTATCAACAAAGTCTGATTTATTCAGCTTAGATAAAAAATACTTTAATAGTGATAATTTGCAACAAGGTCGTATTGGCACAACATTAGGCAATGCCGATTTCTTTGCCGATAAAACGGGCATAGCTCGTAGTAAATTCATTGAAACATCAACGTTAAACCAACTTGTTTCTTTATTACTTAAGGGACGTATTGATGTTTTAATTTTTGAACGCGTTTCCGTGATGAGTCTACTACAAGCACAAAGTGCACAACAAAAAGTTTATTACCAATCGATTGGTGAGGTTGCTGTGAGTATCGCTGTTGCAAAAAATGAAGCCGGTAATAAATTAAAAACAAAGTTAGATCGTTTAATTAAGCAAATTGATCAAGACAGTATATTTTCGAGTTATTTAAAGTACAGTCATTTACCTGATTCAGGGACTGTACCTATAATAAAAAGCCCCATCAAGGATGAGGCTTTAGAGTAAATAAAACACGACCATTTTTTAGCGGGCTATATGCTTTATTTTACTTCTTCCCCCGCTGCTTGCTTATCAGCATGATAAGAAGATCTCACTAGTGGTCCACAAGCCGCATGCGCAAAACCCATTTTGTCAGCTTCAGTCTTAAACATAGCAAAGTCATCAGGGTGTACATAACGCTCAACAGGTAAATGATGTTTACTTGGTTGTAAATATTGACCAATAGTTAACATAGAGACACCATGACTGCGTAAATCACGCATTACTTGTAATATTTCTTCGTTAGTTTCACCTAAACCAACCATTAAACCTGATTTAGTGGGCACAGTAGGATTTGCTTCGCCAAATTGTTTTAATAAATCTAATGACCATTGATAGTTAGCACCTGGACGAGCTTTGGTATACAAACGTGGCGCTGTTTCTAGATTATGATTAAATACAGCTGGAGGTGTGTTATTGAGAATTTCTAATGCTTTGTCCATACGACCACGAAAATCAGGCACTAAGATTTCTACTTTAGTATGTGGTGCATGTTCTTGAATTTCAGTAATACAATCGGCGAATTGTTGTGCACCGCCATCACGTAAATCATCACGGTCTACAGAGGTGATCACAACGTATTTAAGCTTCATGTCTTTTAACGTAAGTGCTAATTTTCTTGGTTCATCTTGATTAACAGCCAGAGGACGACCGTGACCAACATCACAAAAAGGGCAACGGCGAGTACAAATGTCACCTAAAATCATAAAGGTAGCAGTACCATTATTAAAACATTCTGAGAGGTTGGGGCATGAAGCTTCTTCGCATACTGAATGCAAGTCATGTTTACGTAACGCTGATTTTATTGCGTCAATTTTATCAGTGGTTCTTGGTAATTTAATTCGTAACCATTTAGGTTTACGCAACATAGTTTCGCGTTCTGATGTCACCACTTTAATAGGGATATGTGCCATTTTATCGGCATCACGTAATTTTGTGCCGGGCTCTATACGTGAAGATTTAATGCTCATGGTATATTTCCAATCCTGTTTTATAACGAATATGTTGTATATCGAGTAAATCGACTACCTGTTTAACTAATGCATTACTTGCATCGATAAGTGTTTTAGGTCCATTTATATCAATTGTTTGTATCATTTCAAGCCCAGCATAACCACAAGGGTTAATACGTAAGAATGGCGATAAGTCCATATTTACATTCAGGGCTAAACCATGAAATGAACAGCCTTTACGAACTCGTAGCCCTAAAGAAGCAATTTTTTTATTATCAACATAAACACCGGGCGCATCTGCTTTTGCATAAGCTAGAATATTATAATCAGCCAAGGCGGCAACAATACTGTTTTCGATCAAGGTTACCAGTTGGCGGACACCTATTTTTCGTCGACGTAAGTTGATCATAAAATAGAGAACCTGTTGACCGGGACCGTGATAAGTGACTTGACCACCTCTATCTACCTTAACTACGGGTATATCGCCGGGCATCAATAGATGTTCTTCTTTACCTGCTTGCCCTTGAGTAAAAACGGCTGGGTGCTCTACTAGCCATAACTCATCAAGTGTATGTGCGCCTCTATTATCGGTAAAACTCTGCATTGCTTGCCATACTTCTTGGTAATCTGCATTGCCGAGTTGACGAATTATTAACGTGTTATTCACTTATTAACCTTTTAAAATTCAAGGTAGCGTATTATAACCAAATAATAGTTGTATTACACCGTTGAAAAACTAGGGGTATTATTATGTATGTATTTACAATACGTAACGTACTTCTTCAATCGCCGTTAATGTTTTATAGATTGTCTCGATATGCTCTTTACTGGTGACAGTGACCGCAATAGCTACCGAATGATAAGTTCCTTTGGAGCTTGGTTTTATTTTTGGATAGTAATCGTCTGGCGTATGCTTTTGTAATTCAGCAATGATTAAGTCAGGCAGTTCATCGCAAGCAACACCCATCACTTTAAAGTTTAATACGGTTGGAAATTCTAATAATTCATCAAACTTAGTTTGCATTCTTTTTCTCTATAAAATAGTCGCTAGGGATAACCCATCAATAATACGGCTATTTTATCATTAATTTATGGAGGATCGCTAATTACAATCAAAGCTTTTTTGGAAGTAAAATGAACGGTAATAAGTTGTTGTTTCAATTGTAAAAACAAAAACTCGGCAGCTGCCGAGTTTTGAATTAGGAATATTATCTATAAATTTCGATTAGTCAGCGAACTGTAACTTAATATAATCAACCAAACGACTAAACATACTGCCTTCATTTACTTCTTGTAAAGTAACCAGAGGGTATTCAGCAATATCTTCGCCGTCTAATTGCAGGAACAATTTACCCACTACCGTGCCTTTAGCTAAAGGTGCGGTTAACTGCTTAGTTAATTCAAAGTTTGCTTTTAGGTTTTTTCGTTGACCACGAGGGATGGTGATAGGCGTATCAACTAAAATACCTAGGTCAACTTCTTTACTATCGCCCATCCAAACTCGATTCGCGACAAATTTTTCACCTGCTTTATATGGTGTATAGGTTTCAAAAAATCTAAAACCGTAGTTGAGCAGTTTTTTACTCTCAACTTTACGGGCGCGTTCACTCTTAGTGCCCATCACAACACTCACTAATCGCATAGTACCTTTGGTTGCTGAAGTAACTAAACTATAACCTGCTTGTGAGGTATGGCCTGTTTTTAAACCATCGACATTCATGCTTTTGTCCCATAACAAGCTGTTACGGTTATATTGTTTAATGTTGTTATATTTGAATGACTTTTGCTTGTATATCGCATATTCATTAGGAACATCACGAATTAACGCTACGGCTAATGTTGCCATATCACGAGCTGTTGTTTTGTGTTCTTTGCTATCAAGTCCGTGGCTATTTTCAAAATAACTACTGCTCATGCCTAACTGTTCAGCATGTGCATTCATCAGATCAGCGAAAGCGCCTTCACTACCTGCAATATGTTCGGCCATAGCGACACAAGCATCATTTCCTGAAGCAACGATGATCCCTTGATTTAATAAATTTACTGGGACTTCTGTGCCTACTTCAATAAACATTTTTGATGAATCAGGAAAGTTTTTTGCCCAGGCAGCTTCACTGATCATGACTTTATCATCATTACTTATATTGCCTGACTCAAGCTCTTTACCTATGATATAACTTGTCATCATTTTAGTTAGGCTAGCGGGTGCTAATAAAATGTCAGCATTTTCTTCTGCAATAACTTTTCCGGTATTGTAGTCTATTAATATATGACCTTTAGCATTTACAGATGGAGGAGCGGGAATAATCGTTGCAGCATGGGAAAGTGAAATAACACCGAACGTGAGTGAACTAATAAGTGCGATGGTTTTGATTGGTGAATGGGCCATTTTTTTAGCCAAATATCGAGGCATAATGTTCCTTTTTAGAGCTTATATAATGAAAAACAAACGAGATTTTTCAGCAGTATAGCATCTTTGACTTTGATTGCTATCTGCCATTTCACGCCAATTTGTTACTTTTCATGTTGGATATTAGGTAGGTAGATTGTCACAAGGCTCATTACTCATTAATATGAGCATAATTAAGGCGTTTAAATGCGTTGGGATAACCCTGTTGTTTGAGGTTTATTAAGGTCATTTCTAATTCTTTTTTATCAATAAAAGGTCCCATTAGGACACGAAAAATGCCATTCTTATTGGGGGATATTGTGTCTTTTTGATATAACATCGACAAAGCTGAGGCTGCTTTTTGTGCCTGAATTTTATTACTGGTCGCAAGCACCTGAATGTATTTTCCAGAAGGGGTAAGCGCCTCATTACTTGGCGTTTGCACTACCTTTGTAACTGTTGTCGGTATTTGTTTTGAATCGATTTTTATTAGTGGACTGTCGTTAATGCTGGTGATAGTGACATTTGCAGTACCTGTTTTTAACATATCAAGTTTATAAGCTGCGCTATAAGATAAATCAATTATACGGCTTTGGTGAAAAGGGCCACGGTCATTTACTCTGACGATGACTGATTTATTATTGTCGTTGTTAACGACTTTAAGGTAGGTAGGTAAGGGCACGTTTTTATGAGCTGCGCTCATACTATACATGTTATAAATTTCACCATTTGAGGTTAAGTGCCCGTGAAATTTTTTACCATACCATGACGCGGTACCTGTTTGCTGAAAATCATCAGCGGAACCTAAAACTTGGTAATGCTTGCCGCGTACCTGATAATGTTTATTACCACCACGACTTTGCGGTTCATCTCTGGGGATAGCATCTTGTAATTCTGAGTTGAATGGGGTTCTGCTTGGGGTACTGTCATTTTGTTGTTGATAACGTCCTGTTTGGCTACTACAGGCATTTATTAACAACATTAAGATAATGAACTTTAAATGTCTCACGGGATATTAACCTACTATATCTAAAAAGGTAGCATACGACCTATTATGCATGGAAACGTCGATGTGTACCTACCGCCATAATTAAACCAAAACCAGCCATTAAGGTCACCATTGAAGTACCACCATAACTGACTAAGGGTAGCGGCACACCCACAACAGGCAATAAACCTGAGACCATGCCAATATTAACAAAAACGTAGACAAAAAAGGTCAATGTTAAACTGCCGGCGAGCAGTTTGGTAAATGCGTGTTGCGCATGAACGGCAATCCATAAACCCCGCATCACGATAGCTAAGTAAACCGTTAGTAGCAAAGCGACACCTATGAGACCAAATTCTTCACTAAATACCGCAAAAATAAAGTCGGTATGACGCTCAGGTAAAAACTCTAATTGAGATTGAGTCCCTTGCAACCAGCCTTTGCCGTTTAAGCCGCCAGAACCTATCGCTATTTTAGATTGGATAATATGATAACCTGAGCCAAGGGGATCTTGTTCCGGGTTAAGAAAGGTGAGTACCCGTTGCTTTTGGTAGTCTTTCATCAAAAACATCCAAAGAATAGGGGCAAAACTTGCTGCTAATCCGATACACAACATAATTAACTTCCAACTTGCGCCGGCAAGAAAAATAACAAAAATACCGGAGCTAGCAATTAATAATGATGTACCTAAGTCTGGTTGTTTTGCAATAAGTAATGTGGGTAGTAATACCAATATAAAAGCGATAATTATCTTGGGTAACTTAGCCGGTAAGTCATATTGGCTTAAGTACCAAGCGATAGTGATAGGTACAACGAGCTTCATGATTTCCGAGGGTTGAAACTTCATAAAACCTAAATCAAGCCAGCGTTGCGCACCTTTGCCAACATAGCCAAACAGTAATACCGCAACGAGTAATAACAAACCGATAATAAAGACGGGCACGGCCCATTTTTGATAAGACAAAGGGGGGATTTGAGCTACTAAAAACATAACAACCAATGCTATACCAAGCCTGATTGCTTGTCGAATAACGATACCTATTTCTTGCCCACCCGCACTATAAACAACAAATAAACCTAAGATCATTAGGCTTAATATACCAATAAGTAAAGGTAAATCAATGTGCAAGCGCTGCCATAGTGTTTGGTACTTTTGTTGGTCGTGTCCGGTATTACGCACTAGTTTTGTCTCACTTAATATCTCAACTTAATAAATTTACTTACTTTTTGCACCGTAAGTATTGTCATGTTGTGGATGACGAGTTTTATCGTTACTCATAATTTCTCGATCACCAAAGTATTGATCCATTATTTGGCGAGCAACAGGGCCTGCATTGGTACCACCGCCCCCGATACTCACATTTTCGACCGCTACAGCGACGACGATCTCGGGATGTTCATAAGGCGCAAATGAAACAAACATCGCATTATTGCGTTGGCTTTCTTTGATTGAATTAGCGTCATACTTTTCATCTTGTTTTTTACTAACGAGTTGAGCTGTACCTGTTTTCCCCGCAGCGTCATATTTACTGCCTTTAAAAACGTCATAGGCTGTAGCTCCCTTTTTCTGCGCGGCATTATGCATAGCATCGAGGACTAGATCCCAATTTTTAGGCTGACTTAATACAATCGGCGGTTTTTCTACAAAGTCTACTTCATTAGTCACTAACGTAGCAGTTGAAATACCCGTTTTATCATCAATACTTGCTTGAAGTTCTGTGGTTGATTTTAACATGTGAGGGACTTTAATTTGCCCCTTATTGGTTAAAATCGATATCGCTTGTGCTAATTGTAATGGGGTGGTTGTCCAATAACCTTGACCAATGCCAACAGCAATAGTATCGCCGGTATACCAAGGTTTGTTATAACGTGTTCGTTTCATTTCTACGCTGGGTAAGATCGCGCGACTTTCTTCATAAATATCGATGCCGGTATAATCACCAAAACCAAACCTTCTCATCATGTGGGTGATGTTATCGATACCTAACTTAGAGGCTAATTTGTAAAAATAAACATTACAAGATTGCTCTATTGCTCGGTTTAGATCGACCCAACCATGGCCTGGTGCCCACCAGTCACGGTATTTGTGTTTAATACCTTTTAATTGAAACCAACCGGGATCATAGATACGAGTAGATTGGGTAATGGCTTGTTCCTCAAGACCCAATAAGGCGAGCAGTGGCTTTACAGTTGATGCCGGAGGGTAACCTTGTACCGAACGGTTAATTAACGGTAGATCCTTTGAATTGAGTAGTTTTTTATAATTTTTACTGCTGATACCATGAACAAATAGATTACCGTCAAAACTTGGATTTGAGTACATGGCTAAAACGTCACCATTACGGGGATCTATGGCAACAACAGTACCGCGTTTTCCGGATAAAGCACGCTTGGCGATCATTTGTAATTCGATATCAATGGTTAAAATGATATCTTTACCTGGAAGGGGCGGGGTGTAATCAAGGGTGCGAATGATCCTACCTTGATTATTTACTTCTACTTCTTGGTGGCCAATGGTGCCATGTAGGATATCTTCATAATATTTTTCTAAACCGAGTTTACCGATATTACGTGTTGCCGCATAATTTTCCGATAGACCTTGTTCTTCTAATTTTATCGTATCTCTTCTATTAATACGGGCGACATAACCTAATGAATGAGTGGTCAGGTCGGCAAAGGGATAATAGCGTTTTAAACGGGCATCAATAAAAAAACCGGGAAATTTGTGTTTGTTAACAGAAAATAGCGCAACTTGTTGATCACTCAATCGAGAATCAAGCTCTAGTGGTTTAAAACGACGCTTGGATTTTAAAGATTTAAGGAGTTTTTCTTGTTTCTCTGTACTGATCTCTAATAAGTCACTAATGGCTAGCAATGAAGATTTTATATCGTTAACGTCTTCGGGGATCACTTCTAAACTATAAATGGGTTTGTTTTCAGCGAGCAAAACACCATTTCTGTCGTAAATTAGTCCTCTGTTTGGCGCAACAGGTAATATTTTTATACGATTGGAGTTTGATCGTGTTTGGTACTTATCGTAGGAATTGATTTCCAAATTAAATATATTACTAAATAAAATCAGTAATATAACGAGTACACCAAGGAAGGCAATAAATGTTCTACGCGCAAAAAGATTAGCTTCAGCTGTATGATTACGAATAGAGACACGTTGACGTGAATGCATTAATTATTCTCTATGGTATGGATGATTATTATTAATACTCCATGCCCGATATAAACTTTCGGCAACGACAATACGAACCATAGGATGTGGCAGAGTTAGAGGAGATAATGACCATTTTTGTTCAGAGGCATTGATACAAGCTGGAGCGAGTCCTTCAGGTCCGCCAACAAGTAAAGCAACGTCTCGGCTATCAAGGTTCCAACGCTCTAATTGCTGAGCAAGTTGTGGGGTTGTCCAAGGTTTACCTTCAACTTCTAAAGTAACAATACGGTTTCCTTTTGGAATAGCGGCAAGGGTGAGTTCTCCTTCTTTTTCCAATATGCGGGTAATATCAGCGTTTTTGCCGCGCTTTCCAGGTGAAATTTCAACTAAATGAAATGACATATCTCTAGGAAAACGTCGGCTATACTCGTTAAAAGCTGTGGTAACCCATGTTGGCATTTTATTGCCAACAGCGTATAGCGTTATGCGCATTGCAGTTTATATTATTCCCACAATTGTTCTAATTGGAACTTATCACGGGTTTCATCAGTCATTATATGAACAACCACATCGCCTAAGTCAACTAATGACCATTCACCAATATCATTGCCTTCAATACCTAATGGCTCGATGCCTTTAGCACGACACTCTTGAGAAATTGATTGAGCAATGGATTTTACATGACGTTTGGAGTTGCCTGAACAAACAACCATGAAATCAGCAAAATTTGATTTTTCTGCAACATCTAAGGTGATGATATCTCTACCTTTCATATCTTCTATTTTTTCTATAACAAATGCTGTAAGCGCTTTATTTTGCAAAGTATCTTCTCTTTTACGGTTAATTAGTCTTTCAATCACACTATAATATCATTTTTTATTTCCAAGGTTAACCTACTGTAGGCAATGCTGGAAAAAATTAACGATAAAGTTCTTCTTTATTTATATATGAGATGACGCATTTGAGCAATAAATCATCACAATTAAGATTGTTTTTAATTCTTTTTCTGATTTCAGTTGATGATATATGCCACTCTTTTGTGTCATGTATCAATATGCCTCCCGCTTTTTGTTGTTGTAATTCATCGGGATGATTAATTTGGTGGTTTGCTAATAACTGCGTTAACTCAATATTTTTTTTATCTAGCGTATAACTTGGGCGTGAATTAACGACTAAGTGACACAGGGATAGAATTTCTTGATGTTTATGCCAAGTACTAAACGTTAATAGGGAATCCATGCCTATGATAAAAAAAAGTTGGGCTTGGGGATACTCATTTTTTATTTCTTGGAGTGTTTCAACTGTGTATGAAGGAGTATTTTTGTTAAGTTCCCGTTTATCTAACGTCAAACTTGAGTCTTGGCGGCAAACAAGCTCAACCATATTAAGACGTTGTTGGGTGTTTGCTGATGTTTTGGTTTTATGTGGTGGCAGATGACTAGGTAAAATGAATAGCTTATCTAAATTAAGCCACAACGCTGTTTGTTTAGCTGTATGAATATGCCCAAGGTGGATAGGATCAAAAGTGCCGCCAAAAATTCCGATCCTTTTCATTGCTTGATCAATAGGTAGGTGGATAGGTTGATTCATTGATTCATTGATTACTTGTTTAAGCAAATCGTTACTAATTTTAGGTGTACTCATAGTCTAAACAAAATTTAGAGGTGATGTGTCCATGATATAAGGTAACTAACACATCAGCTAATAATAGATAGTGATTAAAGTCGCTGCTGGTTTTACTGATCATATCGACTTGTGCTAATCGTGATTGAGCATGATTTATATTACTGGCGGTTATATGAGTTAAAGCGTGTTGATAGAGTGGTTTTTTCTTTTCCCAAATTCGATATTGCTTATACAAATCATTAATATCATTACCTTGTTCTAATTGCTCTAACATGGTGGATAGTTGCATGATTTCTTTATGTACAAACCAGATCAGCTGCCCGATGGCTACACCTTCTTGTTGTAGTTGATCAAGTATCGTTGTACATTTTTTTAAATCACCGATCAGCAGTGCATCAATCAATTGAAAAGGATTAAATTTAGCTTGTTTGATGATAATACTTTCGGCATCTTCGCAGGTAATGAGTTGTTGCCCAAATAGTAATGACAACTTTTGTAGTTCTTGTTCGAGAGCGGGTAAATTACCTTCAAACAGCTCCACCATCAAGGGAACAACATCAGGGTGCAAATTAATCGTTAACGCGCGTGCCTGAGTTTGCAGCCATTGATTTAATTTTTTACCTTCAATGTCATACAGAGGAAGAAAACAGCCGAGATTTTCTAATGTTTTAAACCATTTTCTTTTTTGTGCTGCGCTGTCCAGTTTTGGACCGTGTAAGATAAGTATCACATCACAATGAAAATTTTCACTGAGTGCAAGTAGTGCTTTACTACCCGCATCACCGACTTTGCCAGTGACTATTTCAACTTCAATAATACGTTGGCTAGAAAACAAACTTAACGCTTGATATTCTTCTTGAACAAGTGACCAATCAAATTTGTCGTCGGCACTGAAACGAATAACTTCATCAAAGCCCTGTTGGAGCGCAACTGACTTTATCGTTGCCAAACTGTTATTTTTTTGCCAAGGTTCATCACCAAAAACTAACCATACTGGTTTAAATCCTTGATTCAATGTCGATGTTAGGTTGTTATGATAAATTTTCATGACTAACAGCTATTAGTGTTGAATGGTGGCTAAGCTGCGTAATATTTTATCAGCGGCCTCTTTGCGCATTTCACTTAACATCAGCGTTAATTCGCGGCTCTTTGCCAAGGCAATATTGGGGTTGTCTTGGTAATCACGATTAAATTCAAAGCGTAGTGTTTGACTATCTTCGTTGGAAAATCTCAGTTGGTAGCTTATGGTATAAATGAGCTCATAAGCGGCAACTTGCCCGTTAGGAAATACCGATAAGGTTCTTCTGTCTAAGCTATCTTTTAAAATATGAAGCTCAGGTATATCAACAGAAAAGTGTTCAGCGACATTAACTTTATTGACCCTTAGGTGCTGTTTAACGAGTCGGGTGAGCTCACCATGTTTATCAGTTGAGCTTACGTAAAGTGTTTTAAGATCATCAGGTAATAAATAGTCCCCTCTGAGCTTAAAACCACAGCCGTTTAATAACGTCGATAAAACCATGACGAACAGCACATGGCTGAACGTCGATGATAATTTTTTTAAGCAGTGTTGCACTTTCATATATTTGAACAAGTCCTAATTAGCGACAATGTTAAGCAACTTACCCGGTATATAAATAATTTTACGGACCGTTTTTCCTTCGGTAAATCTAACGACCGTTTCATCAGCTAAGCCTAATGCTTCGATATCTTCTTTTGATGTTGTAGCCGATACCGTGATCTTTGAGCGAACTTTACCGTTGACCTGCACGATAATGAGTTTTTCATCTTCAACCAAAGCACTCTCATCAACCGTTGGCCAAGAGGTTTCTTCAACCAAGTTGTTATCACCAATTAAGCACCATAAATGATGACATAAATGCGGTGTAATTGGCGTTAACATCAATACAACAGCGCGTATGGCTTCTTGCATAATAGCTTTATCTTCAGCAGTGGTTAATGTTGCTTTGGATAAATGATTCATCAATTCCATGATAGCGGCAATAGCGGTATTGAACGTATTACGACGGCCAATGTCATCACTTACTTTACGAATGGTTTTATGTAATTCGCGGCGTAAGTTCTTTTGCGTTGGTGTAAGTTTTAAGCCATCTAAAGATAATGTATCACTTAATGACTGTTCAGCAGTAAACTGTTGAGTAAAGTCGTAAGTTAACTTCCAAACACGCTTCAAGAAACGATGAGCACCTTCAACACCTGTGTCTGACCATTCTAACGTTTGTTCGGGTGGTGAAGTAAACATAATGAATAAACGCACGGTATCCGCGCCGTATTGCTGAATAACCGCTTGTGGGTCAATGCCGTTATTTTTAGACTTAGACATCTTACTCATGCCAGCTGATATCACCGGCAGACCATCTATCTTGCTAACTGCAGAAATTACATGACCTTTTTCGTCACGTTCCACGTCAACATCAGTAGGTGCAATCCAATCTTGTCCACCATTATCAGCTTCACGATAGTAAGTATCAGCGAGAACCATGCCTTGGCATAATAAACGTTTGAAAGGTTCGTCACAGTCAACTAAGTCGGCATCACGCAATAACTTGTGGAAAAATCGTGCGTATAACAAATGTAAGATAGCGTGTTCAATACCGCCAACATATTGATCAACAGGTAACCAATAATTAGCTTTGGCAGGGTCGAGCATTTGCGTATCATCGCCTGCAGAGCAAAAACGTGCGTAATACCACGATGATTCCATAAAGGTATCAAAGGTATCGGTTTCACGTAAAGCTTCTTCACCGTTATAGGTTGTTTTTGCCCATGCAGGATCATCTTTAATCGGTGATGTAACGCCGTTCATGATCACATCTTCAGGCAATTCAACGGGTAACTGATCTAAAGGCACAGGGACAGACTCACCATTTGCTAAGTTAATCATTGGAATGGGTGTACCCCAATAGCGCTGTCGAGAAACGCCCCAATCACGTAAACGGTAATTTACTTTAATTTGACCTTTGTTTTCACTGATCAATTTATCTGCAACAGCTTTAAAAGCGTCATCAAAGTCTAAACCGTCAAACTCACCTGAATTGATCAAAGTGTTTTTATCAAGAATAGCAGCGGTGCTGATGTCGTCATCATTGGTTGCGGTGATAACTTGCTTAATGTCTAAACCATATTTAGTGGCAAATTCCCAATCACGTTGATCATGACCCGGTACCGACATTACAGCGCCAGAGCCATAGTCCATTAAAACAAAATTTGCAGCCCATACCGGCACGAGTTCGCCCGTTAATGGATGAATGGCTTTAAGTCCGGTGTCTACACCTTTCTTTTCCATAGTGGCCATATCAGCTTCCGTTGCTTTATTGGTTTTACATGCTTCAATAAATTGGGCAACGGCACTGTCATTTTTTGCGGCGGCAAGCGTTAAAGGGTGTTGAGCAGCAAGCGCGACATAAGTCACCCCCATTAAGGTATCTGGGCGCGTCGTATAAATATCAAAGCTTTCGTCTGACTGTGCTACTTTAAAGGTCATTTCAACCCCTTCAGAGCGGCCAATCCAATTGCGTTGCATTGTTTTAACTTGCTCTGGCCACTCGGTTAATTGCTCAAGATCGTTTAATAATTCTTCGGCATAGTCGGTGATTTTTATAAACCACTGTGGTATTTCTTTGCGCTCAACAATAGCGCCAGAACGCCAACCGCGACCATCAATTACTTGCTCATTAGCCAGTACGGTTTGGTCAACAGGATCCCAGTTAACCGTCGCGTTCTTTTTATAGACTAAACCTTTCTCAAAAAGCAGCGTGAAAAACCATTGCTCCCAGCGATAATAATCTTTTTTACATGTTGCTAATTCACGACTCCAGTCGTAACCAAACCCTAACGATTTTAATTGGTTACGCATGTAATCTATGTTTTCATAGGTCCATTTGGCGGGAGCTGTATTGTTTTTAATCGCCGCATTTTCTGCCGGTAAACCAAAAGCATCCCAGCCCATTGGCTGCATTACGTTTTTACCTTGCATACGTTGATATCGAGAAATCACATCGCCGAGGCTATAGTTACGTACATGACCCATATGTAAACGACCACTTGGGTATGGAAACATGGCTAAACAGTAAAACTTTTCTTTGTCAGGATCTTCTGTGGCAAGAAAGGTTTTGTTATCAATCCAATGTTGTTGAACTTGTGCTTCTATTGATTGGGGATTGTAAATGGATTCCATTAAAGACTTCTCTGGTATTCAGTAAGGTATAGCGTGATTTTTGCAAGTTATATTTATGAGTAATAATTGCGATCACGAATGTATAAAATATTTGCATAGAATACCTTATCTGTGTTGTTAACGACAAGTTTAATAGTGGAAAATAGCGGAATATGGGAAATAAAATCAACAATTATTGTCTATAGTTAATTTAGGTAATAGATACTAAATAACAAATGTTAAATAACAGAGGTATGACCTATGACTCATAAGTTAGCGAATAAAAATATATTGTATGATCAACTCGTTGAATGGTTTGATGGCATAAAAAAACATGAACTTACTGATATTGTTACTTTAGTTGAAAAAGCTAAAGCGCTTGTTATGGCAGCTGAAAGTCTACCAGAAGACAAAGTGAAACAATTTATTAGTAATTTTCAATATGATTTACGTGAGTTTTATCAGCAATATCAATCGAATGTAAAACATTCTTTATATCTTGGTTTATTAAATGAACGTTTTTGGTCAACGTTGGCCAATGTCACGGACAAATCGCAAGTAGAGTGGGCAGAACTTAATGAGGACTTTGCGCATCAAAGTATTTACCACCGTGGTGATTATATCGGATTTGGTGAACTTGAATGTCAACAATGCCATCAAAGCATGTTGTTCTCACATTTAACGCAATTAACAGAGTGTTTTGAATGTGGTGGTGAAGTCTTTCTCAGAAAAGGCTTAACCCCATAAAATCAATTTTGCCAAATGTGACTATCAAAGAGTACAATAGTTTTTTTCTCGTAATATTAAATAAAACGTTTAGTTATTAATCGTTAACAGTGAGATTTTGATGAATCAAACCGCTATTAAAATGCAGCTAATACCTTCTCAATTAACCGCTCAGCTTTCTGAAAATTTATTTTCACAACTCAAAGAATCCAATGATGAAAAGCAAACATTTGTTGGCCACGAACGAGCAAAAGAGGCGTTAGAGTTTGGCTTGTCAATGAATACGGTTGGTTTTAACGTTTTTGCTATGGGAGAGCCAGGTACAGGCAGACAAACACTTATTACACAAATGCTATCTGAATCCGCTCGAGCACAAAAAACACCGCAAGAGTGGTGCTATATCAATAATTTTGATGATAATCATGCGCCTTATCGATTATATGTTAGCCCAGGCGATGGTAAACAACTGCTGGCGCGTATCAATACGTTTATCGATGAATTGTTAGATTTATTTCCTGAAGTATTTGAAAATCCAAGTTATCAGCGGCAAAAATCGGCAATAGATCGTGAATTTAATCGGCAATATGATGAAGCGATTAGTAAAGTTGAAGAAAGCGCGCTAAAAAATAATGTTGTGTTATATGAAGAAGACGGTGAAATTGGTTTTTCACCGCTTGTCGACGGTAAACCTTTAAACGATAAAGAATTTGCTAATCTTGATGAATTAAAGCGTACTGACTTTTATAAGTTATTAGCAGAACTTGAGGATTTTTTATCAGAACAACTATTAGAGTTGCCACAGTGGAAAAGAATATCGTCAGATAAACTACGAAAATTAAAAAATGAAACGGCTGAGCAGAGCATTAAACCGTTTTTAGATGAACTAGAGCATGAATTTGCCAGTAATTTAGGTGTATTAAAGTACTTATCCAAAGTCAAAGCACATGTTGTCGATACGGTTTTAGAAATTTTGGTTGATGAAAGTAACGAAAATCAAAAGGATAAAGATAACCGAAAATTGATGGTTGAGCAGTTCTTACCGAACTTATTAGTTGCTCGTGACCCAGAAGAAGGCGCGCCGGTTATTTATGAGCAAAACCCTACCTATCAAAATTTATTTGGTCATGTTGATATAGCGACTTTTCAAGGCAGTACTTATACGAGCTACCGTTCAATAAGGGCAGGAGCACTGCATAAAGCCAATGGCGGTTATTTATTATTAGATGCTGATAAATTACTTAATCAACCTGTAGTTTGGGCGCGATTAAAGTTAGCAATTAAAACGCAACAAGTGACCATTGAAAACCCTTATTCAGAGTTAAGTCAACCAGGTTCCTATAGTTTACAACCTGAAAAAATCCCACTGCAAGTGAAAGTGGTTTTATTGGGCGACCCTGAAATCTATTATCTTTTACAAGACTATGATCAAGAATTTACTGAGCTTTTTAGAGTTTTAGCCGACTTTGATCATTATTTAACGAAAACCGACGAAAATTTAATTGCTTATGGGCATTTAATTCGTCAACGAGCTAATAAACATGGCTATCCTTTAGTTGCAGACAGTGCGGTGCTTGAATTAGTCAAATATGCGTTACGACGTGCAGAGCATCAACAAAAAATTTCAGCAAATATTGTACAAATTAATGACATCTTAGATGAAGCTAATTATTTGTGGAACAAAGTAGTTGGTGAAGGAAGCTTAACCGCTGAACATATTCTACTTGCTCTGGCAGCAAAAGATCGTCGTACTGGACGTATGAGTGAAACGTGGTTAAGTGAAATAACAGAGCAGCAATTACTTATCAGTAGTCAAGGTAAAAAAGTGGGCAAAGTAAATGGCTTAACCGTACTTGAAATTGGCGATAGTGTTTTTGGTACACCGGCTCGTATCACTGCAACCGTTTATGCTGGCAGCCAAGGAGTCACTGATATTGAACGTGAAGTTGATTTAGGAAAATCTATTCATTCAAAAGGCTTTTTACTGTTAACTGGGTATTTAGGTCATAAATATGGACAAGAGTTTCCAGTAACAATTTCTGCGAATATAGCTATTGAACAATCATACGGTCATATTGATGGTGATAGTGCATCAATGGCTGAGCTTTGTGCACTTATTTCAGCCATTACGCTTTTACCGATTGATCAAGGTATTGCCATTACAGGCTCTATTAACCAACATGGTGAGGTGCAATCAATTGGCGGTGTTAATGAAAAGATTGAAGGTTTTTATCGTCTTTGTAAAGCACGGGGTTTAACTGGTCAGCAAGGGGTTATTATTCCGCGCACTAATACGGTTAACTTAATGCTTCACGATGAAGTGATTACGGCCGTTGAACGCGGTCTGTTTCATATTTATGCTGTTGATGATATTGATCAATCAATTGAACTTTTGATGGGAATGAGTGCAGGGACAATGAACAGTGTTGGTCGCTATCCTCGTAAATCGATTCACAGTTTAGTTTTAGCCAAATTAGGTGCTTTTGCGGAAATGTTAGAGGGTGGTGAATAATAAAGGTATTTTTATTTATTTAATTCAATCCAATTAAGTCAAATCAAGTAAGCATTCACTTACTTGATTTAGCCTCTACTCCCTTTATCCTTGCTATTTTTCTCAGTTTATTTTTTTGTAGAAACACAGAAAGCAAATAAATGATTGTTTTTTGTACAAAACTTTAAAACTTATCTATACTTTCTTTGCAGTACAAATTTTACCCTCAGTGATTTTATTTCTGTCGTCTAATTCATGTTAAAGAGGTAATTGAGAAAAATAATAACAATAAATAGTTTCAATCTAACAAGCTCAATGAATTAAGTACTTACGCTTATTTCACCTTTACATTTTCACTAGCGATTATAGCAGGTGTGCTTTTTTTTGTGCTGAATTAAGTGGTATCTGATTGAAATATAAAGAAAAAACTATACATTGTGTTTTTTGTTGCTATGCTGGTTATTAGTTGTTCAAACAATAAACAAGTCAAAATGTTTGTCATGGTTACAAGCGTTGTCGACTTACCACGGTAAGAAGTATCTTAACTTTGCATTGCGAACGGTAGTGCTAACTTGTGTTGCGAATACATAACGTATTCTTTACGAATGTTTTGCATGTACAGGAATAAGGTATCTGTTGTCTATCGGGTTTTTATTCATTCATTTGTTAAATGAATGAATATTCATCAGGGGGCTATGTGGACGTATCTTTATCTGATCAAATAAATCAAATTTGGCCAATAGCAGCATATTTTATAATTCTCGCTGTAATGCTGGTTTTTATGCTGTTGCTTTCTCATGTTCTTGGTCCTAAGACGCGTAGTCGCGCAAAAAACACCCCATACGAATCGGGTATTATTTCGGTATCTGATAATAAAACACGTTTCGCGAATCACTTCTTTTTATACGCCATTTTCTTCGTTATTTTTGATCTTGAAACCATTTACTTATTCGCCTGGGTGATTGCCTTTGATGAAGTGGGTTGGGCGGGATTTATTGAAGCCAGTATTTTCATTCTGATCTTGTTAGCAGCATTAATATATTTATGGCGAATTGGTGCCTTAGAGTTAATGCATCGCCATCAACCTTTTCGAAATAAAGCGCTTGAACGACAACAATTAAGTGCTCAGCAGCTATCAACTGAAGAGCAAGTCATCAATAAATCGAAATAAAGAGGTAAACACATGGAGTGGTCGTTAACAAAAGCTAAACTTGATGACGCAATGAGCTTAGCTAAAGGTATTTCAGAAGAAGAACTTAAACGTAATATTTTTATGGCAAAGCTTGATGACATGGTCAATTGGGGTCGTAAAAATTCAATTTGGCCGTTTAATTTTGGCTTAAGTTGTTGTTATGTAGAAATGGCAACAAGTTTCACCTCACGTCATGACATTGCCCGTTTTGGCGCTGAAGTGATCAGAGCAACCCCACGACAAGCCGATTTAATGGTGATTTCAGGCACTTGCTTTCGCAAAATGGCCCCTGTTATCCAACATCTCTATGAGCAGTTATTAGAGCCTCGTTGGATCATTTCAATGGGTTCATGTGCTAATTCTGGTGGTATGTATGACATTTACAGTGTGGTGCAAGGTGTTGATAAGTTCATTCCTGTTGACGTTTATGTGCCAGGGTGCCCACCGCGTCCTGAAGCATTACTTGAGGCTTTATTATTGCTACAAAATACGATTCAACATCAACCCCGCCCTTTAAGTTGGATGGTTGGTGAACAATCAGTTAGTCAGATTGCTAAGCCTTCATTACGTGATATTAAGAATGAAGAACGCATTAATGTGACAAATTTAGACTCGCCGGATGGCTGTTAGGAGAAGTTGAGTGCTAAAGGTAGACCTTAAAAAAAGCAAAGACTGGCAAATGGATAATGAACTTTCGATTATTGATGAAATCACGGCTTTTTCACCGGGTCTTAATTTACTTGCAGTGACTGCCGTAGAAAATATTGTTGATGATATTCGTACTTTTTGGGTGGATAAAAAGCAACTTTTACAGTTAATGCAAGTGGTTAGACATGAATTAAATCAGCCGTTTGCTATGTGCTTTGATCTTACTGCAATCGATGAAACCGAGCGCCAACATAAAGCGGCACATTTACAAGATTTTACCGTCAGTTATCATTTACGCTCTTATGAACGTAATAGTGATATTCGTATTAAGGTCGGCTTATCTGCAGCGGAGAAACACTTAGAAAGTGTCTGTTCATTATGGGCGAATGCCAATTGGTATGAACGAGAAATATGGGACATGTTTGGTATTGTCTTTGAAAATCATCCTCACTTAACGCGCCTTTTAATGCCAGAGACTTGGGAAGGTCATCCTCTCTTAAAGACACACCCTGCACGCGCCACTGAAATGGACCCTTTTACGCTCCCTCCTTATCAACAAGATAAAGAACAAGCGGCATTGCAATTTGATCCTGAAGCTTGGGGAATGAAACGCCAAGACGACAATAACGATTTTATGTTCTTAAACTTAGGGCCTAATCATCCGAGTGTTCATGGTGCTTTTCGCATTGTTTTACAAATGGATGGCGAAGAAATTGTTGATTGTGTGCCCGATATTGGTTATCACCATCGTGGCGCTGAAAAAATGGGCGAACGTCAATCTTGGCATAGCTATATTCCTTATACTGACCGCATCGATTATCTCGGTGGGGTGATGAATAATTTTCCTTATGTGATGGCTGTCGAAAAGTTGGCAGGTATTACCGTGCCCGATCGTGCCAAAGTTATTCGTATCATGACCAGTGAAATGTTTCGCATTTTGAGCCATTTATTATTCTACGGTACCTTTGCTCAAGATCTAGGGGCTTTATCGCCTATTTTTTATATGTTTATCGATCGGGAAAAACTCTTTGGCATTATTGAAGCCTTTACGGGCGCAAGAATGCATCCGAGCTGGTTTCGTATCGGCGGTATTGCGCAAGACTTACCTAAAGGTTGGGATACGTTAGTTCGAGATTACGTTAATTACTTGCCTAAACGGCTCGATGAATATGAAAAAATGGTTATGAAAAACTCTATTTTGAAAGCAAGAACCATAGATATAGGGGCTTATACTACCGAAGAGGCGATTGAATGGGGCGTAACGGGACCTGGTTTGCGCGCTACGGGATTTTCATGGGATCTACGTAAACAAAGACCGTACAGTGGTTACGACCAATTCGACTTTGAAGTGCCAACAGGAAATAAAGGTGATTGTTATGATCGCTGCCGTGTTCGTATTGAAGAAATGCGCCAGAGTATTCGTATTATCGAGCAATGCTTAAATAATATGCCAGAAGGTCCATATAAAGCGGATCACCCGCAAACCACACCACCAGTAAAATCAAAAACCATGCAAGATATCGATACCTTGATCCCACATTTTATTAATGTTTCATGGGGGCCAACTATACCTGCGGGTGAAGTCTTTATGAGTGTTGAAGCAACCAAAGGCATTATGGGTTATCACTTGATCAGTGACGGCAATACCATGAGTTATCGTACCCGCATTCGTACGCCAAGTTTTCCTCATTTACAAATGTTGCCACTGATCAGTAAAGGACAAATGGTTGCTGATTTAATTGCGACCTTAGGCAGTGTTGATTACGTGATGGCAGATGTTGATCGGTAACTATAATTCAAAAGTTTATCAATATTTTTACGTGATTAGGTTGTTAAGTAATTAGATGATTAACAGAGGTAAGTCGAGCTGAACACAGTGAGACTCGGTGAAAGAATAAAATAGAGTGAGTTATGGAAATAATAAAAACAGTGACCATAGATTATCGCCATTATTTGTCAGCCAGTGAAATTGCAGCAATAGAGCACGAAGCAAGCATTATGGAAACACGTGAAGCTGCGGGTATTGAAGGGCTTAAAATTGTGCAAGAACACCGAGGTTGGGTAAGTGATGATAGTTTGTATGCAATTGCGGATATGTTGTCAATGACTGTTGCAGATCTTGAAGGTGTAGCAACGTTTTATAACTTAATTTATCGCCAACCCGTTGGACAAAAAGTCATTCACATCTGCGACAGCGTTAGTTGCCATTTAACCGGTTACCGTCAGGTTCTAACCGCTATTAAAAAACACCTTGAAATTGACTATGGACAAACTACCTCAGATAACAAATTCACCTTACTTTCTAACGTTTGCCTCGGTGGTTGCGATAAATCACCGGTAATGATGGTGGGTAAAGAACATTATTATCATTTAACAGCCACAAGTGTCGTAGATATCTTAACTGAACTTGCAGCGCAAGAGGCAAATACTCAAGGGACTGCTGATGAATAATCCTTCCTCAAGACCTTTAACGCAGTTGGTTAACCTTAAGCAGCCGCTAACACTAACTGAGTATATCAACGAAGGCGGGTATCAAGGCGCTCAAAAAGCTTTGCATGAATGTAGTCCAGCAGACGTACTAACCATTATTAAAGACTCTGGGTTAAAAGGCAGAGGAGGGGCTGGCTTTCCAACAGGTATGAAGTGGAGTTTTGTGCCAACATTTGCAGATGACGATCCTAATAAACCTGATAATAAATACCTTGTCGCTAATGCTGATGAAATGGAACCCGGTACTTTTAAAGACCGACTGTTGTTAGAAGGCACACCTCATCAAATGGTTGAGTCGATGATTATTGGTGGCTATACCCTAGGTGCCAATAAAGCCTATATATTTTTACGTGGCGAATATCACTTAGCCGCGCGTCGTTTAGAGCAAGCGATAGCGCAAGCTTACGAAGCTAATTGGCTAGGAGAGAATATACAAGGTACAGGTTATCATCTTGATTTATATGTGCATACTAGTGCTGGCCGCTATATTTGTGGCGAAGAAACGGCGTTAATTAACGCTTTAGAAGGGCGAAGAGCCATCCCTCGTGCTAAACCGCCTTTTCCACAAGTCAGTGGTTTATTTGGTAAACCCACCATTGTTAACAACGTCGAAACCTTATGTAATTTACCACATATTCTCAAATATGGTGTCAAATGGTATAAAAATATCTCTCCAGATAGTGATGCGGGTACCAAGATTTACGGTGCTTGTGGACGCATTAAAAGCCCTGGACTTTGGGAGTTGCCTTTTGGCGCAACCATTCGTGAAGTTTTATACGATCATGGCGGCGGCATGCTTGATGGTTTAAAGCTGCGTGGTTTATTACCCGGTGGAGCATCGACAGATTTTTTAATGCCAGAGCATCTTGATACACCAATGGATTATGAATCAATAAGTAAAGCGGGTAGTCGTTTAGGTACGGGTGGTTTGATAGTACTTGATGATAAAAACTGTCCTGTGGCCATGGTATTAAACTTATTGCAATTTTTTGCACAAGAGTCTTGTGGTTTTTGTACGCCATGTCGAGATGGTACACCTTGGGCGGTGGAAGTTTTAACGCGAATTGAACAAGGCAAAGGCACGGTTAAAGACCTCGATACTTTAGCTAACCTATGTGACTTTATGTGGCTCGGTAAAACACATTGTGCATTAGCTCCCGGCGCTGTGGAACCTTTAAAAAGCGCACTACGTTATTTTCATGACGATTTTGAACAACATATCGACCAAGGCTGTTGTCCTTATCACCATACTATAGGAGGTCATTAATATGAATAATACTGATCATAAAGTGACCGCATATATTGACCAAGGTTGTTGCCGCTCCTTTTATGACAATGACATTCAAGGAGGGCATTAATATGAGTGATAATAAAGTGACCGTGTATATTGATGATGTAGCTTATCAAGTTAACAAAGAAAATAACCTGTTGGCTGGTGTGCTCTCACAAAAGCTTAACTTACCTTATTTTTGCTGGCATCCCTCCATGGGTTCTGTTGGCGCTTGTCGCCAATGTGCTGTAACCCAATATCAAGATGAGGATGATACCCGTGGTCGATTAGTGATGGCATGCACGACACCGGTAAGTGATGGTATGCGTATTAGTTTGCAAGATGCTCAGTCGTCGACATTTCGCGAGCAAGTCATTGCCGCGATGATGACTAATCATCCTCACGACTGTCCCGTTTGCGCCGAAGGTGGCGAGTGTCACTTACAAGATATGACGGTGATGTCTGGGCATAATCAACGAGATTATCAGGGCGATAAAAGAACATTTACCAATCAAAATCTAGGTGACCTGGTCGGTCATGAAATGAACCGCTGTATTACGTGTTATCGTTGTGTTCGTTTTTATAAAGACTACGCGGGGGGGAAAGACTTTGGTGTGTATGGTTCTCGTAATCAAGTGTATTTTGGTCGTCAAAGTGATGGCGCATTAGAGAGTGAATTTAGTGGTAACTTGGTTGAAGTATGCCCTACCGGCGTTTTTACGAATAAAGTATTTTCGAGTCATTATACGCGTAAATGGGATTTACAGTCGGCACCTTCAGTATGTGCGCACTGCTCAATAGGCTGTAATACCAGTATTGGTGAACGTTACGGTAGTGTACGTCGGGTAGTTAATCGTTATAACGCGGATATTAATGGTTATTTTTTATGTGACCGTGGTCGTTTTGGTATTGGTTTTGTTAATGGTCAACAACGACTGCGCGCAACTAAAGGCATTAAACAAACATCACCGGTGAAATTAACGCGCTTAGATGTTGCCAAAGCTTTAGCACATTATCGTGGTAAGAAATTTATAGGTATTGGTTCAGGAAGGGCATCATTAGAAGCCAATTTTTATCTTAAAAACCTTGTTGGTAATGAACATTTTTCTACGGGTTTATCAGCTAAACAAATGGCAATGGCAGCTCAACATCAGCAACTATTAAGTCAATATAAACCGCCGAGCTTAACCGAAATTGAACAAAGTGACTTCATCTTTATTATTGATGAAGATATTACTCAAACTGCTTCGCGTATGGCGTTATCAGTAAGGCAGGCATTGCGTAATGCCAGTATTGAAAAAGCAGCAACTATTGGTATTCCGTCATGGCAAGACAGTGCGGTGCGCACCCTAGGTGGTAATTTAGTCACTCCGCTTTTTTCTTTACAAACTACAGCCACTAAATTAGATGATGTTAGTGAGCAATCATTGTTATTAGCTGTTGATCAAATAGAGAATTGTTTGTTGGTACTTGCTAACTATATGAACAATACTAGTGAAGACGTACTAGAAGGTATTAGTGAATTACAGCAGGGCTTTATAAAGGCTTTTGTTAAGGCGTATTCATCTGCAAAAAGGCCTTTAATACTCTCAGGTTGGAGCTCACAATCTGCGAGTTTGTTTGCGGGTATTGGTCAATTGATGTCAGCGCTAAGCAATGTTGGAACTAAGGCTCAAAACACTGAACAAAATAAAGTAGAAAATGTTAAAGCAGCCACTGAAAAATCAACAAGGCTTGCCATTATGCCGCCGCAGAGTAATAGCATAGGTTTGTTGTCGATGATTGATGATAAAACTCTAGCGACTGATCAGCTCTTTGAAATGTTAGCCTCGAAAGCAGTGGATGGTGTCATCGTACTTGAACATGAATTGACGCACCTAACTGAGCAAGAATTACAAAACCTAACAAAATCTGCACAAACCGTGATTGTTTTAGACCATAGTGAAAGTAAAATCAGCGAATGTGCCGATATTATTTTACCTGTTGCCCCTGTTAGTGAAGGAGACGGTCATTATGTTAATTATCAAGGACAAGTGCAGCGTTATCATCAAGTTCATGCCCCCGTATTACCTATTCAAGATAGCTGGCGTTGGTTAGATTTATTAGCAAACACCTTATATCCGCACTGTAGTTACACTGTTTTGAATGCTAAAAATGAGCAAAATAAATTGCATTGTTTAGCAGATTTAAATCAACATTTTTTATCGAATTTCAGCGCTTGGGTACTTCATACCATAGAACCACAGCAAGCTACAGCAAGACAAACACACCGTGCGAGTGGACGTACATCTCAACTCGCTAATATCAGTGTGCATGAACCTAAAGTTACCCAAAGTTATGATCAATCAATGCGCTTTTCTATGGAGGGAGCGAAAGCCGATACAAGCGTTGATATGCCCTTTAGCTGGGCGCCCGGTTGGAACTCAAATCAGTCTATTACGCAATTTCAAGAAGAAGTTGGCGGTGAATTAGAGAAAAAAAATAACAATACCTATTTAAGCTTTCAAGATGCTAACGCTTTAATTGCGCGCTGGCCTGTCAATTATCAAAAATCAAAATCAGCGCCGCATAGTTATGAAAATAATCATGAAACAGTCTACCTAGCCTTTAGTCAGAAAATCCCTTGGTATAACAACGATTGGCAAGCGAGTTTCAACCCAGAGTTTCAGTTAATGGCGCAAGGTAATAGCTTATATGTTTCCTCTTCATATGCTGAGCAGCAAGGTTGGCATAACGGACAAGACGTAAAGGTTACTTTTGCTAACAATAATTGTACTCCGCCTCAAATAGCAACGTTGTATTGTGATGATAACCTCATTAGTCACCATGTTTATGGCACGTTAAGTGGCTTAGATAAAAGTATCAATAATCTTGATATCTCTTTATCAGCAGCCAGCCAAGAAGAAATAAAGCTTTATCACGAGTTTCATAATAATGGCCAGCAAAGGGCTCGCAATAACAAATCACTAATGCTTGAGCATTTAAAATCAATGGATAAGTTAATACCTATTCGAATGGTAAGCGGAGGACTTGATGATGTCTGAGCAAATTTGGAAAATATTAGAAATTACTATTATGATTTCACTGCTGATCCCCATCGCCGCGACGCTTGTTTGGGTTGAACGTCGGATGATTGGTATCTGGCAAGACCGACATGGGCCAAACCGAGTTGGGCCGTTTGGCATGCTGCAATCACTGGCTGATCTATTAAAAATCTTAGGAAAAGAAGATTGGATACCACCTTTTAGTGACAAACGTGTTTTTGTTCTTGCTCCGATCATCGGTGCTGTTTGTGTACTGATGAGTTTTGCCATTGTGCCTTTTTCACCGACTATCGGTGTTTCAGATCTTAATATTGGTATTTTGTTTTTCTTAGCGATGGCCTCTTTAGCTGTTTATAGTGTGGTCTTGGCTGGTTGGGCATCTAATTCTAAGTATGCCATGTTAGGTGGTATGCGAGCGGCGGCGCAAACAGTAAGTTACGAAGTATTTATGGGACTTTCCGTGATGGGCGTTGTGCTGCTCACTGGAACATTTAATTTAAGAGAAATCGTCCTAGCACAAACCGATGGTTGGCTTATTCAAAGCCAATTCGTAGGTTTTTTCATTTTTCTAGTGGCAGGTATTGCTGAAAGCCACCGACTACCTTTTGATTTACCAGAAGCGGAAACGGAATTAACGGCAGGCTTTCATACTGAGTACTCAGGGTTGAAGTTTGCTCTATTCTTTTTAGGTGAGTATCTCAGTGTTACCTTAATTTCGGCAATGTCAGTGGTTTTATTTTTTGGCGGTTGGTTAATGCCCGCACCACTGGATACATGGTTGCCTCCTTTAGTTTGGTTTATCTTTAAAATACTCTTTTTTGTGATGTTTTTTATTTTATTACGCACTTCCTTACCTAGACCTCGTTTTGATCAGTTATTAGCCTTTGGTTGGAAAGCGATGTTACCCCTTGCCCTGCTTAATTTATTAGTAACCGCGGCGCTAAAACTTAGTGGGGTACTGTAATGAGTTTTAAAAAACCATTTTATAACGGTAAATCTTTAGGGAGAGGTTATGTTTAATCATATATTTAGTCAGTTACGTACTATGTGGTTGGTTTTAAAACATACCTTTACTAAAGCCGATACGGTGCAATATCCCGAGCAAAAACCTTATTTGGCACCAAGGTATCGTGGTCGAATTGTGTTAACCCGAGACCCTGATGGCGAAGAACGTTGCGTGGCTTGTAATTTATGCGCGGTTGCTTGTCCTGTTGATTGTATTTCTTTACAGCAGACCATTGATGACGATGGCCGTAAACGTGCCGATTTTTTTCGAATAAATTTTTCGCGTTGTATTTTATGTGGATTCTGTGAAGAAGCCTGTCCTACCTATGCAATTCAATTAACACCTGATGTGGAACTTGCCGAATATGAGCGTCAAAATCTTGTTTATGAAAAAGAACATTTAACGATCAATGGTCCAGGAAAATACCCTGATTATAGTTTTTATAAGCAATCGGGTATTGCCATAAAAGGCAAAGGAAAAGGTCAAGGAGACCAAGAAAAGCCACCTATTGATATTAAAGGATTAATGCCATGATTTTTGTCTCAACTATACGGGAATTACAGGTATTACAGCGATTAAAAGTAATACAAAAAAGCCACAGAATACCAACAATAAAGAAAAGCAGCTGGTTGAGTTTTGTAATTAAAGGAGAGGGTAATGTTGGCTAATTTCATATCCATAGAAACCTTATTTTATTTAGCGGCTGCGGTTGCCATTATCGGCAGCCTTAAAGTGGTTACTGGAAAAAACACCGTACACGCCTTGCTATATTTAGTGGTTTCATTACTTGCTGTAGCCGTGTGTTTTTATTTGATGGGCGCACCTTTTGCAGCTGGCTTAGAAGTCATCGTGTATGCGGGGGCAATATTGGTGTTATTTGTCTTTGCGGTGATGATGTTCGGTTTAGCCGAAGATGAAACTAAACATGCACCACACAGTAGAGGCTTCTCTTTTTGGGTTGGCCCTATGATTTTGGCGATGACATTACTTGTTGAATTATTATGGACAATTGATAACGCACAATTACAACAGCAGCTTACGGCCAATGTTGTTAGCTCCAAACAAGTGGGTATGCTGCTTTATGGTCCTTATTTATTAGCGGTTGAAATTGCTTCTTTTCTATTATTAGCCGGATTACTTGCAGGTTATCACTATGCTAAACCTGATAGCAGAGGGACGCACTTATGACACATATTCCATTAGAACATGTATTGTTTTTGTCCTGCATTTTGTTTGCAATAGGTTTTTTCGGCGTTATTTCTCGTAAAAATACCTTGTTCATGTTGATGAGTTTAGAGGTGATGCTTAATGCGGTGGGTGTTGCATTTATTGGTGCGGGTAGTGCGTGGCGCCAAGCCGATGGTCAGGTGATGTTTATTCTTATTCTAACTTTAGCTGCGGCTGAGGTTGCGGTGGGTTTAGCGTTATTTATTAGAATGCAGCGTCGATATCGTTCGTTAGATATTGATGTATTAAATGAAATGCGAGGGTAACAGCTTATGTCAACAATCATGTTAGGCGCTTTACCTTTTTATCCTTTGGTGAGCTTTTTATTACTTATTACTTTAGCGAAGCGTTTGTCCTGGCAACAAGCTTCAATACTGAGTGTGGGTGCGATGGCGCTCAGCGCTATTTCAAGTGGCGTATTGGTTTATCAATTATCTCAAAGTGATGCTGATGTGATCACAGCTAAGTTGTGGTCTTGGTTCTCGTTAACAACAAGTACTGGCACCGCAGAGGTTAATTTCGCTTTTTATCTTGATGCATTATCGAGTGTAATGATTTGTGTGGTTACCGGTATTGGTTTTCTAATACATTTATTTGCTGCTGTTTATATGAAAAGTGATCAGAACTTTAGCCGCTTCATGGCTTATATGAACTTGTTTATTGTTGCGATGGTAATTTTGGTTTTAGCGGATAATTTAGTACTACTTTATTTAGGCTGGGAAGGTGTGGGTTTATGTAGCTTTTTACTGATCGGTTTTTGGTACCAAGAAAAAGACAATGTATTGGCAGCGCGCAAAGCTTTTATTGTTACGCGTATTGGTGATACCGCCATGGCGATTGCTTTATTTATGTTATTTAAGTCCCTAGGGCAATTAAATATTGTTGATGTGACTCAAGCCGCGCAAACAACGTGGCAAATGGGTAGTGATGATGCTTATTGGGTCGCTCTATTATTGTTAGGTGGCGCGGTTGGAAAATCTGCACAATTGCCACTGCAAACTTGGCTGCCTGATGCTATGGCTGGGCCAACACCGGTGAGTGCGTTAATTCATGCGGCAACTATGGTCACGGCAGGGGTCTATTTAATTGCTCGTATGCATGGCGTGTTTTTACTTGCGCCAGAGGTAATGCAATATGTTGCTTGGGTTGGAGCATCGACGTTATTACTGGCGGGTTTAGCGGCGTTAGTGCAAACAGATATTAAACGGGTATTAGCTTATTCAACCATGAGTCAAATTGGCTATATGATGTTAGCACTTGGCGCTGGCGCATGGTCAGCGGGCGTGTTTCATTTAATGACGCATGCCTTCTTTAAAGCGCTATTATTTTTAACGGCAGGTGCTGTTATTTTAGCGCTTCATCATCAACAAAATTTATTTAAGATGGGCGGTTTATTAAAAAAACTGCCCGTTGAAAGTACCTTATTTATTATAGGTTTGATTTGTTTAATGGCATTGCCCGGTACTTCAGGGTTCTTCTCAAAAGAAGCCATTATAGCTGAGCTGTGGTCTTCTCCTACGGCGGGACCCAGTTTATGGTGGTGTGCAATTATTGGCGCGCTGCTCACCTCAATTTATAGTTGTCGACTTTTCTTCTTAGCCTTTTTGGGTAAACAACGCTTTGAAACGCAATTACATATCGAAAAAAGTAAATTATTACGATTGTCACTACTGATTTTGGCTGTATTGTCATTATTTGGCGGACTAATTTCAATCGATTTAAAAGCCGTATTTAGCGAGGTTTCAATGACAGTAGTAAATGTTAATGAACCGAATTGGCTGCACAGTGTTGCCATAATTACACCTTTTGTCGGTATTGCATTTTCATGGTTTTATTTTGCGCGTTACCGCGCTGTTGATAATACCAGCATTAGCGCTAACGAAAACAGGTTAAGCCGATTTCTACGTAGTGGTTTGGGATTTGATACCCTCTATCAATGGTTGTTGATAAAACCCTACTGTTTCATTGCTAAGCTAAATCGCCGAGATATTATCGACCAAGTCATAATGCTTAACGCTTGGTATGTAAGGTTATGGCGCGACACACTATCGGTGAGTCAAAATGGCAGTTTACGTTGGTACGCTGCAGCATTTGGATTAGCCATAATCTGCTTGGTTGGAGTCGTTACCTTATGATGTTAACAATCGTTATTTTTGGTTTGCTTATGTGTGCATGTATTGCTTGGTACGCGGAAGGACTTAAACAAAACAGCGCTCGGTGGATAGCATTAACTTCATTTATTGTTGTGGCGTTATTCTTTGCATTTTCTATCACCACCAGTTCATTAAACTTTGATGAACTGCAGTTACTTGTGCGCTTACCTTGGATTTCATCGTTAAATATTGAGTATTCATTGGCACTTGATTATTTAAGCATCACTTTAATTATATTAACTTTTTTCTTGGCAATACTCTGTGTATTGGTCTCATGGCAAGAGATTCAAGAAAAACAGGGCTTTTACTATTTTAATTTAATCGCGAGTATTGCCGGTATTATTGGCGTTTTTAGTGCTGTTGACTTATTTCTATTTTTCTTCTTTTGGGAAGTAATGCTACTGCCAATGACTGCCATTATTGCTATTTGGGGTCATGAGAATAGACATTTTGCGGCCATTAAATTTTTTATTTTTACCCAAGTTAGTAGCTTATTAATGCTAGTTGCCATTATTGCCACTGCCTATTTTCATCAACAACAAACAGGTGCATTAAGCTTCTATTATCAAGATTGGTTGCAACTTGCTATTCCACTGGATTTAGCAAGTTACTTGATGTTGGGCTTTTTTATTGCATTTGCAGTGAAGTTACCGAGTGTACCCGTACACAGTTGGTTACCTGATGCGCATACACAAGCGCCAACCGCTGGTAGTGTTTTATTGGCAGGTGTTTTATTAAAAACGGGTGCTTATGGTTTGATCCGCTTTGTTATTGTGTTGTTTCCACAAGCGAGCCAAAACTTTGCACCTATCGCAGGTATTTTGGCCGTAGTAAGTATTTTATACGGCGCAAAAATGGCTTTTGCGCAAACAGATATTAAACGTTTAGTTGCTTATAGCAGTATTAGCCACATGGGTTTTGTGATGTTAGCGTTATTTGCCTTTAATACGGTTGCCTATCAAGGCGCTATTGTCACTATGGTTGCTCATGGCTTAAGCAGCGCAGCATTATTTTCCTTAGCGGGCATGATATATAACCGCATTCATTCTCGAAACCTTAAGGACATGGGCGGTTTTTGGCAAAGTGCGCCTCGTATGGGCGGATTTGCATTGGCTTTTGCAGGCGCAGCGTTTGGCTTACCAGGATTAGCCAATTTTATTGGTGAATTTATGAGTTTGGTTGGCGCGTATCAACATTATCCTGTACTGGTGATATTGGCTGCGCTGGGACTTATCGGCTCGGCTATTTACGGCATGGTGTTATTTCAAAGTAGTTTTCAGGGCGCAGCCACTAAAGACATTACTGATTTATCAGGGCGAGAGTTAATGATCACGGGGAGTTTATTACTGATGTTACTCATCATTGGTTTATATCCTAACCTGTTATTACAGTATGTTATAGGAGCACCATCACTATGAATAATATGATAGGAGTTGATGCCTTACTGGCAATCATGCCACAACTGCTTATTGCCTTTGGCACTGTTTTATCCTTGTTACTTATTGCTTGGCAACGCTCACAGCATATGATTGCGTTGTTTACCAAAGTGGTGCTCATTTTTGCGTTGCTACTAAGTGTTAATTTATTAACTATTACACCTACTACAGTAACTATATTACTAAAAGTTGATAGTTATAGTGTGTTTACTTTTATGTTGGTCTGTTTTTCTGCGCTGGTTGTTACGCAATTGAGCACTAAGTTTTTAAAAACACATATTGAAGTTCATGATGAATATTATGTCTTATTGCTTCTCGTCGTTTTGGGCGCAGGCGTATTAGTTACTAGTGACCACTATGCGAGCTTATTTTTAGGTTTTGAGGTGGTCAGTATAAGTTTTGTCGGCTTAGTTGGGTATATTCGTGAAAGTAAACATGCAGTTGAAACGGGTTTTAAATATTTAATATTAAGTGCTACAGCTTCAAGTATTATGTTGCTTGGTATTGCCTTATTATACAGTCAAACAGGACAATTGAGCTTTACACCTGAAACCGATATTTCAGCTTTACAACGCAGTGCATTTTACGCTGTGGGTATGCTGTTATTTTTAGTGGGCATTGCTTTTAAATTGTCACTGGTACCTTTTCATTTTTGGACACCTGATGTTTATCAGGGCGCGCCGACGCCTATTACTTTGTTGATGGCAACCGTATCTAAAGTAGCAATGTTTGTGGTTTTGATGAAATGCCTGTTTAGCCAGCATTATTTTATCAGTGAAAACCTTATTCAATTAATTAGCTTACTTGCCATTTTATCGATATTAGTAGGTAATACCTTGGCGTTAAAACAAGACAATCTTAAGCGCTTATTAGCCTATTCATCGATCGCCCATATGGGCTACTTACTTATTGTTTTATTAGTCAGTACTCAACAAAATATGGCTTTTGCTTGGCAAAGTGCTCAGTTCTATCTAGCAGCATATATCTTAGCCAGCCTGTCTATATTCACCGTTATTGTAATTTGTGAGCATCAGGCGAAAGGAAAAAGTGAAACCGATGTGCAATTGACTATTGATTCCTTGCAGGGGCTATTTTGGCGAAATAGGGCGTTAGCTTTACTCACCATAGTCGCGGTACTTAGTTTTGCCGGTATTCCTTTGACGATGGGATTTATTGGTAAATTCTATATTTTATCGCATGCAACTATGGGGCAACTGTGGTGGTTAATTACAGCACTGATCATAGGAAGTGGCATTGCACTGACTTATTATCTACGGCTTATTTTTACCTTGTTTAGTACGAATAACGGTGAACAAAAAACCTTTACCTACACAATGTCGGAACAGTTGTTGATCAGTGTTTTTATACTCTCAGGCATTGTTTTTGGTATATTTCCCGATCTTATTGGGCAATTTATTGTTTAGCTCGTTGTATGATTTCGAGGCGGCTATACCAATTAGAGAATAAAGTATCTGCCTTAATTTATTGCTCATACACACAACCGTGTGTAATCAAATATAGTAATAATTTTTGTTCGATTATTTGCTAAATAGGGATAAAGGAATTTAAATTTCACGTCAGGAATAGTGAATAAATCGCAAAAAAACCTTGTTAAACCGCTAGGCAATAAAGATAACTAAGCGGTAAAAGTGATCCTTGGGTACTTATAAATGAACAGTGAAAAATAATATACTGCTAAAAACCTTAACTTTGCTGACGATAGCTGCTGATTATTCTTTGGGTCAACAAATAGCCAATAGCTGACATTATATTTTGAGTTACAAACGGCAACTGGGAGCCTAGACTGGACTTTAATCATAATTAATAATTGGACAAATATTTGCAAGTATAATCAAATAATCACTCAATAATTAGCCAACGATGATCTAGCTGATAAGTATTATTTTTACTGAAAATTTTATTGAGTAAAGGCGAGGAGAAATTGACAAATAGGCCACTGCTGTTATTGGTTAATGAGATTAAAACCCCTTTATTTTACTGCCTTTTCTATAATTTATAGTTGCAAGTAATGAAGTTTTTTGTCACAGTTTATATTGAAGGTTGGCGTAAAAACAATCAACTTTAAGCTGTATTCCTGATCAAGTGAGAACACTAATGAATATGAAAACAGTTACAATAGAATCTGTGTTCAAAGTCCCTTTTGTTTTATTTATTCTCAATCTACTCCTAGGTTGCACCACAAAATTTACAGACGAGCAACTGCGTTATTTGAACAATCAAATCACAAACCCACTTATGTCAAAGATCCTACAGACCAGCTAACCGCCCGTTTTTTTGGCACGTCGACCCTGTTATTTGATGATGGTGAAGAAGCGATTCTAATCGACGGATTTTTCTCCAGACCCAGTATTTTGCAACTTATCTTTCAACCGTTAACGCAAAAGTCACCAGAGGAAATTAAAGCAATTTTAGATCCTGTTTTAAGGGGGAAGCTTAAAGCCGTTGCAGTCGCTCACGCCCACCATGACCACGCTTTGGATTCCTCTTGCGTGTCACTCGCCTACGACGCCAGACTGGTTGGCTCAAGCTCTGTGTTGAATCTCTACTGCAAAGGAAAACCAGCAACAAATGTGTTTGAGACAAATAATGACCTCACCATACCAAATCAAACTGAGCCTAACGACGTTTATGTTGGCAACAACTTTACGCTCACAGCCATTCCAAGCAAACATATTGTGCCATCAAAACCATTTTCGTCTATATTAGGATTGGGCGAAGCGATAGAAGAGCCTCTAAATTCTCAGTCACACCTTTTGTGTTACAACGAAGGCCAAAGTTATGTGTTTCTGCTGCATCACAAGCTGACTAAAACCAATATTGTGATTTATCCAAGTGCCAATATAAACGAGCCCGTTTTTCGCGATTCAATTAATCAAAGAGTTCAACCCAAAGATGGTACAATGTGGTTGTTTATGGGCATTGCCGGACTAAGTAGTATCGCCCCTGACAATATTATGGCATCAGTTTATAAAACGATTAATCCAACATATGTTGTTCCAATACATTACGATGATTTCACTCGAGAACCGGAAGGAGGATTACAGCCTTCAATAAAACAAATTGGCGACTTTGATGATGACTTCAAAGCGCTGAAATCCACTACCGACTCGAATAAAACACAGATTAAACTATTTAAATACAAACAAGCGGTGTGATACTCTCTCAAATTAGCAATAAATAATAGTTTCTTTGCAAGAGTAGCAATTAAAGAAACACTCAATTACAACTATCAACTGAAGTTTAGACTTCTTTGCTAGATCAATTCCTGCAACAACTTGAGGTCTAATTACCAAAATGCCCAAATGAGGTCATCTATATTTGTGAATGTAAGTTGTACATTCCAATCTTCACCATCGTAATTACTAATGGCATCTCGGGTACCGATAGAGAACCTTATTTTGTCTGATAAAAAACTCACATTCCCTTGCGCTCCAATAAGTACGTCATTACCGAAGTTTGAAGTGTTACTTATATTTTTATTGGCTGAGACAGAAACTCCCCAAGAAGAAAAGAAAGTCGAGGGCCTATTAAATCTGATGCCTGCCCACGTATTCATATAGTCTACGCGATTATCTGATTTATCTTTAATTTGCGCATGCAGCGAAATTCCGAATTCTGCATTGGACCGAGCCGGTAATTTATGATCCCAGTTAGGCACATAACTCCATCCAACGACTAAGCCAGTTTGGATTGCGTCTATACCAAAGTGATCGGGAATAAGTTTATATTTCCAACTTAGAAGCTCGGGGTCTTTGGCATTTCCAATATTATATGAAGCATATAAATCTTGAGGCAGCAATAAATATGCAGCCGTTAAAAGCTTCTCGTTTTCGCCTTTATGCTCTTTTTCTAAATAGATAAGTCTCTTAGTTATTCGTTTTAAAAACAAACCTTGCCAATAATCTTGGCGATATAGCATATACTCTAATTGATCTTCATAATTTATATTACTCTTCGATTTTTCCCTTTCTGCACGTAAAGTTGTTAAGAATGAATCTAACTTATTTTCTTCCATTTTTTGTAATGCTTTATAAATAAAATAAGTATCTGATTCATAACTACTTTCATGATATTTTTGTACCAAAGGTTGCCAAGGGTTCTCAATTAAAGAACAATCCTTAGATTGACCTTGTTTCAGATCATCACAGATAAATGCACCTACAAGCGCAACCAAGTCATTGTACGCCTTGTTATGGTTTGAACCAGAATCAGCCACTAACGCCTCAAACAGTTCACTAAATGTAGTAACCTCGCAAACTTCTTTATTTTCATACTCTTTATTAAGGCAAACAGCGTTTGCCACGTATCTCAACCCGTCATAAACCCCAGCAGCATAATCATATTCCCTAAATGCGGGATCAAAAAACGCACCAAAAGCGCCAAGAAAATTTCCTGTTAGGTGAGGACCTCTTTCTGTTGGACTATAGATGCGGTAGCTATCACTCTTTTTAATAAAATATGTATCCATATCGTTGTATAGGTCTCGCTTCCTTAGCGTTAATATTCCTGGAATCAAATTATTCAGTTGGCCGGCTAACGTTAGAAAGTGCGGAGGACATTTTTCTTCAAGCGGAGGACATTTTTCTTTAGGTAGGGGACTACCTTCATCATCTAAACATTTACAAGAACTCGAATCTGAAGACGATTCTTCACCTGCCCATCGCATATTATCAGGATCCAAATACATGAAGTTCTGATTGGTATTTTCGGTATTTTTACCTAACCTCACTGACATAAGTTCAGCAGCTAGTCCTATTGGAACATTGTTAAAATACCCGCCATCTATAAACATATTCTTTTGAAATTTCTCATTTTGCGGACAAATACCGGCGCTTTCTTCTGTATGTATTCCATCAGGGTCACAATATCCAAGCATAATTGGTCCAAAAGCACCAGGAAATGCGCTTGAGGCGAGCGACGCCCTTAAAACCGAATCAAACTGGATTTCTTTATTTTTTGAAGGAAGGTTTATAATATTACGTTTAAAGCCAGCTGGTATAACTTTTCTAAATTCAGACGCTGGTATGGCAGAAAAAGAAATTCTGTTTACGCCAGCACCATCTTTTTTGGCTTTAACTCTAATCGGGATGGCGTAGCTTTGTTTAACTATTCCAAAAATTTTACCATCACTCAGCGGAATATCAACGTTGTTTGGTTGTGCTAAAGTAACCATTAAGCCAATGGAAACATCACACTCTTCTTTTGCTTGCCCTGTTTTCACCACATCTTTTAACTTGTTAAGTATGTTCTCGAACACTTTACGACTGAAAATCGCGTCTTTTATCTTTTGGGCTTTTTCATCAGGGTGTATTCCGGACAACATCAAGTGCTGATATTCAGAATTTTCAATAGGCAGCAGATTTTTTGTTTTTTCACCTATTCCAACATCAATCCAAATGTCTCTAAATATATTGTCGAATAAACTCGTAGAAAGGGAATCATCCATTAGACATGTTCTAATAGCCGTCGCTAAAGCATTTATTCCACCTGCAGAAGAGCCCGTTGTTACTTCAATTTTGGGTAGTAATGCCCCTATAGCACTATTTTGAGTTGCCTCAACTATAACGTGGTTAACCCCAGCCTCGTATACACCTAAACTAATCCCTCCAGAAATAACAAGAGCGTTACGATGTTCCGAGTTTGGATCCCTAGGCTTTATTTCTTGTTCATTTTTTTGTGGTAATGCATTTGAAACATTTGTTCCGAAAATGACCAGTAACACGGCAACTACAAATCTAAATTTCATATTTATATCCTTATAGAGTTATCTTAGATTTAGTTACAAATGCCAAGAGTCTTACCTTAAATTTAAAAAATCCAAGCATCGCCTGTATGACTATTAATCTATTATTGTTTATTTATCGATCTTTGTATAGTGGCAAAAGAAATAATTCATAACACACGAAATACCAATAAATACAAGTCGTTAATTAAATCTTGATTCAAAGCCAATTCATCAAGAAACATTATCAAATTTTTCTATTTTAATTGATGGTCATCCATTTTTAGTTGACGTTAAAATTGGAATGTATATTCAGACCTTCCTCAAAGCCTACTATTGAAATAAAATGACCCAGCAAAATCTCTCAAATTAGCTATTATTTGAAAATCCTGTTAGCTCGGTTAGGGCCAGAAATGAGTTATGACTGTTTTAAGGTCGATTCTTTATTAATAAAAAGGTCAGTAATGTGGTAAGGCTGTGTGAAAACTATTTTGAACTTGCGTAATTGGATAATATCTACGAAAAAAGACTCTGTAGAGTAAATTCTGTAATAAATTTGATGTCAAACCACCTGTTAATTTACGTAGCGTCGCATAATAATTTTACACTGGGAGTTTTCACACAGCCTGTGATATTAGTGATCATACTGAGGTTAATGTCAAAAGTAAGATCGCCGTCATAAATTGTACTGAATATGTTCAGTTATCATAGTTGATGACGAATATCATATTACTTATGAGTATCCACAAAAAATCAAAAATTTAATTTTAGTGGCTACGACACTCATTTAGGGTGTAAATTTATTAATAAATCGTTAATTTGACGATTGTATCATTTAAAATAATAACGTTAAAATGTCCGTATTTTTAACTGGTTGAATTTTATGGGTTTTATGTGTTTTAATGCAGTGTTTACCATTTTAATTTACAGGCGAATGCGGTAGTGATTGCTTCTTTTATATGCGTTGCAGCAACAGATGTTTCTTGCTGTTTTCGACTAACTAAATAACATCGGTCAAGGTAAACAGGAGAATCTTTTACGGGTTCAATTACATCACTATAATGACTGTCTGCCACCAATTTTGGTAATATGCCATAACCAATATCTGATGCAACGAGTGAAGCAATAACATGTAATTCATCAACATGTAGTAACCGGTTATCAGTAAATAATTTTTTATTTTGTGCCTGTTTCATCAATATTTCGCATTGATACATCCTTTCGTCATAAACCACAATGCGTTTGTCTTTATCTGTTGTTCTTTCTTTTGATTGATAAAATTGTACCTGATCTTCAAACAACTCATCATAACTGAGGCTAGTGTGATTAATGGGGTTGATGATGATGCCAAAATCTAATTCATAGCTGATTATTTTTTCGGTGATAAGCTGTGATCCTCCATGAAAAAATGAAAAAGTTAACAGCGGATTTCGATGCATCAGCTTTGGTAAAAACTGGGGTAAAGTAACCGTAGAAAGTGCGGGGTGGATGCCCATGGAATAGCGCCCACTGATTTTATTATTATCACTTGTAATAGCATCAGTTATCCGCTCCCAGTCTCTTAATAATGAATCACTATGGTTTAGTAGTATCTTGCCTGCCCTCGTGAGCGATACCCCTTTCTTTGAACGATGAAATAGTTCGGCTTTAAGTTGGTGTTCCAATTTCTTTATCGATGAACTAAGTGCTGGTTGTGTAAGCCCTACGTGATTGGCTGCTTGAGAAATATTGCCGCATCGTGCCACTTCATTAAAGTTGCGCATTAGTTCAATTGAAATACTCATTCAAAAACATCCATAAATTCTATTTATACCTGAGGAAGATGATATCAATTATATTTCTACCATTAAACAGATTAAGCTAAAAATTCATTTACTTTAGGGTTAACTCATGAAAAAAACACATTTGATGCTGATGTTAGTAGCAATGGGCTGTTTGGCAGCTTTATCAACCGATATATATTTACCTGCTATGCCGACTATTGCTAACGCACTAAACACCGATATGGCGATGGTGCAGATCACTTTGGCACTATTTTTTGCTACATTCGCCCTAGGTCAGCTTATTTATGGGCCATTGTCAGACAATTTTGGTCGACGTAATGTATTGCTGGTAGGCATAGCTATTTTTGGTTTTTCAGCATTACTTTGCGCGGAAGCGGGATCAATAGAAATGTTAATGGTTGGGCGATTTTTACTCGGTTTGGGAGCCTGCGCCGGTGCAGTCAGCTGCTTTGCAATATGCAGAGATGTCTATGATAAAACCGAACTGACGAAGACGATTGCAATCGTTTCAGCCACCATAGGCATAGCACCTTTAATAGCACCCAGCATAGGGGCTTTGTTAAATGGAGTTTATGGCTGGCAGAGTATTTTCTATTTTTTGGCTATTTATGCGTTGGCCTTATTTTTCTGGGTATTTACTGCATTGCCTGAAACAAATCGCACCCGCATAGATGCAGAGAAAATAACTAGGTCAACAAGTTATATACAGATGTTAGCTGATTCGAAGTACTTTCCCTATATGCTGATGAATGCCGCAGCGTTTACCGCATTATTTGCCTTCATTGCCAGTTCGCCAGTGATATTTATGGGGCATTGGCAATTGACTGAATACCAATTTTCATTATTTTTTGCGTTTAACGCAGGATGTATGATTTTAGCAAATACGATGTTATCTATAACTCTCAAGAAATACAGTACTGAGAGCATGCTTAAAGCTGGGTATATTATGATTACGACTGCGGCTACAGGCTTATTATTGTCGGGAGATGCCGCAACATATATTACACTGCTGGTGAATGTAGATATATCGGTTGTTGGTATTGTTTTATTTGCAGTATCAATGGGGATTATTACTATGGGTATTGCCATTGTGCTTTCAACTTCAATGAGTCTTTTATTGCAAGGGGTTAAGCATCAGTATGGTAAGGCCGTTGCGCTGTCGGGTTGTGTTCGATTTAGTTGTGGTTTTGCGATTACTTTTGTTGTCAGCCAAATCAATGACTTTAATGTTACTAGTTTGGCTGTTATTACCATAATTTGTGGCGCTATTTGTATACTGACCATGGTTCTTCGCAAACACAGTAATGTAAGGTTAGCTGCTATATCTGAATGATTCTTTCACCCTAAGAATTGATGAGCGATCAAAAGAAACTTAGCCTTGGCAGTTAAATTAAAATGGTTACGGCATTCTTTTGTTTTTTAAAATATATTAATTATTCGTTAATTTGACGACTTTATCATTTAAAATAATAGTTTATAAATATGTAAAGTCATAACTCATTGAATTATAATAACTAAAATGTTGGCTTGAAATTTGTAATGAAACATTCATTAATTTGCTAAAATAATAAGGAAAAGGCTTTATGAGCTTAATTAAATCTATCGTCGCATTATCTACAGTTTCACTTCTTTCTGGTTGTATCGTTGTGGCATCGGCTTCCAATGCCGATTTTCATAACCAACGTCAATTAACACTAAGTGCAAGTGATATAAACGCATTACATATTGAGTCAGGGGCTGGTTCTCTTATTGTTAGGGGCAAGGAAGGGCTTACTGAAATTCAACTCAGTGCGGATATATACACGAGTGCCTCTGATCGGAATAATTTTGAATTGACGTTGAAAAAGTCGGGTAATAAAGCTTATTTGATTGCTAATATACCGAGATCATTTGGTTCTTGGATTGGAAGTTCACCTCATATTGATGTCGTTGTTGATGTACCACAACAGCTGATGTTAGCTATTAATGATGGTTCGGGTGATATTAAAATATCTGATCTTAATGCCTTTATTGAAATAAAGGATGGCTCTGGCGATCTAAGCATTAATGATATCAACGCTAATATTGAAATTGATGATGGTTCAGGTGATCTTTCTATAAACGATATAGTCGGCAATATTGATATTAATGATGGCTCGGGTGAGCTTTCTGTTACTAATATTGTGGGTAATGTCAATATTGTTGATAACTCTGGTGAAATGGTATTAAAAAATATTACAGGAAATCTTGCTATTGAGGATGGCTCGGGTGGTATTTATGTGCAAAAAATTACAGGTTCTGTTGGTATTGAAGACGACTCGGGCGATTTAATCGTTCGACAGGTTGGTGGCGTGGTGACTATTGAAGATGGTTCTGGTGATATTGATGTAGAAACAACCGGAGGACTAAAAATATTAGCATCGGGTTCAGGTGATTTAAGAATTAAAGATATTAATGGCAAGTTAGATATTGATAGTTAAAATATTTTATTAAACGGTTATATGTGCTCAAAAAACATTCGATAGCTGGTTTTGTTGCGTGTTTTTTGTTCATAGAGACTAATATTTCATAAAGAAGTCATTTACTAGCTGCAATTTTATCTCATATTCAGTAAAATCTTTCGATCGTCATTAATTCAATTATTTCATACATGTTTTCAAAATCTAAACTCAAAGATAAGTTTGCCTTAGTTACCTGGAATAGAGGTTTACACCTTTTTCGTAGTAATAATGTATTAAGTGTGGCGAAAGACGGTGATTTAATTCGCGGTTCAGTAAGAAGTGCCACGAACGCTCAGGTGACTTATTTATCTGTTATTGAAGTGATTGATGATGAGATCTTTACTCGTTGTACTTGTCCGGTTAATCGCTATTGTAAACATGCCGTAGCTGTGGGGAATGAGTTTTTAGACAGTCATGATACCGCCGCCGATGACAAAGAAGTTGAACAATGGTTAACCTCACTAAAAAGAAAAGATGAGGCGGCAGCTACTCGCAAAAAAGTGATTGTTTATTTACTTGAGTATAAAAAATCAAAAGGGTATAAAAAACTTTTTGTACAAGTAAAAATTAGTACTTATATGAAAAATGGTGGTTTTAGTAAATCACTACAAAATGTTTATAATACGCCCGATTTATTTAATAAACCTTTTGTTACTGACGATGATATTAAAACGATCAGTTTGTTGATGAAAGAAAATGAAGTTAATTACCAACGTGAATGTAACGATTTTTCCGTGTTAGCTTTGGTGATTAAAAGTGGTCGTAGTTTTTGGCAGTCCTGTACAAATTTAGATGATCCTTTAATACTGGGTGAACCCGTAAACGCTGAGTGGCAATGGCTCTCTTTGGAAGATAACTTAACAAGTTTACAACTGGTTTTACCCAAGCATTATAGCGATGTTGATTTATTTCAAACCAAACCGATCAGTTATTATGATCTTGAGAATAATGCGCTTGGTATTATTGAAACAAACATTAGTGCAGAGCTTGCGCCACAGCTATTATCAAGTCCGGTATTTAGTGAGCAACAAATACCTTGGGTAATAAGCCAAATGAGAGTTTCTTTGGGTGATGAAGCCAAAAGTTTACCTCAGCCTAAAATTAGCTCAGAAATTGTCATGGTAGTCCCTATACCTGAATTGAAATTAACGAGTCCAATAGAAAGTACCCCGACACATGGTGAAATAATACTGACCTTTAATTATCAAGGAAGCAGTATTAACCCCAATCAAGAATCACCCACTATTGATATAAACGATGATAAGAAGAAAAGAATATATCGTGACTTAGCTTATGAAAATCAAGTGATTGAAACTCTACTTGATCATCAATTCAAAATGGGTGAAAAGTTTACTTATAGTTATTGGCAAGACAAAATCAACCAATGTACGTTTAGATTGCAAGCTAAACATGTTTGGTATGAGTTTATGCATAATACGGTTCCCTTGTTAGAAGCTAAAGGCTGGCTTATTGAATTTGACGATAACTTTTACTATCAAGAGTTACGTACTGACGGTAATTTTGAGGCAGAATTAAAAGAATATGAAAATAGCCACGATTTTTTCTCGATAGGGTTAAACCTTGATATTAATGGTCAAAATTTACCGGCATTTCCTATTCTACAAAGTGCAATTAAGCAATTGCCAAAATCGTTATTAACAGAAAGTGAAAGTAATAATAATATTGATGAAGATACCTCTATTTTTATTGATATGGAGAAAGGTCATTTTCTCACACTTAAATATAAAACGATAAAACCGTTGCTGCGTCAATTTATCGAATTATTTATACCTAATGCCCTTGATAAAAATGGCATGATGAAACTATCCCGTTTTCAGGGACATCAAACATTATCAATGTTAGACGACCAAGGTGTTATCACGAAAGGTGCACAAAAGATCAGGTCATTAGCTGCGAAACTTAAAAGCTTTGATGGCATTAAAGATGTGACCCCTGCAAAGCAGCTTAATGCTGAGCTAAGAGCTTATCAACAACAAGGCGTTAATTGGTTACAGTTTTTAAGAGAGTACCAGCTTAGCGGTATCTTAGCTGACGATATGGGACTGGGGAAAACCGTACAAGCACTTGCACATTTAGCCATTGAAAAAGAGCAGGGCAGACTCACCGCACCTTGCTTAATTATTGCGCCAACCAGTGTGATATTTAACTGGGCAAATGAAATTAAAAAATTCACCCCGTTTTTAACACATAATTTAATACATGGTCCGCAGCGTAAAGTTCATTTAGATGACTTTAATCAATACGACATTATCATTACAAGTTACCCATTAATTGTTAAAGACTTTGAGTCTTATGCTCAGCAAGAATTTTATTATCTGATTTTAGATGAAGCTCATTATATTAAAAACCCTAAAACACGACTTTATGAGTCTATTATAAAAATTAAAGCAGAGCATAAATTGTGTATGACGGGCACACCAATGGAGAATCACTTAGGTGAATTCTGGGCACAATTTAACTTTTTATTACCGGGCTTTTTAGGTGGGCATAGTCAGTTTAATAAACTTTTTAAAACGCCTATTCAAAGTCATGGCGATCATGAACGTAAGGTCTTACTTAATCAACGTATCAAACCTTTTATTTTACGGCGTACCAAAGAGAAAATAGCGAAAGAATTACCGGCAAAAACTGAAATTATTCAAACAGTACGTATTGAAGGTGCACAGGCTGAATTATATGAAAGTGTCCGTTTATCAATGGACTCGCGTCTGAATGAAATTATTGCGAAAAAAGGTATCAACCGCAGTCAAATTGAAATTCTTGATGCTTTATTAAAACTGCGTCAGGTTTGTTGTCATCCGCAATTATTGTCTCTTGATAGTGCTCAAAATATAACTCAGTCGGCTAAGCTAGAATGGTTATTAGAAATGCTGCCTGAAATGATTGATGAAGGACGTAAGATCCTTATATTCTCTCAGTTTACCAGTATGTTGGCGCTTATTGAAGAGCAGTTGAATAAGGAAAGTATTCGTTATACTAAACTCACTGGAGCAACAACTAAGCGACAAGAAGTGGTTGAAGAATTCCAAAAGGGTGATATTCCCGTTTTTCTCATTAGCTTGCGAGCGGGCGGCGTAGGCTTAAACTTAACTGAAGCGGATACGGTTATTCACTTTGATCCATGGTGGAACCCGGCCGTTGAAAACCAAGCAACAGACAGAGCGCATAGAATTGGCCAAGACAAACCGGTATTTGTTTATAAGCTAATTGTTGAAAACTCCATAGAGGAGAAAATCCAGCTGATACAGAAAGAGAAAGCCGCATTGGCTAATGCCTTGTTATCAGAAGAAGTTAATGAAGGTAAATTGAGTTTGACTAACAATATTCTCAGTACTTTGTTAGCTCCTTTATAATGTGCTTAAAGTATACGGTTAGTACGTTATAATTTTGGACTCAAACAGGACTTAGATACTTATTACCAAGCCCTGTTATGTCTCACCTTAAAACGGCTAGTAATTAATTCTAAGGTTTCAGGTAAAGTTTACCCGCTCTTTTACTGTATGTGTTATTTCAATGCCTGCGTTGCTTTCAATTCCAATAGCACGCTATTGCTCATTCAAGCGCCTTGTTATTGAACATTTACCCTCGCTTATAATAGATCACTACTTTACTTCAATTGGTTTAACAACATGTTTTACTACATCTGAGTGACCGTTGCTTGCTCTGCATTTTAATTTTAGACTGCTTTACTTGTTTAAATTACGTTAAATTTTTCGCTGCATCTGACTGTAATAATGGCATAAAGTTTCAATTTTTCTGGTTGAGTTTTGTGTACATTGGGCTAAGTTTATAACTTCATCAGCGATGACAGAAAAATCTCTACCTTGTTACCTGCTTTAGCTACTTCTATAGCTGTAAAAGCAAGTACATTAGTTTGTTCAGTCATCTATTCAAATACAAGAGTCATTAATTATCGACAGATGAAGCAGCGCTAAATTTGCTTATCTAGAGCCGTGATCAGAGTATAAAAAATGAGAAATCATCAGTTATGCTTGAAATTATTTTTAAATATGCAAATAAAAGGCACTAGAGCATGTCATTAAATCTAAAATAATCTTGCCGTAGATAAGTTAAATTAGTAAGTATTTATGTCTTGATTTGTTAGGTGAAGAAACATATAGTTTACATTTATTTAACAGTATGCAACACTTTATTACATTATTTAACACTTTTTTACATTGTTTTTTAGTAATAGATTTATCTATTATTTTATGATGTTAAAAAATTAAAATTGGCGTTTTATAAAATCATTATGTGAATATATTTTTACTGATATTAAAAGTAAATATATATTAATAAACATGTAAATAACGATAAATGCTTAGGATTAGCAGTATAAATATAATGGATTATTTTAATGGAATACACTAGACCGCGCTTTACCAATATTGTTGAAATACTTGAATATAGAGCTGAAAATAAACCTGAACAAGTCGCGTATTATTTTTTAAGTAATGAAGACGAACCGCGTATTCCCTTAACATACCTAACATTGCACCGTCGTGCTCTGGCGATTGCTAACATCTTATTAACACATGGTAAGGTAGGAGACCGTTTACTTTTACTTTATCCTCCAGGGCATGAATTTTTGTGTGCTTTTATGGGATGTTTATATGCGGGGATGATTGCAGTACCTACTTACCCGCCACGAAAAAATCAGAATTTAGATAGACTAAAAAATATTATTACCGACGCCGACGTACATATTATTTTAAGTGAAAGTGGTTTATCAAGTTATGAATCGGCATTTGTAATTGAAGGGCAGCAGGAAAAAAATACGGTGTATTTACTGACTGATAAAATAAATATACTTGTAAATGAAACTGCTGCAAAAGCACCAATAAAAACTTTAACGAGTAGTCTCGCTTTACTGCAATATACTTCTGGATCTACAGGTAACCCAAAAGGTGTTGAAGTATCGCACAATAATATTATGGCAAATGAAGAAGCCATGAGTGCGGCATTTTGTGTTTCACCTCAAACTATCTCGATCAGCTGGTTACCACACTTTCATGATATGGGCTTATTTATGGGGCTGCTTAATCCTCTTTTTATTGGCTATCCTGCGACTATTATGAGCCCTGCTTATTTTTCTCAAAAACCGATACGTTGGTTAAAAGCTATAAGTAAATATAAAGCGACGTTGAGTGGAGGTCCTAATTTTTCTTATGACTTATGTGTAAATAGTATTTGCGATAAAGACAAAGAGGCGCTTGACCTATCAACATGGAAAATAGCGTTTAATGGTGCTGAACCTATTTCAAAGCAAACTATTGATAGCTTTTACGAAAAATTCAAATCGTGTGGGTTACGCCAAAACAGCCATTATCCTTGTTATGGCATGGCCGAAATGACTTTATTTGGTACAGGTGCACATCCAAAAGAAGCGGTTACATCTCTGGTATTAGATAAGCCAAGCATTCAGCAGGGACTAGCCGTTGTTAGTTCAGATAAAGTAGATAATTATATTGCGGTATCATCAGGTTATTGTTGGCATGAACACGATGTTGTAATTGTTGACCCGATAAGTAAGAAATGCTGTGCGGCAATGGAAATAGGTGAAATTTGGTTTAAGGGTGAAAGTACCTCTAAAGGCTATTGGAATAATACAGAGCAAAGTGAAAAAATATTTCAAGCTTATACTACTGATACACTCAAAGGACCTTATTTACGAACAGGAGACTTAGGTTTTTTAGACGGTAAATATTTATATGTTACCGGTCGGCATAAGGATGTTTTAATTATTCGAGGACGTAATTATTATCCACAAGACATAGAAAATACTATCTCGATTAGTCACGAAGCATTATCAAACAATAATTGTGCAACGTTTTCGGTACTCGACTCAGGCATCGATAAAGTTGTTGCTGTAGTAGAACTTAACCGTGCTCACGTACGTAAATATAATGCGGGTGAACTTTATAAAAATATCAAAGGAAACGTATCTAAAGAGTTTGATTTACAACTTCATGATATTGTTTTACTAAAACCTAATCGTATACTTAAAACCTCAAGTGGAAAGATTCAACGACAAGCCAATAAGAATGCTTATTTAGAAAGTAAATTCGATTATTTAGAGAAATTTACAGACCTAGTTGATGACAAAGAAAAATTAATACTCCTAAAAGAGTCTGTTGATATTATTGATTGGTTAAAGCACAAAATTGCCAATCTTAGTGGTTTATCTTTTAAACAAATTAGTGACAGTGACGAGTTTTCATCTCTTGGTCTTGACTCAATAGAGTCTGTTAGTTTAAGTGAAGAATTGGGTGAATATCTCGCACTTAATATTCCAGCAACTTATATCTATGATTATCCAACTATTGCTAAATTAGCGAGAGAACTTAGTCATATGTTGCATGCAAAAAAAGCACTGTTTGATCAAAAAACGATTATTCAGCAAGAGAATAAAGTAGTAGATAAACAGAAAAATAACGATAAAAAATATACACATAAAGTAGCAGTGATAGGGCTATCATGCCGTTTTCCTAATGCTGATAATGTAGAAGCGTTTTGGCAACTTATTCAAAATGGTGAAAGTGCAATTACTGAAGCCCCCTTAGACCGTTCATCGCAGTTAGGTCGAGCCAGCTACCTTGATAATATTACTGAATTTGATGCCGCATTATTTTCAATCTCACCAAAAGAGGCGCGGTTGATTGATCCTCAACAACGCTTGATTTTAGAACAAAGTTACGATGCTATTTTGGCTGCTGGCTATCAACCGAAACAGCTTAGAGGAAGTAAAACAGGTGTTTTTGTAGGCATTAGCCAAAATGATTATGCGCGTGCATGTATCAATAACGACTATCATCATAATGCCTATTTTGGTACAGGTAATGCTTTATGTATTGCGGCCAATAGACTTTCCTATTTTTACGATTTCAAAGGCCCCAGTATGGCCATTGATACAGCTTGCTCATCTTCTTTAGTCGCTATTAATACGGCAATAAAAAGCTTGCGGGCAAATGAGTGCGACATGGCCATTGTTGCTACAGCCCAACTAAACCTCTTACCAGAAAATACACAATCATTGATAAATGCCCAAATGTTGGCGAAAGACCGCTTATGTAAAGTATTTGACGCCTCAGCTAATGGTTATGTTCGTGGCGAAGGTTGTGCTGTTATTGTAATTAAATTACTTGATCAGGCTACATTAGATAAAGATCCGATCCGTGGTGTTATTACGGGTAGTGCTGTTTGTCAAGATGGTCGAAGTAATGGTTTAAGTGCACCTAACGGTCAAGCACAACAAAACGTGATCCGTGATGCACTTGTTGACGCGAAGCTAGATGCAAGTGATATCGATTATGTTGAAGCGCATGGTACAGGTACAGAATTAGGTGATCCTATTGAACTGAGGGCACTGCAACAGGCTTATGGCCAACATAAAAAAATGTCATCACCTTTATATGTTGGTGCTGTAAAAGCAAATATTGGGCACCTAGAGGCAGCAGCGGGTATGGCAGGCTTTATTAAGACCTTGTTATGCTTAGAGCATCAATCTATTCCAAGGCAAATACACTTTGTTAAGCCCAATCCACATATAGACTGGCAAGCCATTAATATAAAAATACCGACGGCTGTTATGCCTTGGCCTGAAAATAAAGGAAAAGGTTATGCTGGCGTTAGTTCTTTTGGTTTTGGTGGTACTAATGCTCACCTTATTTTAGAGCAAGCCCCAACCTTAAATGTACTAAAAGTAGATGAAAAGTCAGTCTCTGCATGCGATAAAGATGATGTTAAATCAGCAAGTGGCTTGTTGGTTTGTAGTAGTAAGCATCATGACAGTAGTAAAAACCTATTAGCTAATTACTACTCGTTTATTAAGAAAAATAAAGATATGGCCTTAGCCGATCTTTGTTATACCGCCTCTATTGCTCGTCCAGAATTTAATTACCGTTATGCTATCGCCTATAAAAATAGACAAGATTTACTCGAGAAGTTAAGTGAAAAGAGTTTACAGCCATGCAAAATAAATAACCCACTGCCTAAAATCGCATTTTTATTTACCGGGCAAGGATCTCAATATGCTGGCATGGGTAAAACCTTATTTGATAGTTACTCAGTATATAAAGATAGTATGAAAAAGTGCGATAAAATTGTATTAGCATTGATGGGGTTTTCTATTATTGAAGAAATTTCAATCGAAGTTGATAGTAGTCAGTTAAATGAAACAGGTTATAGCCAACCTGCATTATTTGCCTTGGAATATTCTTTAGCGCAGTTATGGCTCTCATGGGGGATAGAAGCAAATTATGTTATGGGGCACAGTGTTGGTGAATATACTGCTGCGGTTATTGCCGGTATTTTTAGCCTTGAAGATGGGTTGAAAATTGTTTCTGCACGTGGAAAATTGATGCAGGAACTACCAAGAATAGGGAAAATGCTTAGTATTACCGCGGATCAAATGAGTGTAAAAGCACTATTATCTAAATATGAAGGGCAGGTAAGTATTGCGGCTATTAATGGGCCAAATAGTGTTGTGATTTCTGGTGGTTCTACATGTATTGATAATATACAAGAGCATTTAATCTCCCAAAGGATATCCAGTAAATTACTAAATGTTTCACATGCTTTCCATTCCCCTTTAATGGTACCAATAATTAAAGCCTTTACAGCGGTATTATCTCAAGTTGAATTTAAATCACCTAAATTAAAGCTTGTTGCAAATTTATCTTCATCTATTAATCCTGAAAGTATCGCCACTAAAGAATATTGGTTAGACCATGTTTTAGCACCAGTACAATTTTATGCAAGTATACAAACACTCATTAACGAAGAGTGTAATGTTTTTATTGAAATAGGGCCTACACCTCATTTATCAGCGATGGCGCAGCAATATGTAGGTGATGATCTAATTTTTATTCCTACTCTACGTCCGTCAATGGACGATGATTATTTACATAAAGTTGCGCTCGCTAAATTAGTACAGTTAGGTTTTTCACCTAACTGGCAGGCTTTTTATCAAGATAAAAATTGTCAAAGGGTTTCAATTCCTACTTATGTATTTAATCGAGATACATTTAGTATTTGTGAAACTTTTAATGCAACAAGTGATTTTAAAACAAACACTGAACGCACGAAAATAACAGTAATAGAAAATAAACAAGACACGGAAGTTCATAAAATGAAAACCTCAGGAGCACATACAAGCACTGTATCAACTGATAAAATAAGCTCAGCCGATATCATTAGTCATTTAAAGTCTTTTTTAGCAATCTGTACTGAGTCTTCTGTAGATGTCATTGATATAGAAACTAACTTACTTGAAATGGGGGCTGATTCTTTAATTATCTTGCAATTTGCTCGTCATGTTGAAGCAAAATATCACCTTGATTTTACTATTTCTCAATTTTTTAATGAGGTATCTACACTCAAAAAATTAGCAGATTATATTCAACAACACCTACCTGAAGAAGTTAATGAAATAAGATCTACGCCATTATCGGAAGAATTATCTAATGAGACAGTAATTCAAAAAACTTCTTCATTAGCTGATAACTGTATTGAAGAACAATCAAATGCCTCCGTATATTCATTTCATGATGTTCTACAAGATCAGCTGAAATTTGCAACGCAAATACAAGGGCAGCATGCAAGTGATGCATTAACGCAGGTTGTTGCACAACAATTAGCTTTTATTACAACTAAGACTGCGAGCCTTTCAAATATAACGCCATCATTAGTTTCTTTAGCTGTTGCCAGAGGAAAGTCAACTGATAGGGGGATAACAGTGATCCCTGATAACGTTAAAAATAAATCGGCTTTACCTCCTTGGAAAATAGTGACTAAGAGCACAGAAAACGTAACGCCGAAAAAAAATGCCTATCTAAGTGCGCTTATTAAACGCTATACCAAAAAAACGCAAGGTTCTAAGGCGTTAACGCAAAGTTATCGTTCTGTATGTGCTGATAGTCGTGCTTGCGCAGGTTTTCGTTTAGCAACAAAAGAAATGTTATACCCAATTTATGGCGAAAAAGCGCAGGGTGCAAAAACATGGGATGTTGATGGCAATGAATATATTGATATTACCATGGGCTTTGGAGTCAATTTATTTGGTCACCAACCTCCATTTGTTCAACAAGCAATCACTGAACAAATGACTAAGTCGATGCAGCTCGGTTTACAAACACCTTTATCAGGTAAGGTTGCTCAGCTAATTTGCGAATTAACGGGGATGTCGCGGGTCACTTTTTGTAATTCGGGTACTGAAGCTGTTATGACCGCATTAAGGTTAGCGCGTGCGGCTACTAAGCGCCATTATGTTGTGCAGTTTTCAGGCTCATATCATGGACATTATGACGGTACATTAGGGGAGTCATCATTAGACAACCAATCGACAGTTCCAAGTGCGCCCGGTATATGTTCTGGCTCTGTTGAAGATATAATTGTTCTTGAATATGGTTCTGATGAAGCGTTAGTGTTTATTACTGAAAATGCTCAAAAAATCGCAGCTGTTATTGTTGAACCCATTCAAAGTCGTCGACCTGATTTTCAACCTGCAGCGTTTTTGACAAAATTGCGTGATATTACTAAAGCGCGTGGTGTTATTTTAATTTTTGATGAAATGATCACTGGATTTCGTTTATGTTCTGGTGGGGCACAACAATGGTTTGGCATTGAAGCCGATATAGCGACCTACGGAAAGATTGTGGGTGGCGGTTTACCTATAGGCATTGTCGCGGGTAGATATTCTCACATGGATGGCATTGATGGTGGGCAATGGCAATATGGCGATGATTCTTATCCTATGGGCGAAACAACCTTTTTTGCAGGTACGTTTTGTAAACACCCATTAACAATGGCGACATCGTATGCTGTTTTAAGTGAAATTAAGCGCCAAGGTGCGAAATTACACGGCGTATTAAACAAAAAAACAGCTGATTTAGTAAATAAACTTAACGCCTATTTTGAAGAACAGCAATTACCTATTCGTATGGTCAGTTGTGCTTCATTATTTCGCTTTGTATTTTCAGCTAATTTAGATGTATTGTTTTATCAGCTGTTAGAAAAAGGTTTGTATGTTTGGGAAGGAAGAAATTGTTTTCTCTCAACGGCACATACTGATGAAGATATTGCCATTATTTATCAAGTGATTGTTGATAGTACGGAAGCGTTAAAACATGCTGGATATTTACTTTCAAGCAAAAAACAAACAAGCGTAGCCATAGATCAAACTTATAAAGATAACCACATCGAGGAAAATACACCTTTTCCTTTAACAGAAGCGCAACAACAATTGTGGGCAATTGATAATATTGATCCTGATGCAGGTCTTGCCTATCAACTATCATCTAGTCTGACATTAAGTACGAATATAGATAAAGACTATTTAAGTGAGGCTGCTTTAAGTTTGTTGGTACGACATCCCGCATTAAGGATTATTTGTGAAAATAATGGTCAACAACAGTATTATGGACCGATTCCTGATTTCTTTACTGTTAATTATACTGACCTTTCCTTAATTACTTTAAATAAACATGATAAATTAATCGTTGAACATATTGAAAAACAAAATACTCAAGGATTTGATTTATCGGCGGGTATTCTATTTAGAGTTGATTTAATTAAATGTCAGACTGATCAGTATGTGTTAACGATTCGTTCACATCATATTGTCACTGATGGTATATCCATCGGTATTTTAATGGATGAATTGTGTTGTCTCTATGATGAAGTTGCGAATCAAAAAGTGGCTAATTTGGCTCCTGCAATGAGATTTGACCAATATATACAAAGCTACCAAAATTTTTGTAGTTCTCCAGTAAAACAACAACAACAAAACTTCTGGTTAGGGCAATTAAGTGATGAAGTTGAAGCAACAAATTTACCGACTGATCACACCCCTTCAATGGTTTCTTATGCTGGGAAAAGTTTTTCTATTGTTATTCCGAATGAGTTATTAGAACGATTACGTGGGCTATCTCGACGATCAGGTAGCACCTTATTTATGACGTTATTTTCTATATATCGAGTTTGGTTACATAGGATCACGGGTCAACAAAAATTAGTGACCGCTTTTCCTGTATCAGGGCGAGGTTTAGGTTTATCAAATCAAGAAGCCGATCATTTAGTTGGTTATTGTACACATCTATTACCGATTGTGAGTGAAATGACCGGACAAGAAAGTTTGGCCGATTTTATCAACGACACCAAAACATTATTATTAAAGGCTTATGAAAATCAAGATTACCCTTTTGCACAATTGATTAAGCAATTGGCTCTAAAGCAAGATTTATCACAAAGGCCACTTGTTTCAAATGTGTTTAATGTAGATACCATCACGAATATCCCCATGATAAATTCCGTTAATGGAAAACTTATAAATCTTCCAGTTAATTATGTTGATTTTGATTTATCGTTAAATTTTACGCATCACAATCCTTCAGATAAAAATGAAGCTCTGACTAAAAGTTTACTATTAGCCGTAGAATATAGAGCAAGTCTGTTTAGTGAAAAAACTATTACAGGATTAATCGATAATTTCTTAACGTTACTGGATCAGGCTAGTGATAATACGACTTGTATTACGTCTCAACTTTCTTGGTTAAAGGACAAAGAATATCGCTTACTGATAGAAGACAATAATGATACGAAATTAAGCATACCCGCATGTAAATCATTTAAAGACTTATTTAGTCAACAACTTGAGTTCAACAGCCAAAATATAGCCGCTGTTGATAAAAACACACGTTTGACCTATCAAGAATTAGAACAGAAAGCGAATCAATTGGCGCATTATTTATTAACGCTAAATATTGAAAAAGAACAGAAAGTCGCTATTTATTTAGATAAGTCAGTACATCAAGTTATCGCTGTGCTTGCGGTAATGAAAACAGGGGCTGCTTATGTGCCGATTGATGGGAGCTTATCATCAGAGCGAGTTGCTTACATGTTGCATGACAGTGAAGTAAAGCTGCTGATCACACAAGTAAGCTTACAAAAAGAGCATGGAAAACCATCTTTAATAACAATTGCTGTTGATAACAATAATGATAATCAACGCATTTTAACTATGTCTAAGCATGCTCCTAATATCCTCATTAATCATGATGATCTTGCCTATGTTATTTATACTTCAGGCTCTACAGGTCAACCTAAGGGGGTAATGGTTGAACAACAACACTTAGTCAATCGTTTTTATGCATGGCAGGAAGATTTTGCGCTTAACGCCTTAAAAGGTGGCGTGCATTTACAAATGGCTGTTTTTTCGTTTGACGTTTTTATGGGCGACTTTATTCGGGCATTAGGCTCAGCAAGTACTTTAGTTTTAGTTGATAAAGACACCTTGCTTGATATGGAAGCACTACATCAATTGATAGTGAAAGAACAGGTAACGTGTGCCGAGTTCGTACCTGCTATCATTCAAGGTTTAACGTCTTACCTTATAGATAAAAAAGAAGTACTAGAGAGTTTTAAATTATTAATTGTAGGCTCGGACAGTTGGAGTAATCAAGCGTTGTCAGTGGTACGTAGCATTTTACCAAAGCATGCTCGTTTACTTAATACATACGGCGCAACTGAAGCAACTATTGATAGTTCATATTATGAAGTAGGGCAAATTAATCCACAAACATTGAATCGTATCGTACCTATTGGTAAGCCATTACGTAATGTTAGGATGTACATCCTAGATTCAGAGCTTAAACCTGTTCCGCAAGGCGTTATTGGAGAACTCTTTATTGGCGGGGATAGTGTAGCTAGAGGCTACCATAATCGTGATGCATTAAACTTAGAAAAATTCATGATTGATCCCTTTGTCGATGACCGTAATGCACGTTTATATCGCACAGGTGATTATGCTCGTTTAAATATAGATAGCGATATAGAGTTTATTGGTCGTATTGATGATCAAATAAAAATACGAGGTCATCGGGTTGAACTCGGAGAAATTGAGTATCAAGTTACCGCCCTTGATCAAGTGAAACAATGTAAGGTTTTGGTGAGTGAATCAAGTAACGGTACTAAAAAGTTGATTGCTTATATTACAACCACTGTACCTGACTTTATTATTGAAAATAATAAACAGATATTAAATGGTATTCTCCCTAATTATATGGTGCCAGATAGTTTTGTTTGTTTAAGTGAATTTCCACTGTCGGCGAATGGCAAACTAGACATTAAATCATTAGAAAAATTAGAGATTAATGTGCAAAGCCAAAGTGAATATCAAGCGCCATGCACAGATGCAGAGAAAGTGTTAACGGCAATTTATATTGATTTATTCACCCAAAAAGAAATTGGTATCCATGATAATTTCTTTGAGCTTGGTGGTGACTCTATAACTGCAATTCAACTTGTTAGTCGGTTACGTCAATTAGGGTATCGATGCAAAGTAAAAGACATTTTTAGTCAATATACCATTGCAGCTTTAGCTCAATCGATTGTTGCTGCAGAGACAAAAAATCACGACAATTCTTTACCGGTTTCTGGTGATGTTTTTGCTAATTCAATTCAAAAATGGTGTTATGAGCAGAAACTAGAAGATCTGAATTATTGGAATCAAGCTATATTACTCGGTTGTGATAAGGGCATTGCGCTTGAACACATTCAAATAGCCTTTAACGCGATTGTTAATAACCATGACGTGTTAAAAATGCGCTTTATAGAAACAACAACTGATCATAAGCAACATTATACTGATGAAGAATATACGGTACCGGTAAGTGAATTTGATGCATTAACCTTAACAAATAAAGCCGATGTGGAAGCATTTATTCACCACTCTTGTTTACCATTACATAATAAAATGAACATAAATACTGGCGAATTAATTCAAGTAGCCATTTTAAGAATGCCAGCAACATATCAACAAGATCGGTTATTTATTACGGTTAATCATCTTGTTATCGATGGTGTTTCATGGCGTATTATTTTAGATGATTTACAGCGTGCCGTTGAAAATCAGCGTTTAGAAAAAAGTATTACATCGTTTAATAAAACAACTTCTTTTCAATATTATAGCCAGCAATTATATAGTTATGCTAACAGCGATGTTTGTTTACAAGAATTGAATTACTGGCAAGCTATAACACAAAGTCCTGTAGCAACATTATCACGTTTAAATAACGAAATAGTTTATGAGGATAGCTTGAAAACTGAGCAAGCGACGTTAGCGACTGATCTTACTAAAGTATTATTACAACAAGCAAACCAAGCGTACCGTACAGAAATTAACGACTTACTTTTATCCGCTTTAGCTTTAGCGTTACATCAAATGACACAAGCGCAGCGATTTAGGGTCTCTTTGGAAGGTCATGGTCGTGATAGCTTTCAAGAAGGAATTGACTTAGCTCATACTATTGGTTGGTTCACTTCTGTTTATCCAGTGAATTTATTCGTTGAAGATGAAAACGATTTAGGTCGAGTGATCCAAACAACAAAACAACACTTACGTAATATCCCTAATGGAGGTTTCGGTTATAGCCCATTGCGTTATTTACATCAAGAACAGAGTATTCAAGCATCAATTGATTATGAAAATAGTATTGAATTTAACTATTTAGGTCAATTTGATAATATGGATATGCTTGATACCGCATTAGGCTTTAATATCCTTGAAGAAAATATGGGCGCAATGCGTGGTGCAAAAAATCATCGAACGAATGATCTTGAAATTGATATTATTGTTATCAATCAAGTGTTATCGATTAAAGTGGGTTACTCGGATAAACATTTCGAAAATGAAACGATTAATCGTTTTGTTGAAAATTATATTAAACAGTTAACTGATTTAGTTATTCATTGCCAAGAAACCAAAATAATAAGCCACCTCATAGAAGACTTTCCTTTAGCTGAGATCAGTACAGAAGAGCTAAACACCGTTGTGTTCAATGAGTGTCAGCCTAATGATATAGAAAATATTTATCGTTTAACATCGATGCAGCAAGGTATGTTTTATCACACCATGAATGAACCAGATAGTCAGGCCTATATTGACCAACTACATTGTGAGTTTACAAATGATATTAATATAGAAGCATTTGAGAGAGCATGGCAAAAGGTGATCAGTGAACATTCTATTTTTAGAACAGCGTTTGTTTTTAAGAATATGGCGCACCCTGTACAAAGAGTTCATCAACATTTTTCAACCCCATTTCTTTTTAGAGATCTGAGCTCAAGTTCCGATGCCTTGGCCGCTTTTCATCAGGACAATATAATTGTACGTAAGGCGGGTTTTACTCACGCTGAAGTACCATTGATGAAACTGAATTTATATAAGTTAGACAATGCACACTATGGTTTTTGTTGGACCTTCCATCATGCTCTTGTTGATGGTTGGTCGGTAGCGAATACTTTAGAAGCGTTTTTTAGTCACTATGCGGCATTAGCTCAAGGCCAAGAACTCGTTAGAGACGTTGATCAATATCAAGATTTTATTGGGTTTCTAGCTGCGTATGATGAAGTCGCCGCAAATGATTTTTGGCGTAATTATCTTCAGGGATTTGAACAAGCTACTCATCTTGCTTTACCTATGAATAATAAAGAGACTGAACATGAGCAAGTCGGTGAAGAGCAACTTGTTACCGATGAAGTATTGGAGCAGGAAATAGCACATTTTTGTCGACAGCATCAACTCACTAAAAATACTTTAATACAAGCTGCATGGGCATTAACCATACAATTACACAGCCAAGAAGATGATATTGTTTTTGCTATTGCCTGTTCAGGGCGGCCAGAAACATTGACCGATGTGGAAAGCCGAATTGGACTTTACATTAATACGTTGCCGTTGCGTGTTAAATTCGATAAAAATCAACCTTGTCTTACATGGCTGCAAGACTTGCAGAATAACCAGTTGAATATACTTGAACATCAATACAGCGCATTGACCACTATCCAGCAGCAATCAGAGATAAGTGCTGAGCAATCGTTGTTAAATATTTTATTGGTATGTGAAAATTATCCCGTTAATGATATTGCGAATAAAAGCGATAACCTATTAAAGGCAACTAAAATTTGTGCACCTGAGCATACAAACTTTGCGATAAGCTTAGAGGCATTGTTGGAAGAACAATTGACCTTAAAAATAACCTATCAGCCTCATTTATTTTCTAAAAAGCGTGTTAAGCAGTTTTTACAACATATAAAAAATGCGCTGAAGCAGCTCGTACATAGTACTGATAAAACCTTGCAATCTTTGAGCTTACTGACCAAGGATGAAAAACATTATTTAGTTGAACAGCTTAATCAAACCCAAGTTGAATATGACAAAAATGTTGGTGTACATCAGTTAATTGAACAACAAGTCAATAAAACGCCAGATAATATAGCGATAATTTCAGCAGAACAGCAGTTTACTTACCAAGAATTTAATGCATTAGCTAATGGGTTAGCACAACAGTTAATTAGAAGCGGTTGTAAAAAGGGAGATATAGTCCCCGTTATTGCTCACCCAGGCATTGGTATACCCGTCGCTTATTTTGCGGCAATGAAAAGTGGTGTAGTCTTTGCTCCATTAGATGTTAGTTGGCCTCAAGCCCGTTTACACAGTGTGTTAAATAACATCTTTGATAATCAAACATCAAGAGTGATTTTAACAAATGCTAAAGCAGATATAGCATTTAATGAAAATCATACTAATGCGGAATTTATCTCTATAAAACTAGATGATATTACCCCTCAAAATAACAACTTAATGATCGCCTCCCAAGGCCGTGACGCACTTTATGTTATTCATACATCAGGTACAACAGGACAACCTAAAGGTGCGATAAACACTCACCTAGGTATCGTGAACCGTTTATGTTTTATGAGTAACTATTTTACTGGCACCGCAGAAGATGTCATTTTACAAACGACATATCATTGTTTCGACTCTGCTATTTGGCAATACTTTTGGCCGATGATTATGGGGGCACGTACGGTCTTGCCTTGCTGGGAAAATGGACTTGATTTTGATGAACTCCTTAGTTTGTTGGATCAACATCAAGTGAGTATCACAGACTTTACTCCTGGTGTTTTAGCAACCTTGTATCAATACTTATTAGACAATCCGGAAAAAAGCACCAGTTTAGATAATGTAAGAGCCTTGCTTATTGGCGGCGAAGCGTTATCAATCCCCGTAATTGAAGGGGTTAAACAACTACAACCCAATTTGCGCTTAATCAATTGTTATGGTCCTACAGAAACATCAATAGGCGTGATTTTTTATGATATTACAACACCAATTGGTGACACCTTACCTATTGGACGTCCAATCGATAATGTTAAAGCTTATATTCTTGATAAAAATTTATCACCAGTACCTGACGGGGCAATGGGGGAGCTCTACCTTGGTGGGGATTGTGTTGGTTTAGGTTACTTAAATAACAAAGAAGCAACTCATGAGGCTTTTATTCCTTCACCATATGATCAAGGTGGTAATGATTTATTATATAAAACAGGCGATCACGTTCGTTTTTTGGCCTCAGGTGATATAGCCTTTATTGGTCGATTGGATGATCAAGTTAAAGTGAGAGGCTTTCGTGTAGAACTTAAAGAAATAGAAAAAGAACTTGAACGTATTACTAGCATCAATAATTGTTGTGTCTGTATTAAAACAGATCACAACAATGAAAAAATGTTATTAGCTTACATAACAATTAATGATGAAAATTATCAAGAATCATTAGTAAAAACGGAGCTATTAAATAGATTACCGCATTATATGATCCCTAGTGTTTTTCAAGTTATTGATGAAATGCCATTAACCAGTTCTGGGAAGATCGATCGTAAGCACTTAACCAAACAACCTGTATTACAACGTGAAATACGTCAATTAACTGTAGCAGAAACTGAACGCCAACAGCAGTTGTTCGCCATATTTAGTACAGTACTTGCGACTGACAATATTAGTATATTTGACAGTTTTTTTAATGTGGGTGGTCATTCGTTATTAGCAACGCAGCTTGTTTCACAAATACGTCTTCAGTTAAATGTTGATATTAAAGTGAAGCATATTTTTCTCGCCCCCGATATTGCTAGTTTATCGACTTTAATTGATAGTTTACAAGGGGAGGGGCTGCAAAATACCCTAAGTCGTTTTATTAGTGAAGACAAAGAAGCGGGTACTGATATCGTTAATATTGAAGAAATTGAAATATAACGATAATCGTTATGATCATTTAGTGGTTGAGTCTCTGTGTCTTAGACGAATATATCAGTATGACAATGAACAGCAATATTGATGAAATGACTTTTAATATAAATAAGAAAAAGCATCTGTAAAAGGATTTAATATGGAATGTAGTAAGGCTAATAATTTAATTGATAGTTTAAAAAATCAAGGTGTTAAGCTGGTTTTAAATAATGGTAATTTAAAAATACAAGCTGAACCTGGTATTTTAACCGATAGTATTATTAATAATATTCGTCAACATAAAAAAATGCTGATCGACAGTCTTGAGTATTCAAAGATGCAAGTGTCTCTGGCGTCATTTGCGCAACAGCGCTTATGGTTTGTTGATGCGATGGAGCCTAATAATACCGCGTATCATTTACCTGAATTACTTAAACTCGACGGACCATTAAATATAGCATATTTAGAAGAAAGTATTAAAATAATACGCTCTCGTCATCAGGTGCTAAATTGCAATTTCTTTACGGATAATGGTGACGTTTATCAAAAACAGCGTATTAAAAAAGAGTTTACGTTGTCACGTCATCAGGTTGAAAACCAGTGCAGCGATGAATGTTTATCATCATATATAAAAGCTTGTGTTGCAAAAGAACTTGAACGTCCGTTTGATTTGAAAAATGATACGTTATTAAGGGCAATCCTTTTTATTGTTGATACTAACGAACATTGGTTATTCTTAAATATCCACCATATTGTCGCAGATGGTTGGTCTATTGGTATATTTGTTACAGAGTTAACTAAAATATATAGTGACTTGAATAATGATACCCCAGTCACGCTACCTCCTTTATCTTTGCAATATACTGATTATGCACGATGGCAAAGAAGTGAAATAAGTCAGCAAGAGCAACAGCAACAATTATTATATTGGCAAGAAAATTTAACCGGGTATCAACCGCTTGCTCTACCTATGAGTTATGGTCGGCCTGCGGTAAAAGGGTATCAAGGTGAAACTGAACGTTTTACTTTCTCTTCTAAGCAAATAAAACAGCTGAAAACGTTAACAAAAAAATATGATGTTACACCTTATATGGTCTTAATAAGTTTGTTTTACATCGTTTTACATCGCTTCAGTCAACAAGACGATATTGTTATTGGTACTTCGATTGCTAACCGTAATCAAATTGAAGTTGAAGGATTAATCGGTTTTTTTGTTAATATTTTAGCGTTACGTCAGAAGTTAACCAGTAAACAACGTTTTGTGGATTTATTAATGCAGATAAAACAATCCACTATGGAGGCGCACGATTATCAGGATGTGCCTTTTGAGAAAATAGTTGATGCTGTCGATAAAACGCGTGATTTATCAAAAACACCGTTATTTCAAGTAGCCTTTACAATGGAAAACACACCAGAAGCGACACTTTCTTTAGCTGATTTAACTATTTCAACAATACCTTTGCCAACAAAGTCTGCTAAATATGATTTGACCATGAATATTTCTTGTTATGGTGACAATTTTTCAGGGGATTTAGAGTACAGCACCGATCTTTTTAGTAAGTCAGCGATATCAACATTACTCAGTAGCTATCTGCATTTATTAGATGAGGTCAGTTTAGATCCAACTCAGAGTATTGGACATTATCCATTAATGAGTCCTCAGAAAATTGATACTGTTTTTATGTTAGGGAAAGGAAAAAAACGTGCTGAAAGTGTCGGTGATTTGGTTACCTTATTTGAACAACAAGTAAAAAAATCACCGAATCATATAGCGTTAAGTATACAAATGTCATCAACAAATGGTGACGTTAAACACTTTAGCTACCAGCAACTTAATCAAAAGGTTAATCAACTAGCAGATTATTTACGCGAACAAGGGATCCAACCGGGTGAATATGTTGTTGTGTGTATATCTCGTAGTTGGGAACTGATCTATACCACATTAGCCGTATTAAAAATTGGCGGCGCTTATATTCCTATCGACCCAGCTTACCCAATTGAGCGGAAAAATTATATTCTAAAACATTCAGCAGCGAGCACTTTTATCGTGTGTGAAAATGATGTTCACGTAACAAATAATAGCGTGAGAGTGATCAATCTAAGTAATATAAGTGAACAGTTAAAGAAACATAAAATAGATGATTTACATCTGTCTATCGCTAAAGATAGTCTAGCTTACGTTATATACACCTCAGGAAGTACAGGTACTCCTAAAGGTGTGATGATAGAACATCATAGTGCTGTTAATCTACAATGTGCCCAGCAAGAACTCTTTAATTTATCGTCTCAGGATAATGTCTTACAATTTGCTCCTTGCGCTTTTGATGCTTTTGTTTGGGAGCTTTTAATGTCGATTTTTTCTGGAAGTACTCTATGTATACCTTTACCAGAGACGGTTAAAAGTTGCCATACATTAGAAAAATTTATTATCGATAATGATATTAACATAGCGACATTACCGCCTATTATGTTAGCTGAACTTAATGCAGTAGCCTTACCTAAATTAGGTCAAGTGATTTCTGCTGGTGAGGCATGCTCTTATCGTGTAATGGCTAAATGGCATAAAAAGCGTAAATTTTACAACGCTTACGGACCCACTGAAAGCACTGTTTGTACAACGGTATATTTATGTGATGGTACAGAGCAACAGGCACCGCCTATTGGGAAAACACTATTAAATTTAGGTGTTTTTATTCTTGATAAAAATTTACAACCTCTACCAATAGGTGTGCCTGGCGAAATGTATTTATCTGGTGCTGGTCTTGCTAGAGGCTATTTAAATGATGAAGCATTAACATCAAGTTACTTTTGTTCTGTTTCTTGGCATAAACAACGCCTTTATAAAACAGGAGATTTAGCTTTTTTAAATTCATCTGGAAATTTTGTTTATTTAGGGCGCAGTGACAGTCAAATAAAAATTAATGGTTTTCGTATTGAACTGAGCGAAGTTGAACAGGTACTCCAACAGCACCAATTGATAAAAGATGCGGTTGTTTTTGTAAAAGAAAAGAGTAAAAATAAACAACTTGTTGCATTTATTATCCCTGAGGAACCGTCAATACCTATAGTGACACTAAAAGAATCGCTATCTCAAAAACTACCACAATACATGCTACCTTCTTCTTTTTATAAATTAACTACCTTCCCATTAACCCCTAATGGGAAGGTTGATAGAAAAGCATTACAAAAATTAGCGTGTCAAACCCCTAGTGAACAACCGTTGATTTTAGCAAAAAATCATATTGAGCAGTCATTAGTGACTATTTTCTCTCAGGTATTAAATATTAAAAATGTGAGCGTAGTTGATAATTTCTTTGAATTAGGAGGGCATTCTTTTTTAGCGTTACAATTATTGAATCGTATAAATGATGCTTTTACATGTCAATTGCCCATCAGTCGCTTATTTTCAGCACCGACAGTTGCCCAATTAGCGATTGAATTAACCACAAAAAATAGTGGTGTAATTGGTATGTTGATTGTCGATGACTTTCAGCATACGTTAATTAAATTAAATACTTACAGTGAGGGGGAACCTCTATATTTAATTGCTGGTATGGGGGGGAGTGTATTGAGCTTTTATGCGCTTGTACAAGCACTTAACTATCAAGGGCCTGTCTATGGTTTACAGCCACCGACTTTGAATGGAGGAAGCGAGAACCTTAAGTTAATGTCAATGTTGGAACATGCACAGCATTATTTAGCGGCGATAAAGCATATTCAACCTTCGGGCCCTTATCATATCGTTGGACACTCATTTGGTGCTTATATTGCGTATGAAATAGGCTTACAGCTAGAAGCCTTGGAAGAATATAATAATGTGATTACGGTTTTAGATACTCCTGCCCCCACTGAAAATGTGATCAAAGCTTCAACATTAACCGACCTGGAATTGGAATACGCAGGCATGGAAATTTTGTTTATGTTTACGGGGAAACCATTACCTTTATCGAAGCAGGAATTTGATGAAATGGATGATGGATTACGTCATCAACGCATATCGACTTTATTATCTGATAGTCAGATCAGTATCGATACAAAACAAAGTAAAGAGTTTCTTAATATATATGTTAGACAGGCAAAAATTGATTACCATCCTCATCATTCATTAAAAAACTCATCATTAACTTTGATCACTGCAGATGAAAGTAGGGAAAATAATATATCTAGTGTAAAGCAATCAGACGAGTTGTGGTTATCATTTAGCGAAAAACCTATTTCAGTTTTATCGGTAAGTGGCGATCATCTTTCAATGTTACATCAACCTCAAGTTGAAGAACTCAGTCGTATCATTTTAAACATAACAACAACTAAATGTTCGGGTGTTATCCCGGACTTAATCAGTAAGGAAGCATGATGTCACGTCCAGCAATCATAAAGTTTTTCGCTCAAGAAAAAACGAGCTTTTTGTTAAGTCATATAGCCATTTTTGTTTTGTTTACCAGTATTTCTAGCTTAGCGCTGATTGGTATCATTAATGAAGTTGCTTTTAGTCAAAGTAAATCGTCGGATTACTTTATTTACTTTGTTGTCGCGGCTGCAATTTTTGCTTTTGGCACGCGCTTTTTAAATATTCAAGTAACAAAAATTGTTGAAAGGCAATTAATGGCTATTCGATTAAGAGTCATGAACAAGATTCGTGGTTTGGATTTGTTACAAAGTGAACAACTAGGTCGTGATGAAATGCATATCACTTTGTCACAAGAAGTGGTCTTAGTGTCTGATTCTGCCGATATGTTTATCGCTGTTGTACAACAGGCTGTAATGTTAGCTTTTTGTATGTGTTACTTTGCTTGGCTTTCACCTATTGCTTTTGCCATTGTTGTAGGCTCAATTGGTATGACTTATTTTTTGATTAATAAAATACAAACCATTTTATCTAATAATTTTGAACAATTATCCAAAGAAGAAACAAGTTTATTTAGTCGTTTAGATCATATTGTCCGAGGATTTAAAGAGGTTCGTTTAAATAGAAAGAAAAGTGATGCGATTTATGCCGAATATAAACACCATGTCAAAGAAACAGAAAGATTGAAAGTACATAACCGTATTAGTACTTCTTGGGCAATATTATCATCACATTTATTTATGTATGTTTTACTTGGTAGTATTGTTTTTGCTATCCCCTTAATCTCATCGACTGATCAAGGTCTTATAGGAAAACTAGTTGCGACTGTGCTTTTTATCATCACACCTTTATTACTTATTTTAGAAGGTATACCAACGATAGAACGTGCTAATTCATCTTTAAAACGTATTTATCTGTTAGAAGAGCGTTTAGGTAATGTAACCAATAAAGAAATTGATGATATACCAGAATTTCAAACGCTTGAATTTAAAGATGCTTGCTTTTCATATTTGGATAATGGCCAAGAGAGTGGTTTTAAAATTGGCCCTATATCCATGAAAGTAACCCAAGGAGAGTTGCTCTTCATAACAGGTGGAAATGGTAGCGGCAAGTCAACTTTTCTAAAATTATTAACGGGATTATATTATCCAATATCAGGGGATATATTACTTAATGGACAATTATTGAAACTAGACAATATTGAGCAATTAAGGGAGCAGTTCTCAGTTATTTTTACAGACTTTCATTTGTTTGATCGTTTCTTTGGTGTTCCAAATGTTTCTGAAACAGAGGTTAATCAACTTATTGAAAAAATGGGTTTGGCTACTAAAGTGCGTTTTGAAAATGGCGGCTTTTCAAGTACAGCACTCTCTACAGGGCAACGTAAAAGACTCGCTTTGATCACAACGTTACTTGATGACCGTCAAATCTATATTTTTGATGAATGGGCTGCGGATCAAGATGTGCATTTTCGTCATTATTTTTATCATGAGGTTTTACCTGAATTACAAGCGAAAGGTAAAACTATTATCGCCGTGACACATGACGATAGATACTGGCCGTTATGTGACCGTTTAATTGATTTTGAGATGGGTAAAATTAAGCATCAACAAATCATGACTGATGATAAAGAAGTACGGAAAAAAGACACATTAAAAAAGACTGATAGTGCCTTAGTGGCTTAGGGGGAATAATGACACCTGAAATTACTGAAAAATTTAACGAATTAAAAATGATGTATGGTCCTGCTGCGGTAACTCGTTTAGAAGGTATTACCGCAGGTAATGAGAAAAAATCAGCCTTGCAAGTAGGTTGCAAAGTGGTGTTGCCTAATTTATCGACCACACCTTGGCTTGAACCTGAGCAGTTCCCAGAATTTAAAAATGCTATAGCGGCATTAGAACATGCAAGTACGATGATCAAAGCTGAAATTCATGCCGCGATGGCGGAAAAATCATCAGAATTAAAACCTTACTCACATTATATTGGTCATATTGAAAATTGGACCGCACTCTATTTATATAAAAATGGCGAAAAAAATATTATTACAAAAACTATTTTGCCGGAAACATACCGTATTCTTGAACAAGAACTAGAAGCCCTATTATGCCCATTGTCAGAAATGCATGTTTCAATTTTAGCACCAGGCGTTAAAATTCCAGCACATAATGATATGTGTAATTTTGCAGTTAACCTGCATCTTGCTGTTGATATTCCTGAACTTTGTAATATTACCGTGGCAAATGAGACTAGAACATGGCAAGAAGGTAAGTGTTTAATGTTTGATTATTCATACCTTCATCATGCTCAAAATAATTCAGATAAATATCGTATCTGTTTATTAATGGATTTATGGCACCCAGGGGTGACTGACGTTGAGCGAGAAGGCTTAGTTTTTTTAGTCAGGTCGTTACAAGAAATTATGGCTGACGAATAATAAATTCAACAGGATCATACCGTTAATGGTACAAGGATGGAAATAATCAATGACGACCCTACAACGTCAACAATTCGATATTCAATATCAAACACAAGCGCTTAATTATACAAAAAAATTAGTTGGATTTAAGAGTATTACACCAGAAGACGGTGGTGCTTTTCATTATATGTGTCAATGGCTGGAAAATTTAGGTTTTGAAATAACGGATATCTCGTCTAATGGTGTTAAAAATTTATTAGCAAAAAAAGTGTTTGGTCCTGGCCCTTGTATCGGCTTCTCTGGACATTTAGATGTTGTGCCAGCAGATGGAAACAATTGGAAATCTCCCCCCTTTATACCTACTATCGATAATGGTCGTTTATATGGTAGAGGCGTGGCGGATATGAAAGGAGCCATTGCTTGCTTTATGACTGCGGTTGAACAACTTAATACTCGTTTGAATACGGGAACTCTATATTGGTTGATCACCTGTGATGAGGAAGGAGAAGCAAAATATGGTACGAAACTCTTAGTCGAGCATTTAAAAAAACAGCAACAGCGTTTAGATTTGTGTATTGTTGGCGAGCCAACAGGAAAAAACTATGTAGGAGACACGATTAAAATTGGGCGTAGGGGAGCTATTTCAGCAAAAATTATTTTTAATGGTAAAGCTAAACATGTTGCTTATGCAAAAGGGAAAGATAATATTACTCATACAGCGAGTACCTTTGCTGCGCAGCTTGCCGCTTTAAGTTGGGACGAAGGTAGTGATGATTTTCCAGGAACAAGCTTACAGATCACACTGTTAGATTCAGGGGCTTTTTCTGATAACGTTGTGCCAGCGCAATGTACTCTTTGTTTTAATGTGCGTTTCAGTCACAAATATAGCCTAGAAGACATTAAAAAACGCGTAGTTAAATTGCTTGAAGGTGTTAACGAATCAATAAATATTGTTTGGGAACGATATTGTGCACCATTTCATCTAGGATCTAGTTCAAGCGAAATTAATTTTTTAATGCTTACCGAAACAGTTATTCATGAAGTAACGGGTCGATACCCTGTATTGTCAACTAATGGTGGTACATCGGATGGACGATTTATTGCAATATTAGATACGCAAATTATTGAATTAGGTCTATGTAATCAAAGCATACATCAAGCCAATGAATCAATAGACCTTATTGAGCTAAGTACACTAACTGCACTTTATTATCAGTTAGTAAGTAAGGTACTAATAGCTTAAACCGAGATACCTATCGATGTACTCATACCAATTGAATTAATTAATCGTTTATTCTAAGACGGTATAAACATCCAATACCAGCGTTGCTTTCACTTAATATTTGTAGCTAATCCTTTTTCGATTTGCTGAAATCTGCATATTGAAGTGTAATGTGTATATGATGGTCAATTATTGATTATAAGGGAGGGTTCTTCAAATACTTCTTGCATAATATATCATCATCTGTATAATGCGCGCCTCGGTTAAGGTGACTTCAACGAAGCGTACTTAGCCGTAATGAGTGGGGTGTATCCACCCATAGACTTTTCAAGCTAATCTCCAATATTAGCCTATGTTCTTTAGCGAACATACCTTGAGTCTTCCTGGTGGTTTCCTCGTATATGTATGCGGGAATTTATGGTGTTTTAACCTTTTTCCTGCCAAGAGAAGACAAAAAATTATGACTACAACTAACGATGCTCCTGTGAGCTTTGATTCTTTAGGCTTGCCTGAAACTTTACTATCTGCACTAAAAGCTATTGGCTTTGAATCATCAACAGCTATTCAAGCACAAACTATTCCTCCTTTATTAGCAGGTAAAGATGTTTTAGGTGAAGCGCAAACAGGTACCGGTAAAACGGCTGCTTTTGGTTTACCCGCTTTAGCTAAAATAGATACATCAATTAGAAAACCACAATTGATGGTATTGGCACCGACACGTGAATTAGCTATGCAAGTAGCTGAAGCAATCGAATCTTTTGGTAAAAATATGAAAGGACTCCGTGTTGCTACTCTATACGGTGGTCAATCTTACCAACCACAGTTTCAACAATTAGAGCGTGGTGCTCAAGTGGTTGTTGGTACGCCTGGTCGTTTAATGGATCATTTACGTCGTAAGAGCCTTAAGCTTGATAGTTTATCTTTTTGTGTGCTTGATGAAGCCGACGAAATGTTAAATATGGGATTCTTGGAAGATATCCAATGGATACTCGACCATATACCTAAAACAGCGCAAATGGCTTTATTCTCAGCAACTATGCCACCGTCAATCCGTAAAATTGCTAATCGCTTTTTGAAAGATCCTGAACATATTAAAATTGCTGCTGTTAAAAAAGAAAAAGCTAATATTAAACAATTTGCTTGGAAAGTGAGCGGTATTCGTAAAATCACTGCCCTTGAGCGTATTGCAGAAATCGTTGATTATGATGCGATGATAATTTTTGTACGTACACGTAGTGATACTGTTGAAGTTGCCGAACAGTTAGAACGTGCGGGTTATCCTGCACTTGCTTTAAATGGTGATTTGAACCAAGTACAACGTGAACGTTGTATTGAACAAATGAAATCAGGTAAATCATCTATCTTGGTTGCTACTGACGTTGTTGCTCGTGGTTTAGATATTCCACGTATATCATTAGTCATTAACTATGATTTACCTGGTGACAATGAAGCTTATGTTCATCGTATAGGTCGTACAGGTCGTGCCGGTCGTGAAGGTATGTCTATCGCTTTTGTTCGTCCTCGTGAAATGTATTCATTACGTCATTATGAGCGTTTAACGTCAGGTACAATCGAAAATTACGAATTACCAAATATTCAAGAACTTGGTCAAAAACGTATTGAAAGAGCACGTACTGAAATAGCCGCTATTGTTGCAGATAAAGATATAGCAAGTATGCGCGCTATTGTTGAATCTATGGTAGAAGAATCAGAACTTTCAATGTCTGATTTAGCAGCCGCTTTATTGTTTCAAAAGCAATTAAAGCAACCGCTACAACCAAAAGAAGATCCAAAACCACGTCGTGACGCTCGTCCAGATAGTCGTAACGATCGTGATGCTAAAGGTCGTAATCCTCGCGGTGATTCACGTTCGGATAGTCGTAACCCTCGTGGAGACTCACGTTCAGATAGCCGTAGTCCTCGTGGTGATTCACGTTCAGATGCTCGAGCAGAGCGTCCGCGCAAAGCAAAAGTGAACCGTAGTGATGTCGATTGGCAGACATATCGTTTAGAAGTTGGTAAAGAGCACGGCGCTCGACCTGGTGATATTGTTGGTGCTATAGCTAATGAAATATCATTAGATAGCAGCTACATTGGTGCGATTAATCTTCATGATAAACATAGTTTTGTGCAACTGCCTAAAGGTATGCCTGAGAAGTCGTTTGATCAACTAAAACGTGTTCGTGTTCGTCGTCAAGCTTTAGAAATAACGGTTTCTGATGTACAAGCAGCTCCGGCAGCAGATCCATCGGCAGAACGTCCTAAACGTACTGAACGCGCTCGTCGTCCAAGCTAAGTTTTATAACACCCCTTATTTAAAGGCGCTTTAATAGCGCCTTTTTTGTGTCTTGAAATAAGTACAGTATTTCTAAACTACGTAAAAAAAGTATTAATACCAATCCCATTAATACCAATTGAATTAAAGTAGTGATCTATTATAAGTGAGGGTAAATGTTCAAGCGCCTTGCTCTATAATATTTTTCCTGCGCACAACAAGACCACAAACTTAATGTAATCGGTATAAGCTGACATAGATAAATTGGTGTGTACATTTTTTTTTACACCAGCTTGTTAGGCTATATAGGGTCTATCTTGTAGTTGAATATGTTCCACTCTATATATACGTACATTTTCATTTACGCCATCTGCAAAACTTGATCAGGTACAAGCTTTAACTTCTGCGTAATCACAACGATAATAGCGTTAATTATTGTGTGAGAGAAACAAATATGACTGATGTAAAAAACCCACTTAATTTACGTGGTATTGAATTTACCGAATACGCGTCACCCGATTCAGATTTTATGGAAAATGCTTTTTATGGTTTTGGTTTTTCAAAAACTAAAACCTTTAAAGGTCGTGACATAGAATACTTTAATCAAAATGATATTCATTTTTTACTAAATAATGAACAAGCTGGTTTCTCTCGTGAATTTGCTAAAAGCCATGGTCCTGCAATTTGTTCAATGGGCTGGCGTGTTGAAGATGCTAATTTTGCTTTCGAAGAAGCGGTTAAACGTGGCGCAAAATCAGCTGCAGATGTTGAGAATAAACTTCCGTATCCTGCCATTTTTGGTATTGGCGATAGCTTAATTTATTTTATTGAAAAATTCGGTGCTAAAGGTTCAATCTATGAAGATGACTTTGAAGCTCACCAAGCCCCCGTTCTAAATAAAGACAAAGGCTTTTTACGCGTCGATCATATGACCAACAATGTTCATCAAGGTACGATGGAACATTGGGCCAATTTTTATAAAGATATTTTTGGTTTTACAGATGTTCGTTACTTTGATATTAAAGGTGAAAAAACAGCCTTGATTTCTTACGCCTTACAATCTCCTTGTGGTACTTTCTGTTTGCCGATCAATGAAGGTAAAGGTAAGAAAAACAACCAAATTGATGAATATTTAGATCAATATAATGGTCCTGGTGTTCAGCATTTAGCTTTTATTACTGATGATTTAGTGGGTTCATTAGATTTATTAGATAAAGATATTATAGATACCTTAGATATCATACCTGAATATTATGATGACGTATTTAAGCGTATTCCTTGGGTTAAAGAAGATCATAAACGTATTCAAGATCATCAAATTCTAGTAGATAGCCAAAAAGAGAATTCGTATTTATTACAAATTTTCACTAAAAATATTTTTGGACCTATCTTCATTGAAATGATCCAACGAGTAGATGACCAAGGTTTTGGTGAAGGTAACTTCACGGCTTTGTTTAAATCTATTGAATTGAATCAAATGGAACGTGGCACTTTATAATTCCACTTTATTTTGATGAATAAAAAACCAGCTTCGGCTGGTTTTTATGTTCATGGATGAACGGTATGTCATGTTCATAAGGCAGTTCCTAGACATCCATGTCTTCACTGCATTAGTGCGTCCTGCACGTCGATGTGAAAGAATGACGATGTTCATGGCCTTTCTCAGACGTCCTGTCTTTCAAGACATTAGTGCATCCATGCACGTCGATGAAGGGGCAACTTTTTAGTTCCAGACAAAAATTAAGTACCTGCGTCCATTACAACCTTGTTGATCTCAGCGGATGCTTTGACAAAAAGGCTTATTATCTTCCTGCTGTCGAGCCTTACTTCGCTTGTGTCGACCTACAAGGTCACATCAGTGATATTTACTTTGGTAGTTGCTGTAAATCTGAAATTGAAACGTCTAGGTCTTTTAGAATACCGTCATGAATATTATAGATAAAACCGTGAATGGTGATTTCCTGATTATTTTTCCAAGCATTTTTTAAAATCGTGGTATTTGATACATTAGCTACTTGTTCAATCACGTTTAATTCACTTAATAAGTTTTCTCTAGCTGGACTGTCTTGTACCTTTGACATCGCTTCTTTGTGAAATCTGTGTACAACTTTTATATGTCTTAACCAATTATCAATTAAGCCATGATCTTTATCTTCAAGTGCTGCTTGTATACCACCACAGCCGTAGTGACCACAGACAATAATGTGTTTTACTTTTAAAATTTCTACCGCAAATTGCAATACCGATAAACAATTTAAATCAGTATGAATCACTTGATTGGCAATGTTGCGATGCACAAAAACTTCGCCCGGTTGCATACCTAACAACTCATTGGCAGGTACTCGTGAATCAGAACAGCCTATCCATAAATATTCTGGGGATTGCTGTTCAGATAAAGATTTAAAAAAATTAGGATCTTCTTGTTTGATTTTTTCAGCCCATTGCAGGTTGTTTTTAAATAAATGTTCTATAGATGCCATAAGATGCTCAGAAAGTGGGAAATATTGCTAGTTTATAGTAAAGGAGTGTAAAACAGCAATAAACTTGTATGGGGTGATGGCTCTCTAACGTATAATATAGAGAAATTAGCGTCTTAAAGAGAATGATATGTCATCAGCAAGTGCAGTCCATATATTGGTAAAATCAGAAAAACTTGCGCGAGAGATAATTAAACTTCTTGCTAAAGGGGAAAACTTTGGCAAACTCGCAAGAAAACATTCTATTTGTCCTTCTGGCAAAAAAGGAGGCGATTTAGGTGAGTTTAAAAAAGGACAAATGGTTAAAGGATTTGATGAGGTGGTATTTAGTAAACCTGTGCTCAAAATTCATGGCCCAATAAGAACAAAATTTGGTTTCCATATTATTAAAACACTCTATCGAAATTAATCAATAGCGAAATTTATAGCTTATTGAATGAATAACTATCGAAGTTCCCGTCTCAAAAATCGTTATCTTTTTCATCCTGCTCTTTGTTGCGTTGCTTGATTTTATCGAGTTGATCATCACTTAAATTGAATTTTTTGGCTGATTGTTTTAATAACATAATACCGCTGACAATAGTGCCAAGTGCTAAAACTATGATCAGTAGGGTCGTAAAAGTCATGTATATCCTGTAGCGGCTTAATTACTGAGTACATGTAGTGTAAAACATTTGTTAATAAATATTAACTAAAAATCTCAGGACAGGTTTTATTTGTTAAATGAATAAATATTATTAGCCAAACATATGGTTAGCATGTAATTTATCTGTAATAAAAATAATAACAGACGGATTAAAAAATGTTAAATCGCTTAAGTCTTAAGCTACTGATGCCTAGTTTTATTATTGGCATGTTAAGCATCTTATTAGTGCTGATTTTTACTGAATCAATGAGTAAAAGCCATATAGTATTTTTTCTCATCATTATGGTCCTCGTGCAATTAATTGCCGGGTTCCTTTATTCTCAACAAAAACTTAGTCAACGTATTATAAAGTTAACACACTATCTCGACTTAGTTGTTAGCGTGGAACAGGCACCTTCAGCGCCTTTAGTTGATAATACCGGTGATGATTTAGGCAATGTCATTAACGAACTCAGCGATTTTATTGCGAGTTTGGCGGTTGTTATTGCTGAAATTAGAACTGAGTCAGATATATTACAACAAGGCTCGCATAGCCTTACTGAACAAATGAATCAGTCAGTGCTATCTGTCGATGAATCGACTAATCAAATTGCACAAATGGCACAATCTATCGAACATGTAGCATCAACATCTGCGGTTTTATCAGAAAATGCTATTCAGGTAAGTGCGACAACTAAACAAGTGCTGTCAATTTTATCTCAGGGTACTTCATCATCAAATACTAGCCAACAAACGATTGAATCAGTAGCACAAGAAGTTAACGGTACAGCGAACGAACTTGCATTGCTACAAGAAGAATGTGCGCGTATTGGCTCAGTGCTTGATGTTATTCGTGGCATTGCTGATCAAACCAATTTACTTGCTTTGAATGCGGCTATAGAGGCAGCTCGAGCAGGAGAACAAGGGCGAGGATTTGCTGTTGTAGCCGATGAAGTTCGTGCTTTAGCACATCGAACACAAGAGTCGACTGTTGAAATTCAGTCAATGGTCGAAGGGTTACAATCTAAATCAACCAATGCGGTCAATGCTATTGGTCGAGGGCAAACATTAACTCAGGAAAGTTTATCTCATTCTGCTGAGGTGGTCGATGCGTTAAAGAAAATTGGCTCTGTATTGAATGAAGTCGATATTTTAACCTCTCAAATTGCTAATTCAACTGGGGAGCAGCAGCAATCAACAGCATCAATCAATGATAACATGTCGGCTGTGGTTACCTTAAGTCAGCATATAAATGCTGGGTTAGTTTCTGTCTCTGAACATGCTGAAAAACAACATAAAACAGCTGAAAAAGTCGATGCTACGTTAAGTAGAATCTGCGTATAAAGAGTAAAGAATAGCTAGACGTTATTCTTTTGCTTTCTTTGTTGGGCTAATAGTTGTAATTGTTTTGATTGTTGATGAAGACTTGATCTCACTAAAATTTCACGGTCTTCGTCACGAATATGATGAAAAATAGCTTTATGTTCATATTCGTGCGTATTTTCTACAACGTCAATCACTTCTACATAACAATAAATAGCGCAGCTTTCTTCGAGTAAAAATATCTTTAGAGCAAAATGTTCACCAACTTTTCGTTGCTTGCTATGTTTAAAAATAACGCCACTGCCGCCAAAAGCTATCCCTTGATGTCTATGGATTTCTTCATCTTGTTGACTAAGAATGTAACTAACGAGCAAGTCAATTTTTTGTGTTTGATGATTTAAGTATTCAACCAATTGTCCGGCAACACCGCTTAATGCTTGCAATGGCCTTAATGCGGCTTGATCTAAGGTGATCACGTCAGTTGCTAATTTGAAAGGCAATGGCATGTTATCAATGAATTCATTAAACGATGGCATTTCAATAGGGCTTGGCTGGACAATATTGATATTAAATAAATGCTTAATCGAAAAAAACTCATCAAATAGATTAAGTTTATTGTGGTTATCTTGCTCAGACATACGCCAGACCTATAATTTTATTATTAATAGTTGAAGTATATACGTATTCGACTTGAATATGCAGGAATGAGTTATCTAAGGATTTGAGAACGTATCGCCTTGACGTTACGTACTTGAGAACCGCAGTTATTTTATTACTGAGCGGGTATTACTTAACAAGCATTATATAACGGGTATTACTGGGTGGGTATTATGCTAATCACCGTTTGAATTAATGACATATTTGCCAACACAATAAGTACTTTAACAGCATGCGCTTTAATAGGAATGTGCTATGCTAGCGACGTTATTTTCCTGCAACTTTCATTGATAAAATAGTTTTATTTGTGAAAGTGAATCAATTACTTAATTTATATAGATAGATACTATTCATGTTTTTACCGGTGAGTTTTTTTATAGGTTTACGTTATAGCCGCAGCCAAAGTCGAACAGGCTTTGTTTCTTTTATTACCTTCTTTTCTATTGCCGGTATTTTACTGGGAGTGGCCTCATTGATCACTGTTGTTTCAGTAATGAACGGCTTTGAAGGCGAACTGAAAAAACGTATTTTAGGCATAGTGCCCCATGTTGTAGTCAGTTATAAAAAAACAGATGGTAAAGCAGTCGTTAACACCACAGTGAATACACAGCCCATTATAATAAAAAAGTCAGAAAAGCGTATGCTTGATTGGCAACTACAACGTGAATTATTATTACAACAAAACCATGTTAAACAAGTCACACCTTTTTTGGAAAGTGAAGCGCTCATCCAATCAGAAACTCAGCTGAAGGGGATTATGTTACAGGGCATATTACCTGAATATGAGCAACATAATATTATAAATACCCATATGGTTGCAGGAAGCCTATCGAGTCTATCTGAGCGTGCTTATAACATTGTGATTGGTCAAGCATTAGCACGTACACTTGATGTAGGGCTTGGAGCAACACTACGTTTAGTCTTACCAAATCAAACCATTTTTACCCCGATGGGACGAATACCGGTACAACGTACTTTTACGGTCTCGGGGGTTTTTAATGTTGGCTCAGAAGTTGATGATTTGATGGTGTATGTGCATAGTCGTTATGGCGCTAAATTGATTCGACAAAAAGGTGATGGCATCAGTCATTTACGGCTATACCTTGATGATGCGTTTAATGCCAAGCAAGTTGCCGCAAAATTACCTCTTGATAAATCTAAATTTCAGCTGACCACTTGGAATGATAGCCAAGGTGCTCTTTTTTCGGCGGTGAATATGGAAAAAAATATGATGTGGCTGATGTTAAGTCTTATCATTGCTGTTGCTGCTTTTAATATTGTTTCTGCTTTAGTGATGGTGGTTATTGAAAAACAAGGGGAAATTGGCATTTTGCAAACACTCGGAATGGATAGAATGGGCATTCTTAAAATATTTATTACCCAAGGCATGTTTAATGGTTTTTTTGGTGTGTTATTAGGTGCTATTTTGGGTGTTTTGTTAACGCTCAACCTAAATGGTTTATTAGATTTTCTTGGGATAAGCATTCTCGGTGCCGGTTATGGCGACCAAAACTTACCGATGCAATTAGAAATAAGTAACGTGGTGGTGATTGTTTTATCGGCTTTAGTCATGAGCTTTATTGCCACGTTATATCCAGCCTATCGGGCATCTACTACCCAACCCGCAGAGGTTTTACGAAATGAGTAACGGTTTACAGTGTGTAAAATTAACAAAATCTTATTTTCAAGGGAGTATTGAAACAAGTGTTTTAACAGGACTTGATTTAATCGTACCTAAAGGCGAGTTGTTAGCCATTGTTGGGAGCTCAGGTTGTGGTAAAAGTACGTTTTTACACCTTGCCGGAGCATTAGATTCACCCACGTCTGGACAGGTGTTAATTAATGATATTGATATCAATGAATTGCCTGAAAAAGCGCGGGCAAAATTTCGTAATCAACATATCGGCTTCATTTATCAGTTTCATCACTTAATGATGGAATTTACCGCCGAAGAAAATGTTGCCATGCCGTTACTTATTCGTGGTGATTCACCAAAGAACGCTCTTAAAGCGGCAAAAGCAACATTAGCACAAGTGGGCCTTAGTCATCGTGGTCATCATCGGCCTTCAGAGTTATCAGGTGGGGAACGACAACGTGTCGCTATTGCCAGAGCAATTGTGACTAAGCCTTCGTTAGTGTTGGCAGATGAGCCAACAGGAAATTTGGACTTTGATACCGCAGAGCAAATTTACCAGCTATTAAGAGAATTAAATAATAGCGTTAATACCAGCTTTGTCATTGTGACCCACGACTTAACATTGGCAGCAAAAATGGATCGCCAATTACGGCTAGACCACGGTCAATTAAAGCCAATGGTGGAGTGATCTATGTTTAAGCCGCTTAGTCTCTATTTGGCACTACGTTATGTGCGTAGCCGCCACGGTAATGGTTTTTCTTCTTTTATTTCTGCTTCATCTACCATAGGTATTGCGCTGGGCGTGATGGTGTTAATTGTGGTGTTATCGGCAATGAATGGTTTTGAGCGAGCGCTTGCGCAACGATTATTATCTGTAGTGCCACACGGAGAAATTATCACCATAAATGAGCCTTTGTCTGACTGGCAAAGCAGTGTTAAGCAGGTACTGAAAAATAAAAATGTTATTGCCGCTGCACCAATGATTAAAATGACAGGCATGATGCAAAATGGCGACCAACTAAAAGGATTGGAAATCCGCGGCGTCGACCCTCAATTAGAAAAACAAGTATCGAGCATTGCTGATTATATGATTGCCGGAAGTTGGCAGAGCTTATCAAAACGACCACAAGAACCACCAGGTCAGGCAAAAGAAGAGCTACCAAAGAATTCGTCGGCAAACGGGATTGTTATTGGTAGCGGTGTTGCACAAAAACTGGGGATTAGTGTCGGCGATCAAGTACAGTTATTATTGCCTCAACCGAGTAGTAGCAAGAGCGCAGCAAGCCTTAATAAGCGGTTTCCTGTACCTTTAAGACAACAAGTTACCATTGTCGGTATCTTTAAATTTGGCGGCGTTATTGACGATACCCTTGCCTATATATCTTTAACACAAGCGGCTGACATTATGCAATATCAGCCAAATCAAGTGCAAGGTATACGTATTAAGGTTGCTGATGTTTTTCATGCGCCACGTGTTGTTCGCGAAATTGCTTATAATTTCGACCATTATGTTTATATTGTAGATTGGACACGTACTCAAGGGCATTTATTTAATGACATTCAGCTGGTGCGAATGATCATGTATATCGTCTTGATTATTGTTATCGCGGTGGCAAGCTTTAACATTGTTTCAACGTTGATTATGGCGGTAAATGATAAAAAAGGCGACATCGCTATTTTAAAAACCATGGGCGCTAGCTCTTCAATGATCATGACCACCTTTATGATCCAAGGTTTGGTAAATGGTGTGTTAGGCAGTGTTATTGGTGCATTGTCGGGTGTTTATTTAGCGAAAAACTTAACCACTATTGTCACCCATATTGAGACGTTTTTTGATACGAAATTTTTATCGGCAGATGTATATTTTATCGACTTTCTACCAAGCTACCTTGACCAAAATGATGTTGTTATCACTGTGGTTACGGCATTAGTGATGAGTTTGTTAGCGACCATTTATCCTGCGTGGCAAGCAACTAAAATAGAGCCTGCACAAGTTCTAGGGCAAGTATAATCGTAACTATTCAGCTCCCCCCAATATTAAAAATTTCTGGTAGCTGATTTTTGAATAATAAATTGAGTGCATCACTTGCCGATACCTTTTGTTTTCGGCAAGTTGATAGGTAGCTTCTCAC
>JBLHNB010000007.1:0-106668 GCA_047621305.1 Alteromonadaceae bacterium | reverse complement strand
TATTTGGGTAAATACGATGATAGGTAATGTCAAAAACTCTATTGTTGGTACCTATCATGCGATTAAACCTAAACACCTACCTCGTTACTTGGCAGAATTTAGTTACCGCTTCAATCGACGTTTTCAGCTAGAGGATATGTTACCACAATTTGCTTATATTGCTTTGCGAACACCGCCTATGTCGAACAAGCTATTGAGTATGGCTGAGCTTTATGGGTAATCAGGTAACCTTTTAATTATTTTTATTTACTAAATTGGTGCGGAATGTAGGTTTAAAATTTCTGGCTATTGAAATAGCACTCTTACCTTTCAAATAGCCAACAACATTTGAAACAGCTAGCTTAGGCGGAATACTCAAGCACATATGAACATGAACTTTCATCAAATGCCCTTCTTCAATCACTACTCCTTTTCGCTGAGCTAGCTCATGAAATACTTCGCCTAAATGTTTTATGATGGCTCCAAATATCAATTTTCTTCTTTTCTTTGGAATAAATACAATATGGTATTTACAATCCCACCTTGTATGGGACAAACTTTTATAATCTCGCATAGGTTGTTACCTTCGTTCTTTTGGCCGAGATACGAAGATACCTACACCGCAGTGTAGGTAAAACCTATGCGAGTCTCCCCGGCAGAGCCGGGGGTTTACCCTGAATTAATTATGAGTAAAATAAATCAACCAACTCCAAGTGAAGTGGCCGTACTTCATTTGTCTTCTGGGTAGCAACTATTTCAATTGAATAACATTTGTTTACAGCAGAGCCTAATTAGTCAAAATCTTTTTTTTCTTGTTTACAAGCCTGTATGTATCAAGTATATTTTCAAAAATTTTAATGTGACAATTTAATTACTTAATGGTGATTAACTATTTACATCTCAAACCACTGTACCGGAATAGACTTCAAATAGTCATGTCTGTTTTCCCTTCTGTATTCGATATAGGCAGCATTTAAAATGAAATTCCTTATTAGTCTACTTACTTTTTTGATTTCTTTAGAAGTATTAGCGAGTAGTAAAATTAGCCAACTTAATGTTGAAGGTGATGTTGTTTATTTTTCAACATCGGAAAGTAAGAGCGTTAATAATCCCAGCTGTGTTAGCGTTGAAAACGCTGAACGTTGGTCAACATCGCTTGATAATAAAAGTGGTCGTGCTTTATATGCGTTATTGGTCTCTGCGGTGTCGAGTAATGCTAATATTGAGGTAACTAGTGCCAATGATTGTTCGATTGTTACGGGGGTTGAAAGGGCGCTGGGTGTATCGCTATTACCAACACAAATAATAACCCCAACTGTATCAGCTAGTTCTGGCTTGTATTTGTATGCAGGAGATGGTGTTACCAAGGTAGGAAGAATCGCTGAGATTATAGATGTGCATACTTTTTATTATTGGCCATTAAATGGTGCAACTAAGTTTGAAGTATTTGACTTGCGTGAAGGTGTCACAGTCTCTATTAAGCTCGAACAAATGTTTTATTCAGAAAACGATTGTCAGGGAACACTTTACGCCAATACAGCCGTAAATGGCGGGCTTTATTATAACCCTCATGTTAATGATGGAGAATTTTACAAAGGAACCCAGCAATCTAAATATACCATAAAGTCTTACATGCAAACGAACGGATATTGTGCGGCAGTTCAGTGGACTAGTGACTTTGCCTTTTTAGCGCCTTACAAGGCTCCTGTTTGTGGTGAACGTCGCTGTATTGTCAAAGAATAATGATTTTAGTTTTAGCTGCACAGCATTTTAAAGTTCAACAACTAAACGAGCTAATCGGGAATGTAACTTATGAATAGTTTAAAAAAACACAATAACAATTTATTAATCGTCACATTGTTTATTGCCAGTTTATTTTCATCAAGCGTTTGGTCAGCCAGTTTATTATCAACAATGAAAGTAGAAAATAACATTTTGTATTTCACCCTGGAAAATAACCAAGTGAGCAGCACTGGCTGTGTTGCGGCCGAAAACACTGGTATTTGGGCGACTTCACTAAATACTAATGCAGGCCAAGGTATATATTTAGCCTTAAATACAGCGATGGCTAGCGGCAAAAAAATTAACATTAAATCAGCAAGTGACTGCTTTGATGCTCAAGGTTTTGAGCGACCATCATCCGTGGTTGTGGTATTGCAATAGTTTTTACCATAAAGCATTTATTTTGCTAATAAATTAAAAAAAAGGGAATTGTGTAAATGTTATTGAGCGTTAAAAATATATTAAGAGTCGCCTTGCTATTAACGGCAGTATTTCAATCACCAAGTTATGCCAGTGAAATTAGCGGTAAATTGGAATATTTTTCGATAGAAGGTGAAACGGTATTTTTTAAAACAGACAGTACGCTAAGTTATGCCAAGTCGACTTGTGTCACTAATGAAAATACCGGTGTTTATACAATCGCACTAAATAATGCGGTTGGCCGCGCCATGTATGCCGCCCTTGTGAGTGCCTCAACAGGTAATAAACCTGTTAAAACCAAATTATCTGGAGCCTGTAACGATATTGAGGGTTATGAAAGCATCACCAGCTTTTCAGTTAACGACCTCAATATTGCTGAAGTAGAAACACCGATACAAGCTACTACTACGCCTAGCCTCAAATTAGTGGGCAGAGGGTTTACTCATTATAATGATGACTACCAATGCCAAATCACTATCACTTTGCACAATGCATCAGGACAGGCTTATGCGTATAACTCGGGCGGTAATTGTGCCTGTCGGAACAGCAAAGCCTCATCAATTAATTTAGTTAATCCATCGAACACTCGTGACGGTGGTCTTGGTGGAAGGGGTCGTCAAATCAGCTGTTACATCGAAGAATAATAAATTAAAGGAAAACTCATGAAATCATTTATCTTACTTTTACTTAGCTCGCTCTCATTAATAAACACAGCACAAGCCGCTGAAATAAAATGTACTGGTGCTTTTATAGATACCATTGCGGTAGAAGGCCGCCGCTCTGACAACCCAAGCTTAACTAACAGCTTATTGATCAGCTTTAAAGATGCTCAAGGTAATCTTCATACCTGTGGTGGCGCCCTTAGACGTTATGTCTATTTAAAAGCAGGTGGTAACGAAGCGGTGTTTAATAGCATGATGTCGTTAGCTTTTATGGCCAAAGCAAATAATTATGCGGTGCATTATATGATTAATTCAGGCGCGAGAATTTTTACTGCTGATGAATTGGCTTATATTCAAATTGTTGAAGGCTCACCAATTTTTTAACACTAAAATATTGTTGAATCAACGCGATTAACATCTTTAATGTGAGCTTCATGCATCAGGTTTTTAATTTATGTTTAAGTTAAGCAACATGTGTTTGTTTACTGCTTTATTTTTATTGGTAAGCAGTTTTAGCAGTACAGCCAAAAATACTATAGCACCAACATTGTTACAGTATATTATCAATGACATTGAAGATGTACCTTCGGGTAGTATTTTTGTGCCGCAATCAAGCTCAACAGAACAATATCAAGTATCGTGGTTAATGCACGAACCTCTTGATTTTTACACGGTTGAAGTTTTGCAACTGGATGCACCCAATCGCTCGTGGCAAGAAGTATATAAGGGTATAAATACTGAGCTAGAAGTCATTAATAGTGTCAGTGGCGTTTATGTTTATCGTGTAAATAGCTGCGATGCTAACAGTTGTAGCAATTACCTTGAGTCGAGTGTTTTAACGTTAACGATAGCGGCAGACGGACCTAGCAATGTTGTAGCTTCGACCTTAAATGGTATAAATACGGTAACGTGGAGTGCAATACCTTCGCCTGTTAAGGCTCAACAAAATTACAAAAAAAACAACTCAAACCAAACCAATAACGTAGTACAAGTTATAACAGCGAGTACCAATAATATTTACCATGTTGAAGAAAGCATCAATGGTGACGCTTTTCAGATATTAGACCAAACAACTACCCATACTTTTGACCACGCTGTGGTTGATGAATTCAGCCATCAGTATCGTGTTAAAGCCTGCAGTGAACAACAATGTACTAAAGAATCGGCACCGTCTAACATTGTAAATGGTTTAACCGTTCCCCAAATGAGTAATATCGAATTTATCAATAATACGATAGCACTGCAGTGGCAAGCAGTGCTTGGCGCAGATTCATATAAAATACTGGTGCAATCAGGTGGTGGTCATTGGGTAGAAATTGATACTACAACCGCACTAAACTATACCTTCGACAATCCCCCCGAAGGCAATGTTCAAATAAAAGTAGCAGCGTGTGATAGCAATGGTTGTTATGGAGCATCTACGTCAACAGAACCCATTGAAATTCCGTTATCATCACAATGTAAAGCCCTCTCTGAATCACTAAGAACGTTTACCTATGGCGATAATTACTTCATCGGAAATATCAAACAAAACATGACTCTTCAATATCAAATTCCTGGCCTAACGGTTGCTCATAAAACTCATGTTGATACGTATTTTCAACAATATTGGCAGCTTGTAAAGTCAACAAATGATTGGGCACTAAGCGACATATCGGCAGCAGCTTTTCGTCAGCAAACGAAGTCTTATGGCGGTTTGTATTTACATTGTCGAGTGAACGAAATAACAAATAACGCCGAGTTAACGTTTACCCCTGTAGACAAAGAGAATAGCTTGAACTTTACCGCTGAGTTGTTAACAAATAATGAAATAATATTAACCTTAATTTCCTCAAAAACATTTAAGATAAATACAGAATTACTTGGCGCGCCAGTTGCTAAACCAGCTAGTCAGGGAGGAACACCATAATGAACTTTCCTCTATCGAAAAAAGATAAAATGAATGGCGACAACTCAATTAAAAAACAAATTAATAAATGGACCTTTAAGATGACAGTAAAACCTCTGGTTAAACTAACGGCAGTATTGAGTGGGTTGCTTTTATCCATTTTTTATAGCAGTAGCGTAGTTGCTGCAAGCATCATTACTTCATTAGCCGTCAGCGGTAATGTTGCCACTTTCACTACGCAAGATGCTAAACCCACATCAACGCTTGGTTGTGGAAATGAGAATTCATGGGTTGTAGCCACTAATGATAATAGCGGCTTATACGAGTTATTAACTATCGCGCAAAAAAGCCAGCAACCTATCGAAGTCGAATCCGCAGGTAGCTGCTTAAGTAACACTGAAAAAGCGGGCAACATCAATGTTAATTACCCTTATTCAGATATTGTAAAACCTAGCATTGCGAGTAATCTCAATTTTGTGGCTCGTACGTCTATAGAAATGAAAGCGGGTGAAACTGTTGGTAGTGTTACTTTCACGTTAACCAGTACCAGCGGTTACAACAAGATAGAAACACCAATTCACTCAGGGGATTACTATACTTACGATTTTGGTCAGCTTCCAGTTGGCACATACTCACTTGAAACATTAGTTACCAGCGGTACTGAAGCCGAAACTGCAACAGATACAGCAACTTTCACCGTCGTACCCGTTAATTTAGTCGATATTTACCAGTTAAATGGCAAGTTGTACTTACAATTACCAGCGACTCATGGTGATAAATACCTAGAATTAACGAAAAAATCTGATGGCTCTTGGTCAGTTATCGTGATTGATGAAACCACTTGGAATAACATAAAGGCCAACTTCTCTCCTGCCAACTACAACATTGATTTTGCTGATTTCAACAATGATAATTTACAAGATTTCCGTTTAACCAGTCTTGACGGTGCTACGGTTATTACGGTAGCGCAAACGGATACGGCTTATGATGTTGTTATCAATAGTTCAAGTGAACTACTGCCTATTGGAGATTTATCGGCAAAGGTTACTAGTGTAGTAGATGCATCGAAAGTCATTTTACCTCGACCAGCAAGTACAGATAAGGTTGGTCAGCTGCAAGGCTTTGCTGATATTAGTGGTGGTAATGTTAACTATTCAATACCTATTCAGCTACCACCAGGTCGCCAAGGCATGCAACCGCTATTATCACTGAATTACAACAGCGCCGCAGGCAATGGTATTACTGGTAAAGGTTGGCAATTATCAGGGCAATCGGCTATTGCGCGTTGTAGTGCCAATTGGACTGAAGATGGCAAAGTAGACCGCGTTGATTTGAAAAACAATGATGTATTATGCCTTGATGGTCAAAAACTGGTTTTGGTTAGTGGCTCATATGGCGCTCAGAGCTCAGAATATAGAACCCTTAACGATAGCTTTAATAAAATTACGCTCAAAGGGGCTGCTTATTCTAGCTCATCGTCTTATTTTGAAGTGATCAGTAAAAATGGCCAAGTCAGTTATTACGGTAATACTAGTGACAGTATATTGCTACCAACTGGTGGTACCACACCTTTACGCTGGGCGATAAATAAAGTTTATGACAATGCAGTTGTTCAAAATAATATTAAATTTAGCTATACCAGCGCCAACGGCGAACAATTATTAACTGATATTCATTATACTGGCCAAAATGATAGTGATGGCTCTCGCCATGTGAAATTTAGCTATGACAATAGAGATGATGTCTCTTTTGGTTACATTAATGAAACAAGTACTAAATCGACTCAGAAATTAACGGCCATTGCTACTTATATCGATGCAGCCGCAAGTTCTGATGGTACTCAGGTATTTAACTACGACTTACAATATGAAGTCGCCAATAGTCCTATTACCGGATTTTCTCGCTTGGCCTCAGTTCAACAGTGTGGCTTTGAAGGTGGAATCGCTCAATGTTTACCTCAAAAAGAATTTACCTATAGTGGCGATGCATTAATATTTGCAGAAGTCGCGTCCGCTAATGCCGTCTTTAATACTGGATTTCCATGGAGTATATCAAACCAAAAGCTTGGTGATTTTAATAGTGACGGCGTAATTGATTTTGCTCGTAATGATCAATTGCATTTAATGAGTTTTGAAAATAATAACTATGTGATAGACAAAGTTATTAATCTTCCGTTCAAACCTGCTGGTATCGCACAAGATCCGCGAGAACTGGTTAAGCTCGGCACCTTAGATTTTAACAATGATGGTCAACTTGATTTAATTGGTGTGAATAATAGTGGTCATTTATCTGTTGCTATGTTCGATGGAGCCCTAAACAGTTTTGATGAAGTCGACTTGGGTATTAATATGGTTTGCGCAGCATTAACGACCTATGCCCGGCTGTATAACTATGATATTTCAGTTAACGTATCGTTACAGTATAAAAATGCCTGTCGTGCGGAACCAGTAAGTGATGGCACGGGTGGCTATTATTTATTTCATCGCTCTAGCCTTGCTGATATGTACTTATCACGTCTTCATCCTACTTGTACCGATAACCTGTGTAGTACACAGTTAATTCCAGGTATCGATAAATCTGCTCCCGGCGTATTACCCAGTTTTTGGTCTGAGCCTTCAGGTTATCAAATTTTTGACTTTGATGGTGATGGCGACCCCGATATCGTACAACTAGAAGAAACTAGCCATGAACAAAATGCGGGTATAAAGCTAGTCTGGTTTAGAAACGACCAATCGGGCACAGGAACATCTGCAACAAATAATTTTGTTAAAGTCACAACAACGCTGCCAAACGTCACAAAAACATATGGCTTGGGCACGGGTGGCAATCATTGGATAGACGCCAATGGCGATGGCTTAAAGGATTTACTGGTAAACAGTGGTAATTGGTACTTATTTATTAATGAAGGTGGCAAGCTCGCCAGTCCTGTAAATACCGGGATTGCCAAATTTTATCGTTCTATTATAAATGAATTTTTTGGAACTAGTGCGTATGAAGGACCAGAGCACTCTACTCATGCATCTATTCGCATTCTAGATTTTAATGGTGATGGCTTAGAAGACTTTATGTTTCTTGATCGAAATGTTCATCCTCGAGACTGTCTGAGTGACCGAGAGCGCGCATACTGTAAAGAAGGGAATGGCTCAGAATCAGCAGGCTCTAGTGATTTTACCGTCTCACCTTTAGCATTTGGTAACTATTCTGTTTACATATCAAGTATCGATAATCAAGGAACGGTTAGTTTTACTAAACAGGAAACGGATATTCAAGGCTCACAGAATTATCTATACCCTATTGATATGAATAATGACGGTACTATGGACTTCATTGGCGCTATTTGGCAAGACGATGGCACTACGATAGACAACAGTTATCATCCTCAAGAAACATATTTCTATTTGGGACAAAGCGATAGCAAAGGTATTGCTGCTGATTTGTTAACCTTAGTGCAAGATGACAGTGCTGTTAGCAGCTACGGGCAGCGTGATGAATTTAGTTACCAAGCCTTTAGCCATCATAAAAAATCAACTACGGGTTCAAGTGCTGTTGATAATAGTGGCTTGGCCGGAAAATATTACTACCGCATTCCCTCAACACAAATGGTGGCAATAAAGCACAATATTAAAAATAATAATGCCGGAACAAATACCGTAAATTACACTTATGGTGATCCTATTTACCATCAAGCTGGGTTAGGGTTTTTAGGTTTTGAATCGATCAGTGAAATTGATGTTGCGCAAGGTATAACGGCTACGGCAAATTACCTAATGGACTACCCATTAAATGGTAAAGTTAGCCAACAAAATGTTTATAAAACGTCAGGCAGTGGTTTATTACAATCAAAAGTAAATACTTGGTGTAATCGTTTAACAACGGATTGTGATGGTAGTGCCGCAGGCACGTATTTTACGCATTTAAATAAGAGTGTGGCCAATTACTATGATCCACAAGGTAATGCGTTAAAAACGGAAACGGTGACTAATAATAGCTTTGATGCTTATGGAAATTTGACTCAGCAAACTAGTGTGCTTAGCGATACAACCATGACACATACCACTGTGGCTGATAATGTCTATAACGCGGTTGATACCGTGCTCTGGTGGGTTAATAAACTTGACTATGCTGACATAAGTAAAAGTGTCGACTACGTTACCAACAACGGTGTTCTAGCGGGTACTAATGGTACAAAAACTAAACGTCGTACAGTGACCTGGAAAAATAATGATAAACGTCAATTAGCGAGTGAGGTATTCACTGCCAGCGATACCCAACATCAAGCAAGTACTACTTATAATAGCTACGATAGTTACAATAATTTAACTAAAGTAACTCAAGGTGGTAGTGCTGATAGTGGTGTTGCTTATACTGACGTACAAGTTAATAGCATTAGTGAGTATGACTATACAGCAGCTGAAGGGTATTTTGCCAATACCGAGAAAAATGGTCTTTGGGCTGAAGATGCAGTAACGCGACGTTGGAATAAAGCCTTTGGTTTGGTCGATAAACAAACCGATATAAACGGTTTGGTTATTGACAATACCTATGATGTCTTTGGTCGATTAAGCCAAATAGACAGTAGCAGTGCACCCGCACAAGACTTTATTTATCAATGGTGTACAACCTGTATAACCAATGCGGTATTTAAAGTAACAAAAGTGCAAGATGGCTCACCTATTGTCACTGAGGAAGTAAACCGTCAAGGGCAAGTATTAAAACGTACCAGCTCGGCATTTAACGGCAACAGTGGTGGAAATCAAACAACTATTGCGACTTACACCTATGACGCTTTAGGCCGATTAACGCAGCAAAGTTATCCTCATTTTGTCAATGCTACAGCAGCAACAGAGAGCTTTACGGGTTACGATGTGCTTAATCGCTATACCAATAAAGTGGTAGCAATGGCGCCACAAAATTATAATATCACTTATGGTTATACTGGCTTAAAGACTGATATTACCGTTGACGCGGGAGCTGATGGTAGTCGCACTATGGCACGTAGCTATAATGCTCTGAACTTGTTGATATCAACACAAGATGCAAACACTGAGTTTACCCATTATCAATATGATGCTAATGGTAACCCGATCGTAATTAAAGACGTCGCAAATAACGTTATTACCGCAAAATATGACGGTTTTGGTTATAAACAAACCTTTAACGACCCCAATGCTGGCGATTGGCAATTCCGTTATAACGGTTTAGGGCAATTACGTTGGCAGCAAGATGGTAACTTAAAACAGACACGTTTTGATTACGATGGCTTAGGTCGTTTAACGAACCGCTACCTTGACAACGTATCTGATACTAGCTGGTTATATGATAGCCGTAAGAAAGGTGCTTTAAGTACTGAAACTCGTGGCGATTTGATTAAAAACCATTATTACGATAGCCAAGTTAGGGTGATTAAAGAAAATTCTACTATTAGCCATGACGGCGGCAGTAAAAGCTTTGACATGGAATACGCTTACGATGGTTATTATGGCAAGGTTAAAGCGCTACGCTACCCGAGTGGCGAAATGGTGGCACTCAATTATGATAATTATGGCTTTAACAGCCAAGACGTAAACCCTAACGATATTAACACCGTATATCGTACAGTTGGCGCGATGAGCCAACACGGTAAAATAAGCAGTCAATTATTAGGTAATGGTCTGTATAGCAATAGCCAACATACGGTTTCTGGTGATATTACTCGTGTTTGTGTGAACAATAGCGATAGTTGTGCGGCAACAGCGAATTTGGACGAAATTTATTACAGTGATTATGACAATTTCGGCAATCTTAAAACACAAATTGATGTTGTTTACGATATTCAAGAAAGTTTTGTCTATGACAATTTGCATCGTATTGACAGCTCCACACGTTCGGCTACGGGGGTATTATCGCCAGCGTTTCAACCGGCTTTTATCGATTATAACTATGATAAATCCGGTAACTTACTGAAAAAAACAGATTATGCAACTAGCTATAATTATACCGTTACTAACAGTACAACGGGTGGCCCTAATGCGGTTAAATCTATTGTTAAACTTGATCAAACGACAGTTAACTTTGCATACGACGATAACGGTAACTTAACCACGGGTGATGGCATCAACCTAAGTTACAACAGCTTTAATAAACCGATCAGTATTAGCCGTAACGGTTCAACATTAGCCTTTAAATATGGCGCAGATAATAAGCGTTATTTACAAACGGCGACACAAAGTGGCAAAACGGTGACCACGTATTATGTGGGCAAACTGTTTGAATTGGTTGAAACCACAGAAGGTGGTACAACTTCTACAGAAAAACGTCATTATTTAGGCGATTATGGTGTTCTTACCCATCAAGGCGAAAACAAACACCTTGCTTACCAACATCGTGACCGACTGGGCTCGGTTAGTTTAGTTACCAAGGGTTATTTAGGGCTTAGTGATGTCGGCAATAGTGCCGAGTTAGTTTTAGAGCGTCGCGGTTATGATGTTTTTGGTAAACCGCGCGATCTTTATTGGAGTGATAGCACGGGCGGTATTATTGGCTCAAGTATTTCAAACCGAGGTTTTACCGACCACGAACACCTTGACGATGTGCAGTTAATCCATATGAATGGTCGTGGCTTTGACTATAACCTCGGGCGCTTCTTGAGTATTGACCCGTTTATTCAAATGCCAGCAAATAGTCAGAGTATTAATCCTTATAGTTATGGGATGAATAATCCTTTAGCGGGTACTGATCCGAGTGGTTATTTGTTTTGGTTTATTCCTGTAATCATTGAGGTCGGCAGTGGTGCAATGGCCTTATATGGAGCGTGGGAATCTGGCCAAACGATTGGCGGCGCTATTAATGATATAGTATCGGGTGAAAGCTCTACTATAGACGTTGTCACAAATGCGGCAAAAGATCTTGCCGTCGATGCTGCAATAACGGTCACTGGCGCTAGGTTAGCTAAATTAGTACCTGAAACCATGCAGAAAAAAGCCATGGACTTGTTGACTGGTAAGGGTAAAGGTAATGGTGGAGATAACTCTGCTAAGATGGAAACTGGGAAGATTGCGGATGCCGGAGTGGGTAGTAAAGCTGTGAAGCCAGGAGATGAGGGAACCTATGGAGAACTCAAATCTATAAAACGTAAATTTGGTGAAACAGAGCCTCTAGACATGGATCACCAGCCCTCGTTTGCGGCCCAAGTGAAAGCTACAGAAAAAGAGCTTGGTGTTACGTTGAGTAAATCTCAGCTTTCAAAACTCAAAGCGAACACTCCTGCAGTAGCTTCGCCACGTAAAATACATCAACAAACGAGTCCTACGTATGGAGGACGAAACACACAGGCGAAAAGTACAGAAGATGCAGTAGATCTTGGTGCAGCTCGTAAACGTGATAAAGCTGTATTTAATGACGCATTGAAAAAGAGAGGAGAAATAACGTGGAGATGATAGGGTACCTCGGAAGCCATGTTTCAAAAATACTTGAGAGTAAGCCATTTAAATATTGGCATGTTGAAAAGAGCACCGAAGATAATTTAGATGAGCGAATTACACATTACATCTTCAATCAAAATGGTTTTGAATTACGTTGCGATAACAACAACAATATCAGTGCGATTTTTTTGCATAGTGAAGAATACGGTGGCTTCGATGAAAATCTTCTTGAATTCCCATTCCTGTTGAAACGTGAGCAGGTTATAAAGCATATTGGTACTCCATCGAAGAGTGGAGCTAAATTAGAACATCCTATCTTGGGTGAATGTGGGGCATGGGATAGATTTAGTGGATCGGCTTCAACCATTCATATTGAATATAAGTTGAACGTTGATGAAATTAATAAAATCACTCTTATGAGAAGTGACATTGTGCCTTAAAAATAGCGGGGGAAAGGGAATAATAAAAAGAATAAAAAGGAATAAAAATAATAAAAATAAAAAGGGACACCCCTAAATTTGATTTATAATTAGTCATTATCTAAGCTTATTTTATTGTTTGATTTTTAATCTTTCATCAATAAAGAGGTTTAATGATGACTCGCCCTCGTAACAGAATAAAAAGGGACACCCCTAAATTTGATTTCTAACAAATTAAAAAGGGACACCCCTAAATTTAAGAATTAACAAGGACACTCACTGTTAATTGATAAATTGGAGCCTCTCAACTAAGGTTAATACCCTACATAGTTGAGAGATTTTTTTATTATGGCTGTAGCAAGGAAGCGACAAATTAGTTTGCAAGACACCCCGTATTATCACTGTATTTCCCGTTGCGTACGACGCGCCTTTTTATGTGGTGAAGATAACTACACAGGACAAAGCTTTGAGCACAGACGTGCGTGGCTTGAAGGTAGGTTACTTAAATTGGCTGAAGTATTTGCTATTGATGTTTGTGCGTATGCCGTAATGAATAATCACTACCATGTAGTACTGCGTATTGATGAAGAACAAGCCAAACAGTGGTCGATGGACGAAGTGCTAATTCGTTGGCACACGTTGTATAAAGGTACTTTGCTTACCCAACAATACTGTCGTGGAGATAAACTCATTGAGCCACTGTTTGATATGGTTAAAGCGAGTGCGGAAATATACCGTAAACGATTAATGAAAATCAGTTGGTTTATTGGCAACATCAATGAACATATTGCGCGTGATGCTAATCGAGAAGATAATTGCACGGGCAGATTTTGGGAAGGACGCTTTAAATCACAAGCCTTACTCGATGACTCGGCATTGGCTGCGTGTATGGCTTATGTAGATTTAAATCCGGTGAGGGCGAATATAGCAGATACCCCAGAAGCGTCTGCTTATACCAGCGTAAAACAACGGGTAGCGCATGCTAAAATCAGCAAGCAACCGAAACAGCTCTTACCTTTTGTTGGTAATCCCAGAAAAAATATACCTAAAGGCTTACCGTTTGAATTAATTGATTACCTAGCACTTATTGAGCTCACTGGGCGTTGTATCCGTGAAGATAAGATAGGCTATATTAACGACAACCAAGCTAATCTACTGACACGATTGAATATAAGACCAGAGAATTGGTTGACGCTAAGTAAACAATTTAGAACGCTCTTTCATGGTGCCGTAGGGCAAGATGATGTAATGAGTGATTACTGCGCACACCAAGCTTTAAAACGACGACAAAACGTAAGTTGCTGCCAACGATTATTTGCTTAAGTTACAAAAATATTCTCGGTCACTCAGTAGGACATTGAGTGGCGCTTGTTATTGTTACAGAAGAATCAGTTTAATTTACATCCCTTATTTTTACTGTATTCACGGTGTGTGACGTTCATAGATGAACTAATATCGAAGTTTCATGAAAGACATAAATCGATAAAGTTGTGCGCTTTTATGCGGCGAAGATAACTACACAAATGTGTCTATATTGAAGTAAAATTTCCTGAAATATCAATAAAAAGGGACACCCCTAAATTTGATTTCTAATTAGTCATTATCTAAGCTTACTTTATTGTTTGATTTTTAACCTTTCATCAATAAAGAGGTTTAATGATGACTCGTCCTCGTAACCAACAAGTGTGTTTAGATGAAACGCCTTATTATCACTGCATTTGTCGCTGTGTTCGTAGGGCATTTTTGTGTGGTGAAGATAAGATTAGCGGGCAAAACTTTGACCATCGAAAGCAATGGTTAGTTGATAAGATCCATCAGCTCTCTTCAGTATTTTCTATTGATATCTGTGCATATGCAATTATGAGTAACCATTATCATTTAGTCTTGAAAGTTGATAAAGCAGCCGCTGAACAGCTTTCTGATATTGACGTGGTGATGCGTTGGAAACAATTGTTTAATGGTCATATTCTTGTAGATAGATGGTTAACTAAATCTCATATTACCTGTGCAGAAAAATATAAAGCGCTTGAGTTGATACAAGTATGGCGGATACGTTTATATGACCTAGGTTGGTATATGCGTTGTCTAAATGAAAGTATTGCCGTACAAGCAAACAAAGAAGATAACTGCAAGGGGCGCTTTTGGGAAGGACGTTTTAAATCACAAGCCTTGCTCGACGAAACTGCGCTGTTAGCCTGTATGGCGTATGTTGATTTAAACCCCATACGAGCTGCGCTAGTAGATACCCTTGAGAACTCTGATTTTACCAGTATTCAACAACGGCTAATGGCACTTGCTAAAGCCAAGCAGACAAAAGCTAAACAAGCACAACCCGATAATTTGTCGCCTTTTACATATTATCAGCCGCACAGTAAAAAGCAAATAGGTTTACCGTTTCGGCTATTAGATTATATTGAGTTAGTGGAATGGACAGGGCGTTGTATTCGAAAGGATAAACGTGGTGTAATACCAGCACATATCAAGCCGATATTTGAACGCTTCAATGTAAATGCACAAGATTGGCTCAATATCATTACTGATTTTAATCGCCATTATATAAGTGCAGCAGGTAGTGATATTAGGTTAAAACTTTGGGCTACTGCAACCAACAAAAAATGGTGTGCTACCCATCAATCTCTGAATTTATACCAGCATTAACGAAAAACTAATAAATGAAGCCTTAAAGTAGTAAAAGCCATTCAGTTAACTGAATGGCTTTAGTGTTTTAACAAAGTGTAATCTTAAAACTTATAGGTTGCTTTTACATAAGTAAAACGACCTTGGGCACTATGAATGGTATTAACAAAGCCAACAAAATCATGATGTGAAAATGGAGGTTCTTCGTTAAATAAATTCGTCGCACCTACAGTTAACGTCATATCATCAAAGCCGATATAGTTTATTGTGGTATCAACTGTTGTCATCGCGTCGATATCGCCTAAACCATCTGCTTGTACAGATTCATCTTCTTCGAAACTACCAACGTAGTTAATCGCTAAACTTGCATTCCAGTCATCTTTTGCCCAAGAAGTATTAAATGTTGAGCGAGCTTCAGGTTGTTCAAAGTCACCCTCTTGTTTAAATAGTCGAGCAGATTCACCAGCTTCTAATGCAGGACGAGTATCTTCATACTTAAGCACATAGTTAAGTGCATAAGAAAATCTAAATTCGCCGTATTCAGACTCTAAGCCGTAGTTAACTTCAAGATCTAGACCTGTTGTTTTTACGTTACCGATATTTTCAAATTTATCATGAATACGAACTACTTCACCGGGGTCGCCAGCAATATTAGAAGATAAACGTTCAACAACACTGCTGTTATTACCGAAAGTGGTAAATTTGAACTGTGTATCTTTGGTGATAATGTTTTCAATATCATAGCTATAATAATCAACCGAAAAATCCAGGTTATCTGAAAACTGATAAATAACGCCTACGTTATAACTTTTAGACTCTTCCGGCCCTAATTCTTTATTACCCGTAAGGATTGCTGTGTATTCTTGAGGCTCACACGCTTTATTGATATTACCGACAGCAGCACAACGAACAGTATCAACTAAGGTAGGTGACTCGTCGGTATTGGCTAAACCCAATTGATGTAAAGAAGGGGCTTTGAATGCAGTACCGTATGAACCACGCACTGATAGTGAGTCTGTAGGAGTCCACATGAAAGCTATTTTAGGATCAGTTGTTGTACCAAAATCACTGTAATCTTCATGACGTACCGCTAATTGTACTTCTAAGTTTTCAAGTACTGGAATAGCTAGCTCGGCAAATACCGCGGTATTGTCACGACTACCATTGGCTTTAGTTGCTTCTGTACCAAATACTTCACCGCGTAAAAACTGATCATCAGGATTATCTTTAATCGCTACTTCACGATATTCGAAACCAACGGCTAAACCAAGTTCGCCATATTCCATTTCAGTTAACGATCCAGATATCTTACCGTCAAAAGATTTACTCGTTGATTCGCCAACACGGGTAGTTGTTGTTTCAACATAATCAAGTGCTGCTTGGGTATTTGTTGAAGGTTCAAAAGGGTTCCATAGACCGCTATCAATCGCTTCTTGTGTACGTCGAGAGTTAGGGAAACCGTTTACGCCTCTTTCAGTAGTTTTACTTAGAATATAGCTATAGGCCACTTCCCAGCTCCAATCATCTACTTCACCATTAAGACCAATAATTGAACGATAATAATCTTGCGATACACGTTTTTCGCGATTACCAATATCAACCATACGACGTCGCATCGTTAAGTCTTGTTGGTAAAATTCATGATCTGGCATAGCTGCAAATGGATGATTCATATTATCACCATCCATAGTTAATTCGTTAAAGCTCGGGCTACCAGCACCACGTACAGTGGTATTGGAGTTTTGGCCATTAAGTTCTACAAAACCTCTCATGTTATCATTTATGTCATATTTACCCATATAGTTAAAACTAACACGTTCATTGGCAGAAACAGCTGTCATGACGGGGTTATAGTCGTAGCGACAAAGGTTGTAACCTGTTAAATCACCATTTTCGTCTGTATCTTGAGTTATATCACTAGGATCACATTGACTTTCTCCCCAGATATCAGCAAGTCGGTGTGATGACGGGTCTCTTAAAGCTATAGTGCCAGGGAAACCCGCAGAACTTCTAAAGTCAGTAGCAAAGGGATCATTAGGTCTTTGTGCTTTTTGGTTAGCTGATTCTGAATAACTACGATCACCGTATAATATTTCTTCACGGTCAGAATAGTCTAAAGCAAAAGTATGACTACTTTTTTCATCTGAGTTACCCCACACAATACTTATATTTTTTTCTTTGCCGCCGCCATCGGCGGTATCACCCAATGTAGCTGAAATTTCAGTACCTTCAACGTCATCACGAAGAATAATATTAATTACCCCAGCAATAGCATCAGAACCATAAGTGGCTGAAGCACCATCCTTTAATATATCTACACGTTTAATTGCCGCTAATGGAATGTTATTAATATCAACAAATGCAGTATCAATGTTATTAGCAAATGGGCTAACTGCTACACGACGGCCGTTAACTAATATAAGCGTTGAGTCGGCGCCTAAACCACGTAATGAAACACTTGAACCACCATTACTGGTATTATCACTACTGTTCCCTTGAGTTGAAAATGTACCTTGGCCAGCCATAGGTAGTTTGGTAAATAAACCGATAAGATCGGTCACACCTGATTTTGCGATGTCATCTGCAGATAAAGAAGTGACTGGAGATGGTCCTTCCATATCTGCTCTTTTGATATGTGAACCTGTTACTTCAATACGTTCAACTTCTTCTTCAGCTGCAAATACAGTAGTAGATTGTGTTGTAAATAATGCAGTCGCGATACTTAACGCAAGTGCCTTTTTTGTATACTTGATCATGAGATTTTCCCTGTGTTATTTATTATTTTTTATTTGTTTTAATTGTTTTAATAACTATCAGTAATAACTTATTACCAATAATATGTGCCATATCTAAAATATTGTAAAACTCCACTAAATTCAAGTGATTGACACATATTGTTGTTAGTATATATTTCCAGGTAACACTTTTAAACTTAACTACCTGTAATTTAAGGTGTTTTTTAATTCTACTCATAAGCCATTACTACACAGCATGTGATTATTTTTTGGGGGGAGGAATAAGTTACTTTATAAAACATGGTTGTTTATAAAGTGATACTTCGCTTTAGCGCAGCGTCTTTGTACTTAAGGTTTAATCTTCATTTATAGGGCAACCATTTTAACAATAAGGCGACAATATTAGTTATGCTTCGCTAAGGATTATTGATTACTTTGTTTATAAATGGGCTCAATCTCTTCGGTCTTTATATTCACAAATTTAACCGAATTGTCAGGTTGATAACCTAATGGTGCGTCGATTAATAATTGCCTAATTTTAGGGATATCAGCATTACTCATAGCTACAGTTAAATTATCAAGTATTTTAGCAACATCAGCCCAAGGTAAATAACGTTCATTAGCACGTAATATACGCTCGTGAAAAGTTCGCTTGGCTTTATCGTCAATTAATAATTCTTCATAAAGCTTTTCACCGGGCCGCAAGCCGGTAAATTTTATCGAAATATCTCCTTTTGGGTTGATGTCGTCTTTTACGGTTAACCCCATAAGGTGGGTCATTTTATACGCTAGGTCGATTATTTTAACGGGTTCACCCATATCGAGAACAAATACATCACCGCCAGAGCCCATGGCACTTGCTTGTATAACTAATTGTGCAGCTTCAGGAATGGTCATAAAATAGCGAGTAATATCGGGGTGGGTGATGGTTATTGGGCCACCTTTTTTAATTTGTTTGGTAAATAAAGGCACAACAGACCCCGAAGAACCAAGCACATTACCAAAACGTACCATAACAAAGCGGGTCTCATGGTCTTTAAGCGCTAAACCTTGTAATATTAATTCTGCTAACCTCTTAGTTGCTCCCATGACATTGGTTGGACGTACCGCTTTATCTGTTGAGATTAAAACAAACGTTTCTACCTCGCAATAAATGGCTGCTTGCGCTATTTCATAGGTACCTAGAACGTTGTTAGTTACACCCGCAATAACATTACTTTCTACCATAGGAACATGTTTATATGCCGCAGCGTGGTATATCGTTTGGACATCATTATTACGCAATATATGACTCATCAGTATGCCATTTTGTACGTTACCCATAAGCGGTATTACGGTTAAGTTACTGTGGCTGTCGAGCAAAATGTCATTAATTTCTTGTTCTATTTCATATAAAAAGGCTTCAGAAACATCAAGTAAAACTAATTTTTTAGGTTTGTGTTGAATGATTTGTCGACATAACTCTTTGCCTATTGAGCCGCCAGCACCGGACACCATAACGACTTTATTGCTGATATTAGCTGATAATAACTCAGCAATAGGTTCAACCACTTTACGACCTAATAGTTCTTTGATCGACACTTCTCGCAGTTCATCTATGTTACGTTTGCCTGAGACCATGTCAGCCATACTAGGAATGATAAGTACTTCAAGAGCATAAGGTTCAAGTGTTGAGAGAATTTTTTTAAGTCGAATAGGATCCACTTTAGATATGGCAATCAATACCTTAAAATTTCCGTGTTTACTTACTAGCTTATGTATGTCGAGGTTTGAATAGACTTTAAGGCCCAAAATACTGCGGCCTTGATAACGTTTTTTTTCGTCAATAAAAGCAAAGGGCTGATATTTTGTACCACGTGACAATGCCTCTACTAGCTGCCGCCCCGAACTACTAGCACCATAAATGACAACACCTTCACGCTCATCAAACCATTGTTTTTCTATGAATAAGCTTGCTGTAGCGCGTGCTCCAGCAATAAAAACAGTGGCGAGTACCAGAAAAACAATCGGCACAGAACGCGGTACAAAAGCATGTAATATAAAACCAAGTAAATAAAATAAAGTACAGGTAAAGACTAAAAGGCTAAGAATTTTAAAAAAAGCTTTTGAATTAAAATATCGAACCACGGAACGATAAACATCAAAGCTATAAAACAAGGCGAGGGTAATGGTGATCAGCGAAAGAAAAAGTGTTATTTCCGCCCAAGTAACGGGTGTACCTTCTAGCCCTAAACGAATAAAATAAGCGAGAAAAAAGGCCGTTGTTAGCGCCGCTAAATCATAACTTAGTGAAATGAGCAATTTGATAGAGCCAGGGATCAAATCTATTTTTCGAATCATAGGTTAAAGTATTTAGCTAATAGGGATAAGTGTAATTTTTATAATAAATCGTTAATTATACTAACAGACAATTTACATATAAACTAATTAACAATAATATTTACTATTCTTCGGCTGAAGGCTTAATTGCGTCTCCTGAACCTTTTCCCTTTATTGTTAGGATTATCAACTTAGTATAGTTTAATAGTGAAAACTCTTTAATCATTTCAGCGTCTACTTGAGCTAATTTATGAGGAGTCGACATATCTATACCTCTTATTTGTGCAAGTCCTGAAATGCCTGGTCGAACCTTAAAAATGGATAATTTAGTACGCTCATCAATGAGTTCATCTTGGTTGAACAAACAAGGCCTCGGCCCAATTAGGCTCATATCCCCAACAAGTACGTTCCAAAGTTGCGGTAATTCATCTAGTTTAGAACGACGTAAAAATTTTCCGTAAGTCGTAATTTCAGAATTACAAGCTAAGTGACTAGCCACAGAAGCGGTATTCATATTCATCGACCTAAATTTCACTAAGGTAAATTGGACTTTATTTCTACCAACGCGTATTTGTTTAAATAAAGGGTGACCTGTATCAAAATAACCAATAAGCGCAAGTATCACTAGCAAGGGCAATCCTACCACTAAGGCGGTTAATGAAAAAATAATGTCTAATGTCCTAATTACGAAAATAGTCATGATTAATTCGTTCCTTTATTGTAAATACTCTTTTGCAGTTTCGGCAAAAGCATCTTTGGTAGTAACAGCTGGCTGCCAATTCAATAGTGTTTTGGTTTCACTTATATCGATTTGTAAGTTTCCAGTTAAGCGTTTTATCATTTCGCTCTTATTGAATAAAAAACCCATCATTTGAAATATAAAAATGGGTATTGGCAACATTAAAGGAGGCTTTTCAAAAGATATCTTTAGTAGTTGAAACATCTGAGCTGTAGAAATATCTTTACCATCAGAAACGAGAAAAGTTTTATTTTTAGCATTTGGGTGTGTAAGACAAATGACTAACAAGTCTATTAAATTGTGAACGGACACAATACTCCTTAAATTATGTTTAAGAGCACCAAAAGGTAGAGGTATTCCTAATGAGGATAACTTTAACATAGATTTAAAATTCCCCTTTACTCCGGGGCCATATACTAATGGCGGACGTATTATAACAATTTCCATATTAGTCTCTCGTGATATTTGTTGCAATCCCTGTTCCGCCTCCCACTTCGATATGGCATATGGATCAATGGGGTTTACTATATCACTGCTTTTAAAATTTTCTCCAAAAGTTGTTTGTTCCCCTGAAACCTTAATAGAACTAAGGAATATAAATCGCTTTACACCCGCCATGGCAGCACTACGTGCCAAATTTAACGTCCCAAAAGTATTTGTCTCCCGAAAATCTTCTAGCGGATCTTTAGAACTATCATTCATCATATGTACTCGAGCCGCACAATGAATAACGACTTCACAATTGGTCAATTTATTTTCCCAATTGGTTTTTGAATCCATATTTTCTATATACAGTGTTTCTACTTGTTGTTTAATTTTTTTAACATCTCGAGTTACAGCAATAGCACAATGCTGCAATATGATAAGTTTTTGTAACATATATTGACCAACAAAACCTGTTGCCCCTGTAAGTAATATTTTCATAAAATCTCTATATTTTCTTGTAAATCGTCAAGTGTTTATAAACAACATCTTGTATATCGAATGACTCTTCTGCAAGCTCACGAGCTCGGGTAGAAAACTGAGATCTCATACTGGGGTTATTCACTAACGTCAGAATGGCTGCGGCAAGAGGTTTATATGTTTTAACTGGAATTAATAAACCTGTCTTATCGGGTTCAATAGCATCTCGACAGCCGGGAACATCAGTTGTGATAACCGCACGACCGCAAGCTGCAGCTTCGATTAAGCTTTTTGGTAAACCTTCCCTATATGATGGTAAAACGATTATATTTGCTTGTGCCATGGTAGCAGGAATATCCTTACTGTACCCCCAATGTTCGATAGTGTTGTCTAAACACCAATCAGTCAGCTCTTCACGGGTAATCGTATTGGGATTGCCTAAATCAATATCACCAATAAGTACCATGCGTATATCAGGTCTGTTCAATTTCAATAATTTGGCTGCTGCAACAAACTCCCGCACACCTTTATCAATTAAAAGCCTTGCGACTAACATCACTACAGGATCTTTCGTAGGCTCTTTCACAAAAGAGTACTGAGTTAAATTGACACCTGAGCCTCGAATAATTTGTACTTGTTGCGGTGTAATAGCGCCCATATTCTTAATAACATTAAGGTCAGCATTGTTTTGAAAAATAACTTTATTGGCCCCATGGAGGGCAATACGATAAAGCAAAGAAATAATGAGTTTAAAAGCCTTTGATTTAAGCCCTGTAGATATAAATACATAACCTAACCCTGAAATAGACGATATTCTTGTTGGTACTTTTAACCAACGAGAGACAATATTCCCATATAAAACAGGCTTTATAGTAACCGTATGGATAATGTCAGGTTTGATTGAATTAACCACTGTATATACTTGTTTTAATGATTTAATTTCATTAAGTATGCTGGTACCACTGCGAGAGATCATTAATGGATGAATTGTTATGCCATAAGCTTCCAACTCCATTTTTTTTTCGGTAATAGAACAGGCTAAATGTACGTCAAATCCTTGTTTTATCGCCTCTACAGCAATAGGGAGGCGATGAGACAAAAAAAACCAATCAACATTGACAATAAATAATAATTTCTTCATCAGGCAATATAATCGTATCTAAGAAAAAGGGGATACATTAATTAAAGTCATCTCTTAATTTAGGAGCAACTCTCTGGTAGTAAATAAGCCAAGGCAATAGTAGAAAAAACCAACTAAAAGCGGTATTTAAATTATTGTGTGCCAACGAAAATAGTAACATGCCAGCCCAACATGGGAATAAGCAATTAAAGCCAAACCCTCGATATTTAAAGATTAAATATCCTGTTTTAATAAGGAAATAGATTACCGCACATACAGCGATAAAGCCAAGCTCGGCCATTATTCTTAATAAATCATTATGAGTTACTCGGCGAACCTGTTTTGAAATATTAGCTGAACCTTTTGCCAAATACATTTGATCCATTTTAGAGGCATAATTAGCAAACTCGGGTACAAACCTTCCCCATCCAACTCCTGACAAAGGGTGTTCTATAGCCATATCAACGGCTATTTTAGTAAAAATCAGGCGTTCTTCGTCACTACCAGTCGTTTCTGAGCTACTAAAGCGTGTTACTCCAGAAAGGTATACCCCAAAAATTAATAATGACATCGCCAAACCGTAAGCAATTGTCTTAATGATATTCCCTTGTAAATAGATTAACCAAAGTATTGATAGAAATGGGATGATCAAAGCTGAACGTGAGCCTGATAAAACTATAGCAATTACCATAATGAGTAAGGCAATATACTTTTTTTGTCCTTTGAAATAATAATAGGCCGGTGCCCATGCAATACCAACAAACAAAGCAAAATAATTTGGGTTAGCAAAGGTACCTTCTATCCGTACAGAGAGACCTAACAGATACTCTACAATTCCAGAAATAGCGACTAAAAAGCCTAATTCGCCAATAAAGGACAATATTTTAATTAAAGATTGCTCATTAGTTAGACTAACGTACAAAAAACATAAGACAATAAAAACCACACAAAAATTAATCAATTGCACTTTTGCATCGGCATCAAAAGAGGAAAAAATCAGAGAAATACAAATAAATCCCAAAAATAGCAGCGGTATGAAAAATATCTTTAATAATAACTGCTTAGTACAAATTATCAATACAAATAAAAACACTAATCCTAATTGAATTAACTGATGTAGTTCTCTAAATATCAAGCTGAAATTTTGTGAAAAGCAGGCAATACTTGTAAAGAACAAGGCACAAAAACGTAGATTATTAGACCCATTTTGCATACAAAACCTTCCCCACAATAATAAAAATAGTGGCGGGAAAACTATATTTATGAATTGGTCATTCATTGTGTTATTTCATTGCTTATAGACTGATAAATATCAAAGTGCTGTTTTGAAATTGATGACAGACTATATTCTAATTTTATTTTGTTATATAGATTATTACCCCGTTTATTTGCTAAAGCTAAGTCATTAAGTATCAAATCTAATGTTTCAGGGAATTGAGCTAAGGTAGATAAATATCCACAATCATCTGATAATAAGCGGGGGATTGCGCCAACAGATGTTGATATAATGGGGAGTGCATAGGATCCTGCCTCCAATACTGCCATCGGGAGTCCTTCCCATAACGATGGTAAAACCAGGCAATCAACCTTTAACATTAAAGAAGAAATGTCGGTAACAATACCTAATAAAGTAACTCTATTTTGCAGTGAAAGCTTTTTGATTGCACTTTCTACATCACCTTTTAAATAACCATCACCCGCAATAAGTAAATGACAATTTTTATTTTTAATTTTTGCAAAAATATGAATCAGTTCAACAGGGTTTTTGGGGGGCTCTAAACGACCAAGAAACAATAATGTTGTTACAGCTTTTTTATTGTTTGTTATTAACGATTTTTTTAAATAAGGGATATGAACAGCATTATTAATAACAACAGTTTGCTTAGCATTTAGATGTGGATGTTGGTTAATATCAAAAACTATATCGAGGTGCCGAGCTTTTTTTGTATAACGAATTATAAAACTTCGTAATTGATTAAATCCGAAAAAGCTGTGGCTAGTAAAAACAATTTTGAGTTTTGGTTTGAATAACTTAGTCAATAAAGCAAATATTAATGCATGGAACATATGAGCGTGAATTATCGTAATACTATTTTTCTTAATAAATTTATTGAGATAGAGCAAAGTGTGAATAAATGACAGGGGATTTTTTTTAAGCTGCAAAGAATCAATACGGAAATTAATATTAGCGTATTGTTGCAAAATACTGTTATTACTATTTAAGCCTAAGACATCTACGTTCAAATTATTTTTTGATAATTCTGATGCAAGTTCAACAACGACTCTTTCTGCTCCGCCAACGCCTAAGCCGGTGATCAGTTGTAATACTTTAATCTTATTATCTATTTTCAAAAGTCATCCAGTCCGTTATATCTTTGGCTACTTTAGGCCAACTATAATCTCTCGCTTTATATATATTGTCTTTGGACATAAGGTGTAATTTTTTCTCATCCGCAAGTAACTCACTGATCACCTTAGAATAACTATCAGGATTAAAGTCATTTATAATATACCCAGTACGATTATCGTCAATGATTTGATTAAAATCATTTGAATTAGATGTAACTAATACATTTCCTGTAGCCATTGCTTCGAGGAAAGCTGTGGGAGTACCTTCAGTAAATGAGGTCATCAAAAATATTTTTGAGCGTTTTAATATGTCGGCAACTTCTTTATAATTTAACTGCCCCAAAAATTTGATATTCGTAATGTTTTTTTTATTAGCTAATGATTTAGTTTTTTCCAAAAGAGGACCCGTACCAATAAACGCAAAGGTTAAGTTTGGTAAAGAATCGGCTATTTCTAACATCAAAGCGTGATTTTTAACATGAACAAATGAGCCAATATTAACAACATCAATATCTTTAATTGCATTGTTGTTATTGGGTAAAAAACATTCATCGAAGCCACTAGAACGCCAATATACTCTAGTATCGGTAATGATATTTAAATAATCGACATCTCTATTGCCGGTACAATAAATAAAATCGAACTTAGATAAAACGATTTTATGGATAAATCTCCAAGCTCTATTATTTTTTAGCTGTCCATGCACTGAGGCTACGAGAACATTAGCATGACATGTTTTTTTTAGTACAAATCCAAAAAGAAAACTACTCCATGCGCCATGAATATGTACAACATCAAACTGCGGTTTGTTACGCAATATATAAACAATGAGCTTTAGATAAAAAATACCATCTCTGATAGCTTGTGGCCGTAATCCCTTTAATTTTATTCGAGATGATATGTGTATATCGTCAGAAGATGTCGCAGTACCTTGATTATAAGCAATACTCACTTTATGACCAAGCCTGCGTTGCTCTTGAGATAATCTCAAAATGTGTTTTTCCATTCCTCCGACTAGAGGGGGAATAAAAGGATATATTCGTAATATATTCAAGAATCTACTTTTCCACAACGTTCAATTTCACTACGGTACTTGTCAAAGACAAGATGCCACTCATAGTTTTTTTCAACAGATTCCCGAGCATTACTTCCTAATAGTTGTCGTAGTTCAGTAGAGCTGAATAAACTGGATAAATGGGTGTGTAAATCGTTTTTATACGGTTTGTTCAGAATAACACCATTAACATTCTGTTCAATAACGTCATCAATATAACCAACGTTGGTTGCTAATACGGGTAAACCGCAGGCCATCGCTTCTAATATGGCTCTTGGGACAGCTTCTGAAATAGCATAATGAATATAGACATCATTGTTAGGAAGTTCACGGGATAACACTTCATGTGAAATGTTCTCTAAAATCGTCAGTTGACTTTGACACCCTAGCTTTTCGGCCAACCTTTTATAATCTTCTTTGAGGTTACCTAAACCTACGATGGTTAAATGACAATTAATATGACTACTATAAAGGTCGTTTATTAAATTAAGGTGATTTTTTAATACAGAGAATCGTCCGACGGTAATGATTTTCAATTCATTATCTTTATTATAATCAGACTTAATAGTGTTAAAGGTCTTCAGATTCACTCTGTTTGGAATTTTGGCAATTTTATTAGCATTCGAATGGCCATAAGTATTTGTGATCAACAAAGTCATGCTGTCAGATAAACTTCTAATTTTATCTGCTCTCTTAAATGTAAACTTGGTAATGAATTTGAAACAAAGGTGGTGTATTTTCCCTATAAAATCACTCCTTATGGGCTTAAAGTAATGTTCTCCGTGAATTTCTGTAAACAGCCTAAAATTAAATAGACTCTTACATAATGCGGCGACTGAACCTCCTAAAACGGGACATTGAGCAATAATATGAGTGGGTTTATATTTCCAAAAAAAATAAGGAAGTAAAAAACTTAATAGAAAAAATACCATTTGCCTTTTACCTAAACAAGGCACTAAATGTAGATGTAATTTACCTTCAATGGTGTGACTAAATGTCATCTCGTTGCTTCTGGCAACAATATGGTATTCATCACAATCTTTAGACAATTCGTGCCAAATGTTTTTTGTATGATGTTCCGCAGGAAGAGCCTGATATTGATTGGCACTAAGGTGCATAATTCTAATTTTTTTCGTCAAAAAGAACCTCTTCATACATTTGAGCTATATTTTCAGTTGAAAATTTTTCAACATGCTTTCTATTTTCCACGGCCAAAGTTTTTCTACTTTCTGAACTTTCTATCAACGAGGTTAAGTTATTAAAGAAAGTACTTGTATCGTCTTTCGATGATATAAATTTATTTTGTTCATGCCCTACTAATTCTCTTGTTCCGCCAGCATCTGTGGAAATAATAGGAAGGCTTGCAGCCATTGCTTCTAAAATGACTCTTGGAAAACCTTCGTTATAAGTAGGATGAAGAAAAATATCACTAATTTTGTAAAGGTTCTGTATTTCATGATTGGCTATATCACCTAAAAACAAGCAATGTTTACTGGCATTACTGATGCTTGTTAAGTCTTTTATCGGCTGTAAATCAGGTCCACCACCGGCAATGATGACGACAACTTTTGATAATAATTTTTTTTCAATTAAAACATCTAGGCAGGCTGGAAAATACATCATCGTTTTCCTTACCGGAGAAAGTCGATGTACGAGCAATAAAATAAGAGCATCTTCAGAAAAACCTTTATCAATCATAAAATCTTTTTTACTTTGTACATTATCATGTTCATTTTTTGAAAAACGCTCCACATCAATATCGTTATACAATAGCTTGATTTTTTCCGGCGCTACGTTCGCCACTTTTTCGTAATATTTGACCATACTTTCAGGGCCAGTAACAAAATAATCGACAGCTGCACGTGCTGCTTTCCCCATTAGATATGAAGTCAAATACCATTTTATTTTTTTTAGATTAAATGGCTGTGCTAAATCCCATTCAATGGTGGTACCACTTTGCCAAAAGTAGGTGCATCCGCCATTTAATTTATTAGCAATACTTGCGATTAATGCAGTGACACTAGCAATACGGATATAGGTTCGATTAAATCCCTCCCTATTTAACTTTGCAACGACTTGGTACAGTTCGATAAAGCGTTTAATGCCCATTGTCTTGTTTAAGCATATAACCTTTATGTTCGATTGCTCAAATTCTGGAATATCGTTTGCTTTTTCAATCAATAAAACAATATCGATTCCTCGTAGAGCTAGCTTGGCCAATAAATTCATAACGTGAAAAAAATGTGAAGATTCATCTTTTGAGTAACTATTTAAAATATAAATGAGTTTTTTATTTTTTTTGAGCAAAATTGATTATTCCTTTTTTGTTTCGCTTTAAAAAATAGATAAAAGTTAATACTGAGGCTTGCAGGAAAATTAAAATACTATAAGCAACAAGAGTAAACTCTAATGTCGGCTTTGCAAAGGCCATGCAAAATAGTAGAAAACAAACAATAGTAATAGACATCGCAACGTTCATTGGCTGACTTTTAAAATTAGAAAGAAATCGAGTTCTTAAAAAGACCGTCAGTGCTAAAGGATAAATTAAAAACGAAAATAACAAAAGGTTAGAAATATTGACACCTACAGTAAAATAAAAATAACCAATACCACATGTAACCATTAATAATTGACAAACAGGAGCCACCAGCAATAAGGCCATATGATTGAACTTAGACATGAAGTTTCTATTAAGTAAAAGTGACTCGACCGATCTTAAAAAACTACCACCAAACGTTAAAGATTTTTGGTATAGCGAAAACAATCCTAAGACTTCACTACTGACGATCGGTGCAAATATTAAAGCAGGCATATTGTCATTTAACTTTTTTAAAACGGATGTTAAATAGTAGTGCTTAATAATGGGTTGAGCATTTTTTAGATAACGAAATAAAAAATTAAAAGATACACGATTCCTAGGTTTATCATAAAAGCTAAAAGCTTTATATATGGCAATGATTGTACCAATCAATTGTGCCATGGATAAAAGAATAAACACCTCCTGCTTCCCCCAACTAGGCTCTGCCAATAGCAATAAAACAATGATTTTAATCAAAGAAATATATATTTGTATTTTATAGTAAACGTCTAGTTTTGCACGGGCTTGGAGTAGTATATCGGCAAGGTTCATCACTCCTAGTGACATACAATAAAGAACAAAAAAGAAGGAAAAAACCATATTATTGCTATATAAAAGAAAGCAAAATAACAATGTTAAAAATAAAATTAATATCTGTATATAGACCTGATAGGTTATTAATAATGCAAGAAAACCACGTTTATCTTGAAGCCTGAGACATGCAAATGACGGCGGAAGAATAATATTCACTAATAATATGAGAGAACTAAAGGCAAATATTAAATATACTTCGCCAACAACGCCAATCGATATTTTATTGATCACGAGGTAGGTAACCATAAAGGCTAGTGATGCATTTAACAAATTCAGCGAGGCTTGAGAAAATAATTTTTTATAAATCATGCTTATTTATTAAAACCTTAGCATGTCCAAATTTTCTATAAACAAAGTTACTAGAACTTTTGAGATTCTCATAATTTATCGCATCACGATATTTGATAACCTTCGCGGGGTTACCCACAGCCACAGCTAATCTAGGAATATTTTTGCTGACTACAGCTCCTGCACCTATGACCGCACCTTCACCGATATTAACTCCCGGTAAAATAATCACATTCCTACCCACCCATACATAATCATTGATAATAACTTCATCGGTAATAATTTTGTTATCAAAAGGTAGGGCCTGCAAATCTACCCCATCAAAGTAATGACTCCGACTATAGACGCATACATTTGGCGCAAATATGACACCATTTCCGATAATAATATTACCAGCACCATCTAAGTCAGCTCCTGGGCCTATACGGACATCATTTCCAAAAGAGATATTTTGGCTGTAGGAGAAGTTACTTTTTAAGGAACGATAAGACGTATTATGACCTACGTATTTAAAAATAAGTTTTCGATATTTTAAAAACACTAGAAAAGTGATGAATATTTTATATAGCTGCTTCATATTTATAAATTAAATAGCATTTAATAACCTAATTGATTTATCCATCATACTTTTAATTACACGCAATTAAATTTATTTGTACAGATAAAAAAAATAATACAAATAGTTTACTCCTTTTTAGCCTTATCTCGGGTATATTATAAAGCAACTTATTAATGAAGATAACTCAAATGATGAAAAACGGTTATTACCTCATTACTTATCGTTATATTGTTCTCTCACCAACACACTAAAATAAAATTTCGTGATAAGTACCATTTAAATCGAAACGGCTAAATTCAATCTGTAAAAGTGTATAGTTTTAGTTCAAGCGCATGATATACATCTACTGATTCTTGCGAACTATTCGAGCAGGACAACCCACCACAGTAACATTTGAAGGTATGTCATTTACAATAACAGCACCGGCACCTACCATGACATTATCGGCTACATTAATTCGATGAATAATAGACGAGCCAATACCTATCCAACATTGAGATCCGATACGTACCTCACCCGCTAAACTAACGCCTGGTGATATATGGCTATAAGCACCAATATGATTATCGTGGTCAATATTAGCGCCCGTATTAATAATGACACCATCGCCAATATTTGAACCAACATTGATACATGCATTAGCCGCAATCAATACGCCAAGACCAATATCAACATAGTCACTGATCGTCGCATGAGGGGATATAAGCGAAGTAATTTTGAAACCATTATCCGTATACTGCTTCTGCTTTATCGCCCTGATGTCGTTATTACCTATCGCGATAAAAATCGCATCATACTTACGTGCATGCTCAGTTAAAGATTTTTCATCACCTACGACATCCCAAACACCACAATATTTAACTTCAGGGTAGGCGGCATCAAAAAAATGCACTCCCCAACCTAATTGCTCAGCAATATCTGCGGCTACTTTGCCATGTCCGCCCGCGCCTAAAATGGCTAAATGTTTCATTGTTATTTATTTTCCTTGAACTTGTGAGTTTAACCATTGTAGCCTCACCTTCTGTTGAAATGCCTTCTTTTATTAAGTTTTTTAATTGACCAAGCAATGTGGTTTATTATGCTCATTACATATTGCACGAAATTTCATAATTTTTCCCTAGTGAAAGTAGATAATTATTGATGTTTTATCAGGATACACAAAAGACTCTGTGCTTTAAGATAATTATACAATCTTGTTCAAGCCTTCTTTGATCCAAATCAAATACAAGTAAAAAACACAATACGAATGGTTTGCATTTGCTTTGTGTTTTAAGTATCATCGCGCCCATATTCATACCCAATAAAATTACTCTTTGATGGACGTATCTAAAATGATGAAAAAAACGCTTATTGCTTCGGTACTTGTAGGTTTATTTGCTTCTACTAGTGTTGTTGCGAATGAAGAAACTCAAGAATTACGTAGTGTGATTGCAGAGCAACAAAAAATTCTTAAAGCCCTAGAAAAACGTTTAGATCAAACGGAACAACGTTTAAATGCTACGGCTGATCAAGTTGAGTCTACGTCGACTGCTAGCAGTGCATTTTCAAATACGACTATTGGCGGTTATGGTGAGCTTCACTACAATAACAATGATAGTAAAACTGAGATCGATTTTCATCGTTTTGTTTTATTCTTTGGTCATGAATTTACTAATAAACTGCGTTTTTTCTCTGAATTTGAATTAGAACATTCAATTGCTGGTGAAGGTAAAGCGGGTGAAGTTGAACTTGAGCAAGCATTTATTGAATATGATGTGAGTAATACTGTCACTGCAACAGCAGGTATGTTTTTAATTCCTGTTGGCATTATCAATGAAACACATGAGCCACCAACATTTTTTGGTGTTGAGCGTAACCCAGTAGAAAAAAATATTATTCCAGCAACCTGGTGGGAAGCAGGTGCTGCATTCAACTATAAACCTAGCGCAGGTTTAAGTTTTGATGGTGCCATTACCAGTGGTTTGGAAGTACCAGTTGACGGCAGTAAAGCCTATTTAATTCGTAGTGGTCGTCAAAAAGTTGCTAAAGCTAACGCAGAGAATCTTGCATTTACTAGTCGTGTTAAATATACCGCTATTCCTGGTTTAGAATTAGCCGCAACCGTACAATACCAGCAAGACCTTGCTCAAGGTGCAGCGAGCGTAGATACTGCCGACGCTACATTATTAGAAGCCCATGCTATATACAGCGCTAACGGTTTCAGTGTTCGTGCTTTATACGCGCGTTGGGACATTAATGGCGATGAAGCAAAGGCATTAGGTCGTGATGAACAAACAGGTTGGTATGTTGAACCATCATATATGTTTAATGAAAAAATAGGTGCTTTTGCACGCTATGCTGAATATGATAACAATGCTGGTAATTCAACCGATACTACGAAAAAACAAACAAGTGTTGGTGTAAATTACTACTTACATGAAAACGTTGTTTTAAAAGCAGACTGGGAAGACAATACTGGTGCTGCTGACATGCAAGGCTTTAATCTAGGTGTTGGCTATCAGTTTTAAGTTTATTGATAAAGAATTAATCAGTTAACTTTATTGCCATAACAAAAAAGTGAATGAGAGTTTTTTCATTCACTTTTTTTGTTTAAAAGAAGTGTTATTTCATCGTTTTAGATTTTTTATCGATTGGACAGCAACGATCCTTTTGTGCTGAAGATTATTAATAATGACTGTCAATTTTGTTGCTTGACACTTAAAATAAAAGTCATGATTACTTTCAAAGAGGTTTGCAGTGAACAAAGTACTTATTAGCATTTTTTTATTTTGTTGTGTGCAATGCACGGTCGTAGCCAAGGGGGTATATCAAACTTCTGAGCAATTTATTGTTCATGCATTTAATGGCGATATGCCTTCAGCAAAAGTTTTGTGGTTGTCAAAAGAAGATAAATTGTTGATTGCAGAAATTATGCAGCATAAATTTAATCGTTTACGTCTTCGCTACTGGCGAAAAAACAATGAAACAGTCTGGGTATTAGACGAGATCGGCAAAGAAAAGCCAATAACAATTGGTATACATATTAATAAGAACATGATTGTTGAATTAAAAGTCCTCGCCTTTAGAGAAAGCAGAGGAGATGAAGTTCGTCATGAATTTTTTACTTCTCAATTTCGCGCGGCAAGTACCGATGAAAAAAACATGCTTAATCAACATATTGATGGTATAACAGGCGCAACAATGTCTGTACGAGCACTTACAAAAGTTGCACGTTTAGCTTTATGGTTACATAAAAAAGTACTTAAAAAACAATAAGAAATTATTTTTCATGAAGAAAGTAAAATCAAAAAAATCGCTGCACTCAATACTCATTCGTCGATTACGTGAATGGCACAGAACATTGGGTGTTTGGGCGGCATTTTTTCTTATTTTCCTATCGATAACGGGTATTGCTTTAAACCACACTGAGCGACTTGAGCTTGCTCATCAACCCATCACGAGTACCTTGTTATTAGACCATTACGGTATTAATTCTCCCAATGACGTGCGTTTTTATCAAGACAATAGGCTGATATTAACCAATAACTTAATTTGGCTTGATAATACATTGCTTGTTGAAATATCTAGCCGATTTGTCACTATGGGTAAATTTCAACAAATGTGGTTAGTTGCTACGGATCAATACTTATTTTTATTTAATGATGTCGGTGAGTTAATTGATAAAATATCTGTGGCAACAGGTTTGCCAGCAGCCATTGTGGCAGTAAGTGTTGAAGCTGGTAGTGTCATTATTGATACTGATAAAGGGTATTACCAAGCGGATAATGAATTTTTAGCTTGGCAGGCCGTATCAACCCTAAAAGAACCTAGTTGGTTAGAGCAAAGCAAGGCGAGTGATAAAAAAATCATACAAGCTATTGAGTTATATCGTTCCCAGTTTTTAACATGGGAACGTATTATTGTCGATGCTCATAGCGGTAGAATTCTCGGTTCAGTAGGTGTTGTGATAATGGATATTGCGGCAATATTACTTATTTTATTATCACTGAGCGGGCTATATATTTGGATACGTTATGCAAATGCCAAGCGATAATTGCCAGCCATTTTTGAAGATATAGTCCAAAACATCGTCAAAATATAATCCTTAATTACTCCTTAATCATATTCCCCCGAGTAGTCCATTACATGTAACGCTGACACAGCTAGCTTATTAATAACGCTCTGTTACTTGTACATTAAACGTTGCTTTGCGTCGCGGTTTTTATCAGGATCTTCTAAACACTCAATAGACTCAATTATCGCAAGGTATTCAATAGGCACTTGGGTTTCCTTTGCACCAATAATAACGTGATTTAGGTACCACGAATAAGGTTTCAATGAAGTGTCTAAATTGAGTGCATAGTAAGTTAATGCCTCAAAGACTTCACCTGCGTTATTGTATACAGAGACTATTTTTTCATCGTATCCATGCCCTAAACTTTCAGCTCGGTCTAAAACGGCTTTTTCATTACTGTTTATCTCAAAGAGAGCCCCTATCACTAGGTCTTCACTATTATCCGTTTGAAAAGAATCACATTTTCCAGAACTATCAGTACCACTCATATTAAAGCGTAATTGGTGATATTTAAGCGTTACTGTTTCAAGCCTTTTAGCACTTGGTACCCGCTCTTGAAGCCTTAAAAATGACATATTTGAACCGTATGCAAAATATTTCACCACACCTCCTTAATAGTTAATACGCCTGTTATTCCGCTTATTTCACGACATACCAAATGATTAGCTGCCCTGTCCCACAGTTTGATAACGCTATTGGTAAACACTACCATTGTGCTTTAACCAACCGTGTATATGGTGTTTATTTGGATCTCGATGCGTCCAATGTACTACACCACCCTTTTTATTCCATTCATACTCACCAAAAAATTGAATAGTATCTCCATTTGAAATCGAATGGATTTTTTGCGCAAGATCAATGTTGTGTGCAATTAAAATAGTATTACCAGAGCTGAGTTTAAGGATGAATTTTTGATGTCGTGAACCTTGATTATCATCGTTTAATATACGAACGACCTTACCACTTCCTTTAACTTGAACATTGCTTTTTTGGCTTTTGTAAGCTTCGTCAACAGAGCTTGCATAAACAAAACTTGACCATTGTAATAAAGTGAAGCCAGCTAAGATCCATAACAATTTACGCATATACTAAACCTTCCTTAGTTTTACCAACGCTGATGAGTAAAAAGTATAGTTGGCTAAAAAGTGTTAAACAGAGTGGCAACAGCCAGCTTATTTCCCTCGTTTGAAGTTCTTACTCGATATTAACTATTCAGTAATACCAACAATACGATTACCCCAACATAAAATAATAAACCGACAAAATAAGCTAAATTAAAATTTGGTTTTTTAGATTGTTTAAAAGATGTAAAAGAATTGAACTCAATATGATACTGACCAAAAGTAGTTACTTTTAAGATGATGCAGCCAGTGAAATAAAACACAAAGGCAAAAAATGACTCCGCTACCAGCCAAATAACTATATCCATTATAATACTCCTTTAAAATATACCCACTTCTGATTAGGAAAAATCTCGCTTTCATCTTAAGCGAATAACCAAGCTTAAAATTTTTAATGGAAATACCATAACGTGTTAATCTTGCTACTTCAATAAGTTACTAATACCTAACCGATATTCTATGTTGAAGGTGGTTTTTTAGCGACTCTGCCTTCAACATTCCAAAGCGTTATATCACCGCATTTTTACCCATATATATTTTTCTAAAATCGCTGGGTTTCATTTCTTTAAATTGTAAAAAGCGTCGATTAAAATTAGATATGTTATTAAAACCACAGTTATCACTAATGATAGTGATCGGTTTTTGTGTGGTAATTAACATCGAGCACGCTTTGCTTATCCGCAATTGATTAACGATTTCTGTAAAGGTTTGTTCAGTGCGTTGTTTAAGGAATCGATGGAAATGATTGGTGCTCATATGGACTAAATTAGCAACTTCGTCAGCTTTTATATTTTTGATGTAATGTTGATGAATATAACGAATTATTTTATCTAGCTTGTCGGTAGAAGGGTCTGATATTGTTGAGATATTATAGCCTGAGCTAGCAAGTATTTGTGAATGTTTATCATTAACCATTCGCTGTAAAATTTGCATCAAACCAATAAATCGTTGTGAGGGTGTTCCTTCGTGGATAGCACGAAAAATATTCGCACATTCAATAGTGACCTCTTTACTAAATTTTATGCCACGACGAGATAATACCAGCAGTTCTTTGATATCAGCTAAGTCAGGCATGCCAAAAACCAATGATTCAATCCAGTTAACCGGGATCTGGGCAACAAAAACCTCGACAGGTTCACCATTTTTTGAAGCACCTGAACACCAAGTATGTGGTAAGTGTGGACCTAACAATGCCATGTCCCACTCATCATATGACTCTATGTTATCACCAACATAACGCTGTCCGACGCTATTTAATGTTAAGGCAATTTCATATTCAGGGTGATAATGCCAATTAAAATCAATCACATCAAATTCGTATAACCAATATCGCCACGATGAATTTTCGGTAGGTAAAATTTTTTCAAACATTGGTTTCATGATAGCGCCCTTGAGTGTCACATAATTATCTTAATACCAAACTGACGTCATTTACATTGCAACGCACCATTACTAATAGAAAAGTATCAGTAAAGGTTAGAAAAGTACATCTGTATAAGCAGGAAGAATTGCAAACTAGAAAAGAGCTAAGGAAGGTCGTCGATAATGCCCCTCGTACTTAATGCCTTATAAGTAATTTGCATCGCATATGAGACTTTTTCACATGGACGTATTGTATAAATATTAGCTTTACTGTTGGAGTATAAAAAGTGACACGTTACATAGCGTTAGATGCGTTTCGCGGTTTAACTATCGCGTTAATGATTTTGGTAAATACACCCGGTTCTTGGGATTTTGTTTATGCTCCCCTGTTACACGCGAATTGGCATGGCGCAACACCTACTGATTTAGTTTTTCCTTTCTTTTTATTTATTATCGGTTCGGCGATGTTTTTTTCTTATAAAAAAACAAACTTTGTTTTTTCTAGCGCCCAAGTGAGCCGCTTATTAAAACGTGCTCTTATCATGTTTTTTATCGGCTTGGCATTAAATGCTTATCCTTTTGTTACCCCTTTTGATGAGCTAAGAATTCTGGGCGTATTACAACGCATTGCTATTGCTTATTTTTTTGCTGGGCTGCTTATTTTATTTTTTAATCGACGCGGAATTTTTATTTCATCAATCGTTATATTACTCGGCTATTGGTTATTAATGTTAAGTGTTGGTAGCGATCAGGCTTATACACTTGAATACAACATTATTCGCCAGTTCGATGTCTTTATCTTAGGTAATAATCATATGTGGGGCGGCAAAGGATTACCGTTCGATCCTGAAGGTTTGCTCAGCACTATTCCTGCGGTGGTGAATGTATTGATTGGCTTTGAGATAACACGCATTGTTAGCCGCATTAATGATAAAAATGAATGTGTCGTTAAGCTCTTGAAAATTGGTGTTGTAGGTATTGCATTAAGCTTATTGTGGGATACTGTGATGCCCCTTAATAAATCCTTGTGGACCAGCTCATATGTTATTTTTAGTTCAGCAATCGCTTGTTTCGTTTTAGCCGTATTTATTTATCTCATTGATATTAAAAACTGTAAAAAACCAGTAGTACCCCTGTTAGTTTATGGTACTAATCCGATGTTTATTTATGTTTTATCTTGGCTTTGGACGACCACCTATTTTTTTATTAGTATTGATGGCGTTGATTTGTATGCTTGGTTATTTAATGCATTACAAACCGTATTTAACCCAACACTGGCTTCATTTGTTTTCGCCTTAAGCCATGTCGTTTTATTTTGGTTTATTTCACAACAATTATATAAGCGTAAGATTTTTATAAAAATTTAACTGATTTCACATGATTTAATTTAATTTCACATAATTTAACTTAACTTTTTTTATTATAATCGCCACTATGAATAATGAAAACTGTTAGCGAGTTATAGCGTCTACCAGTAAAAATAAAAATGGCACTATTAACAAATCATAAAGTAATAGGAATGAAATATCGATGACACAATTAATGAAAAAAATATCTAGCGTTTTGCCATTATTATTACTGGCTGCTTGTGATAATGCTGTTGACTCTACAATGGCAGAAAACACTATTAAAGGTGTTATGCCTATTGGGCAAAGCCAGCTTAATGAACTTGCCAAAAATTTGCAGGTTAACTATAAATTTTTTAGCAATATTGAAACGGATTGTCCTGATGATAAAGGCAAAAAAATTGCACATTGTTATAGCGCCGAGATTAGTCTAACTAATACGTCAGCAAGCTTAGTGACTGATTGGCAAGTAAATTTTTCACAGGTTTATCCTACTTACGCTGCTAAGGGAGAACAGCTCACTTTAGTGCACATAAATGGTGATATTCATCAAATTGCACCTAATGAAAATTTCACTGGTTTTAATGCCGGAGAAAGTAAAATCGTTAAGTTGTGGGTAGCGAGTACACTTATTGGTGAATCTGAACTTATGCCAAACTATTGGTTAGCTGCAAAAAACTTAAGCCCTGCGGTAATCGAAAGTACTAAAACGACCATTGACCCTGAAACTAAATTAGAGATCCAACCCTATGTTGTGTCTTTCGATAATGTTGATAAACAAATCAAATCAGCCCCTGATGACATTAACCAATACGCATCGGCTGAGCGTATTTATCAAAATAATATAGACGTTAAAAAAGAAAGTAAGCACTTACCTTTCGCTGTTATCCCTACACCAAAATCGTTACGTATTATTGATGAAAGTAAACGTATTGATTTGGCTTCAGGTATCAATATTGAACTTGATAGTGTTAATAATGACTTCACCAAAAAAGACATTGCAGCAGCCCTTGAGCGTTTAAATATGTTAGGGGTAAGCCAAAATAAGAAAGGCTTTGCCGTTAAGGTAAAACTTAATAGTAAAAGCGATGAAAAAATAGGAAGTTACCAACTTAGTATTAATGAAAAAGAGATCACCATTTTATCAACAGACAAAACCGGTGCTTTTTATGGGTTACAAACACTTGCCAGCTTACTAACCTTGGGCGATTTATCTGTTCCTCTTATAGAAATTGATGATGAACCTCGTTATGCCTACCGAGGTCAGCATTTAGATGTTGCTCGTAATTTTCATGACAAAGAAATGGTTTTTGCGCTGATCAAACAAATGGCAGCGTATAAATTAAATAAGTTACATCTACATTTAGCAGAAGATGAAGGTTGGCGTTTAGCACTGCCTAGTTTCCCTGAATTGACAGATGTTGGCAGTAAGCGTTGTATGGATCTGTCAGATCAAAACTGTTTGCAGCCGCAATTAGGTGGAGCTTCTGCTACCGACAGAGATGGTTATTATTCAGTAAGTGATTATCAAGAAATATTAACCATGGCGAGCCGCCATCATATTCAAGTTATTCCATCTCTTGATATGCCGGGACATTCTCGGGCAGCAATAAAAGCAATGGAAGCACGTTATCGCCATTACATGAAAAAAGAAAATGAACCAGAAGCAATACGCTATTTACTCAGCGATTTTGATGATAAAACCCAGTACAGCTCAATTCAAAATTATAATGACAATACCATTAATATTTGTATGGAATCGGCTTATACCTTTGTTGACCGTGTATTAGAAGACTTGCAGGCAATGCATAACCAAGTTAACCACCCATTAACCATGTATCATATTGGCGCAGATGAAACCGCCGGTGCTTGGATTGACTCGCCTGTTTGCCAAGCCTTGATCAAGGATAAAAGTAATGAGGTGAACGATGAAAAACATTTAGGTGCACACTTTATTGAGCGCGTATCGAATATGATTGCCAGTAAAGGAATTGCGGTAGGTGGTTGGAATGACGGCTTAGGTGAGACGCATGTTGAGAACATGCCCAAAGATGTTTATTCGTATATTTGGGGACCTTTACCAAAAGGCGCGCATAAACAAGTAAGTGAACAGGCTGGCAGAGGCTGGAACGTAATTTTATCGACCCCAGATGTTTTTTATTTTGATTTTCCTTATGAAATAGACCCAAAAGAACGTGGTTACCATTGGGCATCTCGTCGCACTAACAGTCGTAGTATCTTTAATTTTATGCCTGATAATTTACCTGTGCATGCAGAATTTAGAGTTAACACTGCGGGCCAGCCTTTTAGTATTGATGACCGTTTAAAAAAGGATGAACAAGGTAATGTCACCCATCAACCGCTACCTAAAAACTACCACGTTAGCGGTATTCAAGGCCAGCTGTGGAGTGAAACCATTCGTAGTGAGCAACAAGCCGAATATATGATCTATCCCCGATTATTAACCTTAGCCGAACGTGCTTGGCATAAACCTAGTTGGGAAGTGCCGTATAATTATCAAGGTGCGGTGTTTGATAGAAGTTCAGGTGTATTTACTGCCAATCAAAAAGCGAACCGTGAGCAAGCATGGCAACAGTTCTCTAATACTCTAGGTCAAAAAGAACTGGCAAAACTAGACAAAGCAGGTGTTTTTTATCGTATACCTACGGTAGGTGCGAAAATTATTGCGGGTAAGTTAAACATTAACAGTTCTTTAGTCGGTTTACCGCTTGAATATAGCCAAGCAGATGGTGATTGGCAATCTTATCAACAGCCTGTTGAAGTAACTTTACCGGTCACTGTGCGAGCGCGAACAATTGATAGACAACGTGCAGGTCGAAGTTTGATCCTTAGTAAGTCTCAAAAATAGTCGCTCAACTACCTATGGTTAAACATGTTTTGTTAACCATAGGTAATACCAATTGAGATAAGGCTTTGTTTACTATTATCATGGTAGAAAAGTACTTTTATCGGTTAGATAAGTACATATTTTTAGTGTTTACTTCTTGCAAAATAGTCGCCAAGTTTAGTTCATTGGTTTAGTTAATGTTAGATTCTTCAATTGCTGCATTGGATATTGGCGGCACAAAAATAACGTCAGGACGTTATAGTTTTTCCTGTTTAAATGACGGTGTTATGGAAGCGGTTGAAACGCTTCCATTTTGTGCTCAGGGCAGTGCAAAAGAAATTTTGGCTTTCATCATTACCTGTATTGATAAAATTAAGTTAGATAATATGGTCGCTATCGCTATAGGCGTACCCAGTATCGTTGATGTTGAACAAGGTATTATTTATGAAACGATTAACATCCAATCATGGCAAGAAGTTTCACTCAAAAAAGATTTAGAAGCACACTTTAATCTGCCAGTTTACATCAATAATGATGTTAATTGCTTTACGGTTGGTGAGCATTTAAATGGCGCTGGTCAAGGCTACAAAGATATTGTTGGCATCTGCCTAGGTACGGGTTTTGGCGCAGGTATCGTTTCAAATAATCAACTCTATGCGGGGCATAATTGTGGCGCAGGGGAAGTAGGCTGCATTAATTATTTAGATGCAACCATTGATGATTATTGTTCAGGTCAATTTTTTGTTAAACATTACCAAGAGTCTGGCGCAGACTTAGCAGCGAAAGCCCGCAATGGGGATACACATGCCAATGCCGCATTTCAAGCGTTTGGTAAACATTTAGCCAATGCTATAACGCCTATTTTATTGATGCTTGATCCACAACTTATTGTTATTGGGGGCTCGGTAGCACAGTCATTTGATTTATTTATTGACGCCCTATGGCAAGAATTGAACGGATTTCCTCTTAAAAGGGTGATCGATAATCTTAATATCGTACCAAGCCAAAAAAGCGACAGTGCATTATTAGGTGCTGCGCACTTGTATCTCACGTCAATAAACAAAGCATAGAGCTTACGGTCACTTTATACTCAAATAATATGCTAAAGAGTTCATTTCTAAAGCGAACATCACTATAGTAGCTTCAATCTTTCTAAGTTGAAGCTTTTTATGTTAAATTTCTCCCCTTCCTGTGAACGTAATCAAGCGGTTATTCTAGCTGAGTTAATAGCAATGCTTACTACTGGCCAACAAGTGCTAGAAATAGGGAGTTTATCTGGTCAACATGCTATTCACTTCTCCAAAAACATCCCTCACATCAAGTGGCAACCTTCTGACCTTAATGAGAATATACCCGCATTAAATCACAACATTGCCAATGCTTTCTTAAATAATTGCCAACCACCAATAGTGCTAGATGTTGCTGATAAACATCAATGGCCTAATATAAAATATGAGGCAATATTTACCGCCAATACATTACATATAATGTCATGGCAACATGTAGAAAAACTTTTTGAAAATATGAACAAAGTTTGTAAAATAGGTACCTTATTATGTGTTTATGGGCCTTTTAAATATCAAGGTCAATATACCAGCACCAGCAATGAAAATTTCCAATTATGGTTACAAGATAGAGATGTTAAAAGCGGTATTCGCGATTTTGAAAAAGTAAATGAACTGGCAGTAAAACAAGGGTTTAAATTAATTACAGATAAAGATATGCCAGCCAATAATCAATGGCTTATTTGGCAGATGGCTTAAGTAATTGAGCAGCTACAACCATCGCACTTCAATATGCTCAAGAACACGGTTTAAAGAGCTGTTCAATCTCTTTACTATTGACTCACCTGGAGTAACATCGATCCTTGCGATTGTTGAGTATGTTGCAGAAAAATTAAGGTAACCGGCCTCTCTACTGATAATTTAGTTAACATAAGACCAATACCGCAACTTCAATCATGTTTTATCACCCTAATCTCGGTAACATTTATTTTGCCAAGATCAACAAACAGTTCATTAATTAAAATTTAGAGGAAGCCATGGCGATTGACTATCAAAAACGTATTTGTCAGGTACTTGATTACATTGACATACATTTATATGAAGATTTATCTGTGGATAAATTAGCTGAAATAGCCTGTATTTCAAAGTTTCACTTTCATCGTCAATTTTCTACATTATTAGCAATGAATGTTACGAGTTATATACAAAAATTGCGGTTCAGACGGGCGTCATATCAATTAGCGTTTCGACAGAAAAGTAGAGTCATTGATATTGCCTTAGATAACGGCTACGAAAGTGCTGAGGCATTTTCACGTGCCTTTAAACGCTCAACAAAACAAAGCCCTTCTAACTTTAGACGTGATCCTGATTGGCTCCCTTGGCATGAGAATAACAAACCATTAAACATGTTGAGGAAATTTAGAATGCAAAAAAATGATGATGACATTGAAGTAACGATTAAAGATGTTGCGACGATGAAAATAGCGGTGCTAGAGCACCGAGGCGCGCCTGAGTTACTTGGTCAAAGTATTAGACAGTTTATTTCATGGCGTAAAGAGAATAAGTTACCGCCAAGTAAAAGTAGAACATTTAATTTAGTGTATGATGATCCTACTACGGTTACTCCTAAGGAGTATCGATTTGATCTTTGTGCCGAAATTCAAGATGAAGTGCAAATTAATGACTCTGGGGTAATAACTAAATCTATTCTAAGTGGTCGTTGCGCGGTTATCCGGCATATTGGCGCAGACGAAGATATGACTAACGCCATTCATTTTTTATATAGTGACTGGCTCAAAAAAAACCATGAAGAACTGCGAAACTTTCCGTTGTTTTTTGAAAGAGTTAGTTTCTTTCCTGATGTACCAGAACATCAAATGATCACAGATATCTATCTACCAATTAAATAAAATTAACTTCAATGCTTCTTAGACTATCGTTCTAGTAAGATTGCTAAATCCAAACATTTTCAACCTTAATGATTAAGTGATTAACTTGAAATGCAGTAATTAGATTCCTCAAAGCGGTAGTTAATTTCTTAAAGGTACTATTATTAGCGTTCAAAGGTGGCCGTTATTTCAAGTTAAGTTAAGCAGCTAAATTTAACACAAGTGTTTCTTTGTTAGCTTATTCGCGTTCGAGTAAACTATTCTGATGATCAGGTGCCATAATGACAATTATGGTTCAATATTTGCGGTCAAAGAGGAATCCAACCAGTATACAGCAGCATAATTTCAATTAATTCATTGGAATGATATTTTTAGATATCTATATGAAATAAAGATGACAAATTCAGTTCTGATAAACAACCAATATACTACGGTGGCATCACCTACTAACCCATACAGTAAGGAAATTAGGGAAGTCTCAGTATTTCCAGAACTATACCCGTACTCATTGAAGATGCAGGTTTTGATCAGTCTAAAAACCTCATCTACTGCGTTGCATTCAATCCTAATAGCCAGCTATTACTCAATCATGCATCTTGTAGCTAAAATTTTTAGCCATGCTCAAAATCACGCATCTTCAATGACCACGGGTATATATAGTGCCAAATGACCTAAAACCGAGCCAGTAGAGCAAATACTGTTTTCCAATCGTATTACTAAGCTGTCATTGCAGCACTTTATAATGAACTAAAGCAGGGAGCTAAAGTCAAACTTGATGCTATGAACATCGAGCAACAAGAATTAAAGCCGTTTGATTACCATAACGCTGTGTAAGTAGGTTATTCACCATCATTTAAATCCCATACCTTTTGACGTGGTTTGGGTATACACTATACTGAGCAAATAAAGCAATTAGCATTTTTTGCCTCTTAACGAGACGTTGAGGCTGTAGAGTTTCTCCAAAGTGGGAAATGACGGGTGACATTTATACTCACAGAGCCTGCCAAGGTCATTTTTTAGTAGGTTATTACCATATATTTCAATTGGTTAAGCGTTTTCTGGCACACTTTTTAATAATGTTCGAAGCTTTTTTTCTAAAAGAGAAATGATACAGGCTAGTTACGTTAGCTTTAAAGGCGTTTTATCATGAGTTGTGCGATTATTGTTTTAGGCTCCCCAAATGATGAAAGTGGAAATTTATCACCAATAGCTCTTTCAAGGTCTGAAAAAGCACTTTCTGAGTACAATAGAGTTGGTGATTGTAAAATACTTTGTACTGGTGGCTTTGGTCAGCACTTTAATTCAACTAATGTTCCACATGGGAAATATTTACAAGACCATTTAATGTCTAAAGGTGTTCCTGCTTCTTCATTTATTGATATTGCTTTAAGCTCATTTACTCGTGAAGATGCAACGCTATCTAAACCTATACTAGAAAAACATTCTATTATGGATGTTATTTTGGTTACGTCGGATTTCCATATGAAACGTGCAAAATTAGTATTCAACCGCATATTGCCTAATATAGAGTTTGTATATTCAGAGGCTACAACAATAAGTACTGACGTTGAGTTTAAAAAGCTACTTCAACATGAACATAATGCAATAGAACGTGAGTTGGAATATTTTTAAAGCTAAGAAAATTAACAGGTCACGTAACGCTTGCTCGATTCCACTTCGTATCACATTTTAACAAGAGACTCTGGCATCACGATACAAAATCTAATCCAATTGCTATTTCACGCGAGTTGCCGAACGTCCGCAAAGTGGTATTGGTAGCCATATAGCCGTACTCATTGAAGATTCAGGTTTTGAACAGTCTAAAAACCTCATCTACTGCGTTGCATTCAATCCTAATAGCCCACTATTACTCAATCATGCATCTTCAATGACCTCGGGGTTATATCTTTTACTTATTGCACATTATTTTTATATATTACAACGTTTTATTTTCGCAGTTGTCGCAACTTCATGTTAAAGTTTTCGCATTTACACCCATTTTAGTCGGCTATAATTTGCAGCTTAACCTGGTGTTTATCTATTTAGAGGTTGTTTGATGAATAAAATTATTTTGATAATTATTACGCTTGCTTTTACTTTCACTGTAAACGCGGCTGAAAATGAATTCAAGGGTTCATGGCAGCTTATGTCAGGAGAGTACGTAAATGATAAAGGTACACTTATTCAATATAAGGACCTGAAAATAAGCTCCATTAAAGTTATCTCGGAAACGCATTTTAGTTTTGTTTCAATGTCTGGAAATAAGTTTTGGAGTTCTGGCGCAGGAAGTTATCGTTTTACAGAAAGTGAGTATATTGAGAGCCCTATTCACACGTCTTATGGGGTTACTTTAGGTAAAGAGTATACTTTTACATATAAAGTCGAAAACGATACTTGGTATAACTCTCGTTGGAATAAAGAAAAACGCGTGGAGTATGAAGTATGGAAAAGACTGCCGTGAATATTGATATTATACCCATTGCAATAATGAATCGATCATTCTAAGGCGGTCTAAATATCCAATACCTGCGTTGCTTTCAATCCCAATAGCACGCTATTACTCATTCAAGCGCCTTGCTATTGAACATTTACCCTCGCTTATAATAGATCACTACTTTAATTCAATTGATATTAGTTAGTTTATTAGCACGCAAGTAGATGACGTTATTTTTGGTATAAGTTCACTGTTGTTAACAAGCAGAGTTAGGTGAATAACTTATTGTTTAAAGAAAAATAGTCGTAATTTTTTGTTGGGGAGCGAGCTTTTTGTTTCTCAATAGCGCTTGGTATGATTTTTTACGTACACAAAATATTTTAGATAGCTTCATTATTTCCACAGGGGTCGCAATAACCTTATTTAGCGCTGTATTAAGTCCTAAAATATTTTTTATTCCCTTAAAATCAGCATTCAAAGAAATTCCACCTCCTATTTTGGTCAAAGTTAAAACACAGCAATACATGGCTATAATACCAATTGAAATAATGAATCGATCATTCTAAGACGGTCTAAATATCCAATATCTGCGTTGCTTTCAATCCCAATAGCATGCTATTACTCACTCAAGCGCCTTGCTCTTGAACATTTACTCTCGCTTATAATAGATCACTACTTTAATTCAATTGGTATAACTGGGGTAATTATTAGTGCTATTGGTTTGGGATTGCAATTATTACCTTAAAAACAACACTAGGTGTCGACTGCTCGCCCCCTAGTGTTGTTTATTATTTTGTTGCACTCTGTTCTTTTTTAATCACACCTTGTAATACCAAAAACGTTACCATTAAATAGATAACAGTCGCGATATGCTTCATGGTGACCTTTAAAGGAGCCTGTGCTTGAAAAGCTAATAAAGCGTCTGTCATCGGCATAATAATGCCAAATAAGGCTAAGGCCATTAAAATTTTATAACTGCGTAGATACAATAGGTATCCCATAGTTAATGCAATAAAAAGTGTTCGCGAGGCATATATTCTTGGCCAATCCGCATCACCAATAGCCAGCCCGGTTCCCCTTACCAAAGCAAAAGCTGCGGGATCAATATAGGCAAATAAACCATAAAACCCTTGAATGAGTGCCATCAGTAATACCAGTGTGCGGCCAGTATTTTCAAGTAAGCTTACTTTTTGCTTCAACATCTATTTCCTCTTTTATTTATTACCCGAAAATATCGAGTTAACCTCTGATTTATAAACCAAAGTATCGTTAAACTCGCTCGGTTATTATTCCAACCCTATAGGTCTTAATAGGTTATGTACAGGATTTTCAGGGAAAAATCAGTTTGAAAAAATGAAATAATTAACATAATTAACATAATTAACATAATTAACATAATTACAGAAAACGTTTATCTATAGCCATACAAAAATCAGATCGTTTAAATGACGAAACTCAAGTTAACTTCCACTTGGAAAATATCTACCATCAGCGCCAGCCAATTACATTTAACTGTGCCACAATATTTCGACCTTAGTAGATCTATTATCTTTGCATAAATTGAACACTTCTACTATTTGAAGACGTCAACAAATACCACATTACGGACATTCGTACTATTTAGACATTGCCGATTAAGATTAGATTTTGTATCGATAACGCTTTGCATCCGCGGCATTTTTCTCACGTGCGGAAAAAATGTCCGACTGCATGCGTTTGTTAGGCGAAGTCACTCACTGTTCCCAGGCATTTACATTACCTATATTGGGTTCGTAACGATAAGTATGGTCATGTATGTATTCACCACTTCGACTCTGGTACCACCACTTAAATTCTATGGCAGATAAACTTTTATTAGAATCTATTTCAACTCTAACAATCTCAATAACCGTCGATTTGCATTTACGTTGCTTTCCAATATCCCACCCCTGTCCCGCTGGGAATTTACATCTACCTAAATCGTAATGACGCCCTCCTTTTCGACTATCATATACACGTCCTATCCCTTTGTTATTGCATGTAAAGTATTGTTGTTTAGAGCCATTTAACTTTTCCCTTATCCAAATTTTTAACGTATTTAGAGTTTTGGGATTCTCCCATTCCACTGGGCCCTTGATCGTTGTTCCACTTGTCCCATTCACGTAGAAGGTTGAATCCGCTTCATGCATACAATTACTATCTTGATCTCCATTCCACTTAGCACCAGTCCATAACTGATATGGTACAAAGAGCTTTTTTGTCTCGCAGTTATATAGGGACTTAATATCCCAAGGAGATTGGTTGATGTCATCAATTTCTGAGCATGCAGCCTGATGCAACTCTAAAGCACTTACTAAATCTGAATTATTATCGATAACCCCTGCATAAGATGAACTCACCGTTATCAAAAACACTAAACCTATAATTATTCTCATCTTATTACTCATATCCTGTGAATGATCTATGTTTGAACGCTTGGCGCTTGCGCGGCCTAACAGTATATTATGTTGACCGTGAAGGTTACATTTTATTAAAATATAGATGATAACGTATTAGATAAAGTATTGATAAATTTTTTACGCTAATGTCTTCTTTGCGCACTTTGAAGGTGCCAGTAAATAACAGTTTGATGGCATAAGAAGTTTCGTGGGAATTAAGTTTCGGCCTATATTTTAAATCGAGAACAATAAACGGTAAATGCAGTTAGCTATATTGATCGGGCTACAATCCATAACCAACTGTAATTTTACATTTAAGCGCTTTGTCTGTTGTAATTCTTTTTATTGATTTCTACTAAAGTTATTCTTAGTTTTGTAACTGGATTCTTGCCGCATTGGCTTCCCATCTAGGGAGTACTTCACTGCATGAAGAATAATCTTTGAAATAAAAAGCAAGTTTCTTATTATGAGTAAAAGCCGTTAAGGCCAAAGATAAGTTTCTATCGTTTACCTCTGTTTCTGGATTTGAACATATACTAATATCACTAATATGTGTCAGTACACCGTCTATTTTAACTTTACCTGATACCCAGCAATGATTAGCAATATTACCAGTAGTATCAATATTTGATATTTCATCCATAATGCACCATACGCTAGCTGTCGCTAAGGTTGGGATTGTTAATAGTGAAAAAACGGTGGTTTTGATCAAATTTTTCATTTTATTTTCCTTAGAATTTAAATTTATTTTTTTATTTTTTTATTTTTTTATTTTTTTATTTTTTTATAACAGTATCAAAGCATTAGATACCATACAAGGTTACTTTTTCATCAGGAGGTCAATATTCATAATACGCTTTGTAATACACCACCCCAAAATATAAATTCAATAAATATTTTCAGACCTCATATATACACTCTAATTATTGATGTGTGTTACTGAGATTTATCAGAAATATTACGGGAATAATTCATTAGAAAATATAGGGAAAATAATTTATGACTATAATGTGCACAAAGTGATCACATTTATTAGTGGCACAACTGATGTAATTGTCCACCACTCCTTGAAAAGCATCAAATTAACGACAAGTCTCTATAAGCAATGGTTTAATTTCCTAAAACACTCTGGGTACTAATATAAAAATTTGCGTCAATTTTAATACTTGGATTAGCTGCTGTTAAGTCAACAATAGTCCATTTTTCTGTCGGTGATAACCACTGCGCCTTACCATTAATAAAAACTTGTAACGGCATATCAAAACCTTCGATCACATTGCCCCAACGAATTTTCATCACTTTGTCTTTGACAAAATACTCAAAACTTGGAATACGAATATCCCGCAAGTACTGATCAAATATTTTTGAAAAATCTTTGCCTGCTTTAGTGCTGATATAATCTTCAATATCTTTGCTATCAACATTTTGATGATAAAAATTTTTATTTAAGCCGCGTAATATTCCACGCCAAGTAACATCGTTATCGATAATTTGACGAAGTGTATGTAGCATATTTCCGCCCTTGTCATACATGTCTGACGAGCCTTCTTTATGGATATTATATTCACCAATAATTTTGCCTTTATTTTGAATATTCATCCGTTGACCACGGATGTACTCATAAGCTTTTTCTTTACCGAAATGGAACTCTAAAAATAAGCTTTCTGAATAATTAGTAAAACTCTCATGTATCCATAAATCAGCAACATCATTGTGGGTAATATTATTGGCAAACCACTCATGACCTGACTCATGCACAATAATAAAATCAAATAGCATGCCCGGCCCCGCTTGGCTACGATCTCGCCCTAAATAGCCATTTTGATAGCCGTTACCATAAGTCACTGAACTTTGATGTTCCATACCTAAATAGGGAGCTTCAACTAGTTTGAAGCTGTCTTCATAAAACGGATAAGGGCCAAACCAATACTCAAATGCTTCAATAGTACGTTTTGCATCTTTAAATTGTTTTTTGGCTTTTTCAAGATTTTCACGTAATACATAATAATCCATATCAAGTTGACCTTTTTCACCATGATACTTCTCACCAAAATGCACATAATCGCCAATATTAATATTAACGCCATAATTATTTATCGGGTTGGTTACTTGCCAGTGATATGTTTTTGTTTTGCGTTCTGGATGCTCATCTACTTTAATTAGACGACCATTTGATACATCCATCAAATGCTCAGGTACCTCAACACTGATCAAAACACCGTCATCAGGTTCATCATAGGCGTGGTCTTTATTAGGCCACCAAATACTCGCCCCTAAACCTTGTGATGTTGAGGCAATAAAATCTAAACCATTGCTGTCTTTTGTCCAGGTTATTCCACCATCCCAAGGGGCGCGTTTAGCCACTTGTGGGGCACCTGAAAAAAACATAATAACGTCATATTCTTTACCTACTTCTTGTGCATTATCTACCGTAATAAAATGAGAGTAACCGTCTCTTTCAACGGTTAGTTCTTTACCGTTTTGCATGACTTTGTCTAAGGTCAGTGGCTTTTGTAATTCAATTTGCAATCGTTTAGGCTGAGTAAGTACCTTGTATCTCATCTTCGTGGAGCCTGAAAATGTACGATTACTTGGATCTACAACTAGATCAATATGATAATGTCTTAAGTCCCACCACGCTCTTTCGGGGGTAATTTCACCACGTAACTTGTCTTGATGAGTCGTTTTTTCAGTGCCAGAAAATAGATCTTTTGCAGAACTTTCAATAATATAAAAACTACTAAGGAAAACACACAAAATAGTGGTTAATATTAATCTCATAAAATTATTCTTTTTGTTGTTTTATTGATGCTTACAACAATCGTATACGATATACAATGTAGATACAATTATTAGCGAGGATGCTTAATCAATTTCTACCTCATCATATTAAAACAAATAATTGCTTGCACCCTTTTTATTGTTCACGTTAGAATCTGCTCGCGTTATGTTCTTTATAATGCAACTTGTCGGAGTGCCAAAGGGCTGAGATCGCGAAAGCGGGATCCGTAGAACCTGATTAGATTAACATCTGCGAAGGGAACAAAAGATTATATTTACATTGCTTATCAAAGCGTTATATATATTCCTCGTTTATACCCCCTAAAGCTCCGCCTTATTTTTATACTTGTTTTAAAAACTAAAGGTGAGAGAATATGACTACCACAGCTAAACCAAACAGACGTGAGAAACGCGCTGCTGCAGAAGCTTTTTTAAAAAATGTTTCTGATCAATCATTTCCAAATTCTAAGAAAGTTTACGTAAAAGGCACACTTCACGATATTCAAGTCGGTATGCGTGAGATCACTCTTTCAGATACCCTAATAAATGGTAACGAAGAAAACCCTGTTTATGTAAAAAATGAACCGCTTTGTGTTTACGATACCTCAGGTTTTTATACCGATGAAAACGTCGATATTGATGTGCATAAAGGTATTCCTCGTTTACGTGAAAGCTGGATTGATGCTCGCGGTGATGTCGCGTTTTTAGAATCAAACAGTTCACACTACGCCCAACAAAGATTAGCCGACGAAGGCGTTGATAACATTCGTTTTGAGCATTTACCTAAGATACGCGTTGCCAAAAAAGGCAAAAACGTCACGCAAATGCATTATGCTCGCCAAGGCATTATTACGCCTGAAATGGAATATATTGCTATTCGTGAAAATTTAAAACGCGAACAAGTGAAAGACGAAACGCTATTACTACAACATCCCGGCGATTCTTTTGGTGCCAGCATCCCTGAGCAAATCACACCTGAGTTTGTTCGTGATGAAGTAGCCCGTGGCCGCGCTATTATTCCGGTAAACATTAACCACCCAGAATGTGAACCTATGATCATCGGGCGTAATTTTTTAATTAAAGTAAACGCTAATATTGGTAATTCTGCGGTTACTTCCTCTATTGAAGAAGAAGTTGAAAAACTTGTCTGGTCAGCAAAATGGGGCGCTGATACCGTAATGGATTTATCAACGGGTCGTAATATTCATGAAACCCGCGAATGGATTTTACGTAACTCGCCAGTACCTATTGGTACGGTACCTATCTATCAAGCCTTAGAGAAAGTGAATGGCGTTGCCGAAGACCTTACTTGGGAAATATTCCGCGATACTTTAATTGAACAAGCAGAACAAGGCGTTGATTATTTCACTATTCACGCCGGTGTATTGCTTCGTTATGTACCCATGACCGCTAAACGTGTTACTGGCATTGTTTCTCGTGGTGGTTCAATTATGGCGAAGTGGTGTTTGGCTCACCATAAAGAAAACTTCTTATATACCCATTTTGAAGATATATGCGAAATATTAAAAGCTTACGATGTTTCTTTTTCATTAGGTGATGGCTTACGTCCAGGCTCAGTTGCTGATGCCAACGATGAAGCACAATTTGCCGAATTACGTACCTTAGGCGAATTAACTAAAATAGCTTGGCAACATGATGTGCAAACGATTATTGAAGGTCCAGGTCATGTGCCACTTCATATGATCAAAGCCAATATGGAAGAACAACTTAAACACTGTGGTGAAGCACCTTTTTATACTTTAGGCCCGCTCACGACTGACATAGCGCCAGGTTATGATCATATTACGTCTGGTATTGGTGCTGCAAATATTGGCTGGTACGGCTGTGCCATGCTTTGTTATGTCACACCAAAAGAGCACTTAGGTTTACCCAATAAAGAAGATGTTAAAGAAGGTTTAATTACCTACAAAATAGCAGCTCATGCGGGTGATTTAGCCAAAGGACATCCTGGTTCGCAAATTCGTGACAATGCTATGTCAAAAGCCCGTTTTGAATTTCGCTGGTACGATCAATTCAATATTGGTTTAGACCCTGAAACAGCCAAAGCCTATCACGATGAAACGCTACCACAAGAATCAGGTAAAGTAGCTCACTTTTGTTCTATGTGTGGACCTAAGTTTTGCTCAATGAAAATTTCACAAGAGGTTCGTGATTATGCAGCTAAGCTTGAAAAAGGTGAAATAATTGAAATTCAATTACTTGATGAAACCATTGTTTTAGATGCAAACAATATAGAAAAAGGTATGGCAGAAAAATCAGCGGAATTTAAAGCCACAGGTAGCGAAATCTATCATGTGGTTAAATAATTAAAATCTGCTGATTTTATGAAAACAATCGCTATTGTTGGCGCAGGGCTTATGGGTCGCCTCATTGCTTTGTCATTACATCGACAGGGTTATCAGGTGACGCTATTTGATAAAGATACTAAAGCCGGCCATCAAAGTGCTGCTTATGCCGCTGCCGGTTTATTAACACCTTTGGGCGAAGCTATGCACTGCGAGCCCAATATTGTTGAAATGGGTTTTATCTCACTGAAGTTATGGCCAAAATTATTAGCCACTTTAGATGAATATACTTTTTTTCAACAACAAGGGGCAATAATGGTTAGCCACGAGCAAGACCATGGTGACTATCGTCGTTTTGCTCGTTATTTACAAAATCATTATTCACAACATCAATGCCAGCATCTTGATCGGCAACAACTTATCGAATTAGAACCTGAAATTGGTCGCTCCTTTAGCCAAGGTATGTTTTTGCCTGAGGAAGGACAAATTGGTAATCGTAAACTGTTGAGTGCATTAAAATACCAACTAGAAAAAGCAAATATTGAATGGTTAAGTGAATGTTTGGTGGCAAGTATTTCATCGGCAAATAGCGCCAGTAACGTTAGTTTTAACAGCGATAATCGTCAACAACAGCGAACGTTTGATTTAACCATTGATTGTCGAGGTATTGGTGCGCGTAGTGGTGTTAATGCCGATAAAAATAGCGTTTTAAAAGATCTTAGGGCGGTACGCGGAGAATTATTTCAGCTTTTTTCACCCGACGTGCAACTCTCTCGACCCATACGCTTAATGCATCCAAGGTATCAGCTGTATATAGCGCCAAAAACAAAAGGCTTTTATGTGGTTGGTGCTACTGAAATTGAAAGTGATGATAGTTCACCAATGACTGTTCGCTCGGCAATGGAGTTACTGAGCGCAGCTTACAGTGTGCATCCCGGTTTTGCAGAAGCTAATATTCGACAACATATCAGCCAATGTCGTCCTGCTTTTAGTGATAATCAACCGAAAATCATCGCCGAACAACATTTAATTCAAGTGAATGGCTTATATCGTCATGGCTTTTTAATTGCCCCTGTAGTGCTTGAACAAGTAGTGCAATTAGTTAACAACATGCGGTTGGGTACAAGTATTAGCGGTGAATATCCTTATTCACATTTATTACCGATAAGTGAAAAAAATGAAACTATACATTAATGGTCAAGAGCAAGTACTCAAACCAGAACAAGCAACATTGGCGACAGCTCTTTCGCTATTTTTGCATGATAACCAAACCAAAAGCAGTTTTGCCGTTGCTATAAACGGTGACTTTGTCGGTAAAGACAGTTATAGCAATACGCTGTTGCAGGCTAACGATAGTATTGATGTTTTATTTCCCATTGTAGGTGGCTGATCATGTCTCTAACTATTTATGGTCAAGTATTAAAAAGTCGATTATTGATTGGCAGTGCGCTATATCCTTCTCCAGAAATAATGAAACAGGCAATATTAGCGAGTCATTCACAAGTAGTGACCTTATCGCTAAAAAGACAAAATCCTGCCGATAAATCTGGCGCTAAAATTTGGCAATATATTCAAGAAATTGTCGAACAGTGCCAAGGACATCTACTACCGAATACCGCTGGCTGTAAAACGGCTAAAGAAGCGGTTACGCTCGCGCAGATGAGCCGTGAAATTTTCCAAACGGATTGGATAAAACTGGAAGTCATTGGCGATGATTATAATCTGCAGCCAGATCCTATTGAGTTGCTTGACGCCAGCGCACAATTAATTAAAGAGGGTTTTAAAGTATTACCCTATTGCACGGATGACTTAGTATTATGCCAACGCTTATATGACTTAGGTTGTCAGGTTATTATGCCGTGGGCATCTCCTATCGGCACCGGGAAAGGTTTGATGAATCCCTACAACCTTGAAACAATTCGTTTACGCTTACCGCACGCAACGTTAATTTTAGATGCCGGCATAGGTAAACCTTCAGATGCCTGTATCGCGATGGAAATGGGTTACGACGGTGTATTACTCAATAGTGCGGTGGCGTTGGCTGATAATCCCGTGTTGATGGCTAAAGCTTTTGCAACAGCGCTCAACGCCGGTGAACAAGGTTATGTTGCGGGTATTATGCAGCAAAGACAAACCGCTCATCCCAGCACACCTACCTTAGATACGCCATTTTGGCATCAACCTGGCGTGAACTAATATGAAAAATCTTAAAAAACCGATCATCTGGACCATTTCTGGTGCCGATTGTTCAGGTGGTGCAGGCATAGCCGCAGATATTAAAACGGGTCATCGCTTAGATGTAGAGGTTTGTCATTTAATTACCGCCAATACGGTACAAAATTCCACATCATTAATTTCAATTAACCCGACTGCCATTGATATATTACAACAGCAAGTAGCTGCACTGATCCTTGATAAACCCCCTGTGGTGATAAAAATTGGTTTACTCGTTAATCTCGAACAAGTGAATTGGTTAGTCGCCACGATTAACCTTTTGAAAAAACAATTATCGCAGCAACAGTTCAAACAACAACCTAAGCCACACGCTAAATTACAATCAAAGCTACAAGTGATTTATGATCCTGTTGGCCAAGCAAGTGTTGGCGGCAAATTTTCAACACTTACTCGTGATGACTTACGACCATTATTTGCTGTGTGTGATCTGTTAACCCCTAATTTATTAGAGGCACGATATTTCAGTGATAATGATAGCGCCAATGTAAAAATTCAAGCGCAACAGCTGCTTAATTTTGGTGTAAATAGTGTCATTATTAAAGGTGGCCATGCTGATGATGAGTTCAGTACAGACTACTGTTTGCATACACTCGATATTGATGACCGTGAACTTATTGAATATCAGTTACACTCGCCACGTATTACGACTCATTGTAGCCATGGCGGAGGTTGCTCATTTGCCTCTGCATTATCAGCATTTTTAGCGCATGGTTATTTATTAAGGGATGCCTTTACCTTAACCAAAGCTTTCATTAATCAAGGTCTTTCGGCTCATCTAGAAAAAAATGATTATTACGGCGCTTTTGAACAAACAACTTGGCCACAAAATCCGGTTTATTTCCCCAAGGTATGTTCCGCACTGAATCGGCAATACGCAAGCTTACCCGCTTTCCCATCTTTATTTTTAAGCGAAAGGTTAGGTTTATATCCGGTAGTTGATTCAATTGCATGGTTAAAACGTTTATTGCCACTAAATTTAAACATCATCCAGTTAAGATTAAAAAATAAAACCACCCGCGAATTAGAGCAAATAATTGCTGAGGCTGTCGATATAAGTCGAGACTATGATACGCGATTATTCATCAACGATTACTGGCAACTTGCCATTAAACATGGTGCTTACGGTGTGCATATTGGTCAAGAAGATTTACATGATGCAGATTTAGCGGTTATTCAACAAGCAGGTTTACGGCTAGGTATTAGTACACACGGTTGTTATGAATTTTTATTGGCACAGCAGCTTAAACCTTCATATCTTGCCGTCGGCGCAATATTCCCAACCAAAACAAAAGATATGACCGGACAAATTCAAGGCGTTGAAAACTTAAAGCACTTGTTAACGTTAGCAACCGATATTCCTGTGGTCGCTATTGGCGGTATTAATTTAAGTCGTGTCAGCGAAGTTTCACAAACTGGCGTCGATGGCATTGCTGTTGTTACTGCTGTTACGGAAGCTGAGGATCACAAGCAAGCTATAACTGATTTTCAAGAGGTATTGAGAAGCTAAAAATTATTCTGCATTAGCCAAAAACGTGTTAATTTGTACGTATAGCGCACATGATAATACATTTATTATGCAGTTAACGTCATAAATGTGCCAGCCTCCATTAACCTCAGATTAATATTATTTTATAACGCTGGATAAATTACTTTTTGTCGCTCACAATGCTTCCACGATATATCGTGGCTAATAAAGCAGACAGTATAATGAACAACACAATTAAACAATTTCTTGCTGACTCAGAACTACTACTCAACTCAGTGGGTGAAGGTATTTATGGCTTTGACCCCCAAGGTAAAGCCATCTTTATAAATCCCGCTGCCGAAAAAATGACGGGCTGGCAAGCGGCAGAATTGTTGGGCAAAAACATCCATCAATATCACCACCATAGCCATGCTGATGGCACTAGTTACCCAGCCCATGATTGTAAAATTTATAATACCGCACAAGATGGTATTGCTCGACAGGTTAGTGGCGAAGTTTTTTGGCGAAAAGATGGTAGTAGTTTCCCAGTAGAATATACCACCACAGCTGTTTTTAAAGATGGAAATATTATGGGTGCTGTCGCGATATTTAGAGATGTTAGTCAACAACAGCAAACCGAACGTGAACTACGTACTGCCTTGCAGAATATTCAAAAATTGACCGAACAATTAAAAGCTGAAAATACCTATTTACAAAGTGAACTTGCACAAGTGTTTTCAGTATCAGGACTCGTCGGTGAAAGCCAATCTCTCAAAGAAATGTTAGCGCAAATTAATCTTGTCGCCAAAACTGACAGCACCGTATTAATCCTTGGTGAAAATGGTACAGGTAAAGAACTAGTCGCCCGTAATTTGCATGCTTTAAGTCATAGAGAAGGATCACCCTTAGTAAAAGTTAATTGTGCCGCATTTACACCGAGTTTATTAGAGTCTGAACTGTTTGGTCATGAAAGAGGCGCCTTTACCGGGGCTACTGAGCGCCGTAAAGGCCGTTTTGAATTAGCCGATAACGGCACCTTATTCTTAGATGAGATTGGCGAACTATCACTTGCCGCACAAAGTAAACTATTACGAGTATTACAAGAGCAAGAATTTGAACGGGTTGGTGGCAATAAAACCCTTAACGTTGATATTCGAATCATAGCTGCAACCAATCGTAATTTAGAGGCGATGATAGAACAGGGTTTATTTCGCATGGATCTTTATTATCGACTTAACGTTTTTCCCGTTAAAATTCCCGCGTTAAGAGAGCGCCCCGAAGATATTTCGCCATTGTGTCAGGTGATTATCAGTAAACTAAACAAGAAATTGGGCAAAAATATTGAAGCGATTAGTAATAAGAGCTTAACAGCACTTAAATCGTATGACTGGCCAGGTAATATTCGTGAATTGCAAAATATATTAGAACGGGAAATCATCTTAGCAAAAACGAATATTTTAGACATTAAACAGCAGTTTCCCTTTAAAAAACCGGGCAAGATGAATATCGAGTCGTTATCATCTAACGAAAAACAACATATTGAAACGGTTTTAAAAGCCTGTAAATGGCAAATAGGCGGTAACAATGGCGCCGCAAAAGTATTGAAGTTAGCCGACAGTACACTACGTTCAAAAATGAAAAAATTGGCGATTATACGCCCTAACTAATGACATTCAGCATTTACTAGAACACGGTATATCGTTCATGCACGATATACCGTGCCCTTGTATTTACTTTTAATTTAATAAAGCCTTATATTACATCCGGTTAAGTTATTTTAAGTGTTGGTGTCTATTTTGCAGTAACGGCGGTAAGTTCAATTAGCTGTTGCTGTAAATGAAATACAATTTTAAAGACGAAGACCTCATTATTAAACCTTACAAAAACGACAGTCCAGTTTATGTAAGAAAGCAGAAAGGAAAATATCAACGTATACGTAAATTCACTGGTTTTATTTTTATATCGCTGTTTTTACTTTTACCTTGGTTGGAATATCAAGGACAACAAGCCATATTGTTAGATATAGATACTCAGCAGTTTCGAATATTTTCGCAAACCTTCTTCCCGCAAGATTTGACCTTACTAGCCCTATTACTGGTTGTTGGCTGCTTTTTATTATTTTTTATTACCACTTGGTTAGGTCGTATTTGGTGTGGTTATCTATGTCCGCAAACGGTGTGGATGTTCACCTATATATGGGTTGAAGAGAAAATAGAAGGTACGCGTAATCAAAGGATAAAGCTTGATCAAAGGCAAATATCAATAAATAAAATCATCAGAAAGACCGCAAAACATAGTGTTTGGTTACTGATGTCACTACTCACTGCAGCATGTTTTATCAGTTACTTTTCCCCCGCAGCACAGCTTTATAGTGATTTACTCACACTCAACTGCAGCGACACAATTACTGGCTGGATAGCATTTTTTACTTTATGTACTTATGGCAACGCAGGTTGGTTAAGAGAGAAAATGTGTATTTATATGTGCCCATATTCACGTTTTCAATCGGCAATGTTCGATCAAAATACCTTCTTGGTGGCTTATGACAAAAAACGCGGTGAAACCCGAGGTGTGCGTAAACGTAATGAAGACAATACTAACCTAGGCGATTGTGTTGATTGCAATCTGTGTGTGGATGTTTGCCCCGCCGGTATCGATATTCGCAATGGTTTACAATATGAATGCATTAACTGTGGTGCTTGTGTTGACGCCTGCGATCAAACGATGCAAAATTTTAAGTACCCTAAAGGATTAATCAGTTATACCAGTGAAAATAATCTTTCAGGTGAAAAGACACGCTTATTTAGAGGGAAGATCCTCGGTTACGCCAGTTTATCGATAGTATTTATTGCTTTAATGGTTAATACCATCACTAGCCGCATCCCCCTGGAGGTATCTATTTCTAGGGATCGTAACGCTCTATATCAACTTGACTTTAATGATAACGTCTCAAATACCTACTTAATCAAAATCACCAATAAATCACAACTCAGACAAGATTATTCAATCAAAATGGATGGCAATAACCAAGCCGCATTAAAATTGCCCGATGCGATTTCCGTCAATGCCAGCGAGGCTATAAATATCCCTGTCACTTTAACGTTATCTGCCCAAGATATAAAAGCGAGAATATCCAATGTCACCTTTGTTATCTCAGCAATCACAGTCCCTGATGTACTGCTAAGTAAAACAACGCGTTTTTATTCTAAGTAAGTTCAGTCGATTTAGATCTCATTTTTGCGGAGTCTCATTTTACCTTCCCTTGAGGCTTCGTTTTTTTGGAATAATAAACAGTCATTTACACACTAAATAAAATACAAATAATAGCCGTATTTTGGTATAAAGTGATTTATACAGCAGTAATCTTCACTATTGCCCAAACAACTGGCTAGGCCGTCTGCTATATCGCGAAGATATATGTAAGCTGAGACTAGGCTCTTTCTTTAAGCTACTGCCTCAGTTCTTTTATATCAGTAAGCAGCTCTTCCAACTTTTTAAACTGGCGACCGTAAATCATATTGAGATCTAGACGATATAATGCATCAGCGTATCTTGCAAAAAACAGTGTTAATGCTGCTACAACCACGATCAAATAATAGGGTTGACCCAATATAATGATATTTGTAGGAACCTTTTCAAGCAGTAACGCAATCATTTCCCCCCCCGCTTTGCTCACTATTCCTTGAATAGCCATGCCAAGAAAAAGCATTGGATAAAATATTTTATAATAGCTGGAATACGCTTCAATGGAACTTTTCAACCAGCTATTAAAGCTCATCAGGTAGTCATAACTACTTTGTCCTTTGGACAAATTAACCGACTTTTTTAATTCTTGTTTAGCAATAATGATCAATGGCACAAGTAGACAACAAATGTATAAACCTAAAAATGGCGCCCCGAACAGACTCATCATAATAAACATAATCACACTACCGATAATGATGGCTTTTATGTTGATAGCAAACATATTTCGCAGCTTATCAACAATATTCTGCGACTTTCTGTTATATAAGCCATTGATTTTAGGTGCTAACAAGTGCGCTTCGTTAACAAAGCCTTCTTTCCACATTGCTTCAATTGATTTGCTCATATGCTGTCCTTTGTATTAATATATTTGTTTAGTCTCTCTTTTAGTCTCTCTTTTATTCTCTTTATCCGCACACCAATATTATTTATATTACTCCCAATAATGTCGGCTATCTCTTCATAAGACTTCTCTTCGAGATAAAGTAAAATGACAGCTCTATCAGTTTCAGATAAATGTTTAATGGCGCTATATAGCTGATTTATTTCATCACTTACAAATGCTTTGCTATCGTCTATAGCTTCTTCGGGTAAGGTATCTGAAACAATTCGTTTATCGCCATTTTTGCGTCGCTTCAAATAGGTTAAACAGACGTTAAGCGAAATACGATATATCCACGTTGACCATTCACTTTCTTTATTAAAGTTATCTTTGCTACGCCAAATTTGTAGACAGACTTCCTGATAGTAGTCTTCAAAATCTTCTTGGCTATTTGTATAAGCCCGACAGATTTTAATAATAATCCCCGCAAAAGGTAATATAGACAGCTGGTAAAAGTCACTTCCCATTAAAATCCTGTTATTTGTTAATTTGTTATGCCTAGTTAGTGGCGTAGCGTAGAAGTTTATTACAGTGGAGCCCAAATTATTTTCATACTATTTATTTAATAACTTATTACTGAGTGGGTTCTGTCCATAAAATAATGATAATACCTGTTAGGATGCAGGTATTTGTGATTTATCAGATACAAAAAAGCAGCGATAAACGCTGCTTTTTTAATAATAACAATATCTATAGGAAAATTATTTGAGTGACGACATATACTGCGTTAATGCCGCAATGTCAGCATCTTCTAGTTTAATCGCGATATTACGCATCATAGCGTTATTATCGTTTGCGCGAGAACCATCACGAAATTTACTTAATTGGCCTTTTAAGTAATCAACATTTTGGCTGGCTACCGCAGGAAAACCAGCTGATGGCATACCGTGACCATCAAAGCTATGACAAGCAATACAAGCGGTAATGCCGCGTTCAGCATCGCCACTTAAATATAGAGACTTACCAAGAGCATCTGCAGAGCCATTACCCGCGGTTGATGTTTGCGCCTGATAATAAGCACCTAAATCCATCATATCTTGCTCGGATAAAGCCATTGTCATACCACCCATTACCGGGTCTATACGGCCTTCTTTACCACCAGACATTACGCCGGCTTTAAATTCAGCAAGTTGCTTAGCAATATAAATAGCACTTTGACCTGCTAATTTTGGGTACATTGGTACTAAACTATTACCGTCAGCGCCATGGCAAGCACCACACATGACTGATTTTGCTTTACCTGCTTCAGCATTACCTTCTAATGCCGCTGCTGTATTTATAGCGCCTAATCCTAACAATAAGGTTAATATTATTTTTTTCATTGAATGACTCTCTACTTATCGCTAACGGTATAGCGTATTAGTTAATTTAATAAAGATGATGACATTCTACACGATTTTTAACAATGTGGAATATTGGAAAACAAAAAAGCAGCACACTGTGCTGCTTTGATATCTATTGTTAAGTAAAAATTATACCAATCCTATTAAGTTATTGCTCACTTGTACTGGTTAAAATTTTTCAGGTCTACGTTGCTCTCAATCCTCATAGCTAGCTATGAGTCAATCAAGCGCCTTGCCCTATAATATTTTTCCTGCGCACAACAAAATCACAAACTTAATGGAATGGGTATTACTTTGTAAATTTACTTTTACTTCATTGTAGACATAAACTTCACTAATTCTTCAACATCATTTTTCTTCAATTTCTTCGCGATATTACGCATCATGCCATTACGATCATTTTCACGTGTCATGCTTTTGAAGTTGTTAAGTTGTGCAGTTAAGTACGCTGAATTTTGAGAAGCGATAGCAGGGAAACCAGCTTTTGGCATACCTTTACCATTTACCCCATGACAGGCCACACAAGCTGTAATTCCTTTAGCCGCGTTACCATTAAAGTATAATTTGCGACCTATCGCAGAACCGTCACCCGTACCCACATTTTCTTTCTGGGTAGAATAATAAGCAGAAATTTCTACCATGTCTTGTTCTGACAAAGTTGCTACCATGCCTGCCATAACAGCATTTTTACGTATACCATTTTTAAATTCTTTTAATTGCTTGGTCAGGTAATCTGCACTTTGGCCTGCAAGGTTAGGATACATTGGCACTAAGCTATTACCCTCTGCGCCATGACAAGCTGCACATACCGCAGATTTCGCTTTACCGGCAATAACCGCCTCTGTAACAGGTGCAGCACTTTTGACTCGTCTCGCTTTTACATTGGCAACAGCTTTTGTATCAGAAAAGTATGCACCAATATCAGAAATTTCTTCATCTGTCATTGCGCCAGCAAATTGGTTCATCGCAAAGTTAGTACGGCTGTTATCTTTAAATGCATGTAATTGTTTTTCAATATACTGCGCATGTTGTTTGGCCAAGTTAGGGTAAATCAGCACTTTACTGTTACCGTCTTTACCATGACAACCACTACATGCACCGATACTGCGAGATTCATCGCCTAATTCATATAAACTTTTACCAGCAATTGCATTAGCAACATATTTAACCGGTGCTTGTACCGCGGCTGTTGCAGAAGTTGCATCGCCCGCAGTTGCAGTTACAGCCTTGCGAGGCAAACTAGCAAAATACGCTGCGACATCAGCCATGTCTTGTTCAGATAAACCCGCAGCCATTGGTGCCATAACCGGATCTTTACGATCGCCACTTTTAAATGCTTTTAGCTGTTTTGTAATATAATCAGCATGTTGTCCTGCCAAATTTGGATATGATTCTGCGGCACTTATACCTGAAGCACCATGACAAGCAGAACACATAGCTGCTTTACCTTTACCCGCGGCAATATCACCTGGTGCTGCTACTGCGATATTTACATGGGCGATAACAAATAGTAGCGAAAAAATAAGTTTTTTCATTGAGTTGCTCTCTGCTTTTGTTTGATTAATGAGATACTTGTTGATCAAACCAGTGAATATAAAAATTGGCAGTATTTTACACGAATATTAACCGTGCGTAACAATATCATAGAAAAATATTCGCTAAATGCGAGTAGATTGACACCTTTATCGATAAAAACACCGTTAATATCACTAACTGATTCTCATTCAGTATTTTACAAATAATAACTCTGATTAAAACAGATAGAATTTGTACGACTTAAATTGGTATAATAACTTTTTACTTATTTTGTTGGACCTTAATCTTGTCATCTACAGCCATTCACTTAAACAAAGCGACATTTACCCTTAGTGCACCAGACATTCGTCGTTTACCTGAAGATAATGGTATTGAAGTTGCCTTCGCTGGTCGTTCAAATGCGGGTAAATCAAGCGCACTTAATACTTTAACCAACCAAAACGGTTTAGCCCGTATCAGTAAAACACCGGGTCGTACCCAGCTGATTAACATTTTTGAAATTGCCGAAAATAAACGTTTGGTTGATTTACCTGGATACGGCTTTGCCAAAGTCCCTTTAGAAATGAAGAAGAAATGGCAAAAAGCATTAGGTGAATACTTGGAAAAGCGTGACTGCTTAAAAGGTTTAGTAATTTTAATGGATATTCGTCATCCATTAAAAGACCTTGATTTAGAGCTTATTCATTGGGCAGCCGATAGTGATTTACCCATATTAGCACTACTAACTAAATGTGATAAGTTTTCACAAGGACAAAGTAGTACCGCGGTTTTGCAAGTTAAAAAAGCATTAAAGGACCTTAATGCCGATATTACCGTACAAGCTTTTTCATCACTTAAACGTACAGGTGCAGAGCAAGCAACCACGTTAATTCGCCATTGGTTTGGTGACGATAGCGAACAAGTTTTTCCTAAAAATTAATACCAATTCCATTAAGTTGAAAAGGGTGTCACTCTTTTTTATTATTCAAATTAGCCAGTTTGTTAACTGGCTTTTTCCATTTTACCTGCTCCATAAGACTTAAGGCTGTTTTGCCGTAAGTGATGAAAATTGCTTATGGGCTTGTGACCAAAACTGGCTTGATATTTTATTAATAACGTTAGACTCGGCATTAATGAGCAAGGCAAAACCTATATCTAAATCGGGTGAATAACCAATATCTGCGCGAAAGCCTGATACCCAGCCAGAATGATAAATAATTGGATACCCTTCAAATTGATAAATACGCCAACCGTAACCATAATGTGCATCAGTGAGATGATCTTTCCAAAACCTTCGACGTAGATCTTTTTTAGTTTTTATTCGCGGCGTGGTTAATTCATTAAGTAATGCCGGCGATAATACCTCAGGGTTATAACCTAAATTTGCAATTAACCACTTTGCCAAGTCAGTAATACTCGCGTTAATACCTGCCGCCGGAGCAACTTTATAAAAGTCAGGCTCAACTTTAACGGTACTCCACACATATTGCTTAATCTTACGACCATTTTTATCTTTTCGATGGGTATTTATACGCTTTCTTAATACATGAGGTTTTGCGGTGTTTTCTTGCGCTAAAAATACATCGATACCCACAGAGGCATTGTGCATATTTAACGGTGTAAAAATTCGCTCTTGCAGTAAAGTCGAATAGTTTTTAGATTGACTCGCTTCAATGGCTGGTTGTAACAAACCATAAGCTATATTTTGGTAGCCGTAACATTGTGCAGGTTTACAGATAGGCTTAACACGTTGAAAACGGCTAATGATCTTATCCATACTCCAATTTTCATGTAATAGATTGTCATAAGCATTGGGCATCAAGCCACTTGAATGACTTAATAAATGCTTAAGTTGAATTTTCTCCGCTGCTCCATGGGTTGCCAAGGAAAAATTTGGAACATATTTGGTGATAGGATCAGATAAACTTAGCCGCTGCTCTTGCGCCAACATCGTAGTAAGAGTCGCGGCAAAGGGTTTAGACACTGAGGCTAATCGAAATACGGTACTATTATTTACTTTTTGTGATTTACTTTTATCAATGTGGCCAAAAGTTTCTAAAGCAAGGATATTATTATTTTTAACAATAACATATGCGCCACCTGGAATACTGTACTTGTCTAATTCAATCGCAACATGCGCAGAAAATTTTTCATTGATATCAGTGAAATTAGTGCCATATACATACGGAAAGGTAAATAATAATACAAAAAGAAAAGTAACTTGTACGAACATTATGACAGACCCAAGATGAAAAGCGCTCGAGTCTAACCATTCAAGCAGTAAATACAAAGTAAAATTAACAACTACTTCATCGATCAAGCGCGAATACTTGTATAACTTACCTCAGCATTTTTGCTATTCAATCAATAAAGATTAATAAGCCCTTTCGTGACATTAGCGCTGTTACAAAATGATTGATATTCATTTTTATTTCCATTGGTCAATTTATTCTTTTGCTGCTATTTAAAATACTGATAAAATAAACCGATACAAGGTGTAACAACACCTGCGTTTTCAAATTAGGGTTTATGATAAATGATAGCTATTGCTGAGCAAATTGCTAAAGAACTTGATGTTAAAACTGTACAAATTAATGCCGCAATCACGCTGTTAGACGACGGCGCAACTGTACCTTTTATTGCTCGTTATCGTAAAGAGGTCACACAAGGATTAGATGATAATCATTTACGCCACCTAGATCAGCGCTTAAATTATCTCCGTGGTTTAGCAGACCGCCGCCAAGTAATTATTACCAGTATTAAACAGCAAGGTAAGTTATCGCCTGCTTTAGAAGCGGAACTTAATAAAGCGGATAATAAAACCCGTTTAGAAGATTTATATTTACCTTTTCGCCCTAAACGTCGCACTAAAGGACAAATTGCTATTGAAGCAGGGCTAGAGCCACTAGCAAACAAACTTTACAACGATTGGCGTTTACACCCCGAAGCTGAAGCAAAAGCATTTATTAATAATGCCGCAGGCCTCAATGATGAAAAGTCGGTGTTAGATACTGCCAGTTTTATCTTGGTTGAACGCTTTGCTGAAGATGCCAATTTATTACAAAAGTTACGCCAACATTTGTTAAAACAAGCACATCTCACCAGTAAAGTCGTTAAAGGAAAAACACAGGATGGGGCTAAATTTAGAGACTACTTTGAACATTCTGAGCGTTTAAAATCAGTGCCTTCACACCGGATGTTAGCTATGCTACGCGGCCGAAACGAAGGTTGTTTGCAATTAAAAATTAACGTTGACCCACAACAAGAAGACAACAGCTATTCAAGTGCTGAACAGTTGATTATGGAACATTTTAATTTACGATTATCAGGTCAAGGCTGTGCTGATTTTTTAACGAAAGTTGTTCGTTTAACTTGGAAACAAAAACTAAGCTTAAGTTTAGAAACAGAATTAATCGGTAATTTACGCGAACAAGCTGAAGTTGAAGCCATAAAAGTATTTGCTACCAATTTAGGTGATTTATTGATGGCCGCGCCTGCTGGACCAAAAGTAACCTTAGGGTTAGATCCTGGTTTACGTACCGGTTGTAAACTTGCCATTGTAGATGCCACCGGGAAATTACTGCAAACAGCGACAATATTCCCCCATGCTCCGCAAAATCATTGGGACAAATCAATACGCACTTTAGTTAATCTATGTCAGCAACATAAAGTTGAACTTATCGCGATAGGTAATGGTACGGCTTCTAGAGAAAGTGACGCTTTGGCTACGGAGGTCATAAAAATATTAGCTGGTAATATTGCCGAAAATGCTCAGTCTAAAAATATAAAACCTAATAAAATGATGGTCAGTGAAGCCGGTGCTTCGGTTTATTCTGCCTCTGAGTTTGCCGCTAATGAATTTCCTGATTTAGATGTATCTATACGTGGCGCAGTGTCGATTGCCCGTCGTTTACAAGATCCGATGGCAGAACTCGTTAAAATAGACCCTAAAGCGATTGGTGTAGGGCAGTATCAGCATGATGTTAGCCAAAGCCAATTAAGTAACATGCTGGATAATGTGATAGAAGATTGTGTAAATGCAGTCGGTGTAGATTTAAATAGTGCGTCAGCAGCATTACTTACCCGAGTTTCAGGTTTAAATAAAACCATGGCACAAAATGTAGTTGCCTATCGCGATGAACATGGCCGCTTTAATGACCGTAAAGAACTGAAAAACGTTGCTCGTTTAGGACAAAAAGCATTCGAGCAAGCCGCCGGATTTTTACGTATTTACGATGGTAAAAACCCGCTAGATCAATCAGCTGTGCATCCTGAAACCTATCCCGTGGTTGAAGCCATTATTGCAAAATTAAATTGTGATGTGCAAACCTTGCTAGGTAACAGTACGCAGCTAAAACAACTCGATAGTGATGAACTTGCGACAGAGAGCTTTGGTGCTATCACCATAAAAGATATTATTAATGAACTTGAAAAACCTGGTAGAGATCCACGGCCTGAATTTAAAACCGCCAATTTCAAAGAGGGCATAAATACCATCAATGATTTAAAAGTGGGGATGATCTTAGAAGGCGTAATTTCAAATGTTGCCAACTTTGGTGCTTTTGTTGATTTAGGCGTGCATCAAGACGGTTTAGTACATATTTCTTCATTAACCAATAAATTTGTTAGCGACCCTAGAGAAATTGTTAAAGCGGGTGATATTGTTAAAGTGAAAGTAACTGAGGTTGATCCACAGCGTAAACGTATCAGTTTAACGATGCGTTTGGATGAAGCTATTGCTGATGCAACTCCTGACAAGCCTCAACAACATCTCGCAACTAAACCGGCCCATCATTCAAATTCGAATAAAAAGCCTCAACAACGAGCAACGAATACTCATAAACCAAAAGATTCGAACAATGCTGCTATGGGTAATGCTTTTGCAGATGCCTTTGCAAAATTGAAAAAATAGACAAATATTTAGTTGCCGGCTGTTTAAACAGCCGGCAACTAAACATCTACCTTTGGTATTATACCAATTGGAATAATGAATCGATCATTTTAAGACGGTCTACATATCCAATATCTGCGTTGCTTTCAATCCCAATAGCACGCTATTACTCACTCAAGCGCCTTGCTCTTGAACATTTACTCTCGCTTATAATAGATCACTACGTTAATTCAATTGGTATTAGTTAATCGCTAACCAAGCTTGCGCTTTTTCTATTTGACCATGAGTAAAGCGATCAATAAAAACTTGAGAAAATGGATGTAACAGCTTAAAACTCCATTTCAACAAATTGCTATTACCTACTAATGCTATTTTGTTGATCGAGTTGAAATATTCAATACTAAATTTAATTTCTCGCCACAAAGCAGTAAGTTCCCATCCGGTAAAATCTGGATCAAATTCAAATAATAGATTGATGTGTTGATGTTGTTCAATAAGCTGATTTAATTTTGGAAGAAAGGTATGTTCAAAATCATCTTGCGTAAAAACACTATGTATTTTAGTGATAAGTGTATTGCTGTGGTCATCATGACAAATAAAAATCATTTTATTCCTTTTTTATTTTCAAGTGTAGACCAAAAATATAAGGACATAGGGATTTATAGTAATGATTTGTTATATCTTAAAAATTCCTCCCTCTTTTTCCGTTAAAAGTAATAATTTATATGACCACGATTGGTACTCAAGTATTTTTAAGGTGTGTCTAGAACCAAAAATCTGATCATAGTTCCGGTCATCGGTACGAGTGAACTCCCATAATGTGCGGCTCATTCTGCATATAAAAAAGGGGAAGCATATGCTTCCCCAAATAGCCTAAAAATAGGAGGTTAACTAACACAAGAACGTGTAATTTTATTTTGCCTATAAAACATATTTTGCTGAAAATTGTAGATAGTCAGAGCTAACCTTTTTGTCTTCCATTTCAAAATTACCCACTTCGACACCAAACGATAACTGCTTAGTAACATTTTTGAATAAATTTACTCCCCAGTGAGTACGGTCATAATCAGCGACGTCTGTTGTCGTATTACCGTAAAATACTGTGCTTCGTAAACCTTCAGACCAGAAGTGACGATAAGCAACACTGATAGACGTTGTTTCTTCAACTTCTTCACCAATTAAATCTTTTGAAGCCGTAACACCTACATAACGGCCAACTTCACCACCGTGCAATTGAAAGCGAAAGTCATCTTTACCAAAAGTGTTTATACGGCCTGATATGCCATAACCTAACGCGGATTCTTCATTACCCCCTACGGTTTGTAATTGTTTAGCTACAGCCGCAACAGCTACGTTACCCCAGTCACCTTTAAAGTTGTAACGGCCAATAATATCAGGCATTGAATCGTTACCACTGATACCACCATATGACTCTGGATTTTCAATAGATACTTGAAAATTCCCCATAGTATAACGAACTTGTCCTTGACGAATAAAAGCAGCTGCGACCAATGGACCACCAAAATCTGCAGCCTCAGCTAACGCACTAGTATTGACGAATGTTGACCATGTTTCACCAATTAATAAATTTTTATATTTGATAAATGCATGACGGATCCTTGGATTTGACGAATTAGAAATAATTTCATTACCACCACCTCTAACGGCATCACCATAAAAATCCATTTCAATAAAACCGGTTAAATCACCATGTTGGTATTTGGTATTAATACGTGATTCATTCACAGCAATACCAAAATTTGAAATACTACTCTCTAAAGCAGTACCTCCGCCATACCAGTAGTCTGTAGCTGCAATTTTACCATCAATATAACGTGCATCGGCTTTTATGTAGCCACCGAAAGTTATACTATCGTTATTGTCTAATTTTATTTCGTACGCCGCGCTTGCTGATCCGGCCAGTGCTAATAATCCCGTTGCTAATAGGAGTTTTTTCTTGTTGAACATTTTACTATCCCCGTATGTGTTGTAAGCCTCAGAAATACTGAAAATGCGATCTTTCGGCTACTTTTATAATTTTATTTTTGTTTTATCGTTATAACTTAAAACGATAATGCCTATTTAGAAATTAGACCTAAGTCTAAAAGAGCTATTTTTTGCAGTTAATTCCAATTCTTTTACTGTATTTTACTATATTTCATCGTTAACTTACCGTTAATTCACCGTTAAATTATTGATTGTTATTTGTGACTATTTAACTAGGAAAAAACAAACAATTTTGACTGCTTAATTGTTCAATAGCGGGCTATTAATCAAACACCGCCTATTGGTTTGAGTGAAAGTTCAAACCAATATCATTTGCTTTGTAGGCTACATAAACAAGCTACGATTATTCTAGTGCACCCTGAAAATGTTTGCTTCAGTACAATAATATATTTTTTAACCAAGCCCATTAAATAAAGATCAAAAAATAAAAAGAATGCCTTTAGCTGAGAACATCTTTTGTTTATCTCGAGAATACTCACTCTTTTATAGTCACACAGCCGTTGTGCGCAGCAAGCTTTTCTCTTATGAGTTGAGCACTGCTAATAAAAATATCGGTATAAACACTTGCTTGAGCTAGATCAAAACAGCGCCCCATAAAAAGCATACACTAGGTATATATTCAAGGAGACAAGTATGACTATTCAAAATATTTCAGCTGTTTTATTAAATAAAAAAAGCCAACTTGAACGCCGTATAAACGCTATTGAAATTGACGTTAAAAAAGGACGCTCATCTGATTTTGCAGAGCAAACCACTGAATGTGAAAATGACGAGGTACTTGATGAAATCCATCATGAAGCCGTTACTGAATTAACCTTAATTACTGAAGCATTACAAAGAATCGATGATAATAAATACGGTTTATGTGTTAACTGTGAAGAGCAAATCGATCCACAAAGATTATCTATATTACCTTACATCAGTACTTGCATACGCTGCGCACAATAAAATAAAGAGGCAATTAATATGACATTAGCAAAACATGACCTACACAGTGAGTTTCCAGAATTTAATGACGAAATACATCATTTAAAAATAAACAACGCTCATTTTTCTCGATTATTTAAAGAATATCATAATGTTAATCATGAGGTTGTGCGTATTGAACAGGGTGTCGAAAATACGTCTGATACTTACCTAGAACAATTAAAATTGAAACGATTAAACTTAAAAGACAATTTATTTATTATGCTCAAAGCAGAAAAAGCAACAGCATAATCATAAATACATCGCGTGATTACTTTAGATAATTCACTAAATTCTCACGCTTACATTTTATACCTGATAGCAATAATATTACGTTGTTTTCCAACCCAACGTGGTATAAATATTAATGATCAATACTTTGTTTTAGTATCTGTTTTTGCGCAATATTCGCTCCCAAACGATAGCCTAAATAAGCAATTAATATCCAAATGAAAAAATTCGACATATCAAATACATTTGGCCAATAGGTAAACCAAATAGCCGCTTTAATCATATTCATAATAGAATCAATAAACATTCCAATAAGCGCATTAAGGGTTAGTAGATCTAAAAAAGAGTGAACACCAGTAACCCCTATTAAGAATTCGACCATTTGTTTAATCTCGATATAAATGAAGGTAACTAATGCGACTAAGCCATAGAAACCACCACCAAACCCTATCCACTTAGAATGAAAAAAAACTAAGCTTTTTTTATGTTTTTTTGATAGTTTTCTATCATCGTTATGTTTATCTTTAAAAGCATTTCTGATGGTGATTTCAGGAGATAGATATCCTTTTTTATAAGCGTAATAAACCATTAAAAAGCTGAAACCACCAAGAGGAATCCCCGCATAAAAAATGGCTTTAATTATATCTTCAATCATAAATACTTCTCTTGTATTGCATATCAAATAACTTGAGTTCAAGTTAAATATATAAAAGTCCGATTAATTTAGCATATATTATTTATGAAGGCTTTTTAGTCTCTGCTTGAAATATGACTCGGAACAATTAAAACGAACTATTTGTTGTTTTTTTTGTTATTTATGCTGAAACAGACGCTAAATACGATTAACATTAGGGCCATTAGATTTTTGTTACTTGTTTGAGCCGCATTAATGTTACGTTTTTTACCGCATGCCGTGATTGGTTTCTTATCATTTGTTATTTATATCATTAACACTGTATTTTGGTTGATCCCAATTATTATATTTTCATTTTTAAAAGCGATTATTCCCTTACGAATTTTTCAAAAAATATTCAGCTATTTATTGGATCAAATGGCAAGTAATTGGGTTGCTTGCAATACCTTAAATCAGAAGCTTTTTTTTAATCTTGATATTAATGTGACCGGACTGGAAAAACTCAGTACGCGAGAATGGTATTTAGTTTTAGCAAATCATCAAAGCTGGGTTGATATCGTTATATTACAACGCGTTTTACATGGCAAAATTCCTTTTTTAAAGTTCTTTCTTAAAAAAGAACTGCTTTATGTGCCCATATTAGGCATGGCATGGTGGGCTTTAGACTTTCCTTTTATGAAACGGCATAGCCAAGCCCTTTTAAAGAAAAAACCCCACTTAAAAGGCGACGATCTAAAAACTACCCGTAAAGCCTGTGAAAAATTTAAGCATAAACCTGTCAGTGTGATGAGCTTTATCGAAGGTACACGCTTTTCTCAAGCAAAACATGATAAGCAAAAATCGCCTTTTCAATATTTACTCAAACCCAAAGCTGGCGGTATCGGCTTTGTATTAGATGCAATGGGTGAATATTTAAATAAAATCGTCAATATAACGATTTACTATCCAAATCAAAGTCCCGATTTTTCTGATTTTATTTGTGGCAAAGTGAATCAAGTACGAGTACATATTGAAGTATTAGAAATTGATCAATCACTTAAAGGCGATTATTTTAATGATAGGTCGTTTAAAATCAACTTTCAAAAGCGCGTAAATCAGATATGGCAAGACAAAGATGTCACGCTAGCTAAATTAAATAAGGAATAGAGTAAAATGATTGAATTAATCACTACATGGCTGACTCAGCAGGGGCTTAAAGATAACTATATTTCACTTGGCAGTATTTTAGTGGGTACCGTTATCATTATGTGTTTATCTAGTATCAGTTACTATCTAGCCAAACACCAAGTATTGGTTGTGATTAAAAAAATCGTTTTAAAATCACGAAATACATGGGATGACCTCATTTTTGAGCAACAGGTATTTTCAAATTTTGCTTTATTAGTCCCTTTTATCTTATTACTTTTTTTAACGCCACTTTTCATCACAGCAGACAGTATCTACGGGCATTTTTTAATATCTATCGCCAAAGTTGCCATTAGTTTTCAAGTAGCACGTTGCGCAGGAGCAATACTCAATGTCATCAATAGTTTATATCAAAAAACCGCGCAAGATCGTTATTTACCATTAAATGCCAGTATTCAAGTCACCAAATTGGTTATTTATTTAATTGCTACCATTCTCTCCATATCAATTATTTTAGATCGCTCTCCCGTTTATTTATTGAGTGGTTTGGGTGCATTAACAGCCGTTTTGTTGTTAGTTTTTCAAGATACTATTAAAGGTTTAGTGGCCAGCATTCAAATTTCGGCCAATAGAATGGTCGCCCCCGGTGATTGGATTGAAATCCCCAATTATGGTGCCGATGGCGATGTTATAGAAATAGGTTTAAATACAGTCAAAGTAAAAAACTTTGATAACACCGTCACTACCGTACCGACCTATGCACTAATGAGTGGCTCATTTAAAAATTGGCGTGATATGTTCAATTCCGGTGGACGTCGTATAAAACGGACAATATCAATAGATATTAGTAGTATCGCTTTTCACAACAGTGATCAAATAGCTCAGCTAACAAACATTAAGCTTATTAGTGATTACCTTAAAAAAAAACAGCAAGAAATATCATTAACAAACAATGACACTGATGAAATACATTCCCCAAATAATCGACAGTTAACTAATATAGGAACATTTCGTGCCTATATAGAAGCCTACCTCCAACAACATGACAAAGTACATCATCAAATGACTTGTATGGTACGCCAACTTGCCGCAACACCAACAGGTTTGCCACTAGAATTGTATTTCTTCAGTAATGATCAGAAATGGGTTAATTATGAAAAGATACAAGCGGACATATTTGATCACCTTTTTGCTATGGTGCCCATATTCGACTTAAAAGTTTTTCAGCATCCTACCGGATATGATTGGCGTAAACAGTAATAAGCTTAATTATTCTCAAGGTACTTTAAGATATAATTTAGCGCTGTCGAATAACACCTTCCTGCATGGTTGAAGCGACTAATTCACCTTTTTGATTGAAGATTTGGCCTTTAACCAAGCCTCGTCCACCACTTGCGGAAGGACTGTCCATTGAATATAGCAACCAATCATCAATGCGAAAAGGGCGGTGAAACCACATTGCATGGTCAACAGTAGCTATTTGAAAGTTTGGCCGCCAGTAACTTGCTGCATGAGGAAAAAGGGCGGTCGGCAAAAAATGAAAGTCTGACGTATAAGCAAGCATACATCGATGAATGCGCATATCATCAGGTAAACTGCCGTTAGCTTTTATCCAAGTATGACAAATAGGCGGAGCTTTTTCTGGGGAGATCCAGTTATATTGCTGAACAGGTCGTAATTCAATAGGTTTTTCGGCCAAAAATTTATCACGAATGGTTTCTGGTAGATATTGCTGGTGCTTAAAAATAAAGTCAGCATGAGACGAGAGTCCCTGAGGACCAATAACGTCTGGCATTGTGTCTTGATGTTCAAAACCGATTTCTTCTTGCTGAAAAGAAGCCGTCATGTAAAAAATAGCTTTGCCGTTTTGAATAGCTTTTACTCGTCGAGTATTAAAGCTTCGACCATCACGAATATTCTCAACTTCATAAACTACAGGTTTAGTTGCATCGCCAGCGCGAAGAAAATAGGAATGCAATGAGTGCATGTTACGGGAACTATCAACCGTTAGTTGTGCTGCAGAAACAGCTTGCCCCATAACTTGACCACCAAAGAGAGCTTTAAAACCTAAGTCTTGGCTTTGCCCTCGATAAAGACCTTGCTCGATTTCTTCTAATTGTAATAAAGCTAATAAATCATCTAAAACTTGGCTCATAGGTTCACTCGAAATTAAAATTTATTTTGGATCTATGACATTATAATGCACAAAAAAAAATTTGGATACCTAACGACATTAGGCACTGAGTGCCAGTGATAATGCAGCCTGAGTTGTATTACAGTTGCATTTTTATAAAATTTATTATTATAATATATTTACGATAAAATAATCACCAATATAATACTTTTACATTATTTTGGGTTTACGTTATTTTGGTTTTTATTGACGAGGCAAGTAATGCAGGTACCGACGAAAAGAGAAGCGTTGTTAGAAAGAAGGCACTTCACACCAGAACAGTCTACTTTGTGGGACAAATTGTCGTTAGCGCAAAAATTTGCCGCGAGTAGTTTAACGCAATTTGGCTATGACCTTGCTTTTATTCGTAGCCATACCGAAGGTAGTTTGGCTATTTTGATGTGTGACAATAATACGGCAACGATAACAGATGAGGGCGAAATAGACACTTCACCAGCAATCATCATTCGTTAATATTATAGCTAAGCAACACAGTATCGTGGTGCTTAAGCTAAGCCAGTATTCATAATAAGTCTATAGTTATTGAGCAATAACACTATAATACTTACTTCGGGCAAACTTATTCTTATTTTTTATATATGAAAAATTTAACAACTTTTTTATGATCACAGGTTATAAGGCTCTCAATAAATAAGCCATTAGATTGTTATTTTTCACTCAATCTAGACAAGAAGATATAGGGATCAATATCTTGAATATTAGGTGTATCATACGCATAACTTATTTTGATAGAGAAAGAACCAATATTAGCAATAAATCGTACGTTGAGCGCTTCAGATAATTTTACTAACTTAGCTTTCAAATATTCATTTGATTGGTAAGGACATAATATTAGGTATTCCCCCTCATTAATTAAACCTGCATGGTCAAATTCCTCCATCATTTCATTTAACAACTCTGCCATTATTCGACAAATTTCACCCACCACTTTTTTACTAAAATGAAAATTTAGCTCCTTCCAGTTATCAACTAACAAATAACCAACCGCTAAGGGGTACTCATATTTACGCGCTTTTTTATAGCTTTGTTGATATATTTTTTTTGTTAAAAAAGGCGTTGCTAGAAAGAGGTCTGATTGCTCACTTTCATCATACATTTTGTTTTGTTGTATTCTTCTTTGTTTGATCCAAAAGATAGCTATTATTATAAATAATGTCGACAGGGCAATAACAAGCCAGAAAATGACTTGATGTTGATAAGCAATTTTATCTGAAAAGGCAGTACGAAGATCACTTTGGTCTAGTAGCTTCATTGCGAGATAGCGACTATTATCATTCGCCTGTTTATACTCTTTTAAGCTTGGGTTATATAATTTATTGGCAACATTAAAGCGTTCATATAATGTTAAGTATCTCGATTGCGCTTTAAACGCTTCCTCAATATTTCCTTGTTGATAGTACATAGTAGTGAGTAGTTGATATAACTCAATTTGTGCATTGGTTAAATCAACATTTTCAGCTATGTATTGTGCTTTTTTTAGCAGCGTATAGCTTTGCTTAACTTTATTTATTTTTTTTGATGTTTTTGCCAGAGCAATTAATGAACTCAAATAAGGTTTTGTTAAATTTTGACCTTTGAATATATTTTCCGCCTTAAATAAGGCTTGATATGCCGCTTCGTATTCGTCTTGTAAGAGCAGCACTTGTCCTAAACCAAGTTCTGCATAAGCAATTCGAATGACAGCTGATTTTTTTACCGCGTATTGTTTGGCTTCCCAAAATGCATTATATGCATCATCAAGCTGGGTCAATGCTAAATATGCGCTAGCTAAACTATAATAGGTTTGATCGATGTTTTTAGTACGGGAAGAGTCAAATCGTAATTTAATCAGCTTGTTATACATGATAACTGCCGTTTGATAACTTCCTTGGTAATGATAAGCAGACGCCAATATTTCTAAAAGCTCAAAATGGTCGGTAAATTGTTTGTATTGCTCTATTAATGAGGCAACTCGCTGTAAACTGTCATAGGCTAAATTATGCTGGGCAAGTAATGCATGCGCCATAGCTTTATAGCTCAACGCGATTAAACGATACTCAATAAGCGTTGAGCTTGAAGATAATTGAATAGCTTGTTCTGCAACATTTAAGACACTATGGTATTTACCTTTAACATAATGTCCTGCGGCAATTTTAAGCATTAAATTAAGCTTAATTGTTCGGCTAATACCGGTAAGTGCAAGGCCATCACTAGCAAATTGAAAAGAACGGCCAATATCCCCTTTATTCTTAGCTACTTCAGCCAATAAGATAAAAACTCTTGCTAGGGTATCGTGGCTATAATAAGCTCTATCTTTAATAATGGTATTTGCTAATGCGATAATTTCATCGTGAGGTAATAATTCAGTATCAAAGAGAGCATACTGGTTTACTTTACTTATATTTTGATCGCGATTGTCGGTGTTTAATTCAGTGCTTACTGCTACAGAGACCGCAGGATATAGGAATATAAAGAACATAAACATGAGCTTCAAGTGATTCAAATTATCGTCCTAAATCATTTGTTAATAGGTAATATCTACAATCAATATATCACTTATTTGTCGACAAATTATCATTAAATCACTATTCACATTACTTCTGAAAAACTTATTAAAGTAATTAATGGCTTTATTTTAGTCATTTAGCAATTTAAACAACAAATAAGAATATTTATCATTTACAAGTTAGCCAACATGTTTAATAATGCTCTTGAGCTGCTAAAGCTTGAAAAGGGCAAATCTAGTGAAAGCTAGAGACGCAAAGTTACCGGTCTAAGGGGAAACCTATGATAGCGGAACTGCCAGATTTAGATATAGTGGGGGCTTGTCTTAATTGAACAGTTTGCTTTCGGTATACTTTGCGTGCCTTCTCTTCTTCTTATTTATCACTTCTATACGCTAGTTATTTTTAGAATAATTTTCTTAAATTATTATGCCAATTAAAATAATGAATCGATAATTCTAAGGCGGTATAAATAGCCAATAGCTGCGTGCTTTCAATCCCAATAGCCCACTATTACTCATTCAAGCGCCTTGTGGTTGAATATATACTCTCGCTTATAATTCCTCACTACTTAAATTCAATGGCTATAATCACCTACTTTTCAACGCTTTTTATTTTATGTGGTGGATATAATCACGTATTATTTTTTCTAACATGGTTAATGGCATTGAACCATTTTTTAAAATTTGATCATGAAAATCGCGTAAATCAAAGTCCTCACCAAGCGCTTGTTCTGCTTCACTTCTCAACCCTTTAATCGTCAACTCACCAATTTTGTAGGAGAGGGCTTGTCCTGGCCATGAAATATAACGATCGATCTCTGTCTTTACATTATGTAAAGACAACGCGGTATTACTTGCCAAGTAATCCATCGCTTTATCTCGGCTCCAGCCTTTTACATGCATGCCAGTATCCACAACTAATCGACAAGCTCGCCACATTTCATAAGTTAAACGACCAAAATTACTGTATGGGTCTTGATATAGCCCCGCCTCCAGGCCTAAAAATTCAGAATATAATCCCCAGCCTTCACCAAACGCTGAAATATAAATTCGGTTACGAAACTTAGGTACATCTTTCATTTCACGAGCAATAGACCCTTGTAAGTGGTGACCGGGAACTGCTTCATGCAAGGTTAACGCTTCTAAAACATATAACGGCCTGCGGTCAAGTCTGTAGGTATTTACCCAGTAATTACCTGGTTGATCATCTCGAGAAGGTCCAGAATATCTTCCAGTGGTATATTTAGGAGCGATATTCGCGGGCACAGGAATAACCCCATAAGGTGTTCTTGGCAGCGTCTTAAATAGACTAGGTAGCTTTGCATCCATTTTTTTAGCGATATAAGATGCCTCTTTCAGTAAACCTTCAGGAGTCTTTGCGTAAAACTGCGGGTCTGTTCTTAAAAAATCAACAAATTCGGCAAAACTTCCTTTAAAACCAACTTCATTAATAACATTATGCATTTCATCACGAATACGGGCGACTTCTGTTAGTCCTGTTTGGTGAACTTGTTCGGCGGACAAAGGTAATGTTGTGTAGTGTTTCAAACGATTATCGTAGTATTGGCTGCCATTAGGTAATGAGCTTGCCGCAATATTTTTGCGGGCACTGGGTTTGTAGTGGTTAACCATAAAATCATAGTAATTTTGATAAGCAGGGAAAATTTTATTTTTAATGCTTTGTTGCGCTTGTTTACGTAAAAGGTCGATAGCCGTTTTATCAAGGTGCTTGGGCATATCAATAAAAGGTTTATAATAGCCGCTGGTTGTCACATCAACTTTTATAAAAGCTTTAATAGATTCCTCAAAACCTTCGAGTACAATCTGTGGCTGAGTGATCCCTTCAATAATGCCTTTATTCATCCAGTCTATTTGTTGAGAAAAATATTGGGGGATAGCGTCTAAACGCTGGAGGTAATCCTGATAATCTTGTTGTGAAGAGAAGTTGACGCTGTTAGATATGCTACTAATCCAAACATGGAAACCAGATTCAGCCGTCAATGGCATATAGTGTTCTTTATTTTTATAACTATCTATTTCGTTCTTTAAACTATAAGTTAATACCGACCAATTAATTTGCTGTTGGTCAGTTAATTTATCAATATTTATTACCATCAATTCTTGATAAGTATTTGATAATATAAGGTGTTCATTAGCTAATGTTTTTGGCGATAAGTCAGGCAGTTTGGCATTGTTCCCACCGACTTCAAGCTTATGAAATGGATTCATCGTTTCATAATAAGCTTGATAATTCGTTATAATTTCATCTAACTTGTGGTTTTCATCAAAATGATTGTCCCCAGACAAGTGACTACAACCCACCATTAATACTGTTGCCAAAATTAGTAATATTTTCATATATCCCCTCTAAAATGATTATCCATGACACTTTAGCAAAATAAACTTCAATGTATACTGTATTCATTGAGGTTTTTAATGTGATTTATCGAGCTCTGATGATTAAAAATTTATGATTAAAATAACTTATGCATATATTGTAATAATTAGTAGCACTTTGATTGGTTTTATTAGAGAATATTAATATAAATACACGATACCAATATCATTAAATTATTACTCACTTGTGCTGGTTAAAGTATTCCAGAACGGCGGTTCTCATACTCCAAATAGCGAGCTATTGGTCAATTGAGCGTTTGCCAATATGAGTAGGATTATAGGTACTCAGCTTATGCATGGAACAATAAACCTGTACGCTGAACTATTTTCCTTACCACTACAGGGGCATAAACTTAATGAAAATGGTATTAAATATCTGAAGATATAAATATCATACAAGGCAAAGGAAAAAAATGGTGAAATACCATGATTCCATAAAACAAGCTGATAAAAAAATGGCCATGTCTGTTAAGCAATTACATGCATGGGGTTTGGCTTCAAACCCGATAAATTACGCCGTAAGTTATGAATATATTTCAGAAAAAAACACGTCGTTAATCGCCGCTATCCACTACCAACTTTCTTCAGGTGGAAAATTAGATACTTTTTACATAGAAGAGGTATACCAACAATTTGTTTTAGGGCAAAGTAAATTTCGAGATGACCTTATCAGTGATCTCGATGGTTTATTATCAACAGCTCAATATAGTAATAAACAATCAACGACCTCCGTAAATAGTTTACTCTCAATTTTAGATAAAAATCTCGATGATATACAATCATCCGACACTGAAAAAGTTAAAACAGCTTTCAGCCAAATTAATCAGGCTTCAAAAGCTTTTAAAACTCAAATACACGCGCTTAACGAAGAATTGCTGCAATATCGACAACAAAGCAAACACCTGCAGCTTGAGCTCACTGATATTAGAAAAAATATTTATTTAGACCCTTTAACAGGTTTATACAATCGTAAAGCGATGTCAAAACATCTTGAGCAATGGTTTAAAGAAGATCCACATAAAGAAATTGCTGCAATTGTTATTAATATTAACCAATTCAGCCAAGTTACTGACAAATTTGGTTCCCTTATTAGTGATGTGCTGTTAACAAAAGTAGCAGATAAAGTCGGCAGTTATGTAGATGACAGTGGTTTGCCGGTAAGGTTAGCGGGTGATGCCTTTTTAATATTGTTACCTGAACTTGATCGCGACATTACTCAAGAAATAGCCGACAAAATAAAACAAGGTGTTGAAAAACTACGTTTTATAAGTAGCAAATCCGGTATAAGGTTACCACAATTAACAATATCTACTGGGGTGAATCATTTTATAGTTTCCGAAAATGTTAATACTGTCATTAATCGTACACGAAGCATCATTACTGAAATGCATAAGAAGGCCTCAAACCAAATACTGCGTACTCGTGAAGCAACTTAACGACTAGCTCTCTTAATGGATCCGCCTCGGCATCAATAATATTTTATATAGGTGAAGTCGTTGGTAACACCTTCAGTTTTAAAGTAAAAGCATAATAGATTGGGCTATTTCGGTATTTAATACCGCACTCAATTCGTCTTCAGGTTCGACCCAGCATGATTGGCTATAACATTCAAAATTCAGTGAAAAGTGTCTCGTTTTATAATTAAAGCGAATATTAGTTCGATCAGCACCCTGCATATTTTCAATGATATTTACTTCCCCTAACGCTTGAAAAACTTTTGTCATTAATTCATCAACATCTTCTTGATACCAGTATGCCTCCCAAACAATCATAACAACATTTTCATTTGTTAAATTCACTGATTTGATTAACGGTTCATTGATTAAAAACATAAAATTTTCTCTTTTAAAATAAAGGGCAGTAAAAAAGCAACGACAACTGAGCTCTTTTTTTCTATAATCGATTCAGGCTTAAGTAAACTATGAATAATAATAGAGAGATTGTATATATGAAAAAAATCACTTTAGCAATTGCAGCTACAGTAATGATGGCATCTCCAGTATTTGCTGGTGACGCTGCCGCAGGTAAAGCTAAAACAGGTATGTGTGCAGCTTGTCACGGTGCAGCCGGAATATCAGCAGTGCCTATGTACCCTAATTTAGCCGGTCAAAAAGAAGCTTACCTAGCTAAGCAACTTAGAGACTTTAAATCAGGTGCACGTAAAGATCCAGTGATGGGTCCAATGGCTATGGCGTTAAATGATGAAGATGTTGCTAACGTTGCTGCATATTACGCAAGTTTAAAATAAGCGATAAAAATTATTAAGAAAGCGCTCATCGAGCGCTTTTTTTATCTCTAAATATATGTTCAGATGATAATTATACTCACCTATATCTACAATTTATGCCCGCACACCATACCTAACAAACGTCTTATAATGATCGATTCATTATTTCAATTGGTCTTATTCATAATAAAGTCAGTTTTTTATATCTCTGCTAATATAAAGAGTGTGTATCACATAGGCTAAATAGGAAGTATTTTAATGACAGTGCAGCAGGAAACTTCGGATTTAGAACGGCAAATCCAAGATCTGGCCAGCAATATTCATATGGAAATAGAAGATAAAATTTCTAGTTTCGTTGTGAGTTATATTAAAAATAAAGAATTCAGTAACGACGAAATCGAACAGCATAAACATTACCAATTATTAAAATCGATGTATGAACAACTACAAACCACTTTAGATACTACGCAAGAAAGTAATATAGAAGCACAAACAAAACTTCAAAAAACGATAACGCTTATCAATAAAAGTCTTTTGGTAAGTGATGAAAAATTTAAAAATTTAGAGCAGCTCAATACCGCCAAATTAACTAATTCTGAACAAGTACTAAAAGAAAAATCAAATGAATTATCTACACTGTCAGAGCAGTTAAAGATGTCGACTGCAACGGAAGAACAATCAAAAAAATCCTTAGTCGTGGCAGAAGAAAATACAAAAGCACTCACTCAAAAAATTGAATCGCTAGAAGAGTCGGCAGCGAATTTAGCTAAAAACGATAAAGCAAAATCAGCGACTCTTACGGTACAAAATCAGCAAGTATCAGCGCTAACACTACAACTAAACAATGTAGTTAGTGAATTAGACTATATTAAAGCAGAGCATAATCAAAAGTTAACATCACAGCAGCAAGATCAACAAAACCAACAACTATTAGATTCACAACAGGCCGTTGTTCATTTAAAAAATGAAAATATTAAACTTAATGATGCCCTTAAAAATACCTATGATGTTAGCTTATTAGAAATAGGGAATGAGAAGAAAAAATACAAAGCATTACAAGGATCACACAAAGCAGAAGTAGAACAATTAAAATCAAGCATTACAGAGCATAAAGTAGCCTTGAGCCATACCGTGAAATCAGAAGAAGAGTTACAAGAAAAACGTATTACAGAAAAGAAGCAAGTAGAAGAAAACATCGCACAAGCACGTCATAAAATAGTGTTCTTAGAAGGTGAATTGTCAAAGAATGCGGTATTTATTGATGAATCTAATAAAAAATATCAAAACGACACTAATGAACTACAACAAAAAATTAATGATCAACAAGCTAGGCTTTCTAAACAAGAGGAAGAATTAGTTTTATCAACAAAGCAGCTCACACTTTTACAGCAGAATAAAGATGAGCTTTCTATAGCGTTGAAAAAAGCGCAAACCTTGAACCTAACGCTTGAAAATAAAATGGATCAATTAAAAAGTGAAGTAAACGCTTTAAAAGGTAATGCCAGCAATATTCAGCAACGTATTGACAACAGTCGTGAGAAACAAGAGCTTGAATACACAAAAGCACGAGAAACAATCAAACACTTACGAGACGAAAATGCGGAATTAACGACTCAATTAGAGCAACAAGTATCAGAACTAGAAGATAAACTTAGGGAGTATCGCTTACGATTTGAATATGCTCAAAAGCAATTAAATAATCACTAACTTATTGTCTGCAAAAAGTTATAATGACCTACTAACTCTCCTCTGGAAACTATCGTGACAATTCAATTATCCTTTTCAACATTAAATCAATGGCAACAAGTCGCCTATAGTGCAGCGATTATTGAACGCATGCTGCCTAATTATAAATTGTTTGCTGAGGCCGTGGAATTTGGCGATGTTAAATTATTACGGAATCAGTTAGACCTTGTATGGCAATGGTTGGATAAAAATAATCGCTGTAAGATCAATTATGAAGCACAGCTTTCAAAGTTAGAATTACATATCCCTAATCCTGAAGAGTTTGATTCTTTTGGTGTATTTCCGGCCTTAGATGTATGTATGGCAATAGTTTCACTATTCCAAATTATGCAAGATAAAGACAGTGATGGCTGTTTGAGTGTTAGCCGACTTTCAGAAAATAGTGTGAGTTACTATGTTGAGCTTATCTTAGCGCAGGAAAAAACAGATGAGAGTGATATTTCTCAAGAAGAAATAGCAATTCATCCTCTAATGAAATGGGAGCTGGAGACTCAAGTTGAGTTATATGACTTTATAAAATTAGCCCCAGAAAATAAAAACTCATGTATCTACGCTAAATCGTTGGTATTAGAAGAAGGTTTATCAAACTTAGGTATTGAAATTTAATCTCTTAAAACCATTGCATTAATTGACAGTAAAATACTGAAGTGGTCAGTGATATTGACCACAGTTTTGTAGGGTTATAGTATTTGCCTCTGATAATATTTGACCCTATAACAGATTTTGGCTAATGTCACCGCTATAAAAGTCTGCATTTGAAGTTCATTTTGTCGTTAATTTAAGTGAATTCAAATTAACGACTATTCATTACTGCTCATCGTTAATTGCTCATTTTTCACTAATAAAGAAACCAAAAATCTAACGACCGGAGTAACCAATAAGATCACAGGAAAAGCAACCGTAAAAGCAAAACCCCAAGCGTTTAACCAGATAAAAATAATATGATCCACTAAGCCTAAGTTAAAAACACTAATAACAAAAGACATAATGCCTGACATTAACAGTGCCATAATAAATGAGAAAATAAGACTTTGGTATTTTTGATCAATCACTACAAAGCACCAACAAATTCATTAATTAACGCCGTTAATGCCTGGTCATGTGTTTGGCTAAGTAGGCCATCATTTATGTTTTCATAAAAGCTACCTAGACTATATGACCCCTTAACATCAGCACCCCACCACGGCATTAATTGCGTTAACGACTTTAAGTTAGTAGCACCACCATTTGGACCTGGCGAAGTACTGAGTAATAACACCGGTTTTTTACCAAAGATAGGATTATCAGCATTAGCCAAACGTGATAACCAGTCAACCGTGTTTTTAAATACCGCTGGCATCGAGCCATTGTGTTCAGGACTCGCAATGATGAAAGCATCGTGTTGAGCAAAAATATCACGAAGCTGTATTACTGCTTCAGGGAAGCCATCATGTTCTTCTGTATCAATACCATAGATTGGCATTGGGTAATCCGCAACTTCAACTTTAGTTAGCGCGTGCTCTGTTATTTTTTGGCTAACAAGCGTTAATAGTGTTCTATTAATAGATTTAGTACTGTTGCTTGCGAGTAACGTTAGTATTTTGGCCATGGTAAACTTTCCTTAATTTATTTTTAATATTATTAACTATGTGAAATCAAAGTTAAATGTATATGTTTAGATAGTACTAAAAGCGTTAAATTATGGCCATCAATAAAGTCACCATCTTTTACTGTTTCAGATGCGTTAGCGATGCTGACGCAATAAATAAAACGACCAACTTTGCTGGTGTCGTAACAGCACCTTATCGAAAAATAGTCAGCGCGGCCAAAATTATTTATCGCTAATTTATTGCTTAGGTAACTATTTAAAAAAGCATTTTAAATATGATATTAATAATTTTTATTGAAATAGCCTGCAACTCAATAAATTGCTTCTATACTCAAATATATTCCGTTGAATAATACCAATTGAATTGATCAATTATAAATAAGAATGATATTTCAAAAACAAGGCGCTTGATTGATCCTTACATAGATAAGTAAGTAGAACAATGCAGGAGCATATTGTCGAGCAATAGCTGGCTTGTGTGATTAGAAAACACACGTTTTTAGTTCCAGACAAAACTTAAGTACTCACATCCGTATGAGCAACGTAGGTATTAGATATTTAGACCGCTTTAGAATGATTGATTACTTATTTCAATTGGTATTACAACGCCCCGCATATATATCTTAAGATAAAGGAACATCATGAGTACACTATCAGGTTCAACCGCACTACGTCCCGATTTAGATTGGAGTCAGCTTAAAGAAACCGTATTGATGTTAAACCTTGCGGTCGCGCAAATTGACGAGTCGATGAATGAGGGTAACTCTTCAGTTGAAACGCTTTCAGCCTCATTTACCGCATTGGCAACCAACTTAAGTGATATTCAGTCATCTATTTTACAAATGAAAGATAAAGATGATGATGCCGATAAACTGAAACTGATCATTGAAGGTTCAACGACAACCGCATTAGATAAAATACATTCCGCCATTATTGCTTTTCAATTTTACGATAAATTAACCCAACGACTTGACCATGTTAGCCAGAGTTTAGGCGCTTTAACCACATTAATTACTGATCCCAGTGCATTATATTCTCCAGTAGAATGGCGAGCCTTACAAAAATCTATTCGCAGTAAATATACGATGGAAGAAGAGCGCCACATGTTTGATAACGTGATCGCGGGGATGCCTATTGAGGAAGCGTTAGCTGATTTGAAACAAGCCCTGTTAGATAGAGGTAGCTGCGAAGAAGATGAAATAGAACTATTTTAGTACGATTTTCTATAAATATTTTTTTGGGTGATCTAAGACGTTTATGTTTTATTTTTCCCGTTATTTTAAAGCGTTTTTAGCAATTCATTGCGCGGGCTTATGCTTGATTTTTAAGCACCGATAAAAAAACTCAAAGACATCATTTTCTGATTTTTTTTGGATTAGCTAGTTCTTCTAGTTGGCTAATAACATCGCGTAAAATCATTAAGATGTGTTTACCAGTCGTTTTTTATCACTACTATAGAATATTTTTTCAGGTGTTGAGTACACAACATATTGTATCCCTGAAAGTAAAATGCCACCTAACGGTGGCATTTAAATTCAACAGAATTTGTTAATACAATAAATGATTAACTAAACTATTTTTTATCTAAAACTTAGCAGTCATACCTAAACTAAAGGTTCTTCCAAAAGTCCAACGACCTCTAGTTGCTCCGCCTTGAGTTGGAGACCAATCAAAAACGTTGTCTACTCGGCCTCGAATCGAGATGCTATCACTAAAGTGATATACCGCACCTAAATCGGCTCTCACTATAGTGTCAAGATGAGTAATTGGCTTACCGTTTAAACCGATATATTGATATTCTTCATTTGAAGTAATATCTACCTTACCGCGACCATGGTAGTTAACATCCATATAAGCAACGAAATTATCTAAGTTGTATGAGATATTAATATCACCGCGCCACTCAGGTAGATCATATTGTCCCGTTATATCAGAAAAATCGAAACCGGTATTTGATGTTTCTTGTTTCTTTAAATTAATAGCACGAAGACTAATACCCAAATCACCAGCAGATAGTAACGAGCTAAGTAGTGGCCAATCCCTTACAGGCTGTCGATAAGAAATCGAATATTCAACCGATTCAAATTCATTTAAAGCAGCATTAACGTAGCCTGTTTGAAATGCATTTGAACGAAGTATTTGATGGTTTTCGTCACGTTTCACATTACCACAGAATTCGTTTGGAAATAGTGGGGAGTCGTAACAAGCAGCTAAAGTATCGTCTAAAGTGAATGATACAATTGCATCTTCTATTTTAATATTTACCCAGTCAACTGACATAGATAAACCTTCAATAGCACTTGGCGAATAAATAAGACCAACGTTCTTACTTTTAGCTTGCTCACTTTTTAAGTCTGGATTGCCACCTGAATAACCACTAACAGAAGCTTCAGCTGCATTTGATTTAAAGTCAGCTGGAAAGTCTTCTGCTTTACAATTTGCTTGTCGTACAGCTGGATTTGGACCTGACTTAAGTTTTGTTGCTTGACATGGATCTTCTCGTGCAAATTCTCCCGACTCAGCTCTTGGTTGGAATAACTCCCCCACACTAGGCGCACGTATAGTTTCACCCATATTGGCTCGAATCATTAAATCATCAATAGGGTGATAATTTAGACCCACAGCCCAAACGTTATCTTTACCAGCAATATCATTATCTATACTACGAAATGACATTTCGGTACTTAATTTATGAACAAGAGGTATATTCATATCACCAGAGATTAAAGGTATATAAAGCTCACCATAAATATCTTGGGTGACATATTGTCCATTAGTAGAAACATCAGCACTACCAACAAACGTACTTACTGAACCAGAGGTAAAGGTGGCTCTTTCAGTACGATGATCATAACCAATGGCCAAACCTACTTCTCCAGCTGGTAATTCCATTAAATTACCACTGAAGTTTACTTGGAATATATCTTGCTCTATACGTGCCTGTCCCAATTGGTTATATGTCATGTAATCAATTGCAGCTTGCTCAGGTGTTGCGAAAGGGTTAAGTACTGAACAATCTCCCGGCTTCCCTAAACCAGAAGCTTCAGCCATTATGCCTTGTCCTTGAGCTCTAAAATCCACATCATAATCTTCAACATAATTAAATTTGCAATCTAGCTGATTAGTCGCAGGATTAACACCCACATCCATCGCTGCCAGAAATTTATGATTGTTAATAGCACTGGATTGAGTATCAGTAATACTCACACCTTTTTGGTAAGAAACATCCCAGTTCCAATAATAATCTTCATATTCCAATTCACCATCAAAGGCGACTTTGATACTGTTAACACTTGAGTTAGTTTCTGCTGCCGCTTTGTTAAGATCTAACCAAGCTTTGTGAAGAAAGAACGTACCTGGACCGCCGTTTAACTCCTCAATTTTTGTTCGTGCGCTATTGGTCAATAACGGATGAGACGTATCAAACCTTAAAGCACTTTCAATAAATGGAAAAGAACCCACAGTATATTTAGTTTGATAACCTAAATATGCGGCGTCAGATCGGTTAGAAAAAGCAGTTACGGCAAAATTGACTTGATCTGATATTTTATAATTACCAAAAAGACTTAAATTATAGCGTTCAACTCCTTCACGTGTTGTCGCCGTTTTGTCTAAGTCTAGACCATCACCACCTGATGCCCAAACCACACTATTTGCAGGAGCCCCTGCATCGTAAGGGATCATTTCCCCTGAACCATTAGGATCAAAATGCCAAAAACCCTGTTCACCCCAAGCACCAAGACCAATATTGGCAAGCACTAATGGGATAGGAGCCACAACACCACCGTAAGAAAGTACGCCTACACGTGGATTAAGAATAGCAGTTTGCTGATTACTGGGAATATTACCACTTCCATCCGCAACGCCATTATGAGCGGGGAAAAATCGAGATAGATTTTTTACTGAAGGCACATCATCGCGAGCAATATTTGTCGATTTATTATATTCATAACTTAAAACCAAATTGCCTTTGTCATCATTAAAATTACCACCCATCAATACTCGAAAAGACTTAGTAGTAGCATCATCAACATCAGGTATCGAACTAGTATCTACGGAAAACTCTAGACCTTCGTAATCCTTTTTAAGGATGTAGTTAACTACCCCAGCTACAGCATCAGCACCATATACAGGAGCACCACCAACTTTAACAACCTCTACCCGTTCGATTAACGAAACCGGTATGTTATTAGTATCTACCTGTGAGCCATTAGCTGACCTACCCGTGCTATCAACACCGCCACTTACTGGCGAGTTGCTTGAGACAAAACGAGAGCCATTAACCAATGACAGGGTGCGCTGTGCACCTAGGCCGTATAAATCGATGGTGTTTTGCCCTAATGCCGCAGAATTAGACGGACCACCATCGCGCACATCACTAACACCAGAACTAACACCCGGAATATCTGTTAAGGCATCTGCTAAGTTAGTAATACCGCGATTACCGATAAAGTCTGAACCAATGCTAACTACAGGTTGGGTAGCTTCAAGGTCAACACGTCTTATTCGTGAACCCGTAACGGCTATACGTTCAATTTGTTGAGCTTCAGTTGCTTCAGTATTCTCTTCACTTTCGGCCATAGCAAAACTATTAGATGCGATCAGCATGGATGTACCCGCTAACGCAATCGCTGACTTAATAGATAAACTTAATTTACTTTTTTTCATTTTTATTATTTCCCCTAGAAATTTCAAACTGTCTTTGTAAAACATTGTTAATTTGATTAATTTGCAGTTTTATTAACCGTATCACAGATTTAATCTGAGATATTCCAGTGGTGTGATGAATGACACTTTTACATGTAAAGCAATTTGAACAAAAAAAACCACCAATCCTTACAGATGATATTTTTTATAATAAAAACATTAGGATATCGTAAGATTACAACAGCGTACTGTGTCTTTTTTCGGGGAGTAAAAGTATGATTATCATCGTAAACTAGTATTAATAGATAATATGTAGTTGATTAGAAAGAATAATTAATGCCTAAGTAATATGAACGACCTATGCCATCATATAAGCTCGTGCCCTGATGAATATTAGGTAACATTTGCGGTGTTTTATCAGTTATGTTGCGAATCCCCAAATACATCGCTAAGTTTTTATCAAAATTGTAGCTGCCTCTTGCATTGGCGTATATAACTGCATCAATGTGATTTTCAATACTATACATTGGATCATTGTCTTCAGGATTACTATGAAATATGCGACTACTGCCAATATAATTAAGTGCTAAATGAGCTGTCCAAGCTTCAACGTTATAAGTCACACTAAAATTAATACGTGTTTTAGGTGCATTAAAAACATCCAACAGGGAAATTATATCATCGGGATTCTTTGGGTTAATTAAATTATCTTGTTCGGTATAATGACTACCCACTAAATTAAACAAAACTTGACCCGCTGATTTAAAATCAACGTGGTAATTAGCCTCAAAATCATAGCCTTTTGCAGTAAACTTTGCCGCATTAATAACTTGTGATTTAACACGCTCAATAGTAAAAGTACCACTATCACGAACAATTAAATCACAATATGGATTGGCATTCATATCAAAATCTAAACAAGAGGTTAATATGGCTTGAGTGGCCACCGTTGATATTGCCTCATCGATGGTTATTTCCCAATAATCAACGCCAATTGAAAGGTTGTCAGCCCATTGTGGTGTAAAAACTAAACCTAGCGTTAGTGATGCAGACTCTTCAGCTGCTAAGTTTTTATTACCGGCAATAAATACTTTAGTAGCAGGCCCATCAATCGCGTTAAACCCGTTAGGCATACCTAAAGCTTGGCAATTAGCTAACCGTTGTAATGGATTAATACCGGCATTTAAATTTGTTGAAGAACAAGGATCAGATAATTGTTCCCAGTTCAAGTTTTCAGGTGTAAAAAGTTCGCCGGCATTAGGGGCGCGAACCGCAATACCAAATGAACTTCGAACTCGAAGAGAATTATTTATAGCCCAGTTAATACCTAGTTTGTAAGCCGTTTGACCACCAACGGTACTATAGTCAGAATAACGTATTGCCGCTTCTAAAGTCAGTTCTTTGGCAAAACTAACGTCAATTAGCGCAGGTATGCGCAGCTCAGCAAACATTTCTTTTACATCGTAATTACCTTTAACAATCTTACGGGGACCATCTTGCGTATTTGCTGTTAATTTACCCACTAATAACATTTCATCAGGTACCGACTCACTTTTTTCTTCTCTGTACTCAATCCCTACAGCAAACTGCACAAAACCTGCCGGTAATTCGGTAATATCACCGCTAATAGAAAAGCTGGCGACGGTTTGTGATAATTCACTTTTAGTAGCAAGATCTGCCATCACAAAAGCTGCTGCTTCAGCTGAGGCGCCATTAATACCAAATGGGTTAAGAGGCGAGCAGCCACCAGAACTATCACGACAAACAATATTCCCATTAACATCCGTGATCGCATCTTGCGCCTGTAGGAAGTTACCGGTAATTCTATCTTGATTTTTACTCGTTCCTTTGCTTTTACCGTGTTGAACATAAAAGTCATAAGTGATTTCATCGGTAAAATCACCATTTGCACCAACAACCAGTTGCAATAATTCAAATTTATTATTTGTTGCTGATTGGCCTAAATCTTCTTGAGCTTTATGAACAATTACATGGTCAAGTCCAGCATCATCCATTGCATTTGCAATAATAGGATAGTCATTCAAATAAGGGTTACTGCGGGCGACAAATAAAGCGGGACCAAATACATTGTCACTAAATGATGGTTGGTCGATGTTTTTTCCCGTTGTATGTGAATATTTAAAATCGGCGAAAAGTTGATGTGAATCTGACATTTCGTAGTTTGTGAGCAAACTAAAAAGCGTTCTTGCACTTGCAATACTCATAACCGCATACTTGTCTGGATTAAAACCCATACCTCCTGAGCAATCCGTATTAATACAATCACCAATTTCAAAGTTGATCGGGTTACCACTTGCATCAAATGTTTGTGCTGGTATCGATCCAATATTACCATAACCTAAAATAGGGATATTATTCACGCCATCCCACGATTGAGGGCCAAAACCATTAGGCGAAACGATACCTGCAGTATTTAAGGTATTGAAACGAAGGTCAAATGCCAAAATATTTGCTGGATTGCCATCATTAGGGCCTCTATCAGCAAGGTTACTTTTCCAAAAAGGGGCGTGTAAAGCATAAGCTCTGTCTGTCGCCTTAACCTCACCTCGATCAGTGTAATCAAATGAAACTAAAAAATTGCCTTTGCCTTGGTTAAAAGCTGTTCCCGCCAAAATACTTAAGACTTTTTCTTCACCGTCACCTTGGGCTGATTCACCATATTCTGTATTTAGCTGTATGCCATCAAATTCTCTTTTCATGACAAAGTTAACTACACCAGAAACCGCATCTGCTCCATAAATAGCACTTGCCGCACCGGTTATAACTTCTACACGTTCAATTAACTTACTAGGAATAGTACTAATATCTACGGCACTATTGCCCGCTTCACTGCCGACATGACGACGACCATTAACCAAAACTAAGGTTCGGGCAGTACCTAAACCACGTAAGTTAGGCAACTCTAAACCCGACTGTCCGTCAGTGGCTGTTGAACTACTGCGCCCGACACTGTTAGAAAATGCCGGTAAAGAGTTTAAAATATCCCCTGCATTTGAAAAACCTAATTGCTTAATTTGCATTGCATCTATAATCGTTGTAGGTATTGAGGTTGATGCGGTGGAGCGTTGAATATGAGAACCTGTCACTGAAATTCTTTCAATGTTTTCTTCACTGCTTTGTTCTTCACCAACGAATGCAGTGGCTGGATTACTTAACAACAATGAGGCACTTGCTAATGCTATTTGTCTTTTTATTGATAACGATAATCTATACTGTTTCATACCTAATATTTGCCCTCAAAAATTAAAATTGTCTTTGCAAAAATGTTATTAAACTTTTTTAAGCCGTTTTAAACCTTTAAACCTAACTGTGGATTGAAATTCAGACATTTAGGTGCTGATATGAACGACATTTTTCATGACAAGTCATTTGACTGAAAAAATCACCTCTGCTCACCGCTAAGGTTTATTATCATGAAAACAATTTGATGGTTTTAATAAAAATGATAAATTAATCATAGCATTTATTAAAAAATTGACATTAATGAGCCATTTTTAATGATTAAAACGAATAACTACAACATTATAAAATTCATATTTAGAATAGCTAGTTACTGAAATTTATGCCTCGTACTTATCCATTTTTCTACATAAAAAGTAGACTACTTGTTTAATAAAATTAGTATAATGATAGAAGTATCAAATTTTTTACTTATTTCAATTAGTATTAAAACTGAGTTTAAATACTAGAATGATTAGTCAGTAGTTGTAAAAGTATTACTTACTTTGACTTGCTTATGTGGGAGAATCGAATAATGAAAATATGGATTCATTTAGCAAAAGCTCCCATCCGCGTTATTGTGATTAGCCGTAAACGTGCAACTATCCGCTTTAAGCGTCAGATGTTACGTATTAAGCGTGCCCTTTCACAAGAAAAAGTGGAAACAAAAGAAATGTTGGGCATATATCGCCGCTATACAATGCGCCAAGCAACTCCTGAAGAAATGACCATTGCCAATAAGCAATTTTTAGACGTATTAAAAGGACTTGGTTTAGGCGTTTTTGCGGTACTACCTTTTGCTCCGATCACCATTCCTGTCATGATCAAGCTCGGTCGTTTAGTTGGAGTCGAAATATTACCGAGTTCATTTTCTAATGATAAAAAGCTAACGAAACAAACCAAGTTTGAAAAAAACAATATTGATACCTTGAATACCCCTAACGATTGATATCTATAAGCTCATTTACTGTAAATACCCTATCGCTTGATCCGTAACACACTGGGTAAAACTCTTTTGGCGCTCTGCACGTGAAAGTGATGCTATCGCTTGTCTCACTAGGGTCATTTTTTGTTGTTTGTCTTCTTTTGGAAGCCCCGCTAACTGTTCATGAAAGCAGCCAAGTAAACCAAAATTTAACGCTATTTCCGATTTTATCGGGTCATCAGCTAAACATTGGCTGAGCTTTTCAGCCAAAACATCTTTATCCATTACTGTAATTAGTTCTTTTATTTTATAGCTAAGAGGATCTGTTTTCCTCACCTTATTACATGAAAAAAACATGTCAGCTACGGCAACTATGGGAATAAGATCTTGATGTTGAATACTGAATCTATCTTTGAGCCATTGTTCATGAGCCGAATTTTCTTGCGCTGCATTTGCATTAGAAAAACTTGCATTAACAGAACTTGCGCTACTAAAACTCAGTAATATGAGGATAATACGTAATATCACCTTAGGCGTCCTTCTTTTGTATGTTTATAGATAGTTCTATTTTAACAATACAACCTTGTCGACCACTACGATTTTCAAGTAATAATTTCCTTGATGTGCTTCAACAACAGTATGTGATGTTTCTTGTCGCGATCCAAGAATGGGGTATTTTAAAATTGAGAGTGGTGTAAAGGTTGAACACTTTAGAACACCAAATTCATTCACTTTGATGTTCTATCCTTTAGGAAACAATATTAACTATGATTCCAATTGTCTGGATCATCTGAATTATTAGGCGATAAACCGATAAGATCACCCTTAGTATGGATACCTAAACCCAGCACTGTTCTATTCGCGTAATTAAAATAAGCAACAACTTGGTTTATTTCTAATATTTCACCATCGTCCCAACCTACTACTTTTAATGCTTGAATATCTTCTTGCGCCATAGCAGCAACGTTCAAGGTTAATTTTTCTGCATAGACAAAGGCTGCACTGTGCTTTTCATCAAAAGCATCGTTTGGTGTTCCGTGCTCCAGAGCGATACGCATAAGTGCTGACCTAGGCTGATCATTCAGTAAACGTTCCATACCCGAAAAATGGTGTTCAATACAATAATGGCATTCATTTTTCATGCTCGTAAATACACCGAGCGCTTCCAAAAACCATTTATCAATTGTATTGCCCGAATGATGCAAAACATATTTATAAAGCGCCATATGCCCTTCCATACTATGCGGACGCAGACTATGAGCTAACATAATGTTATCAACATTGTTGTCAGGTCCTTTGACACGATTATAAAGTTTTAATAATTTTCCATCAGCTTGTTCGTAGGGTATATGTTTTATCCAAGTCATTATGTTTCTTCTTGTTATTTAGGGACTCTAAAACTCTAACCGATCTCGATTAAATAATAAGTTAAAGCAAAATATTATTTCGTGTATTATTCAGCAGTTTTGTTCATCATTTTTTACAGGCTTTAGGTCGAAGTTACTGGCTTGTGAATTACAGTACCATTGCCGCTATCCAACCAAAAATCAGCAAAGGAATATTGTAATGGATGAATGTTGGCACCACAGTATCCCAGATATGATCATGCTGCCCGTCAGCATTTAAGCCTGCCGTTGGCCCAAGTGTCGAGTCTGACGCCGGTGAACCAGCATCACCGAGTGCACCAGCCGTTCCCACTAACGCGGCCGTCGCCATGGCTGAAAACCCCAAATCCATACACAAGGGCACATAAAGAGCGGCGATAATAGGCACTGTAGAAAACGATGAACCTATGCCCATCGTAATTAACAATCCGACTAATAACATCATAATGGCAGCGATAGCTTGGCTACCAGAAAGCACACCGGAAACTGCGCCAACCAAGTCATTGATACTCCCTGTTGTTTTCATTACTTCAGCAAAACCAGAAGCGGTGATCATGATAAAACCTATCATCGCCATCATGTTAATGCCTTTAGAAAATAGGTCTTGGGTTTGATCCCACTTAACCACGCCAAAAGCGGTGAAAATGAGTATGCCTAGTAACGAGCCCATGATCATTGAATCACTATATAACTGCATAGCTAATGAAAAAATAATGGCGATAATACTGACGATAATTGACTTTTTATTCACTTCAACCTGTTCAGGTTCTACTTTTAAAATAGGCGTAAGATCATATTCACGCTTCTTCCGGTAACTGAAAAATATTGCAATGCATAAACCAACAACCATACCTAACGCAGAAATGAGCATAGATAAAGGCACATCGGTGGTAGCTATGGTTAAACCGTTGCTAACTAAGTTCTTATGGAGAATGCCATACAAATAAATACCGCCAAAACCGACTGGAAGAATTAAAAAAGGAGTCGCTAAACCAAAGGTAAGCACACAAGCTAATAATCTGCGATCAAGTTTCATTTGAGCAAAAGAATGTAACAAGGGCGGAATAATAATCGGGATAAAAGCAATGTGAATAGGTACTATGTTTTGTGAAGAAATAGCGATTAACAAAATAACAGTTAACAAGCCAGCTTTAAGCCAACGTTGTGATTTTTCATCGGTACGGCCCATCTTTTTAACTAATGTTCGCGCCAGCACATCAGTAATACCCGATCGAGAAATGGCTACAGCAAACGCGCCTAACATCCCGTAGCTCAGTGCAATGGTTGCGCCACCACTTAAGCCTTGCTGAAAAGCATTAACGGTATCAATGAATGATAACCCAGACCATAAACCGCCTGAAATAGCACCAATACATAGCGCCATAACCACATTTACGCGGAATAAGCTCAACAATAATACCAGTCCAACAGCAACAACAACTGCATTCATTTTATTACCTTTTATTATTATTTTCAGGGAAAAATATAACTATTACCTTATCTTATGCAAATCAAATATAGCTAGTCTATAAAATAAATTAATCGCTTAAAAACCAACCTTTTTGTAAACATATGACACATCATTCATTTTCGCTCTTGGCGTAAAGATCTGTCCATGGTTTAATAACTGCCCAATAAAATGCGATTGAAAGAACGATTGAATGTTAAAAGCACGCTATAAAATCATCACTGCAAGTTTCCTTTTATTATTAGTTTTTATTACTTTTGTTGTCTTGCTAGACAAAGGTGAACCAAAGTCTATTGAAGTTAATGAACTTGAACAGCTAATAATAGAAAATAGAGGTAAGGTTGTTTACCTCGATTTTTGGGCGTCATGGTGCGGCCCGTGTCGTGAATCATTTCCTTGGTTAAATGAGATGCAAAGTAAACATAAAAATCTGAAAATCATTAGCATCAATCTTGATAACGATAAACACTTAGCCGATGAATTTTTAACTAAAATTCCCGCAAATTTCACAGTGATTTACGATCCTAAAGGTAGATTGGCAAAAAAATACAAAATTAAAGGCATGCCAAGTAGCTACTTGGTCAATAAGGAGGGTAACTTGGTCAGTGCCCACTCAGGATTTTCGATAAGCAAACAAGTGCAATACGAGCAGGAAATAAAACGATTATTAGCTGAGTAGACATGTATACCCGTACTCATTGAAGATACAGGTTTTGATCCGTCTAAAAAATGCATCTTGTAGCTAAAATTTTCAGCCATGTTCACAATCACGCATATTCAATGAGCACGGGTATGTTAGCGCAGATGAAATGTAAGGCCCGACACCGCAGGCTTGATTTTTAATTGATTATATTTTTAAATTTTTAGCCGTTAAATTGGTCAAATTTTAATGCTAATTCTGATGCCATTTTATTTTCCCCTTTAGCTCTTAATACTTCGATTATACATTCGATGGTACATAGCCCACCTTTAGGTTGGTTAGCTCTTAGCTTGTATGAAGAATCATGTGACGTTTGCAAAGTAAATTGTGGAGCCTTCTTTAAATAAGGACTTTGGTTGTAAATTTTTTGTGATTCCTGCCATGTGCCATCAATAATAATGATATTTTCATATTCTTCAATTACTGCCGATGAAGCTCCGCCCTTTGAATATAATAATAAAGCTTCATTATTTTCTATTAGGCTAGTAAGTGCTTTATTAGGGTTTACTCTTTCCCAAAGTATACGTTCAACAATGATATTAGAATCTTCTATAGCAAGAGAACCGGTATTGGTTGCTCTATGCAATTCACGTTCATGGGTAAGTAAAAATATTTTCATTGTTTTATATATGGCTCCACTTGATATTATTATGTTGCTGTTATTCCCAATAACACTAACTCAGCCACTTTTGATAAAATAAGCCACTGCTTGGTTTTAATAAAAGCAGTTAGATGCAGAATATCTTGTGCTTGCTCCGATTATTGATTTTAAGCTGTGTTTGAAATGATTATCTAAGGCTAACTTTCATCATTTTTATAGTCTTTTTTAATAGTATTAAAAATCCATATAGGTACCTATCCTGGTATGAGGAGCGTTCGATAAATGATGTGTTGTATTAAAAAATTAACGGAAAGTTTTGATCCACTCATTATAGTCGGGACGACTGCAGTTAACTTAGAAGACATTAATCTTTTCAGTTCGTTACGTCAACTAATCGTATAGAGTAACCATAAAAAAAGGCCAGTGATACCGGCCTTTTTAGTCATTATATATGATACTTGGTATGAGACTTTATGACTATCCCACAAGTAAGTTCAAAAAGTGCTAAACGTTATTCAACCGTAACACTTTTAGCTAAATTCCTAGGTTGATCAACATCAGTCCCTTTAATTATCGCTACATAGTAAGAAAGTAGCTGCAACGGCAAGGTATAAACGATAGGCGCTATGATTTCATCACAATGCGGTACGTTAATGACTTTCATCGTATCATCGCTTTCAAACTTGGCATCACTTGCCGCAAATACATACATCAAACCACCACGAGCACGTACTTCTTCAACGTTTGATTTAAGCTTTTCAATTAAATCATTTTTAGGCGCTACCACGATCACTGGCATTTCAGCATCAATCAGTGCTAATGGCCCATGTTTTAGTTCGCCAGCTGCATACGCTTCAGCGTGAATATAGGAAATTTCTTTTAATTTTAAAGCACCTTCCATCGCAATAGGGTACTGATCACCACGGCCTAAAAATAAGGCATGTTGTTTATCAGCAAAGTCTTCTGCTAAGCCTTCAATAGAACTCGCTAATGCTAATACTTCTTCTAACTTACTCGGTAGTGACATTAATGATTGTGCTATTTCAGTCTGTTGCTGCTCAGACATACCATGATGTTTACCTATGGCCAAAGTCATCATCAGTAAACCCACTAGCTGTGTTGTAAAGGCTTTAGTTGAAGCAACACCTATTTCAGCTCCTGCTTTGGTCATAAAAGCAAGGTCAGACTCACGTACTAATGATGAACCAGCAACATTACAAATAACTAAACTCGCTTTATAACCTAATTCTTTCGCTAAACGTAGGGCTGCTAACGTATCAGCTGTTTCACCTGATTGTGAAATAGTAACGATCATCGCATTTTTTGGCACATGCGATTTACGATAGCGAAATTCGCTGGCTATTTCGATATTACATGACACGCCGGCCAAAGACTCTAACCAATAACGCGCCACCATGCCTGAATGATAACTGGTACCACAAGCTATAATTTGTACATGTTCTATTTCTCTAAAAATATCGTCAGCACCTTCACCAAACGCATTGATATCAACACGATTAGCAATCAACCGACCTTCTAAAGCGTTACGGATAGCAGTTGGCTGTTCATACGTTTCTTTGAGCATGTAGTGGCGGTATTCGCCTTTATCACGACTATCTTGACTTATTTCTTGTTCTTTTGCTTCACGTTCAACAGGCTGACCATTAATATCAAGTATTTTGACGTCAAAACGTGTTACTTCAGCTACATCACCTTCTTCAAGAAAAGAAAATTTACGTGTTACCGGTAACAATGCCATCATGTCTGAGGCAATGAAGTTTTCACCTACCCCATAACCAATCACTAATGGGCTACCAGAGCGTGCAACAATAATACGATCTTTATCACGAGTATCAAGTACTACTGTGCCATAAGCACCTTCAAGTTGTTTAACTGAAACTTGCACAGCAGCAAGTAAACTTGTCGATGTTTTTAATTCATGATGAACAAGGTGAGCAATGACTTCGGTATCCGTTTCAGAAACAAATTCATAACCTAAAGCTTGTAGTTTAATGCGCAATGCTTGATGATTTTCAATAATACCATTATGCACAACAGCAATTGTTTCGCTAGAAACATGAGGATGAGCATTATTTTCGCTCGGTATACCATGTGTGGCCCAGCGCGTATGCGCGATGCCTGTACCACCCGACAAGGGGGTAACATGTAATGCATCAGCCAACTCTTGTACTTTTCCTAAACGGCGAACACGCTGTAATTGATTGTCATTATCTATTATGACTACACCAGCGGAGTCATAGCCCCTATATTCTAGACGCTTTAACCCTTCAACCAATATATCTGCCACATCACGCTGTGCAACTGCACCGACGATTCCACACATAGTTATTTCCTTTATTTTGCGATAAGTAAATTAACGCCTTGCTGCAATAATTGCTCTTTAATATCACTACCTAAATCACTGTCCGTTATAACGGTATGGATTTGTTGCCATGGTATTTCTAAATTTGGTATTTTCCGGCCAATTTTCTCTGATTCGATCATAACAATCACTTCACGAGAAACTTCAGCCATAACTTGGCTTAAGCCAATAAGTTCATTAAACGTTGTTGTACCGCGAGAAATATCAATACCGTCCGCGCCTATAAACAACTGATCAAAATCATAAGATCGTAATACATTTTCTGCAACTTGCCCTTGGAAAGATTCAGAATGAGGGTCCCATGTCCCCCCGGTCATCAATAATGTTGGTTCATTTTCTAATGTTTGTAGCATATTGGCGATAACCAAGGAGTTGGTCATTACTACCAGCCCTTTTTTATTATCTAACTCAGAAACTAATGCTGACGTTGTTTGACCACTGTCGATAATAATTCGATGGTGATCTTTAATCAATATTGCCGCTTTTTTCGCAATAGCTCGCTTTCGCTTCGAAAGATTTTCAGATTTTCTTTCGCTTATTTCACTAGGTAAAGGTACCGCACCGCCATAACGACGTAATAAAAGCCCACCATTTTCTAAGATAGCTAGGTCTTTTCTTATCGTAACTTCTGACGTGCTAAATTGCTTAGCAAGACTATCAACACTGACTTCGCCATTTTTATTTAGTTCTGAAATAATGGTATGACGACGTTGTTGTGTATTTCTTTTTGACATAAGTTTCGTTTCACTAAAAATAAGTTTCGTTTTAAAACATGGTTATTTAAGCAAAAGTAGGAACTAATTACAATGATCAATTTAATTTAACGAGGGGAATAGCGGTTGCTGAAGGATGTTATCGAATGTTTATTAGTCGCTATACCCTAGTATTAGGGTATATCCCCGTACTCATTGAAGATGCAGACTTTGATCAGTCTAAAAACCTCATCTACTGCGTTGCATTCAATCCTAATAGTCCAATTATCTATTACTCAATCATGCATCTTGTAGCTAAAATTTTTAGCCATGTTCAAAATCACGCAACTTCAATGACCACGGGTAAGCTTTATTCAGTTTTTCTTCGACCAATAGTATCAATGCAGTATTATTTTTTTATTGGTCGTTGCCAATTAGCAATATTTCGTTGTTGACCACGAGCGACAGCAAGGTCTGCATCTTCAACATTTTTAGCAATTACAGAGCCCGCACCAACGGTTGCCATCTTTCCAATATTGACAGGCGCTACTAAAGAACTATTTGAGCCAATAAATGCGCCGTCACCAATAATAGTTTTTGATTTATTCACGCCGTCATAGTTACACGTGATAGTACCTGCACCAATATTGACTTTACTGCCAATTTCACAATCGCCTAAATAGGATAAATGTCCCGCTTTTGCGCCTTGACCCATGGTTGTTTTTTTCATTTCAACAAAGTTGCCCACATGGGACTCACTTAACATTTTGGTACCAGGACGAATTCTCGCAAAAGGTCCTACAGAGCAAAGATCAGCTATTACGGCATCTTCAATAATGCTATTCGGTTTTATTTCACTATTTTCACCTACAGAGCAATCGATCAAAATACAGTTAGCGCCTATTTTTACGCCATTGGCCAAGGTAACTTTACCTTCAAAAATACAATTAACATCGATTACCACTTCTTCACCAACACGCAATTCGCCGCGTATATCAATACGTGCTGGGTCGCGAAGTGTTGCTCCTGAAATCATCAACTCTTCTGCTTTTCTTAGTTGAAAAGCACGTTCTAACGCTGCTAATTGCACACGATTATTAGCACCTTCAACTTCTATTTCAGAGTCAGGATGAGCAGTAGCTATTTTTTTACCTTTATTGTGGCACGCAGCAATGATATCGGTAAGGTAATATTCCCCTTGGGCGTTATCGTTTGATAGGTTTGCTAACCAGCGTTTTAAGTCGCCACCATTAGCCAATAATATCCCAGTATTACATTCATTAATTTTTAGCTGTTCATCATTCGCATCTTTTTGTTCTATGATGCCAACAACTGTATTTGAGCTATCTCTAACAATTCGTCCATAACCATTAGGATTGGCTAAGTGGACAGTTAATAGTCCCATACCATTATCAGGTTTAACGCTTAGTAAACGTTCTAACGTTGAGACTTTGGTTAATGGCACATCACCATATAATACCAATACATCTTCATCATCTTTTACAAAAGGTGATGCCATATCAACAGCATGCCCTGTACCTAGTTGCTCTATTTGTTCTACAAAGGTTAAATCAGTTCCAATGACTTTTTCTTTTAATACATCACCACCAAAACCGTAAACGACATATATGTTTTTTGCATCAAGCTGACGCGCGCTATCAATAACATGACTGACCATAGGACGGTCAGCAATAGGATGGAGTACTTTAGGTAATGAAGAACGCATGCGGGTGCCCTTACCCGCGGCAAGAATAACAACAGAGAGGCTCATAGAGTGTCCAAATTAGTAGAGTTATTAGCAACTAAACTATTGTACCGTTGTTCATTCAATAATTACCATTGCTAAATAAGTGTTTATAACGCTTTCACTCATTTATATTTAGCAACCTACATACAATGATAAAAACCAATCTAAAGTTTATTTACCTAGGCGGGAACAATGCCCATTATTGTTCAAACAAAAAAAAACGACATTTACTTTAAAGTAAAATGTCGTTTTTTATTCACTAAAACATCGTGTAATTATTAGAACAGTATTCTATTTTTTACTGCTAGCTTGAATAACACGTAGTTGTGCTACTGCACGTGCTAAGTCTGCAGCAGCTTCCGCATAATCAACGTCATTACCATGATCATTCAAATGCTTCTCTGCTCTTTCTTTAGCTTCAAGTGCTGACTGTTCATCTAAATCATCACCACGTACTGCTATATCAGCTAGTACCGTGACATTATTTGGTTGAACTTCAAGCATACCGCCAGAAAGATAGATAACTTCTTCAGCACCACCTTTCTTAACGATTCTAGCCATACCCGGTTTTAGTGAGGTCAGTAAAGGTGCGTGACCAGGCATAATACCTAATTCACCTTCGCTGCCTGTGATCTGTAATGATTCAATTGCACCAGAAAATAAGCTTTCTTCAGCACTTACCACATTCAGATTTACAGAAAGTAATGCCATGTTGACCTCCAAAATAGGCGGTTATTATTTTACAGAGTTATTCCTAAAGAATATCTCCGAAAAAACTAACCGCCAGTCTCATTACATGTTTTTAGCTTTCTCAGTTGCTTCTTCAATAGAACCAACCATGTAGAAAGCTTGCTCAGGTAAATCATCATACTCACCTGCAAGTAATCCTTTAAAGCCACTGATAGTGTCTTTAAGTGATACATACTTACCAGAAGAACCTGTGAATACTTCAGCAACGAAGAACGGTTGAGATAAGAAACGTTGAATCTTACGAGCGCGATTCACCGATAATTTATCTTCTTCAGATAACTCATCCATACCTAAGATAGCGATGATATCTTTAAGTTCTTTGTAACGTTGTAATGTCGATTGAACACCACGTGCAGTTTCATAATGCTCAGCACCAACTACTAACGGGTCTAATTGACGAGAAGTAGAATCAAGCGGGTCAATTGCTGGGTAAATACCCTGTGAAGCAATATCACGACTTAATACAACTGTTGCATCTAAGTGAGCAAAAGTTGTTGCTGGAGATGGATCGGTCAAATCATCTGCTGGTACGTATACCGCTTGGATTGAAGTGATTGAACCTTTCTTCGTTGACGTAATACGCTCTTGAAGAACACCCATTTCTTCAGCAAGTGTTGGTTGATAACCAACAGCTGATGGCATACGACCTAACAATGCAGATACTTCAGTACCAGCAAGTGTATAACGGTAGATGTTATCTACGAAAAATAATACGTCACGACCTTCGTCACGGAATTTTTCAGCCATAGTTAAACCAGTAAACGCAACGCGTAAACGGTTTCCTGGAGGCTCGTTCATTTGACCGTAAACAAGCGATACTTTATCAAGTACGTTTGAATCGTTCATTTCATGGTAGAAATCGTTACCTTCACGAGTACGCTCACCTACACCAGCAAATACTGAGTAGCCGCTATGCTCAATCGCGATGTTACGAATAAGTTCCATCATGTTAACGGTTTTACCAACAC
>JBLHNB010000006.1:0-108962 GCA_047621305.1 Alteromonadaceae bacterium | reverse complement strand
TAGCACGTAGTCGACGCTGCGCATTAGAAATACAAAAATCAGCAAGTGACTCAGCAATTTCTGTGTGTTCATTGAGCCATAAACTAAATGAGTCTTTAACAACACCAGTTACGAACGCTGCACATTGACGAGAAGATAATCGCTCTTTGGTTTGACCCGCAAATTGCGGATCTTGCATTTTAACCGATAAGATATAAGAACATTTATCCCAAATATCATCAGGTGTGAGTTTAACGCCACGAGGTATGAGGTTTCTAAATTCACAAAATTCTCGCATTGCCTCCAACAAACCTTGGCGCATACCATTAACATGGGTACCACCTTGAATGGTAGGAATGAGGTTAACATAACTTTCACCCACCCCTTCGCCACCTTCGGGTAACCAAGTAATTGCCCAGTCAGCAGCTTCTTGTGTCGACGAAAACGTTCCGACAAAAGGTTCTTCAGGTAAGTTTATATAGTTTTTAACCGATTCTTTTAGATAATCAACCAGGCCATCTTCAAAACACCATTCGTATTTTTTATCTTCGTTTTTATCATGAAATTTTATCGTTAAACCTGGGCATAATACGGCTTTTGCCTTTAGTAGATGAACCAGTTTTAACACTGAGAATTTTGCTGAGTCGAAGTACTTTGCATCTGGCCAAAACTTTACGCGTGTTCCGGTATTTCGGCGGCCTACTGTGCCAGTTTCTCTGAGCTCTTCAACTTTCTCGCCACTTTCAAAGGCCATTTCATAAATTTTGCTATCACGTCTAACCGTTACGTCAACACGGGAAGATAATGCGTTGACCACAGAGATACCAACACCATGTAAACCACCAGAAAATTGATAATTTTTATTAGAAAATTTACCACCCGCATGAAGCTTGCAAAATATTAATTCAACGCCAGATACACCTTCTTCTTTATGAATATCTATTGGCATACCACGACCATCATCCGTTACTTCTAACGATTGGTCTTTATCAAGAACGACTACAATATTTTGGGCGTGACCCGCTAAAGCCTCATCCACTGAGTTATCGATAACTTCTTGTCCTAAATGATTAGGACGAGTCGTATCTGTGTACATGCCGGGGCGATGTCGTACGGGGTCTAACCCGCTTAGAACCTCAATAGATTCCGAATTATATTGTTCAGTCATTTATGTTTTCGATCGCATTATTGTTCATTGTCTATAGAATATAAGGTTACGCTAGCTGGAAAAAATGCATCATTTTTGTGAGCACTTGTGCATAGTTAACAAAACTATGGTCTCCCCCTGCCTGTACAATTAAGTTGCAGTCTTGGTATTTTTCAACTGTCTGTTGATAATCTAACACTTCATCTCCCGTTTGTACCATGACCATGTAATTATTTTTTCTTATTTTTTTCTGTTCTAATCGTATTAAGTCTTTTAAATAGGATTTTTCAACCGTATAAACCTCATGAGTATAAGGGTTAAGTTGTTCACCAAGATAATCACTTAACAGCTCATAAGGTTTCACCGCAGGATTAATTAATACCGCCTCAAAATTATATTTTTCACTTAAATATGTTGCAAAGTATCCGCCAAGAGAAGAACCAATTAAATACCATTTGTCGTTAGGGTATTGCGCAATAATTTTTTCTAATTGATCAATAGCAGCATTAGGTTTACTCGCTATTTGTGGGCAATGAAACCTAATGTCAGGCAAATTCTTTGCTAAATACGCTTGAGTAACCATAGCTTTTGTAGATAAAGGAGATGAATTAAAACCATGTATGTATAAAACATTACCCATTGATTTTCACTTTTAATTTTAGTTTTTCATCTTGTAGAAAAATCGTTTCGGTACTAAGTTGCCCTGTAAGCCCTAAAGTAAATACCCGATACCCTGGTCCTTGACCGTTATTACTCACCGTATCTACCTCAGCGTTAAATTGAATAGAGGTTGCTGGGCATGTATATACTGGCAATGAGCGTTTACTATCTGCTGGTAGTAAATTTAATGCTTGATGAACATGCCCACAAGCAATGGCTTTTATTGAGGGCATTGTTTGCAGCGTTTGCCAAAATTCATCTTGATTTATTAAGCCATGGCGATCAATAAAATAACCAACATCTACAGGGTGATGATGCATCATTAATAACTGTTGTTTATTTACATCAACCGTTTGCTGCAACCATGTTAATGATTGCGCTGAAAGTTGCCCTGCAGGAGCAGCACTTTTACTGTTAAGTAAAATAATTTGCCAGTATTTACTTTCAATTACTTTGTCTGAATTAAATGGAAATCCCCTTAAATGCTCATCGAGCTTTGCAAGCTCGTCATGATTACCGGGCAAGTAATAAACAGGAGTAACTATTTGGCACGTTTTAATTGCTTCAACAAAACGTTGATATGAACCGTCACTGTGATCTTGAGTTAAATCCCCCGTAAAAACAATCAAATCGACTTTTTGGTGCTGTTTTATATCAGCCAATACCGCCATAAGGTTTTGGTAAACGTTTGCCCCAAAATGTAGATTCTTACTATCAGCAAAGAGATGACAATCAGTGATCTGAGCAATATTAAAAAGGGTTGTCATAAAAAATTATCGCTATACAAAAAAATCGTTATAAATAAACATTAAAGTCATGCTCTAACGCAGCGTCAACTTCACTTGACCTAATTCAAAACAGAGTTGTAACCACTCTTTTAAAAAATGATTAATTTGCTGTTTCTCATCAGGTAAATGCATAAGATCATTTGGATAGTCATTGCGCGGTTTAACATGATGAATGTCTTGAGAACTGATCACTTCAGCTACGCGCGCATCATGATATAAACGCATCACCATTCGAGGTTGAAGTAAGTGAGTCAGCGCTAGTTCATTTGATGATTTATTTGGTGAATTCGTCGTAAAAGAAGCATTAATGTCTTGGCTAATTGTTACTAACGAGGTGTAGCGTGTTACCTCATTAATCTTGACGGTATAAGATAAAAAATCAGAAATAAAAAAACAACGTTGTTCGCCTTCATTTTCTTTGTCAGCGAGTACTCTTAACATCAACATATAATTAACTTCACACAAATTCATCAGTGTAGATATTCGAGGTCGATATTTACGCGCTGCGGTGTTCATTTATTTAAGCCAATTACCTTGTAGCGTCTTATAATTTAATTGCAGCCATTGTAACCCAATAATTGTCGCAGCATTGCTAATTTTTCCTTGTTCAAACAAGATTAATGCATCTTGCCGAGAAACTACATGCACTAAGATGTCCTCTCCCTCTTCTGGTAAACCATAAACACCACCAACATTTTCGCTATTAATATTAGCGACATAAAGATGAATACATTCACTTGTTCCACCGGGGCTTGAAAGAAACTTCATCACATAATTAACATCGTGAGCTGCAATGGTTAAGTTAGCTTCTTCTTTAGCTTCACGAATGGCAACGTCAATGGGACGCTCGTTTTCAGCAAACATTCCCGCGACAAATTCTAATAACCAAGGCGTGTCATTAGTTCTAATGGCACCAACGCGGAATTGTTCAATCAAGACAAGTTTGTCATTAATTGGATCATAAGGTATGAGAACAACAGCATCGCCACGTTCAAATATTTCACGGGTCAATAGTTCGCTGTTAGTGCCATTATATTGCTGATGATTTAATTGATACTGATCAACTTTAAAAAAACCATCGTATTTTCTTTCAATATTATGAACAGATATATCACTATGATCAAAGCGTAAAATAGTATTCTCTGGGTCTTCCATTACAATAAACACCTAATAATTAAAGAGTTAATGGGTTATAAGCAAGTTATCTAAATCGATATACTAGAATTCGTAACAAATATTTTGTTACACTAGATAACATTGGCATACATTTCTTTTATTCAGGTAATTGTATAAGACCTGTAAGATAGTTACATAATAATATAATAACAATAATATTGATTGAGTTTTACCTATCACATTTTAAAACTCTGGCACATTTAAAGGAATTTCTCACAAATGAATAAGAAAATTATTTCTATAATAATAGGTTTTGCTAGTGTCACTAGTAGTGCCTTTTTACATGCAGAAGATTTACTGGCTGTTTATCAACAAGCTAAAGCTAATGATCCGCTAGTTTTAAAAGCGCAAGCACAGTATATGGCTTCAAAAGAAGGAATTGATCAAGCGCGCGCTGTCTTACTTCCTAACTTAAGCGCAGAAGCATCATTATCATCAAGAGAATCTGATGCCCAAAACTTTAATGATAATTTTGGGCCAATAGGCTCAACCGTAACGTCCACAACTGATTCAACTGAATACTCTGCTACCTTAAACATGCAGTTATATAGTCATGATTCATGGTTACGTTTAGACAATGCTAAAAAATCAGCCCATCAAAGTGACATCGCTTACCAAGCAGTTAAACAAGAACTCATTGTTCGCGTAACCGGTGGTTATTTTGATGTATTAAGCGCAAAAGATGATTTAGATTTTTCTAAAGCAGAAAAGGCGTCGATTGAGCGCCAATTAGAACAAACTAAGCAACGCTTTTCTGTTGGTTTAACCGCTATTACGGATGTACATGAGGCACAAGCCCAATACGATAACGCGGTAACAGCAGAAATTCGTGCTGAAAATAATGTTTTTAAAGCAGAAGAAGCATTACGTGTTATCACCAATATCTATCCTAGAAACTTGAGTAGCTTAAATACCAAACGTTTTAGTGCTTCACGCCCGATACCAGACAGCGCAAATGAATGGCAAAAAGTAGCAGAAGCGAAAAACTTAGATCTTATTTCACAAAAAATTAGTGTTGATATTGCTAAAGAAGCTATAAATATAGCGCGTTCAGGTCATTATCCTTCACTTAACCTTAGAGGTAATTTCAGTAGCGGTAAAAGTAAGTCAGGATTTACAGCGGTAAATGGCAGTCAAAATTTCCCTGAAACACCTTTTTATGATACTAGTTCCATTGGGGTTACTTTAAGCGTCCCTCTTTATTCAGGTGGAGCAATCTCAAGCGCTGTACGTCAAGAACAAAGTAATTATGTTGCTGCAAGTCAAGACTTAGCACAAACTCACCGCAATGTTATTCGTAATACGCGCAATGCATACAACACGGTTATCGCCGATGTTTCAGCGATTAAAGCACTCGGACAAGCGGTGATCAGTGCCGAAAGTGCTTTAAAAGCAACTGAGGCAGGTTTTGAAGTGGGTACTCGTACCATAGTTGATGTATTAAATAGTACCCGTAACTTATACGATGCTAAGCGTAATTTATCGACAACTCGCTATGGCTACGTACAAAATATTTTGGCTTTAAAACTTGCTGGTGGCACGATCACAGAGCAAGACTTAAGCGATATAAACCAAGGTTTAATTGCTAACTAAATTTTATTCAAAAATAAGTACTACGAAAAAGGCCGCTCATTAGCGGCCTTTTTAATGCTTTCAGTGTTACTTTAAAGTTTTAACGCGCAGTTATCACATTGTCGTTGCGCTAAATCAGCACTCGTTTCGTGTTCTTTTTTAATCGTTTAAGCGAATAGTATTGATAATTTCTGTGGTTGATATGCCGTCTTCAAAATTTAACACTTTCACATCACCGCCCGCGGCAATAACTTCTTTCCCCCCGGCAATATCTTCAACCTTATAATCACCACCTTTCACCAAAATATTAGGCAATATATTAGCAATGAGACGTTGTGGTGTATCTTCTTTAAAATCTACAACCCAATCAACAGCACCTAAAGCAGCAAGGACGGTCATACGTCGATCAACCGGATTTACCGGACGCCCAGTACCTTTTAAGCGTGTCACTGATGCATCATTGTTTACGGCAACAATTAATCGTGTACCTAATTTTTGTGCATTTGAGAGGTAAGAAACATGGCCGGCATGTAAAATATCAAAACAACCGTTGGTCATAACAATTTTTTCACCACGAGATTTTGCTAAATCCACGGCTATTTTTAACTGGTCTTCACTTAAAACGCCAAAGCCGCTTTCTTGTCCTGTCGAAATTTCATTTAAGATTTCAGCTGCACTTACTGTTGAAGTACCAATTTTACCCACAACAATACCCGCTGCGATATTTGCTAAAGCACTTGCCTGCGCATAATCTGCATTTGCAGCTATCGCTAAGGCGAGTGTTGCAATAACCGTATCACCCGCTCCAGTAACATCATAAACTTCCTTAGCTTTTGTAGGTAAATGAAATTCAGGATGGCCTTTACGTAATAAGGTCATACCTTGCTCACTACGTGTAATGAGCATAGCTTGGAGTTCCAGTTCTTCAAGAAGCTGCTGACCTTTTGCGACTAATTCAGCTTCATTTTTACATTCACCCACAACAGCTTCAAATTCAGATAAATTTGGTGTAATAAGTGTCGCACCGCGATAACGACTAAAATCAGTGCCTTTGGGGTCAACTAACACCGGGATCTTTTGTTTATTGGCTTCTTTAATAAGACTTTGCACATCAGATAGCGTGCCCTTATCATAATCTGATAACAACAGAAGATCGTGCCCAGCAATTAACGCTGCAGTACGAGAAGTGACTGAAGATTTATCAACGTCAGTAAAAGACTCTTCAAAATCTAATCTTATTAATTGTTGATGACGACTTAATACCCGTAATTTAGTTATTGTGGGTAGGTGCTTATATTTATCAAATTCACAATTAATTTTCATTGCTTCTAGATGGGTTTGCAATGTCGTGGCGGCTTCATCTTCTCCGGTAATACCGACCAAAGAAACTTTACCGCCAATAGACGCTATATTTAACGCCACATTGGCAGCGCCACCAGGTCTATCTTCATTTTGATTTATTTTAACAATAGGTACTGGAGCCTCAGGGGATATACGCTTTGTAGGCCCATACCAATAACGATCTAACATAATATCGCCAACAACTAATACGCTTGCTTTATGAAAATCGGGAAGTTCTACTTTCATCCTGTGTCCTATAACATATATAATACGTGTTAGTATATCACTGCAATTCAACGAGTTGAAATCATACCGTGAGTAAAAATAGCGTTTTACAGCCTAACTTCAAATTATCCTTCTTATTACCCAAATATTGGCTTACGTGGCTGGGTGTTATTATTTTATATTCCATTTCATGGCTGCCTTATAAATTACAGCTAATGCTTGGCCGTTTAATTGGTAGACTACTTTACCTCATTGGGTCAAGTAGAAAAAAAGTAGCCCTTAAAAATTTAGAATTATGTTTCCCACAAATGAGTACTGAAAAGCGCTTGTATATGCTCAAACGAAATTTTGAAAATACTGGTATTGCTTTATTAGAAACGGGGATGGGCTGGTGGTGGCCTAATTGGCGCGTAAAACGAAAAATAACCTTTAAAGGCCTTGAACATGTGGAGAAAGCGCAACAAGAAGGCAAAGGTATTTTGCTACTTACCATGCACTACCTCAGTGTTGAAATTAGCTGCAGAGCTATCGGCTATGGACAACCTATGGTGGTGTTTTATCGACCGCACAATAATCAATTAATGGAGTTTTTTCAATTTAGAGGTCGTGGCCGTTCAAATAAATACATGTTAGGGAAACGTGATGTTAAAGGGTTAATGAAAGCACTAAAAGATGGAGAGTCTTGTGTTTATTTACCCGATCAAGACTACGGACGTAATCGTAGTTTATTTGTCCCTTTTTTTGCCGTTAAAGATGCCGCAACAACCACAGGCACATTAATATTTGCTCGTCAAAAAAATGCAGTATCCATCATGCTAACTCCCACTAGAAACGAAGACGGCAGTGGTTATACCATTGAATTTAGTCCTGTATTAGAAAATTTTCCAACCGGTGATGATGAACAAGATCTTATTCGAGTTAATCAAGAATTAGAAAAAGAAATTTTAAAGAAGCCCGAGCAATATATGTGGCTACATCGCCGTTTTAAAACAAGACCCAATAAAGAAGAGCCGAGTGTCTACAAATAACGACGTAAATATACTGGGAATACATAGCTAAGTGGAAACTCGCCTTTTCACGTAACTTCGGTATACTAGTTAACATCATCATAACATTGACATTAGGCACTATGAATTCTAAGTTACTGCGATATACTATATTGGGTCTTTTTATTATTGCGCTTGCTTATTTTTTTATAGCCAATCAAGATTTTTTATTATCTTTAGGCGATAAAAGCGATGGGAATAACGATACTGCAGAAGTAGCTGAACAGACGTTCAGCAAAGAAACTTCAGAAGTAACACCAACAAAGAAAAAACCTAAGAAAGAAAAAAAGTCGACTAATGCAGCAGCAGATGGTTTATCACGATTCTATGCCAGTATTAATGCTGATATGGGTAACAAAGGTCCAAAAATAAAAAATAATGTCGTCTTTTTACCCGATGTAACCAGTGATATTGTCGAAATACTGGAAGCGCGCCGTATGGTTGTCAGGCCCCTTCGGAAAAACTGGAAAAGTACCAAACAATCTCGTCCCTTTAGGTTAGGTGAAACCTTATTCCAAAAGCTTTCAGAGTATGCTAATGAAGAGGGTTTAGAAGTTATGTGGTGGTTAAACCGTGATTTTATTGTAAAAGACGCTTTTCGTATCGACAAAGATATTCTCAAAGTAGCTTATCAAGTAGGTAATGCGGTACAAGGCCATTTTATCAATGGTATATCAACTTATTTTTGTTATCAGCACCGAGCCATAGTACTTATTGACCAAGAAGTTCAATACCTTGACGATGAGTGTAGCTTGCTGCAAACAAGTCTAACCAAGTAACATCTACTACCTACTAATAACGTCTACCAATAGTGAACGTCAATTTTAGTGAACTACTATTTTTTAGTCACTGACCTGATATAACGCGGCGACAATGTTATTTATTTTTGTCGCATACGACGCAAACGTTTCATTAGGTAATATTTGTTCTTTATTTTGTAATGCCGCTTTATGACCTAAATCTCTTAGCTGACAATAATAATCCGTTAAGATAATTTTCTGTTGTTCATTAATAATATCGTGTAAATGCAATTGTTGAAATATACGAATATTGTCTGAATACCGGCAAACTTCGGGTTGGGAAAAGCTGTGTTTCAAAACAAGGTATTGTGCTAAGAACTCAATATCCACCAAACCACCAAAACCTTGTTTTATATCACTATAACCTTCATTAGACTGATCAAGGTGCGCGCGCATTTTATCTCTCATTTTGATCACTTCATCATGTAGCGCACGCCCTTCTCTTTTTTGCGATAAGATATTGCGCCGGATATCATTAAATTGTGCTATTAATCGATCATTACCATAAACACAGCGAGCACGCACTAACGCTTGGTGTTCCCAGACCCATGCATCTTCTAATTGATATTGATTAAAAGTATTAATATGTACTACCAGTAATCCTGAATTGCCTGAAGGCCGCAGTCGCATATCAAGTTCATATAAAATACCACTGCTCATACGTGTATTAAAAATATGCATAATACGCTGTGCTAATTTTGCATAAAACTGACTAGCCGGAATAGATTTACTGCCATTAGTCATTTCATTTGGCTGACTATTATGTAAAAAAACCAAGTCTAAATCTGACGTATAAGCAAGTTCAATACCGCCCATTTTTCCGTAACCAAGCACTGAAAAACCTTTGTGCTCTTGGTCAACAAGTAATTCTGGCAGTCCAAAACGTTGTTTAACATGTTGCCATGCGAGGTTAATCACTTCCTCAATGATCGCTTCAGCTAAGGCTGTTAAGTGATCACTCACTTTAGTCAGAGGTAAAATATTTGAAATATCTGCGGCCGCAATACGTAACTGTTGTGCTTGTTTAAATTGCCGCAACATATCCATTTGTGCTTCAAGGTCTTCTTCCGGAATACGTAGCATCACTTCACGTAAATCTTTTTTATACGAGGATAAAGCCGGTGGATTGTTTAATAATTTAGGGTCAATAAGTTCATCAAGTAAAATGGGGTATTTGGCAATATGGTCGGTGACCCAACTACTTGCTCGGCATAATTTAATTAAATGCTTTAACGCACCTTCATTTTCAAAGAGTAATTCTAAATAGGCTGTTCTCGTTAAAATTTTATTGAAAATTAATAAAACTCGTTCAAGTACCACCTCTTCAACATTTTGTTCATTGAGATGGCACAGTAATAAAGGGATTAATTTGTCTAAAACATGCCGGCCTCGACTGCCTATACTGCGTTTTGCGCTATCCGTGCGAAAAGATGATAACAGTGACCATATTTTATCTACTTGCCAGCTGTGATTAGACTGTTGGATCCAATGGCAACTTTCTTCATCATCCCATTTACTGTCCCAAAGGGTTTGCCAATGTTGATCCTTACTTTGATGATTTGGGCTTTGTTCGCCAATAAGCACGATGAATTCTTGATGTACACCTTGAGTATGGAAAGATAAGTATTCTAAAAAATTGCTCCATGTTGAACAATGCTCATTTTGTAAAATATGTAATATTCTTGCTTGATCTAATAATAAATCAGGTAGGGTTTGTGTTTGTTGATCATGTAAAGCCTGAATAATATTTTCAACTCTACGTAAAAAACGATACGCATGTTTTAAAACCAGCATACTGTGCTGACTGAGCTCTTCTTCAGCAACTAATATTGGTAATACTGATAATAAATTCCGTTCTTGAAGCGTATTGACCCGACCACCTCTTATTAATTGAAAAACCTGCACAATAAACTCGATCTCACGAATGCCCCCAGCTCCCAACTTAATATTATTGGTAAGACCTTTACGGCGAACTTCTTGTGCGATCATCATTTTCATGCGTCGTAAACTATCAATCACACTAAAATCAATGTATCGACGATAAACAAAAGGTCTTAGCATTTTGGAGAGCTTGTGGTGATATTTCCCTTCACCAATTAAGCGCGACTTTAACATCGCATAACGTTCCCAATCTCGACCTTGCTCTTGATAGTAATCTTCCATAGCATCGAAGGTCATCACCAAAGGACCACTTTCGCCAAAAGGCCGTAGTCGCATATCAACACGATAAACAAAACCATCGGCTGTTTTTTGATTGAGCGCGGTGATCAATTTCTGCCCTAATCGGATAAAAAATTGCTGATTATCAATATTGCGCCTAAGCCCCTCTGTTTCACCACGATTAGGGTAAACAAAAATCAGATCGATATCAGAAGAAAAATTCAGCTCTTTTCCTCCTAACTTACCCATCCCATAAACAAGTAGCGGCATAATCTCCCCTTCTTTATTTTTAGGAGTACCCCATTTATGCTGACAGAAATCAGTTAACCAACCTAGCGCACCAAGAATAAGCTGATCAGCAAGTTCTGAAAGACGACATAGCGATTCATCTAAACTAATATTTAACACAAGGTCAGCAACGGCAATATTGACCATTTGTTGTAATCTAAAAATTCTGAGGATGCGATGGAGATCATCTTCGGTTGTACATTGTTTGAGTTGCTCTTGTAAAAGCATCTTGTAATCTGGTGTATGGGTTTTATAAACGGTTTCAGAGGAAAATAATGAGAGCACGGTATCCGGTGCTTGCAAAGCACTCGATAGAATAAAATCACTTAAGGTAATTGCTTGCTTAAAGTCTTTTAATTGTAGAGAAGATAGGGACTTAACCGCGTCGCCATATTGATCGCTAAATTGTTGCCAACTTTTATCTTGTTGCTGTTGTAATAACAGTGGCAATGTTTTTTCTTTTAAAATAGACATGCTGGAAAATTCCTAAATCAGTACATGCATTATAGTTTAAATGATGTAAACTCTCTTCATTGAAACAAGTCATAAAAAATTACACAATTAAATAACGAATAAATAGACATATTATGTCGATGGTGATATTACTAAATGATTACCATAGCATTTTTGAGGACACTATGGCAGAAATGCACTCATTGAAATTTACCCTATTTGCACTTGTATTGATGTTAGTTGGTTGTGGCGATCCAATAAAAGATCAAATAATTCAGCAAACACCGATCACCGAACAACGTGTACAGCAACTTGCGGATGCTTTAGCTGGCAATCAAGTGAGCAATGCAAACTTGATCAGGAAGTATGCAGATAAAGTTGCCATTCAAAAACCTGAATTAAAGACGTTAATTGATGAATTTCGAAAAGAAGCAACGATACAAGGTCCAATGTATAAAGCGCTACTTGATCGTATTAATACCGTTAAAACTCAGCCCAGTATGTTTGCCAACAATCAGGCTATTTATGATGAACTCTTAAATATTTATCAAGCCGCTGATCCAACACTTTATTCCGATGCCCTTAGTGATCCTTTAAATGTATTGGCTGATATGTCTGATGGTGTCTTACCGCGTGTTAATTCTTTGTCTAAATCACAAAGTTTACGTGCGAATAATGCCCAGGACTTTGGCACCGGTGAACAGTTGATTGGTAACCCAAGTTATGGTCAATGGTCAACGGGAAGTAATGGCATGTCGTTTTGGGCTTGGTATGGCATGTATTCAATGATGGGGGATGTATTTGGTTCAAGACGTCATTCTTATAATGACTGGGGAAGAAACAGAAACTATAGCTATTATAATGATTATGGCAGAACCAGATACAGCTCCCCTAATCAGTTGAAACAACAAAATCAACTGGATACACGCACCAAAAAATCATTTCAAAGTCGCGGACAAAAATTCACTAGCGCTTACGGTAAAAATCGTTCAGGTGCTTCGAGCTTATCAAGTCAAAGTAAAACAGCACAAACCAGCGCCAACAGATTTAGCGCTAGTAGTGCTACAAAAAGCTCATTTTCAAAAAAATCAAATTATTCAAAAAACGCTAGTTTTAGAAACAGTAAAAGCTCAACCTCTCGTGGCTTTCGCCGCGGGAAATAACGAGCAGGAGCATAGGACCTATTATGAACACACTTATAGACATAACCGCTTTAAACCAAGACTTACTGATCTATCTAGCGATCGATATCTCCATTGCCATTGTTCTGCTTGGGGCAATGCGCTTTATTTCCGGATTATCGGCTAAAGTTAATTCCACTGAAGAATTAGCAAAAGAAGATAATTTCGCTTTTGGCATTAGTGTCGCAGGTAGTATTGCAGCATTAGGCATTGTATTAACAGGGGCAATTACCGGTGAAAATGCGCCCAGTTATTTAATGGAAGCCATTGGCATGTTTTCTTATGGTGTATTGGGCTTAATTCTTATTAAAGTCGGCCGCGTTATTCATGACAAAATAGCCCTTAATCAAATAGATAAAAATCAACACATTAAAAACCACAATATCACCATAGGACTTGTTGATGCGGCGGGTGCTATTGCCACTGCCATTATTATTAGAGCCGTACTACTTTGGGTAGATGGCATAGATTTAAATACCTTTATTGCGATTATTTGTGGCTTTATTGTCGCGCAAACTATGTTATTACTGGTCACGCGTATTAAAGAAAAACAATACGCTAAGAATAACCAAGGTAGCTGTATGCAGGAAGCTTTTGCTAATGGTCAAGTGGCTTTAGCTATTCGCTATACCGGACAAGTAATCAGTACCGCACTTGCCGTGACAGCTGCCAGCCACTTTTTAAGTTATAGCCCTGAAACACTAATAATGAACCTTATTGGTTGGTTAGTTTTCGGTATTGTAATGACATTATTAGTATCAATACTAACGTCCTTCGCCAAGAAACTTATTTTATGGGGTATAAATTTAGTTGAAGAAGTAGATCAACAGCATAATATCGGTGTTGCTAGTGTTGAGATGGCTATTAGTATTTCGATCGCCTTAATTCTTACCGCGTTGATGGCATAGAACGCTGCTAAAAAATTAGTTATTTCCCCTATGGTGTTTAATAAACGAAGATTGTTGTTGGATGATGTTTTACTCATCCTCACCATGGCTGTATTAGCTGGCTGTGGGTTAATATACGAGTACTTATTATCGCATTATGCCGGTCGTGTACTGGGTGTAATGGAAAGCACTATTTATGCAATGATCGGACTCATGATTGTTGCTATGGGATTAGGTGCATTTGCCGCACGAAAAATTCAATGTGCCTTTAATGGCTTTGTTTGGCTTGAATTCATTATTGCGCTACTTGGTAGCTCATCTATTATTATTATTGGCGGCCTGATCGCTATCACTCAAACATTTCCACATATTATTTCAGAAATGTTTTCACTCCCCCCTGATGCCTTACCACGCGGTGGTTTATTTAAGCAGTTAAGTTATCTTGCCTTTAATAGTCCTTACTTTTTTGGTTTTTTCCTAGGATTTTTCATTGGCATGGAAATTCCGCTCATTGCCAGAATTAGAGAAGAGATCCATCAAACCCATCTAAAAAATAATTTAGGTACTATCTACGGTGCAGATTATATCGGTGCAGGTTGCGGTGCCGCCGTTTGGGTATTGTTTCTACTAACCATAGATATTAGCAAAGCAAGTGCTCTCACTGCCGCCTTAAATTTAGCCGCGGGTAGCATATTTATCGGGTATTACTGGCGAAAACTTCGTTGGCGAAAAACATTGATTGGTTTACACCTAGCCCTATTACTCTTCATTGTTGTTATATATCAACAAGGGAATAGCTGGATGAACCAAATGAGCAATTTGCTCTATACCGACAAGGTTGTTTATAGTGATAGCACGCGCTTCCAACAACTTACTTTTACCCAACGTCATATGGGGATTGAACAAGCCAACATCATTAATTTTTACCTCAATGGTCGCTTACAGTTCTCCTCTATTGATGAGCACATTTATCATGGTTATTTAGTAAGTCCGGTTTTAGCAGCATCAGCAAGGCAGGATAATATTTTGATTATTGGTGGCGGTGATGGTTTGGCTTTACGCGATGTATTGCAATGGTCTCCTGAGCAAGTCACCTTGATTGATCTAGACGGCGAAATAGTGGATATCTTTCAAAAACCCGAGCATAAACTACCGAAGAGTTTATCCCGTCATATTATAGGATTAAATAAAGGCAGCTTAAATGATAATAGAGTCAACATCATTAAAGCCGATGCTTTTCTTGCCATTGATGAACTCTTAAAAAATCGTCGTGTTTTTGACGCAATAATTGTCGACTTACCCGATCCAAGTCACCCTGATTTAAATAAACTTTATTCAGTCAATTTTTATGCGCGCTTAAAGCAGTTACTTGCCGGTGACGGCGTCATGGCTATTCAATCAACTAGCCCTTATCACGCTAAAGATTCATTTATTTCTATCGGAAAAACGGTCAAAGCGGCAAATTTTTCTTCCGTAGAGCAATATCATGACAACGTCCCAAGTTTTGGTGAGTGGGGTTGGACTATAGCGACCAAACTTGGTGCTAGTCCCCTGACTCGATTAAAAGCATTGAATGAATTACCCGTTAAACATAATTGGTTAACGTTACCTATGTTGATCAGTTCATTTGAGTTCCCGCACAATTTTTATTTAAAAAAAGATGATATTCCTATTAATTATTTAGGCAGCCATACCATATACCAGTTACATCAAAATGCATGGCGTGATCAACAAGGATTAAATAACAGTCAATAATAATATGAGAAAACTAATATTGAATACTAATATTTAAAGCTAATACTTAAAACTAATGCTTGACATATTATGTCAAAGTGCTAAATTAAACCCGATGACATAATATGTCATCAGACAAAAAAGCCTAATCACTTATTTTGTCATTAATAAACATGAGGAAGAACATGAATATTCATAAGATCGCAAACCATTTGAATGCCTTAGCAGACAACTCAGATACAGGAATGGTTTTTGACTGCCAACCCATTTCAGGCGAGGTTGACGTTTTACAAATCACGGTAATTGACCGTGAAGAACTCCCTATATTTGTCTCAGTCACTGATGATCAAATTCTGTGCATTACCTACTTATGGGGCGCTGAAGAAGTAAGATCAGACCGCGTTAATGAAATGCATGAAAGTATGTTAGAGATGAATATTCCTATGCCCTTATCTTCTTTTTCAAAAATTGGTGATAAGTATGTAATTTTTGGTGCCTTATCAATCAATTCAACTTTCTCAGATATTGAACATGAATTAGGTGTTTTAAGCAATAATGCCATCGAAATCATCGATGATATGAGCGACTATTTAATTTAAGCGACCACTTTTTAGGAGTAATATATGAGTATTTTCAAGAAAATAATGACCGCAATTCGTGGTGGCGCAAGTGAAGTTGGCGAATCGATTGTCGATTCCAATGCAACCCGAATATTTGAGCAGGAAATTCGCGACTCTGAAAATCATTTAACCAAAGCAAAACGTGATTTAACCGGCGTAATGGCTCAACAAATGGCATCAGGTAGAGATGTTGACCGTATTAAGCGTGAAATAACTGAGCATGAAGGTTATGCCGTACAAGCATTAGATAAAGGTGATGAAACACTTGCTTTAGCCGTTGCTGAAAAGATTTCGACCCTAGAAAGCGACTTAAACGCTCAACAACAAGCGCTTGATAGTTTTTCTGGAAATGCTGATCGTTTAAAAGAGCTAGTGAAGAAAAGCGAGCGTCAAGTCGGCGAATATAAACGTCAACTTTCTATGGTAAAAACCACAGAAAGTGTACAAAAAGCGACATCGGCAATCACAGACAACTTTTCATCAAGTAATTCAAAGTTGCTTAATGCAAAAGATTCTTTAGAACGTATTAAAGCCAAACAGCAAAAATTTGATGATCGCATGAAAGCGGCTGAGTTATTAGAATCAGAAAATTCAGATAATTCTTTAGAAGCTCAATTGAAAGAAGCTGGCATTGGTGCTACCAGTAACAGTGCAAATTCAGTACTGGATCGTTTAAAAGCGAAACAAAAGTAGCCTTATCTTTTAAAGGTTGGACAGTTAACAAAGTCGCTCATTATACCTATTGGTGTAAGTGAGCGATTTTTACGGTGATAACTATGAGTTTTTTCAAACGCGTTTTTAACAAAGAAGAAAAACAACGTTCTTTAACCGATGTAAAAGAATTAAAAATTAAAGACATTATTGTGCTTACTGACAGCTTTGGTTTACCTGAAGCATTGCGTCAACAACAATTTCAAGTCAGTGCAGTCAACTGTTACGAATTTGAAAGAAAAACACAAACGGAGTGGGTGCTGTTAGGTAATGATAATATTGAACTCTATCTAACCCTAGATGAAGATGATCAAACCGCTCTCAAATTTTCATTAAAAATTAATAATCAAGAGGTTGAAAGCCTTTTTGATCTTGATGAGTTTTCTACCGTTTTTGACGAGCCTGGAAACGCCTTTCTCGATAAACAAGCAGATAATCAACTAACATCAGGTTGGACTAGTCCACAATACCAGCAAAACATCTTTTCAGAAGTCGGTTATTTTCATCGTAAAGATAACAGAACTGAAAGCTTATCGTCATATGAAGGCAATGAGGCCGGTGAACAATTTGAACTCTACGCCCTATTAGATCAAGATCAGTCCCGTGGTATTGATATAGAAGTATGGCAAGATGGCGATACCGATGTATTCTTAACGTTATATCGTCCAACATCCGATATTGTTGATATGTTCCCTGGAAGTTAAATTATGACCCGACAAATCCCTGAAAAATGGCAATCATCGATAAAAGCAGTAAAGGCAGTACAAGTTGCTTTTGATATGGATGAAAAAATTCAATTGTCGATCAGAAAACAAGCATTGGAAGCAGGGCTAAGTCCATCAGATCAAATTAGAAATATATTAGGTCTTCCAACAAATAAACGCCCTAAGCGCCCACGTTTAACGGTAAGTTTAGCGCCTGCTGACTATGATGTTTTAGCAAAAAAATATCAGCTACAACCCGAACAACAATTAGAGATAAAAAAACGGCTAATGGATGATTTAATCCATCATGTAGAAGATAAAAACGAATAGAAGAAGAAATGATGAAATATCGATTAAAAACCCATGCTATTGATGAGTTTGGGGTTAAGAATTACCATACTTTCTTTCTGGTTATCATGACCTTAATTGTGCTCTATTCAATTATTGCCTTATTATCTTTCGCGTTAGTTCAGGCAGAATTATCTGACGTAAATAGTAATATAAAAACTTACCGTGATGCCTTTTGGACGTTACAGATGAGCGCCAGCACCATTGGATTCGGTGATTTTTATCCGGTGACAATTGCGGGTAGATTTATCGTTGCTGCGATGTTTTATATTGGTGTAGGCATGGTCGGTTATGTGGGCGCGCAATTTGTTAATAAATTTGTTAGCTTTTCTGATACAAATGTTAAAAATAGAGAGCTGCGCAGTCAAAATAGAGAGATCTTAGCGAACAATAAATTACTTGAACAAAAAGTTGATTTATTATTAGCTAAAGTTGAAGAAGTCGTTAAGCGTCAATAAGACGACCAAAACCCACTAATTCAACTCATGTAACTCTGGCTAATATATTAATGTTGCCAATAAGGTGCTACTGACAAGGCTTTTCGACGTGAATTATCAAGAGCATGCAACAAACTATCAACCTTACTGTCTTGCCAATTTACTAACTTAATTGGCTGTTCGTCGAGCTGCTGTAATTGTTGTTGTATAATCCACAAAGTTTGTAACTCAGTAAGGCCGCGTTTAAGATCTAACCATGGAGCGAGATAAACCATACGTTCGTTTTCATCATATAAGTTTCCTAGCCAATTGCTCGTCAGTAAACAACGGTTCAATAATTTGCTTTGCTCCAAGTATTGCTTGCTAGATAATGATAAAGCTTCTGGAATAATAGCCTGTAATTCAGACAAGCTTGTACTCAAGGCATGATGAGCAAAATTTAGCATTGCATTCGTATCATTTAATATGCTGTTTTGTGTATTTGACTCTGCGCACAAAAATTTGAGTAAAGACAATTGCAAACAATTAAAACGTTTCGAATGTAAGAGTTTTGTAACATCGTTAATACTGGGTAAACGCCGTTTTTCTAACTTAAGTTGTTCAATCAGTTGTTCACTCAACTCTAGTTTCTTACGATAATTTCCTGTTTTATTTGTTAATTCTTCCAAGAATAGTGCATTATTAGCCCATGATAATAACTGAATAAAATGGCTTAACTCTTCTTTAATTTGAAACACTTCAGCGGACATAGTATCTCTGAATAACCAAAATCCGTGTCGTAATACGATTAACGCTTCATTAATTTGAACTAAATTTTCTAGTGAAGGGCATTGTAAATAAGCATCAATAACAATTTGTAATTCTTGTAATGAGAAGTCGACACCCGAAGAAAATGCCTGTTCTGTATTAGCCGCTATTTTAAGTGGTATACATGTCGCGAAATTATGTTCACCTGTTACTTTCTCGTGATAAAGAGCATAACCACGAGCCGCTTTACTTTTAATGCCAGGTCTAACATCAAGCACATCGAAAAATAGTTCAGCTAATAGGAATAAGGCTGAAATATCCCCAATGACCAACTCCAGTTCAATTTCTAATAAGTCAACACTTTGTCCTTTACTGGTGATCTTGCCTTGATCAAATACCACTTCTACTTGAGTATACTCATTAAGTGTCACTAACCATTTTGTGCGCAGAAAATCAGTAGTAAATAACGCAATCAATTGATCTTGAAGTAAGCTTACTGACTGTGAAGCAGACCAAATATTTTTTGGAAATAAGGCAAGTTCAGGAAAACGTTTATCAATAGTGACATTGTATTCTGGACGCTGATGAAGTCCACCAAGGGTTTTACCTGCTGTTTTTATGGTTTGCTCGATGAAACTATCGCTCTCACGAACTCTTAGTCCCATGTCTTGATGTCGAAGCGCTAACTCAAGGGTATCAAAATAACAGTTAGACAAATGCGTAGTACTTTGCTCATAAGTAATTTTTTTATCCGTTAATACGGCGGTAATTTTTGCTGCAGCGTCACTGCACAAAACTAGATATTTTAGTTCAACTTCGGTAGTCATACCTTTCCATAGAAATATTTTTAGATACAGTTATTCGAATCATGTAGTCGCTTATGTGAACAGTTACTAGCAATGAATTAATTCAACTGAAAATGAGTTACTACAATACAAAACCTTACCAATTGAAGCAATGTTTTAAAAAAGATAAAAATTGATGAAATAAATCACCTTTTGTCTTGCTATCAACGAGCCAAACCCCTAATATTTTGAGCAATTATAGAATAATTGAACTTTGGTCATTGCATGAAATTTGTTAAAACATTATTTGCCTGTCTCGTAATATTAAGCCCTTCTAGCATTCAAGCCGAAGAAGTTGCTGCGCAAGAATTAACTCAAGGCTTTATTTCCGATGAACTTTTTATTTATATGCACTCGGGAGCAGGTAATAATTTTCGAATTTTAGGCAGTATTAATTCCGGTACTGAAATTAAATTAACGAATCAAGAAGAAAACGACTATACACAAATTATTGATAATAGAGGACGTGAAGTTTGGGTTGAAAGTAAATATGTTTCCACTAAACCGGGTTTAAGATACATTATCGCTGAGCTAAACGAAAAGTTAGTAAATCTTGAAAGTATTGGTGTAGATCTTGATGGAAAACTCAGTGCATCAAACAATAAAGCAGAACAGTTAGCTTTAGATCAAACCCATCTTAATAACGAAATTTCTTCGTTAAATAAAGAACTTACAGCAGTAAAATCTAAACTCAAAGACCAAGATATGAATATCAAAAAAGAATGGTTTTTTAATGGAGCAATTGTTTTAGCGCTCGGTTTAATTTTAGGTTTAATCATTCCTCGCCTGATCGCACGTAAAAAAAGTGCAATGGACAATTGGAAGTAATAGCCCTGTAATTAATATTGAGAGCATTTTCTCATCGGAAAAACGGATGATAAAACTTAGTCAGGTGTTATTCGTTTAAACCATTAAAAATGAGCTGTTAATTAATCCAATTGCTATAAACGATATTGAACTTCAATAGCAACAACTATTGAAGTATAATCCGCCTAATTTTGTGATTACCTTGTGATTTTACTGTGAATTTAGTGTTAAAAAATAGTTTGCTTTGCTTTGTATTTTGTTTTCCCTCCATTTTTGCTCAGGCAAAAGGCGTTAGTCCTTACCTGCCGCTTAATACAGATCCCTTATTTGAATTACAAATTGAGCGATTAGCTTCAATTACGCAAATGCCTGTTCTAAATAAGCCATTCCATATCGTTACGGTCGTTGAATATTTAAATAAGATAAAGACCTCTCACCCGACGCTTTATAATCGTCTAGTTAATTATATCAAAAGATATCAGAAACAAGGAGGGATCACCCACCTATCTTCCAAGGTAGGATATTCAGATAATAATAAGAGAACTCAGGATAATAATAGAGGTATTAAATTAGATAGTTCTTTTCAAACAACAGCTATCGCATTTTACCAGTTTAATAAATATATCATCGCAAACGTTGGTGGCACAATTGTTGACGCCAATCAAATAATACCTTCTAACTCCTATATTTCTTTTGGTTATGAATATTTACAAATTGATTTAGGTTATCGTGAGCATTGGTCATCACCTCTACAAGAAAGTGCTTCTTTACTTTCAACCAATGCTAAACCTGCCCTTTCGCTGACAATGAGTAATGTAAAGCCGATCACCTCTTGGAATGCTAAATATGAGTTTTCATTAGGACAATTAGATGAAATGGAAGGTATTCGTTTTAATGGTGCTGTATCATCTGGAAAGCCACTTATAATGGGCATGCATTTCAGTATACAGCCATTCGACTGGTGGACTATTGGGGCTAATCGAACCTTTCAATTTGGCGGCGGTGAACGAAATACAGGTTTTAGTGATGTTTGGAAAGCTATTATTGATCCCGTCAATTCAGACAATTGTGGTTCAGGTGAAACTGGCTGTGCTAATTCAAATGTTGAAGTTGGCAATCAAATAGCCTCAATTACTAATCGATTTGATCTATCATTTCAAGATTTTCCTTTTACCCTTTATTTTGAATATGCCGGAGAAGATACCAAAGACCACAAAAACTACGAATTGGGCAACCTTGCGTATAACTTAGGCCTATTTCTTCCTTATTTTTCTGAGTCGAGTTCACTATATTTAGAATACGCTGATTATCATACCCATTGGTATGAGCATCATATTTATGCTGAAGGTTACCGAAATGATGGTGCAATTATGGGGCATTGGTGGGCAAATAATAGAAAAAATGGTGACTTAGCCGGAGCAATTATCACAACAGCTAGATTCAATATTGATCTAACCAATAAAAGTCACCTCGCAGTGACGCTAAAAAGTGTAGATATCACAGATAAACTTGCCCTAGAAGACTATCAGCGTACAAATGAACTTGAGATCAGCCTAAGACATACCTATTTAGAAGGATTTATAGGTATGTCTTTAAAAGCAGGCCAAGATAGTTATGGCGATTCATATTACAGAACGGAAATTAGTTACACTTGGTAGCAGTCACTAATAGTAGTAATCAGGGCAAGATCATGAAATATATTTTATAGCCAAAGTGTGATCAAATTGCAGAAACGATCATTTAAGTTTCCTATGTTATCAACAATTGAAGAAAAGTTTGCCGCAATCATCGATGAACGCCAACAATATAAGGTTAAATCACCTCTGCTAGACATACTAATTACAATGCTTATCGGTGTAATTTGTATATCTGATTGTTGGGAAGCAATACAAAAAATAGAAAAGAATAAGCTCGCATAATATCAGAAATATAGCCAAGTCAATTTCAAGGTTGTTTTATCAACTGGATAAAAGGAGCAAAGCACACAACGAAAATAATCGCGGTTGATGCTAAAACGTCAAACGTAACCAGGATAGGGAGAGAAGTGCTATCCATATGGTCAGTGTCTTCGATGCAGAAAATGTTGTTGTTCTTGGTTAGTTAAAACATGAAAAAAAGAAATATAAGCAAAAAAATTTTAAGCTCTTTTAGATAACAACTATACATAAAAATAATACCGACTGTTTTTTAAACACATATATTCTTTCTCTAAGCTGACATAGGAGAAGATATTCATAGGAGATATTATTTGTTATAGTTGTCCCATTATTGACTAACTATTCAAACCAATCATTCATGACATTACCTATCAGTGTATTCATCATCACTAAAAACGAAGAAAAACACTTAGCTAAGACTTTGGCTAGCGTTCGGGACATGGATGAAGTGATATTAGTTGATTCTGGCAGTACAGATAACACCTTAGCCATAGCGAGTGAATACGGAGCTACCGTATTTGAACATGCATGGCAAGGCTATGCGAAACAAAAGCAATATGCCATGACATTGTGCCGCAACGAGTGGGTATTAAATCTAGATGGCGACGAAGCGATTAACCACCAGCTTATTACCGCCTTTAAAGACATCATAGAGCAAAACAAAGCCGACAGCGTACGCTTCTGGCGTAACGATATTTTTATCGGTGAACCTCTATCAATCTTAAGTAAAAAACCCAACAACCACAGACTATATAAGAAATCTAAATCCTTTTTTGATCATTCCCGCCTAGCTCATGAAAGCGCCACAGTCGATGGTAAGGAAATCTTCATCAATAAGGTATTCGATCATTATGGCTACGATTCCATCGCCGCTATCACCAGCAAGAACAATACTTACTCAGGTTTAAAAGCCGATGAAAAGTTTACCAAAAATAAACCCTTCTCCAGTCTAAAGCTGTTTTTTATCTTCCCTTTAGTGTTTCTTAAAGAGTACTTGTTACAGCGCAAATTATTCTCCGGCCGCCGCGGTTTTATCTTGTCGGTAATGGAGGCCTATTACGCCTTCATTAAAGAAGCCAAGCTTTATGAGAACTACCAAAAAAAGATATAATAAGGGATCGTTTGGATAACATAGCTTTATCGCATAATGATATCGCTTTTTCTTCATGTTTTTTATAACCTTGGTGACTAACTCAATACCAGCTTAAAATAACTCGTCAACTAAACCTTTGCTCAAGTAACCTTGGTCTCCATTGAGTATTCCAGAAATTGAAGTGATCATGTCCGGAACTGGCTTTCGATCATCAACATCCCTCCGTTATTTTTACCTATAATATTTCACCTAAATAATTAACGATAAGATGTAATTTACAACCAAAGAACCAACCCATAGTGCCTTTACCATGCGTAGCTATTCCCTAAAATCCTTATGGCGTTTTGCTCTGATAATATAAAAAACAGCTATCTTAGTTAAGTCGGCAGAAGCGATACCTGTTGGCTCCCCTAAACAGGTGGTGAGGTAACTCCTTAAAGGAGTCAGACGGTATTTGAATGTTATTTTTTATTAATGTAGCGTTATATCCTTTAATAATGGATTGCCTCAAATAACGCCTTTTTTATCAATATCTTTAATTAAATCTAATGTGGCGGTTACGATATCTTCAACCAATAAATCAATAATTTGATCACTGTCGTTGATGTAACTCCCTCGACTATTGACAACGTTGACTAAAGTGCCTTTTGGGCAAATTAAACTAAAAGGACTAGTGCCTTTACTATGTAAAGCTACTACAGGCGTTTTAGTTGCGGCAGCAATATGTAGAGGACCGGAGTCTACCGTTATTAAAAGATCAAGCGCTGCAATATCAGCTATTAATTCAACAATGGTCGTTTTTCCTGCTAAAGACGTTACCTGCTCATTTTTTTGCTCTATGCAGCCTTTAACAACTTGCTCCGCGGTAGTTTGCTCTTCTTTACTGCCGAGCATGATAAAATGAACTGACTCACCTAATGTTTGCTTTAATAAGCCTACAAACTCAATTGTTTGGTTGATTGGATAATGACGGCTGCCTTTATAATCACTTAAAATACAAATACCTATTATTATTTGTCCACTTTTATTAAGAATATTGCTATTTTTAGTATGATTTAAAGAGACTTCCGGGAGTTTTTTGAATTGGTTATTGCATAATTCATTAGCCAAATATGCATAGCGATTAATATAATGCCTATTTCTATCAAATTTAAGCTTGTTTGTTAATAATACTCCTCGTTGCTCTGTAGCATAACCTACTCTAACGATATTCTTAGCCAAATAACTTATCAGAGCATCTTGCAGTGTATTCGTCATAAAAATACAAGCGCAATTATCAATTTTACCTAACTGCTTTATTAAAGCTAAGCTGCCCTTTAAGCGATTTCCTTGCCTTGTATCATAAATAAAATTAAGGTCTTCTTCATTCGCTAAGACTTTTGAAATTGGTTCACGAATAACTAGATAAATGCGACATGCGGGATAGTATTCTTTAAGCATTTTGATGGATGGAGTGCAATTAATGCAGTCGCCAATAAATCGAGGCATAAAAATGACTATATTTTTTATTTTTTCTTTAGTAAACACAAAAATCCTTTAATGAAAAGATAGTCTAACAGGTGTAATAGTTACTTGACTCGTCCAGATCAATAAAACTATACAGTTGACCATTACGCGAGAATTTAATCCATTTGCTATGAGATATTATCTCAATATTAAATCAGCAGTTACACATGACTAAAACTGATGTAGACTTATAAATATGGCGCTGATAAGCGTAATAATTAGGACGAGATAATACAAGAATCATCGATTACTTTAAAGTATCTTGATCATCATTGCGGTACACCTTACTCGCCATCTAATAACCTGCAACCATTTCTGTAATATCAGTAACTAAATCCTGTATGGGTCGTTCAATGATGCGCCCCAGCTCTTTATTGCCTAGCGAGACAATAAATGTCGGCGTGTATTTAATGCCCATGCTAGCGGCTAGCCCCTGTGGGTCGCTCTTATTATAATCTAGAGCAATTAACTGAGTTGATATATCTTTATTTTCGTTCAATATATGCAACATTTTAGGAACTTCGCGCTGACTATCATGGCACCAAGCGCCAAAATAAATATCTATATGTAAACCTGCTGGCCAACGCTTAATTTGTTGAATTTTTTCAACTGAAAGAATATTTTCAGCTGAACTTAATACAAAGTGTTCATCTTTCATTAGCTGTTCTTGGCTTACTTTTCCAACCATGACTTGAGTTTCACTTGCGCAAGCGCCTAAAATAATAGATAAAAATAAATTAATCATCAATATACGATAGTACTTCATTGTCTTCCTTAAATGTTTACACTGATTTTTTTTGTTATATGAGCGATATACCTTTATACAATCAATATAAGTGAAGATAAAGGTTATTTAGATTACATGAACTAAAATAAAACTAAAAATCTCTGTTCCCCCCACTAAAAATAATTTACTGGCATGAAACCCGCTTAACAAAGGCTACTGTCAATAAAATATTAGCGCTCATGATCAATAACAAACCTTGGTTTAACCCCATTTATACGACAAATACGAATGCTCGTACCCATAGTGATTTATCAAGTCAAGCGATTGACGGTCAACAATCATCAACAGCTGTTGATAAAAACAATAGTCCAGAGACTTCTCCTCAGAAAAACTTGCATTTATCCAGCAGAGCCGAAAAATTGAGTGCTTTAAGCAACGAGTTTTTTAAAAGCGGTGCATTAACATCCGCTGATGTAGATTCTTTGGTTGAACGAACTTATGAGTTTGGTTTTATTTCTAAAGCTGAATACTTAAAACTTTCCGAAAACTCGGTCACTGATGAAGTAAACACTCAACCCGAAAAAACGTCAACACTGACATTAATCGATTACATCAGTATATTTAAAGAACGTTTAGATAATTTAGATGACCAAGAGTTGGAGCAAGCAAGTCCCGAAGAAAAGGAGTCTTTAGCTGCGATGAAAAAGGCACTCACTTCTGCTCAAAGTATTTTAACCGATGTGGAACAAGCGAAACTATTACCCACTTTTAAAACCGACTTACAAGATACCATAACAATATTTAAAGATATTATTGCAAGCGACGCTTTTAATACCATGGCATTGGACGATAAAGTCAACCTTACCAATATTGCAAAAACACTCGATATTGTTGATCAACTTTCCCCGCAACGATTAAATAACAAAAAAGTAAATCAATACATAGATATTTCATTAAAGTAGATAGCTATACACATCAACTATTTTTGAGGTCATTTGCTTTAAGTAGCATCGCGTTGCTTTCTTTTAAGAAATCATTAGCGTAGTCACCAAACCAATCAGAGACTTGAGCGAACATCTTAATAAATCCGTCTTTATCATCTTGTTCAACATCTTTTAACAACTCTAAAAATCGTAATGCAAAGCGTTTCATCATTGCAATATTATCAGGATTAGCAAATATAATATCTGAATAGAGGATAGGATCCTGAGCAAATAATCGACCGACCATAATTAATTCTAAGCGATAAATAGGTGAACTCATCTCAACTAATTCCGACAAATTTACGCCTTCAGCCATTAAATGATAACCATAAACGATAGTAGAAAAATGTCGCATAACTTGCACCATAGACATAGCATTGTCATGAGTGTTAGCTGCAACGGCATAGATTTTTGCTCCCCAAACTTGAAACTGTTCTAATAACCATTGATATTTATCAGCGTTTCGACCGTCACAAACGATAATTGTTTGTTTGATTAAATTTGGAATGTCAGGGCCAAACATCGGATGCAAACCAACTACGGGCCCAGCATGAACTTTCTTCATAGCTTGCAATGGCGATTCTTTAATACTGGTAATATCAGCTAAAATACAGTGTTTAGGAATCGAATTGAGCTTTTTAATAACCTCCACAGTTAAACGGATCGGGACAGCAACAATAACTAAGTTAGCATCTGCCAATATTTTATCACTATGTATCCAGTCATCTTGCTCTAGTACGGCAACCTTATATTTTGAGCGATGAAATAAATCAACAAACACTTTACCTAACTGACCATTACCACCAATAACGACAATTTTTTTACAGTCTGGGTTAACACATCGATAGCCACTTGCATCTTGACTTATGTAGGAGTCTCTCATTAAACGCCGTAACACATCTTCAATTAAGTCAGGAGACAATCCTAAGGCTTGCGCTTGATTTCGACGCTTTAACAGTAAGCTTGCCTCACGCTCAGGTGCATAAATTGGCATACCAACGTCACTTTTCAATTGACCAACCTTAGCAGTGACTAGACGACGTTTGGCCAACAAGGCCACTAATTGACTATCTATGTCATCAATTTCATTTCTCAAAATGTTAAGGCTCTGTTCAATATTGATGTCATTCATTACGTCATTTATCCAACTATTATATCGCCTACTTCAAGACACATATTTCCTCTTGAAGTAGAGAGGCTATATTAAATTTATCATGATTAAATTCGATTTTTAAGTACCGTACTTAATTTTTTCGTTGCTGATCCAATCAGCTCAATTGTTGTTGCCATATTAATACAAGCATCGGTAACTGAAACCCCATATGACAACTCATTTTTAGGCAAAGAGTCACTTTGATTACCTGAGTTTAGATTACTTTCAAGCATGATCCCGATAATCGATTTATTACCGTCACATATTTGATTAAAAACATTCATCGCGACTAAAGGTTGGCGTGTATAGTCTTTACTTGAGTTACCATGAGAGCAATCAATAACAATACCCGGTTCTAATTGATGATTAGATAATTCTTGTTCACATAAAGCAACATTAACTGAGTCATAATTAGGATGTTTTCCACCGCGTAAAATAACATGGCCATCAGGATTTCCTGACGTTTTAATAAGTGAAACTTGTCCCTGCTTATTAATACCCATAAAGCGATGCGAAGATGCCGCAGACTGCAAAGCATTAATGGCAACACCTAAACTGCCGTTAGTACCGTTTTTAAAGCCTATTGGCATAGATAAGCCTGACGCCATTTCACGATGGGTTTGCGACTCTGTTGTACGTGCTCCTATTGCCGACCAACTAAATAATTCTGCCAAATATTGTGGACTTATCGGGTCAAGTGCTTCGGTTGCCAAAGGTAGACCTAAATCTGTTAAGTACAAAAGTAATTCTCGGGCTTTACGTAGACCTGATTCAACATCAAAGGAACCATCCATTTTAGGATCATTAATTAATCCTTTCCAACCGACTGTTGTTCGTGGCTTTTCAAAATAAACCCGCATTACAATATATAGACTGTCTTGATGTTGGTCATGTAACTTCTTTAATGCGCGTGCATATTCTTTGGCTGCATCAACATCATGCACTGAACATGGGCCACTAATAACCAATAAACGATGGTCTTTTTTATGAATGATGTTCGCGATAATGTTACGAGCAGCTTTTACATATTCTCTACCTTTTTCTTTTAGTGGTAGTTCATCTCGTAAAGCTTGAGGGGTGATAAGAATTTCTTCTTCGTTAATGTGAATATCATTTAAGGTATTTACGTGAGGTAATTCAATACTATCTAAAGGTTTAATATTTGATACAGACATAATATGTTCCAATTTTTTTATACAGCGAGGTTACAACAAAAGTATGACAAACGAGCTAGAGCTTTCGCTTAGCTAAAGAGAGGGAGGTAATAATAATATCGTGTGGATAAATTTAACATTTTATTCTTGTAAACTATTCTTTACTTTATTTGTAAGGATTATATTACAGTTAATTTTCATTCAGGTATAGTACTTATTTGTTAAATTTTACTTTTTAAAGCTGCATTTAACAAAGTTACAGATAGAAAAAAAGCGCCCTGAGGCGCTTTTATCAATTAATTAAGTCTAGTAATCATTAACGATTAACCATGTATTATCCGGTTACTGATCAAATTATCAACTACAGCAGGGTCTGCCAATGTAGACGTATCTCCTAAGGTATCAATATCGTTTTCCGCAATCTTACGTAAAATACGACGCATTATTTTACCTGAGCGTGTCTTAGGTAAACCCGGTGCATATTGAATATAATCAGGTTTAGCAAAACGCCCTAACTCATTGGCGACAAAATCGATCAGCTCTTTAATTAACGCTTCTGATTCAGTGGCATTATTCATCAAAGTCACATAAGCATAAACGCCCTGCCCTTTAATCTCATGGGGATATCCAACAACAGCCGCTTCAGCCACTGCCGGATGAAGTACTAATGCGCTTTCAATTTCTGCTGTACCTAAGCGATGACCAGAAACATTTAAGACATCATCAACACGACCCGTGATCCAATAAAAGCCATCTTTATCACGTTTAGCGCCATCGCCCGTAAAATAGTTACCTGGATATTGGCTAAGATACGTTTGATAAAATCTGTCGTGATCGCCATAAACGGTACGTAATTGCCCAGGCCAGCTTCCTGTCATCATTAGCAAGCCTTGGTTTTCACCTTCAAGGGCATTACCATCTTTATCAAATAATGCCGGCTGTACACCAAAAAAAGGTTTACCTGCAGCCCCTGGCTTCATATCAACAGCACCTGGTAAGGAAGTGATCATGATACCGCCGGTTTCTGTTTGCCACCAAGTATCCACAATTGGACACTTATTTTTACCAATAACTTCATAATACCAATGCCAAGCTTCAGGGTTTATCGGCTCGCCGACAGTACCTAAAATACGTAAAGAAGATAAATCAGCTTGCTCAACAAATTCATCACCAACACTCATTAAAGCTCTAATAGCAGTTGGCGCAGTATAAAAGACATTCACCTGATGTTTATCACATACTTGCCAAAAACGGCCGGCATCAGGATACGTTGGCACACCTTCAAAAACGAGTGTGGTCGCACCGTTTGCTAGTGGTCCATAAAATATATAAGAATGACCCGTGATCCAACCTGCATCGGCTGTACACCAATAAACTTCGCCGTCTTTGTAATCAAAGACATATTTATGGGTCATCGCAGCATAAAGTGAATAACCGCCACAGGTATGTAATACACCTTTTGGTGTTCCTGTAGAACCAGAGGTATATAAAATAAATAATGGGTCTTCGGCATCCATCACTTCAGGTTCACAAAGTGCAGGTAGCTTAGCTACTTCTTCTTCGTAATTGATGTCAATTTTATCGTTCCAATTAATATCACCGCCCGTACGAGCCACAACAATAACGGAATGCACATTAGGACAATCGACAACAGCAGCATCAACATTTGCTTTTAATGGGATCACACGACCACCACGAAAGCTTTCATCCGCTGTAATTATTACTTGGCAGTCAGCATCAACAACGCGTGAACGTATTGCTTCCGTGGAAAAACCACCGAAAATAACCGAATGCACAGCACCTATACGTGCACAAGCTAACATTGCATAACCAACTTCAGGGATCATCGGCATGTATATACAAACGCGATCGCCTTTTTTAACACCACGGGCTTTTAATAAGTTGGCAAAGCGACAAACATGGTCATGTAACTCTTGGTAGCTAATTTTTTTGTCATCAGAGGGATCATCGCCTTCCCAAATAATGGCAGTATCATTTGCTTTAGTTGCTAAATGTCGGTCAATACAGTTGTAACTAACATTTAATTTACCACCAGAGAACCACTTAATATCAGCAGTCTTTAAGTCTACATCACTAACACTATCCCATGGTTGATACCAATCGAGAAATTTGCTCGCCTGTTCAGCCCAAAAAACTTCTGGTTGCTCAATTGATTGTTGGTACATTGCATCATAAGTAGCAGTATCAATATGAGTATGCGCCTTAGCTTGTTCTAATATGGGATAACAACTTTTTAATTCTTGCATGTGCAGTCCTTCATTTCTTGCGGTGATATTTTAGTTACTACAAATTTAGAGCGCGAGATTATCGTGCTACATAAAGTATTTAACAAACGTGACAACATCATATAGGAACAAGATTCGTTAAACTACTCAACTAAAGTCGAATAGTTTTATCGTATTGATGTTAATTCATTGTGGTATATCAATTACATTAACATTGATAACAAGAAATGACAACGCTGTCATTATTATGATTTAACATTAGCTCAGTTATAAATATTGCCTAATCGCTTTTACAGAGATACATTAGCTTTCTCAATACAAATGATAATAATAATAAAATGAATACAAATTTTATAACCACGCTATTGGTTTGCTTCGTCTTTTCAATTCCAGCTACGGCACATCAACAAAAACAATATGAAACCGATTCTTTATACCGAATGATAATTCAAACGGTACAAGAAGTTGATTTTCAACGTATGGGCAGCACATATCATGGTGATGCTGTAATGGTCACGTCAAAAAAGTCGACACCCATAAAGGCAGTACTTAAGCGTTGGAAAAAAGAAGGTGAACAATTACAAAGTGAGGGTGGTTTTGCCCGAGTAAAGTTCCGCTTTCTAAAGAGAATAGTGAATGAAACAACCGCATTTGAATCTGGAATTTATCGATACAGTACAATAGATAAATTGGGAGCTGAAACTGTATTTTATATGTATTTTGAAGACTTAAATATCAAAAAAGACGGAAAATGGCTAACACTGATGGAACATCAAACAAAAACAGCAACAGAAAAAGAATGGAGTGATTTAACCGATTGGAATTAATATTATTAAGATAAACATATAAATAGGTACGAAAAGATATAAACACAACGAAGACACCGATCCTAATGTAGGTCGACACGAGTGCAACGAGGCTCGACAAAACCTTAAATACTTATGAATCATTATCGAAATAAACACGGCTCGACAACAAAACCGTTAATTTCAAACACAAAAAAACCTGCATGGTTACCCAAACAGGTTTTCTTTTAAACTAATCAATAATTTTCTAACTAAGAGAAAATTACTTTTTAGCCAATTTCTCTTTAATACGTGCTTTACGGCCAGATAGCTCGCGCAAGTAGTAAAGTTTAGCTTGACGTACATCACCGCGACGTTTGACTTCAATAGAGTCAACAATTGGGCTATGTGTCTGGAATACACGTTCTACACCAACACCATTCGAAATTTTACGAACAGTGAACGCAGAATTGATGCCACGGTTTTTAATAGCAATAATAACACCTTCAAATGCTTGAAGACGTGATTTTTCACCCTCTGTAACTTTTACTTGTACTACAACAGTATCGCCTGAAGCGAATGCTGGTAAATCTTTTTTCATTTGCTCTTGTTCGAGCATATCAATAATTTTACTCATAATACCTTCTTCCTAGTTTTCACAGTCATCAACAGCGTCTTTTACTTTTTCTTTGATAGAAGCAAGCATTTTTTTCTGTTCTGCTGTCAGAGCTAGGTTAGTTAAGAGTTCTGGTCTTCTAGTCCACGTTCTTTCTAATGACTTAATCTGGCGCCATTGCCTGATGTGCTCATGATTACCACTAAGTAACACTTTAGGTACTGATTTTCCTTCAATAGAAGCATCATCAAAAACCTCTGGCCTTGTATAGTGAGGACAATCTAATAAACCGTCTGAGAAAGAATCTTGCTCAGCAGATTGATTATGTCCCAATACACCCGGCACAAACCGTGCTACGGCATCAATTACATTCATCGCGGGGAGTTCTCCACCACTTAAAACATAATCTCCGACTGACCATTCTTCGTCGATATCCGACTCGATTAGCCTTTCATCTATGCCTTCATAACGTCCTGCGATAAAAATCAGTTGGTTATGCTGTGCTAATTCGCGTACACCCGCTTGGTCCAATTTTCGTCCCTGAGGTGATAAATATATGACCTTCGCTTTCCCACAACCATTAAGAGAAGCATTCTTTTGTGCTGCAGCACGTGCAGCATGAATGGCATCTCGTAGGGGTTGTACCATCATCAACATCCCCGGACCTCCGCCATAAGGGCGGTCATCAACGGTACGATGTCGATCATAGGTGAAGTCTCTTGGATTCCATTTATGGAATTCAATTAACCCGTTACGGATCGCTCGGCCTGTCACCCCATACTCAGTAATGGCATCAAACATTTCAGGAAAAAGGCTTATCACCCCAATCCAAAGTTTGTTCTCTACGACACTATCACTCAAGTTAGAAACCTGGGTCCCAGTCAACACAAATCTGTTTATTTTCATGGCTTACAGAAAGAATAACTTGGTCAAATAAGTAAGGAATTAACCTTTCTTTTTTACTAAATCCATCTTTAATGTTTGCCTTTACAACCAATACATCATTAGCGCCAGTTTCCATTATGTCGGAAACTTGACCAAGGTCGTAACCTTTGTCAGTAACAACCGTCATTCCTATCAAATCGCGCCAGTAAAACTCCCCTTCGGGTAGTTCACTTAACTCGACTTCATTAACTATTATTTCAGAACCAACAAGCTTTTGAGCCATATCGCGATCATCAATGCCAGCTACTTGAACAACAAGTCCGTTGTTATGTTTACGCCAATCTTTTATTTCTACTGATTGCTGTTTATTCCCTAATTTTAAAGACCAAGGAAAATAGTCTAGTATGGCTTCTTGTTCACCGGTGAACGAATGAATTTTCAACCAACCTTTAATGCCGTAAACAGCGCCTACTTTACCAAGGATGACTTCTTTATTAATTTCTTCCACGACGACTCCTAAAACCTACCAATTTAATTAAGCTGCAGCCTGCGCATCTTTAACTAACTTGGCCACACGATCAGATACAGTTGCACCTTGACCAACCCAATGGTTGACACGGTCTAGGTCTAAACGTAATTTTTCCGATTGACCTTGCGCTGTAGGGTTGAAGAAACCAACTCTCTCGATGAAACGACCATCGCGAGAATTACGGCTATCTGCAACAACAACCTGATAGAATGGACGCTTTTTAGCGCCACCACGAGCTAAACGAATGGTTACCATATCGCCCTCAATTATGTAAGTGTTAAAACGAATTTTCCAGACAATTCCTGTCATTAAGCGACAGAAAAGCTCGCGTATTGTACGCTTTTATGGATAAATCACAACCAATAGATGCTAAATATATCATCTTTGTTTTAAAAGTGTTTTTAAAGGAAATTTAAAAATAAAGAGCAAGCCAGTAAAATATAAGCATGCCCTTTATAGAAAGGTTTATAAATCAATATGTCTACAAGCTAATGCGACGATATTGGCGGTATTCTGGATGCCAGAAGTTTCTATCTATTTTAGCAATAAGCATTTCATCAGATATTTCCAAAGCCAATTTTTGCTTAAATGAAACTTTAGATACTGCAAAAGCAATTTTTTTACTTAAATCGGCGATAGATGTCAATGGCGGCAATAATTCACCTTTGCCAGTATTGGCAAGTGGCGAGGCCTCTGCTAGCGTTTCGCTGGCAACTAACAACATTTCATCGGTTATTCTATTAATGTTGGCTGCAACGACACCTAAACCTAAACCAGGAAAGATATAGCTATTGTTACATTGGGCTATAGGGTAAGTCTTTCCTTTGTATTCAACCGGTTTAAACGGGCTACCTGTAGCAATAATGACTTCACCATTTGTCCAGCTAATGACTTGTTCAGGTCTAGCTTCGACTTGTTTAATTGGATTACTTAACGGGAATATAATCGGTAAATCACAATGCTTTTTCATTGCCCGAATCACTTGTTCAGTAAATAAACCGGCCACGCCTGAAACACCGATTAAAATACTAGGGTGCGCCTCATTCATCACATCAAGTAACGACGCATAGTCATTATCACACAGCCAATGTGTTAATGCTGATTTTGCTTGTACCAGTTTAGCTTGAAAATCTCTAAGCCCTACCATACCTTCGGTCAATAACCCGTGACGATCAATCATGTAAACTTGGCTGCGCGCTTGTGCTTCTGTAATCCCTTCACTGATCATTTGCGTAATAATTTGTTCTGCAATACCACAACCTGCAGAGCCCGCGCCAACAAATGCGACTTTTTGATTTGATAGTTTAACTTTCTTAGAACGACATGCCGCTAATAACGAACCTACGGTTACTGAAGCCGTTCCTTGAATATCATCGTTAAAGCAGCAAAGTTCATCACGATAACGATTAAGCAGAGGAGTTGCGTTTGGTTGGGCAAAGTCTTCAAATTGTAATAATACATGCGGCCAACGACGTTTTACTGCCTGAATAAATAAATCGACAAATTCATTATATTCATCTTGACCAATTCGTTCATGACGCCAGCCCATATACATAGGATCAGCAAGTAGTTTTTTGTTATTGGTGCCAACATCAAGCATCACAGGTAAGGTATATGCTGGGCTTACACCGCCACAAGCTGTATATAAAGATAATTTACCAATCGGTATGCCCATACCACCAATGCCCTGATCACCTAATCCTAGAATACGCTCACCGTCAGTTACCACAATAACTTTCACTTTGTTTTTAGTGGCATTTCTTAAAATATCGTCCATATGATGTCTGTCTTCATATGAAATGAATAAACCACGTGAGCTGCGATAGATATCAGAAAATTGTTCACAAGCGTCGCCTACTGTTGGCGTATAAATAATGGGCATCATTTCAGCTAAATGCGCTTGTACTAATTTAAAGAATAATGTTTCATTATTATCATGAATTGCACGTAAATAGATGTGCTTATTCAAGTCATTTTGGAAACTACGGTATTGCATGTAGGCACGTTCAACTTGTTCATCAATCGTTTCATAACGAGGTGGCAGCAAACCCATTAAATTAAAATTAGCTCTTTCCTCAGCACTAAAGGCACTGCCTTTATTGAGTAGGGGAGTTTCTAATAATGAGGGACCTGAATACGGGATATATAATGGATGCTTTTTATTATTTGTCATAGGGTTTAATAAGCTTGCTATATAGTTAATGAATAACGAAGATTCATAATAATGATGATAATTACAGTATAGAGCAAGTCAAATAGACAAAAAAGAATATCATTCATGATCTGTGAAAAAAAGAGTGATGAAGTTAATCCATTTCCGCAATCCAAGCTAATTGAATAGCTTCTAGCACTCGTTCTCCACAATGTTTGGGATCATCATCAAAATTTTCTAAAGCAATCACCCATTTCATCAACTCACTAAAATGCAATTGCATCGGGTCTACTTCAGGATGTTGCTCAATTAAATCAAGTGCTAGTTCCAACGAATCTGTCCAACGATAACCCATACTGCCTTCCCATAAATAACCCTACGTTATCGACATTAAAGACCAGTATTAATGTATAAGCAAATGAAACCAAAATACATCGGCAATCACCATTAATATTATCCACAGTAATATCATGCGCGCTTTGCGACAAAATGGACAATCAGTATGCCACCACTGCAACCATGTTTTTTTCACTTGCTAACCCTTTTGAGTCATCTCATAATTATACCAATCCCATTAAGTTATTGCTCACTTGTACTGGTTAACATTTTTCAGGTCTAGGTTGCTCTCAATCCTCATAGCTAGCTATGAGTCAATCAAGCGCCTTGCCCTATAATATTTTTCCTGTGCACAACAAGATCATAAACTTAATGAAATTAGTATTACCGTTTAAATTAGGTTAACACAATGACAAACATTAAATTTTCATTACAAGAAAAAGAACAATTAATTGATAAGTTGCAACGATATTTTTTAAAAGAACTTGACCAAGAACTAGAACAGTTTGACGCTGATTTTCTCTTAGACTTTTTTTCAAAAGAGCTCGGTGCTTATTTTTATAATCGTGGTCTTTATGACGCTCAAGCTATTCTTACGGAACGATTGGAGAGCATCTCTGATGCAATTTATGAAATTGAAAAACCGATTCAATAACAAAGTTGATCTAGGCCCAGTTTTTAGGCTGTTAATAATTTACACTAGGGTCAAAATAAACACAGTTCAATGATATAAACATGATGCAAATTACTGACCTACAAAAAGAGCAAAACATTCCGCCTTTATTTCGATTAGGTTTTAGACCTTTTTTCTTATCAGGTGCCATATTTAGCATCATCGCGATTACTATTTGGTTACTCATTCTTAAAGGTACGTTAAATTTCATTCCGTTAGGCGGTGGTTATTGGTGGCATATTCATGAAATGGTTTTCGGCTTTGGCTGTGCTATTGTTGCCGGATTTTTATTAACCGCTGTACAAAATTGGACCGGTGTACGCGGCGCACAAGGCAATACTCTGATCTGTTTACTCGCGCTATGGTTACTTGGCCGCATAAGTTTATTATTTCCAGCTTTATTTGGTGAGACTTTATCAATGATAATTGATTTATCATTTTTACCCGTCGTTGCTTTTGTTTTGGCAAAGCCTATTGTTGCGATTAAACAATACCGAAATTTATTTTTTATTCCGCTCTTGTTGCTATTCACCCTTGCTAATATGGAGATGCATCTTGCCATCACAAACCCTCAACTTTTCTCTATTAATTTATCTGGATATGCAGCAGTTATATTGATCACTTTTCTTATTTCTGTGATGGCAGGCCGTGTTACACCGATGTTTACCGCTAATGGCACACAAACTCCTAAAGCATTACCCGCACCCTGGTTAGATAAATTAACCAATGGCAGCCTAGCGGTCTTAATGATCCTATTATTACTACACCCTTTTATCGGCTTTAATCCAACAATATTTGCGGTATTACTTATTATTGCGGGTATTTTTCAAGCAATTCGTTGGACCCGATGGAAACCTTGGATAACATTAGCCGTACCACTTTTATGGTCGCTACATTTGGCCTTAAAATTTATATGGTTTGGCCTAATATTATTAGGTATCAGTTATTTAATACCTGAAGTCCCGAGTAATCATATTTGGCACTTACTGACCATTGGCGGCATTGGCGGTTTAATTTTGGCTATGATATCTAGAGTATCCTTAGGTCATACTGGACGACCTTTAACGCCGCCTAAAGCTATGTCATTGGCATTTATTTTAATCATCGCATCTGCGTTAATAAGAAGCTTTGGCCCTTGGTTTATGCCCACAAGCACATCGATTTTTATTGAGATCAGTGGTTTTTGTTGGATACTTTCATTCGCTATTTTTGTTTACTATTATGGTCCAATGTTATCAACACCAAGAGCAGATGACCGTCCCGGCTAGCTTCATATGAATGACCATCAATCACTTTTTCGAAATAATTAGCATTGAGTTCACTGCTAATTATTACTATCCTTGCCCTATATTATAAAACACAATCGACTATTATCATGCGCGCTGTTTTTTTAGATCAACAAACATTCAACTCTGACATATCGCTATCAACCATAAAAAACCAAGTAACAGAACTTATTTGTTATTCAACAACACCAGCAAATAAAATTATTGAACGCTGTATTAATGCGGAAATAATTATTACGAATAAGGTTGTTTTAAGTAAAGCAATCACCTTGCAGTTACCTCAACTTAAACTTATTTGTATCGCGGCAACGGGCAGTAATAACGTCGATATTATTGCCGCCAGACAACAAAATATCGCAGTGACTAATGTCAGTGGTTATGCCCAACAATCGGTTGCGCAATATGTATTTGCACAAATTTTGGCATATTATAGCCAAACAAATCACCACAATAACAATACAAAACAAGGCTTGTGGCAACAAAGTGAAACTTTTTGTTATCACGGTAATGCCATTACCGAACTGGCCGATAAAACCTTAGGTATTATCGGTTATGGTAATTTAGGTAAAGCGGTGGCAAATATTGCCAATGCATTTAAGATGAAAGTATTAATTGCAGAAAGGCCTAATGCAGCAGACATTAGAAATGGCCGATTATCGTTTAAAGAGGTTATTCAACAAGCTGATATTATTAGCTTGCATTGCCCACAAACTATTGAAACAGAAAACCTCATTGATACTGAAGTATTTAACGTAATGAAGACTAACGCCATGTTGATCAATACAGCCCGTGGTGCGATTATCAATAATGAGGCCTTAATCAGTGCCTTGGCTAATAAAAAAATAGCCTATGCGGTACTCGATGTACTTGATAGTGAACCACCACCAGCGGATCATCCTTTACTGAACTGCCACTTAGCTAATTTAAAAATTACGGCGCATATTGCTTGGGCAAGCCTTGAGGCTCAACAACGATTACTTGACGGTATCGCAAAAAACATCAGCGCTTATTCAACAAACACATCTTTAAACCGACTCGATTAAAGAAATCATATTGATATTTATGGACTTTTAACACAAGGGCTTTTATTCTTAAGGTCTAAGCAATAAAATGTCTCTTTAAAGGATCGCTTCCATGAAAAAGCTTTATCTCACACTGTTGTTAACCTGGTTAACACTATTGTCAGGTTGTATGGGGAGCTCGGGGAAAAACGATAATATTGATGGGCAAACTCAAATAGCAACCGCTCTCAATATTGTCACCCTAACGTCTGCTGGTCAGAGCCAACAAAGCTTCGATAAATATGAAACCATCACCTTACGAGCAACCCTGCTTGATGATGCGAACAATCCTATTCATGGTATAAGAATAAATTTCACCATAGATTTAGGCAGTTTATCTGTTGAATCAGCACTGACTAACGCTGACGGTATTGCCGAAGTAAAAATTACTAATCCCGAGGAAGACTTAAGTGCAGGAACAGCGTCTGCTGATACCAGTAGTTTAAATAAGACGACTGATTATGAATATATTAATAACTCTCCGGTTAATGATTTTCCAACAATCAGCACGCAATTATTATTAAATGGGGTAGTGACCAACCGCTTTAGAGCTGATGAACAAGTTCAAGTTGTTTCTACCTTCACTAATATAGGCGATAAGAGCGTTGCGGATAAAATTATTAACATTAACGCTGATGTGGGTGAGTTAAGTGCGGTTACCGCCTTAACGACCAACAAAGGTGTTGCTTCTGTTATTTTATTAGGCAGTGTTCTCACCCCAAATACTGATGTTATTGGAGCCGGTGTGCTCACTATAAGCTTAGCCGATGACAGTGCGGTAAATACCCGTATTAACTATGAAATTGTACCTGCCGACGCGATTATTGATGAAAGTATTCGCTTGGGTTATTTTGACGATAATAACAGTTTTGTTGAAGGGAAAATCAAGCTTTCAATTACTAATAACACCTTAAGTGCAGGTGGTACATTGGGCTTAACTGTTGATTTGGTTGATAGTGAAAACAATCGAATTAACACACCAACAACCATTACCTTTACCTCAAATTGTGTAAGTAATGGTAATGCACTTATAGATGAGTCAGTTTTAAGCATTAAAGGTCGTGCGAGAGCCACTTTTGAAGATATAAATTGTGCAGGAATAACAGGTACAGAAGATATTATTACGGCTTCAGTCACCACTAGCGGCGTTACGAATACATCCAGTGAAACAATAACCATCACAGGTGAGCAATTAGGTTCTATTGAATTTGTTTCAGCCGTCCCTAATGCAATTGTATTAACAGGTAGTGGCGGTCAAGAAACATCAATCTTAACTTTTGTTGTTAAAAGTGCTTTAGGTAATTTAGTTGCTCAACAAGAAGTGCTATTTAATTTGGATACCCATGTGGGTGGTATAAGTTTAGGCAGAGTATCAGGGTTAACCAATAGCCAAGGGTTAATTACTACACAAGTATCTTCAGGTACAATACCAACAGTAGTAAGAGTCAGCGCAATAGCCACTATGGACTTTAACGGTGAAACAGTTAGTGTGCAAACACAATCAAATGAACTAACAGTTAATACTGGACTACCAGAACAAGCGTCAATGACCATTGGTGCAACGATATTAAATCCAGAAGAAAATTATGGTACTGAATCTATCATAAGAGCATGGCTTTCTGATAGTTTTAACAACCCTGTACCCGATGGTACCACCATTAACTTTACTACTGAAGGTGGCACAGTAGAATCAAGTTGCAACACTGTTGATGGTAACTGTTCTGTAAAATGGACATCTACTGAACCTTTTCCAAAAGATCATCGCTCAACAATCTTAGCAACAGCCTCTGGACATGAAACTTTTTTTGATTCTAACGGTAATAATATTTTTGATAATACGGACGGATCCGCAATTATTAATGCAGGTGTTTCTTCAGGTTTTAGCCGCCAAATACCGCTTGCATCAGGGTTTGTTGATATGTCCGAAGCTTGGCGGGACGATAACGAAAACAATACTAAAGACAGCGATGAAACCAAATTCTTTGATGATAATGGCGACGGTATATTAAGTCCTCCAAACGGTAAGTTCAATGGGCCGCAATGTACGGGAATCTTGTGTGATGATAACGTAAAAAAAACGACTTTACGTAAAGCTATGGTATTAATTATGTCGAGTGCTAGTTTTCCTAACTTTGTATTATCTAACTCATCTGAAACTATAACTTATGAAGACAATAATGGTAATTCTACCGCTATACCTGATATTTCCGATGGGAAAACACTATCTTTAATATTTAAGTTTGCCGATAGCGCCATGCAAACCCTCCCCTTTGGTTCGCAAATATTAATAGAGATTGAAGGTGCTCAATTAAGCGGTGTAATATCTTATGACGTTGGCAATACTGTTTCGAAAGGTTATAAACGAATGAAATTTAATGTGCTTAATACATTGGGAGGAAATCCTGAAGAAGCTTTATTAACTATCAGTATTAAGACACCTAAGACACAAAGCACAGCTTATATTATTCGTCCAATAAATCTAAAATAATACCCACATGAACGGTAGACGCTTTATAAACAACGTTTGCCGTATTCAAAAAACACTGATTATCTTTAAATCCAGAAATACTAAAACCACGTATCTTTAATACGGCCATATTGAAAGTAGCCCCATTGCCCTACTCTTCGCAATGGCGCAAGCGGAAATTTAGGTAATGCTTGTTGATATAAAGGTAAGTTAGGTACAGGTTCACCCGCAACCTTTTGTGCTAACCGCTTACCTGCTTGTACACTAAAAGAAACACCACTACCGCAATAGCCCATGCTGTAAAAAACAGTATTTTGCTGATTTTGATAGATATGCGGTATATCGTCTAACGACATACAAATCCACCCTGACCATGCATAGCTATATTTAAGTTGTTGCAGCGTTGGGAAACTTGTTTTAAGTACTGATAATAGACGCTTAGCGTAATAAGGGTCTTCGGCACTTTTTCCTGTTATAGCACCGCGCCCACCAAAGAGAATTCTATTATCAGGCAATTTCCGGTAATAATACTTTAATGCCCGCGTATCCATTACCACGTTTGATGTTAAAAAATTACAGGCGGCAAGTTGCTCATCGGTTAGAGGCTCAGTCACTATGATTTGTGATAATACTGGTAAGGTTCTGTTGGTTACTAACGAGTGAAAACTTTTTGGCGTATAACCATTAGTAGCAATAACCACTTTTTTAGCGGTCACTATCCCTGCTGGTGTGATCAATTGTTGATTGTTCTTTTCTTTAATTTCAGTAACAGTTTTCTTTTCATGCCAATCAATAACAGGGCTTGAACAATGAATGTTAACCCCAGCCTCTCTTGCCAGCTTATGATAGCCCCATGCAAGTTTTAGCGGATTTAAGCCAAAACCGTCTTGATAACGAATCGCGCCATAAGCGTTTTTATCGTCCATATATTGTTGACGAACATCATTTTTTGATAATATCTCAACATCATAGCCAAACATTTTTTTCTGTAAGTTTGCGAGTGAAATAAGATCGCTCATCGCGCTAGGTTTATGAGCAACTTTTATAAAGCCAGCCGTTTGTTGGTCGCAATCAATACCTTCAGCAATGAGTTCATTAACCGTATCAACCCCAGCGCACATTTCGCCATAAATGCCGCGCATGACCTCCTCGCCCCATTGTTTTGACATTTGGCTGTACGACTTTCTACCAGAAGATTTAAGAATAAAACCAGCATTACGACCACTACAGCCCCACGCTGTTTTATTCGCTTCAAGTACACAGGCTTTAATACCGTGATCTCGTGCGAGGTGTAGAGCGCATGATAAGCCAGTATAACCCGCTCCGATAATGGCAACATCAACGTCAATATCTTTATCTATTTTACCATCATCTTCAGGTAGAGCCGTTGATACATTAGCCCAATAACTGTCTGGATATTTTTCTCCACAACCAGGTGTTTTATCGTGTAAAGGATCGTACATCATTACTCCAATTTTTTTGTTAAGATGAAAGTTCGAAAAACTTAAGCAACATATTAAGAACAATCATATTAAAAAACAATCACAAACACTATGGCCAAACGATGAAAATTGCACTTAACTACAAACAATTAACACCTGACGATTTCTTCCAAATTATCACCTTGGGTACACAAGTTCATGGTGAAGGTTACTTAGATACTGACAATATTAAACGCTGGCATCAAAAAGGCATATCTCAAGGCATCAACGCTGGCTACGTTGTCTATCATCAAGAGAAGTTAGTCGGTTTTCGTATCACCTATGCCGCTTTACAATGGGATATAGACTCATGGTGTACACCCGATTTATGGCATGTTAAAAGTGATAAAGTTTGTTACTTTAAATGCAATACCGTCGATGAACATTATCGAGGGCATGGTATTGGAGGAGAATTATTGAAGTTATCAATTGCTGCTGCTAAAAAGCAAGGGGCCCTAGCTGGCATTAGCCACCTCTGGAAACAAAGTCCAAATAATAGTGCCGTTAAATACTTTAGTAAATGTGGTGGCAAGCTTATTAAAGAACATCCTGATAAATGGTATGAAGACAGTATCAATGGTTACAACTGTACGTTATGCGGTTTTAACTGTCATTGCGAAGCCGCTGAAATGATTATACATTTCAGCGAAAGTCGTGAGCCTCTAGTATTATCCAAATAATTTTTTTAAAAACGACTTTTTATTCAAATCATCTTTACTGTTCGATTCACTGTGCGAATTAAAATCCGCTAAACTCGGGTATTGTACGTTATTATTTTGATGTTCAAAATCACCTGTCGCTGGATTAAAACGGTATTCTTTACTCCATTGACTGATATTTTCTGTCACTTGATTAATTGCATCAACAATAAACGTTACTTCTTTATCTGATGTCGTTGGATGAAAAGAGGCTCTGATCCAACCTGGTTTTTGCGCTAAGTCACCTGAATCAATTTGTTCCGTGATTTTTTGTGAGGTCTCGTGGTCAACGTTTAATAAAATGTGTCCATACGTACCTGCACAAGAACAACCACCTCGCGTTTGTACACCAAACTTATCATTTAACAGCCTTACTACTAGATTGTAATGCGCGCCTAATACATAAAAAGAAACGATGGCTAACCTGTCTTTAATATGTGGTTCCAGCATGGCAACATTTTTATTTTTACCTAGCTCATTCATAACATATTCGGTAATTTCTTTTTCTCTTGCGGCTATTTTATCAACACCCATAGCATCTTTTACTTTAATCGCCAAAGCAGTGCGAATACATTGTAAAAAACCCGGTGTTCCACCATCTTCACGCATTTCAATATTATGAAAAAAACTGTGTTCTCCCCATGGGTTTGTCCACGTTACCGTACCACCACCGGGATGATCAGGTACTTTATTTTTATAAAGTGCTTTATTAAAAATAAGCACCCCTGAGCTACCCGGACCACCGAGGAATTTGTGAGGAGAGAAATAAATGGCATCCAAAGACTGTTTTGGGTTCATTGGATGCATATCAATATCAACATAAGGAGCAGAAGCAGCAAAATCAACGAAACAAAGTCCACCATGTTCATGCATTGTTTCTGCTAATTGATAATAGGGGGTTTTAATACCGGTTACATTAGAGCAAGCCGAAAATGAACCTATTTTTACTTTGCGCTCACTGTATTTTTCAAGTAATTCATTTAAGTGCTTTATTGAAGGTAAACCGTTTTCATCAGGGTTAACAATTTCTAAAGTAACATCACACTCATACCACGACGTCTGATTAGAGTGATGTTCCATATGAGTGATAAATACCACAGGTTTGTCTTGCGCTTCAAAATTGACTTGCTCTTGCATACGTTCAGGAATACGCAAGCCTAGAATACGTTGAAATTTATTCACAACAGCTGTCATACCAGCCCCTGCAGTGATCAAAATGTCATTTTCACACGCATTTACATGGCGTTTAATAACCTGCTGTGCATCGTGATAGGCATTTGTCATCGCACTGCCGGTTAAGTTGGTTTCCGTATGTGTATTGGCAACATAAGGACCTAGAACATTATTGATATATTTTTCAATAGGTTGATATAAACGTCCACTTGCTGTCCAATCAGCATAAATGATATTAAGCATTTGCCCATTTATTTCATGCGTTAAATTTTGACCAATAATATTATTACGAAAAGGTAAAAAATGAGTTTCAAGAGACATGTTACTAACCTACACTACAGCATAATCAATAGTATATATTTTAGCAAATAAGATGTTTTGAGCAATTTAAATCTACAAATAAAACAAAACAAACAAAATAAAACCATTTAACGATAACAAATGAGTAAACCCCTCTAATAAAAGTGCTTTACACTTGTTTAAATAGATTTTAAATTTCAAATAGCCTAAAAAGCTGAAATATCATTTTATCAGCTAAATTTACCCACTACGCTTTATCAATAAATCTTATCAAGCAATTCTATCAAATAATTTTATCAAGCAATGTAGTGATCAAACAATTGAACTTTTACCCATTCACCCGCTTCAACTGTGCCCTGGCTGGAGGGTAAAATAATATAGCAGTTCGCCGTTGCTAAGCTGGTTAATATACCAGAGCCCTGGCTACCTGTACTTTGCACTATCATATTCCCCTGGTCATCAGCGGATAAAACACCTCGTTGAAAGTCCATTCGTCCTGGAGATTTTTTCAATTGTGTTTTTGTTTTCACCTTTAAGGTAACAGTCTCTTTGTTTTTACAGTTTTGCATTTTCAACAAAGCAGGTATCGCCAATACATGCGCCGTTACCATAGCAGACACCGGATTACCCGGTAAGCCAAAAAACACGCTGTTGGGTAGTTGCCCAAAAGCAAAAGGTTTACCCGGTTTCATCGCTATTTTCCAAAAGCTAATATCACCGAGCTGTTCAAGTACCATTTTAGTATAATCCGCATCACCAACCGAAACGCCGCCCGATGAAATAACCGCATCCGCTTGTTGATCAGCTTGCTCGAAAGCTGTTGTTATTAATTGTTGATCATCGGCGATAACACCAAAGTTAATGACCTTAATATTCATTTTTTCCAAAATACCCGCAAGTGCAAAGCTATTACTTTCATAGATATCACCTTCAGACAGAGATGACCCTGGCGGTTTAAGTTCATCGCCTGTTGATATTAATGCTACCGTTAGCTGACGCATAACCTCAACTTTTGCGATACCCAAAGAGGCTAAAATACCTAAGTCTATCGCCGAAATCACTCGACCTTGGTCAAAAACATCGTGTCCTTTTGCAATATCTTCACCGGCATTACGAACATTATCGCCGATTTTTCGCGGTGCTAAAAAGCGAACATTGTTATCTTTTGCATCGCAGTTTTCTTGCATTTCAACTGTATCGCAACCGATCGGCATTTTTGCGCCCGTCATTATACGAATACACTGTCCTGATAAGCATTCACCTTGAAAAGGGTCACCCGCCATAGAGCGACCAGCAAGTAGTAATGAATCTTGACCTTTTAGGCTCTCAAACGCGAAAGCATAACCGTCCATAGCCGAATTATCATGAGGAGGCACATTTACTGGGCTGATAACATTTTTCGCCAAAACACGTCCTAACGCCTGAGCAAGTACAACATCTTCTGTTTCAGTTACTGGTTTAATAACCGCTAACATCTCAGCCATGGCTTGTTCAAATGTTAATAAACCTGGGGTAGAACAACAATCAACCATAATCACACTCATCTTTTATTTAGGTAAAAACTATCTAATGACAGTAATAATAACAGCTCAACGACACGTTACTTTTTGATACACATTAAGCTTTTGTTTTTCAAATAATAATACAATACCTGCTCAAATTTAAGTTATAATATTTTTTACTATTATTATTCGCCGAGCTTTTCTAACTAAACCTATTTCAAAATAGGCAGGTTATTTAAGCCGTGGTTAGTTATTTAATCTTTCGATTTATATAACATAAACCGCCAGGGTTTTCATGGAAACGTGCTGACCTCCCGACATTGGAAAGGTGAGATGTTAACAGACAACTTTGGTCGCAAATTTTATTATTTGCGCCTATCAATTACTGACGTGTGTAACTTTCGTTGCAGCTATTGCTTGCCTGACGGTTATAAATGTGACCAAAAACGTGAATTCCTTTCATTACCTGAAATAACACGCATTGCTAATGCATTTGCGCAGATGGGTACAGAAAAAATTCGTATTACGGGTGGAGAACCGTCATTACGTAAAGACCTTCCAGAAATTATCGCTACCTGTAAACAAACGCCCGGCATAAAAAAAGTCGCAATTACCAGTAATGGTTTTAAATTACCCGAACATTTACCTGCTTGGTTAGATGCTGGAATTGACGCTATTAATATTAGTATTGATAGCTTAGATCCTCGACAATTTAATACCATCACCGGCCATAATAAATTACCACATATCCTGAAAGGCATAGATATGGCTTTAGCTGATGGTCGTCCTTCAGTAAAAGTAAATACAGTGCTAATGCGCGAATATAATGGTTATGACATTCAAACCTATCTCGACTGGTTGAAAGATACCCCCGTGACTTTACGTTTCATTGAATTAATGCAAACAGGTGATAATACCGAATTCTTTAATGCCCAACATGTACAAGGTTCGCGGATAAAACAAAATCTGATTCTCGATGGTTGGTTACCCGCTATTCGTGATAAGTCATCAGGACCTGCGCAAGAGTTTTATCATCCGGATTATCTAGGTCGCATTGGTTTAATCATGCCTTATAGTAAAGATTTCTGTAATAGCTGTAACCGATTACGGATAAGTTCGCTTGGCAAGTTACATTTATGTTTATTTACTGAACAAGGCCTGTCTCTTAAAGAATATTTACAACAAGATGATGTTGAACCATTAAAAGCACAAATAAGAGCCATGATGACAGATAAAAAAGCGACGCATTTTTTACAAGAAAACCTTACGGGCGCTACCACAAACTTATCAATGCTGGGTGGTTAAATTATGAGTAACTCGCCGTTTTTACCCACAAATAGTTGCGAACCTTACGGTGAGCAGCACAGTACTTGTTTAGGTGTCGTTTTATCTGGGGGTTTATCTTCGCGAATGGGTAAAGATAAGTCAGCATTAATGCGAAATAATATTGATATGTTGAGCTACAGTAAGCAATTACTCACTGGCGCAGGTATTAAACAAGTTGTCATTAGCGCTAGTCATCAAGAAGTTTCATCAGGTGAACATGCAACAAGCAATACTGTCGTAAACAATAATTTAATAAACAGTGACTTGATAAACAATGATTGTGTTGAAGATGTTTTTAAAAACGCGGGACCTCTGGGCGGTATATATAGCATCATCAAGCGCTATCGGCCTACAGCTCTGTTAGTATTACCCGTTGATTTACCCTTAATGGACTCACCATCGTTAACTAAATTAAAACAGATCGGTGAATTAAGCCATAAAGCCTGTTTTTATGAAAATAATTATTTACCTTTGTATTTACCTGTAAATGCTTTTGTTGAACAGTTTTTACATCATAGCTTTTCCGTAAACATCAACAGCTCTGATAATAAGCAACGCTCTATTCGAGCATTGCTAAAACAAATACCGAGTCAAGAAGTCGCTATTGATAGCCCAAAGGTATTATTTAATAGTAATACCCCTGAGCAATGGCAATACCTCAAATCCAATGCATTTAATCTAACGCCAACACAGTTTGAATCGATTAATCACCATACGTTACCTTCAAGGAAATCTTATGTCTAAGCATGGCGCACAAGCCTTTATCCCTTTATCAATCGCCGTATTAACCGTTTCTGATACCCGTGATGAATCAAATGATACATCTGGTCAAGTACTTGTTGAGCGTTTAACCGACGCAGGCCATAAACTTGCAGCAAAAGTAATTGTTAAAGATGATGTATATCAACTTCGATCAATTGTTTCTCAATGGATTGCTGATGAGAGCATTCATGCGATTATCAGTACTGGGGGCACGGGATTTACCGCTCGCGATAATACACCAGAAGCGTTAATGGGCTTATTTGATAAAAACGTTGAAGGTTTTGGCGAAGTATTTCGCGCCGTTTCATTAGCAGAAATTGGCACCTCAACCATTCAGTCACGCGCCTTTGGTGGCATCGCCAATAGTACCGTCATTTTATGTGTACCTGGTTCAACTAATGCGTGTAAAACTGCATGGGATAAACTTATTGGTGAGCAACTTGACGCGAGTCATCGCCCTTGCAATTTTGTGCCACACCTTAACATAGCAGCTGCTGAACAATGTGAGACACGTAACTAATGGCTATCGATAAACCTGTATTAAGTCATGTTAATCAAAAAGGCGAAGCTACTATGGTTGATGTTACTGAGAAATCAATGACATCTCGCACTGCAACCGCACAAGGCATAATTAATATGTCTGCCGCGACCATGGCTTTAATAGCACAAGGCGATAATAAAAAAGGCGATGTTTTTGCAGTAGCGCGTATTGCCGGCATTCAAGCAGCAAAAAAATGTAGTGATCTTATCCCTCTTTGTCACCCGTTGATGTTAACAAAAGTACAAGTTGATTTTGACGTTGATAACATCAACAACCAAATAAAAGTCACTAGCTTATGCCGCTTAACCGGACAAACAGGTGTTGAAATGGAAGCCTTAACTGCCGTATCTGTTGCTTGCTTAACGCTATTTGATATGTGTAAAGCGGCTGATCCTGCGATGGAAATTCATGGTATTAAAGTTTTGACTAAAGAAGGTGGTAAGTCAGGCCATTGGCAGGCTGAGAGTTAACTATGATTAAAGTCATTTTTTTTGCTGCACTACGTGAACAACTTAATTGTAGTGAAATAGAACTAAGCGCAGAAAACATATCTAACGTCAGTCAGGTAAAACAAGCGCTTATTACTGAATATCCTCAGTGGCAAGCCATACTAGAAAATATTGCCCTACTTAGTGCCGTCAATCATGACATGGTAAATGGTGAATTCGCTGTCAAATCAGGTGATGAAGTCGCTTTTTTCCCTCCCGTTACTGGCGGTTAATCAAATGATAGATCCTGTTGACTCGATAACTTCCCACCGTATTAGCATTCAAGAACAAGACTTTAATCTTGGTGATGAAGTGGCTTTACTTGAAGACAATAATCATGAAGATGGTGCTGTGGTCACCTTTAGTGGTCGCGTAAGAAATAAGAACTTAGGACAAAATGTTAAAGGCTTATATCTGGAACATTATCCAGGAATGACTGAAAAAGCATTAGAAAAAATCATTGAAGATGCAAAACAGCGTTGGAACTTAGGCCGTATTAGCGTTATTCATCGTATTGGCCAATTGTATTTAGGTGAACAAATAGTTTTTGTGGGTGTTACCAGTAAACATCGCCAAGATGCATTCTCCGCCGCGGAATTTATTATGGACTTTCTTAAAGTCGACGCACCATTTTGGAAAAAAGAGTTAACCGAACAAGGCGAAAGCTGGCTTGAAGCTCGCGCTATTGATAAAAATAAAGCGCAGCAATGGAATTAATACTTAATGAATTTATTTCCCTTTATGGCTAAGCCCCAATTCATGGCTAAACATCACTTTATGATCATAGCGATGCTGTGTATCAGTGTATCAATGAGTTTCGCTACTGTTTCACAAGAAATTACGCCCTTGCGAATTGCTGTTGCTGCAAACTTTTCACCCGTTTTAAAAAAATTACTTCCTGAATTTACTGCTCAAACAAATATTGAAACTCAGCTAATAAGTGCTGCTTCTGGCACTTTATTTCAACAAATAAGACATGGCGCTCCCTTTGATGTATTTTTATCTGCTGATGCGCAACGACCTCAACTGCTTAATGAACAACGATTGATCGTTGAACATAGTCAACAAACATATGCTTATGGGCAGATAGCTTTTTGGTCAGCCATTGATAGACTTCCCGAATTAACACCACTGTTGTCAAAAATCCCACCCCTACCACGATTCGCCATCGCAAATCCTGATACCGCTCCTTACGGCAAAGCCGCAAAGCAAGCCTTAATGTCACTTGGTTTATGGCAATCATTACAAAATAAGTTAATTCAAGGAATTAACATTAACCAAACCTTTCAACAAGTGCATAGCCAAGCAGTTAAGGTTGGCATCGTCGCTTATAGTCAGTTAAAGCTAAATAACCTCAAAGGACTTGTCATTGCTCAACAGTATTATCAGCCCATTGAACAACAAATGGTGATTTTAAAACGGAGTAAACAAATAAAAAATGCGCAACAACTCAGCCAATATTTACTCAGTGATGTAATACAAAAAAAACTGGCCGAATACGGTTATACCTCCATAAAACATCTCAATGAAAATGATGTTACTTATGTTAAGAGCCATTAATGTTGACACAATCTCCCGATTTACTTGCTTTAATCACCACCTTAAAAATGGCTGGCGTAACTACGCTTATTTTATTATTGATTGGCACGCCACTCGCGTGGTATTTAGCACATCTGCGTTCGCGATATAAAGTATTTATTGAAGCCCTTGTCGCCTTACCTCTGGTATTACCACCCACTGTATTAGGGTTTTATTTATTAATTGCCTTATCACCTCAACATTTACCGGGAAAAATGTGGCAAGAACTTACCGGCCAGCAACTCGCTTTTAGCTTTACCGCGATTGTTATTGGTTCCGTATTATACTCCCTACCCTTTGTTGTACAGCCCCTTCAAAAAGCTTTTGAGCAATTGGGCAGTAATGTGCTTGAAGCAGGAAAAATGCTCGGAGCTGGCCCAATAGATCGTTTTTTTAATATTGTATTGCCGCTCACAAAAGCAAGTTTTATAACCGCCGCCAGTTTAGGTTTTGCTCATACGGTTGGCGAATTTGGTGTGGTATTGATGATTGGCGGTAATATTCCTGGCGAAACGAGAGTTCTTTCCATTGCTTTATTTGACCATGTTGAAGCCTTTGATTATGCCAAAGCCCATACCCTAGCCATAAGTTTACTGCTTGGCTCTCTGATTCTATTAGCACTTATCTATTTATTAAACTATCAACGCCCAGCGGATAAAACTTAATATGGGTCAATTAGATATAAACATCTCTGTTGAGTATGACCACTTCACCTTGGCGATAAAACAGCAACTACCTTTAGAGGGTATTACCGGAATATTTGGCCATTCCGGTTCAGGAAAATCAACGCTATTGCGAGTGATTGCAGGTTTAACAAAAGAGGCAAAGGGTGATATTTCATTAAAAGACAAAATACTCATTAACAGTGCCACAAATAACTTTGTTAAGCCGGAACAACGTAATATCGGTCTAGTATTTCAAGACAGCCGGTTATTTTCACACTTAACCGTTGAGGGCAATTTAAAGTTCGCGGCAACAAGATGTAAAAATCCTAGATTAAAGTTCAATGAGCTTATTGAGCTTACTGACTTAACATCACTTTTAGATAAAAAGGTCACTAAGCTTTCTGGTGGTGAACAACAACGTGTTGCCCTTGCGAGGGCTTTGCTTGCTGAACCCGAGCTATTATTGTTAGACGAACCATTAAGCGCTCTCGACAAAAAAAATAAATCCATGCTGTTATCCTTGTTGAGTAAAGTTCAAAAAAAGTTCAATATTCCAATGTTTTATGTCAGTCATAGCTTGGCAGAACTACAGCAGCTTGCTGACAACTTACTGGTATTAACGTCAGGAAAAGTTTCTCATTTTGGTAATGTTCACCAAATTATTCATCAACTTAATAACAGTGGTTTAATTCAACAACAAACCAGTTTATCATTGCCGATCAAAGCGCATTTACCCGACTACGGTTTAACTAGCTTACAATTAAGTGCTGTTCAGGAAATATATTTACCCTTAATAGGGCAGCCTCTAGCCGAAAGTTGGTCTTATAAAAAGCCCTTAAACGATGATATTCAAGTGCTAAGGTGCTTTATTTTTGCCAGTGATATCAGCATCACTAAACATGAACACTCAGGTAGCTCAATTGTAAATCACCTTGCCGCTAAGATTACCCATATATCAATACAACAAAAAAACACTCTCATTAGCGTGCAATGCCAACAACAGGTTTTTTATGTGCAAATAAGCCTGTGGTCAACTCAGCGTTTAGCACTCAAAGTGGATGACGATATTTTTATACAATTCAAAGCCAGTGCAGTACACACGTTAAATAACCTAGGTGGATAATCATCATGCTGACACAGCAAGAACAACTTAGATACAGTCGACAAATAATGCTTAAAAAAGTGGGCGAACAAGGCCAAATAGCATTGCGTAATGCCAATGTACTTATTGTCGGCATGGGTGGGTTAGGTAATCCTACAGCACTTTATTTAGCTGCTGCAGGTATTGGCACTTTATTTATTGCTGATGGCGATCAAATCGACATTAGCAACTTACAGCGACAAGTATTATTTAATGAACAAGATATTGGCGGCAATAAAGTTGATGTGGCTGCTGAAAAACTTCAACAACATAATAGTGATATCAATATAGAAGTAATTGATGAAATGTTAGATGCCGAACTCTGTGATTATTATTTTCCACAGGTCGACATCGTACTTGATTGTACTGATAATATAACCACTCGTTACTTAATTAATCAAAAGTGTATTGAACACACCATTCCACTTATCATAGGCGCTGCCACTGGTTTTGATGGCCAGCAACTTGTAGTTGATCCAAGAAACCCCGATAGTGCTTGTTATCATTGCCTATTTCCATCTAGTGAAAAAGCGCCAGCAAATAACTGTGACACTATCGGAATTTTGGGGCCAGTATTGGCAATTATTGCTGGCATGCAATCGTTGCAAGCAATTAAATTACTGACCAACAATACGATTCATATTAATCAGCTTAATTTGTTTGATGGTTTATCTAATCAATGGCAGCAATTTAATATAAAAAAGCAAAAAAATTGCCTGGTGTGCGGGTCTAAAGATTAATAAAGGCCTTTAATCTATAAGAAATAAAGGCCTTATTTTTGCTACGTTCTAACTATATATAACTCTGTTCTAACATTTTTAGGGTCTAACGTTTTTAGTTGTTTATCTATTTAAATAGCCCCGTATTTCTATCGGTTAACGCTTCACGCCAACCCCCTAGCCATTCTGATTTAGCACTTATATTTTGGTATGGACATTTTTCTTTTGCTTTGCCGGCTAGGCCTGCTTGATAACCATTTGAATGTGCTCTTCCTAATCTATCTCTTTTCTGTCTTCTCATGAACTTAACCTCTTAACCATTTGATAATTAAAATATAAACTTTATCTAGCGGTCGAAACTTAACTACAGTCGACAATGTATTTAAAAATAATTCCAGAGGTAAAGCAAGTGATAAATACGTAAAACGAGGTCACTAAAACAGTAAATAATAATAAATTAAAACAACGTTTTTGGTTATTTCAAACAAAACAGTTTGTTAGCGTTCCGCTATATATCTAAGCATAATAAAAACGAAATTATTATGACAAATTAATTTAATAACCGCCTAATAAATTTTTATACTGACGTATTCACAACATTATTTGTGTATTGGCACTTATTTGTACTGAGAGAAATTGACTACCTCTTCAAAAGGGGCTGAAGCATCTCTTCTAAACCATTGAGCTTAACTTCATACATTAAGGCCAATTGCTGACCTAACTTTCCCTCTGGAAATCCTTTACTATTAAACCAAACTAGATAAGGTTCAGGTAATTGCAATAATTTTCGCCCCGCATATTTACCAAAAGGCATGGTTTGGTTAATAGCTTCACTTAACACTTTTTGATCTGCTAACACATATTTTCCTTAACAAATAATATAAATATACAATAAAGTTAAACTATACTAACGTTATCAACAATAACGCCATTATATAATATATAAACGATATAAAAGCATGACAAAAACTATAAATATCTATAAGTATTTTATTGTATTACTTTTTACCTTCTTTCAGTTATTGGCTAATGCCAAAACATTAACTGAAGAGTTAAACCATGCTGAGCATTTACTTAATAACGATGTAAAATCTGCAATACCATTGCTTAGAGAGTTACACCCACAAATGAGCTCTGCCAGTGAATATCAAATAATACGCTGGCTATTTCTAAGCATGGATACTGCGATATTAAACTTTAACCATGGTTTGGCTAAAGAGGTCTTATCACAATCACAGCTATTGTTATCAAGTGATATTGCAAATAGCCACGAATGGCAACAGCTTTTAGAAACAGGTTTATACATCACTTCCAATAAATACAATGCATTATTGTCCAGCTTAGAGCGTATTGAGCAAGCAGTAACGGCGAGTAATAACACTAGATTAAAAGCATATTTCAATAGAGTGCTACATTACGCCTATCTTTTTAAAGGTATTACCGATTTAGCCTTAGATACAGCACTACAAAATAGAAACGAATGGTTGCAACTTGAAGAGTACTATTATGCACTAGAGATGTACTACCAAATCACAGAACTTTACATCAATATGGGGAACATTGCGGGGGCAAAAAAAACATTAGCCGCTGTTATAGATGAAGCAAAAAAGCTAAATATAAATAGTATTTCAATTACGGTAGTTAAATTTGAGTCCCGAATACTCGCCATTGAAGGTCAGCCAGCTAAAGCTTATAAACATTTAAAACAACTCATAGAAGACGGTACAGTTGATAACCGTCATGATCAATATTTAGGTATCATTTCAAATCTCGCATTTATTAGCTACGAAATTGGTGATTTTAAGGAAACGATTCGAAATGCTCATATTATTTTAGCTGCTGAGCCTGAAGCCGTTGCTATTCGTGTATTATTGGCAAAAGCTCTGATTAAAACAGGAGAATTCAATCAAGCAACGGAATTAATAGCACAAGCAGAAAAAATCTATCTTAAAAAAAATGACCACCTTGGCTTATTTGATATCGACAATGTAAAAATAGACCTTTTGTATCAACGTCGCGACCTTAATGAACTTTATAAGAGCACCAAAAGGCTCATTAATCGTGTAGTCAACTTTGATGATCAACAAGGACAAAAACGTGTAGAGCGTGCTCATATTGTTGCTAACGCCGATGAACAAATAAAAGTACTAGATGCTTTAGCAGAAAGTAATATATCTCACCAACAAAAACTCTCTGTTTCCAATGAAATTATAGTCACCAAAAATAACTATTTGTATGTTTCCTCCCTGCTCATAGCACTTTTTTCAATCTTAGTTATTTGGTTAGTCTCGTTACTTAGAAAAGTTAGGCTGCTTGCCAATACAGATAGTCTAACGGGTATAAATAACCGTCGAGCTGGCTTGGAAAAAGCCAAAAACATTTTAAGAAAAAACAGAGATAAAGGTAGTAAACATGTGATTGGCATTGCAATGATGGATCTTGACCGTTTTAAAACGATTAACGATACCTACGGACATGATATTGGCGATAAAGTTATTCAAGCGACAGTAACAACAACTAAGGCTTTATTATCGAAAGATGACATCTTTTGCCGCATGGGTGGTGAAGAATTTCTGATCATAATTGTTGCTGACACTAAACAATTAGCAATAGATAAATTAAATACACTTAGAGAAGAAATACACAAATACAATACCGACACTATCGGGGTTCATCAACCTATTAGTGCTAGTTTTGGCTTGAGTTTTACTGATAGTTCTGCAAATGACAAAACCATAACAGACTACATTATTGATGCTGATACCGCATTATATGAAGCCAAAGAATCAGGTCGCAATCGGTTAGTCAGTCATTAGCTCTTTGCCATTCAAACTTGTGAATGCATACACTAAATAATAACTGTAATGATCAACTAAAAAACTGACCGTACGTCCTGTACATAAAAGCCAGTTACGTAGTAACTGGCTTTCTTATAAATGAGTAGGCTGATGTTTATCCTACTGGTATTTTTTCTTAATTAGTTAAGCTTTACTTCTTTTTCTTTACTGCTTTAGCGTTAGGTAAATCAGTGATTGAACCTTCAAAAATCTCTGCGGCTAAACCAATAGACTCGTTTAACGTTGGGTGAGCATGAATCGTTAAACCCACATCTTCAGCATCTGCGCCCATTTCAACCGCTAGACAAATCTCGCCCAGCATTTCGCCAGCGTTGATACCTACGATAGCACCACCAAGAACACGACCTGTTTCTTTTTCGAAGATCATTTTGGTTTTACCTTCAGTACGTGCAGAAGCAATAGCACGACCAGAAGCAGCCCAAGGGAAATTAGAAACTTCAACGTTTAAACCTTGCTCTTTCGCTTCACGTTCTGTAATACCAACCCAAGCCATTTCTGGATCAGTATAAGCAACAGAAGGGATACAACGTGGGTCAAATACATGTTTCTTACCCGCAATAACTTCAGCAGCAACATGTGCTTCATGCACCGCTTTATGAGCAAGCATAGGTTGACCAACAACATCACCAATAGCAAAAATATTACTTACGTTAGTACGTAATTCATTTGAAACATTGATAAAACCACGTTCATCAACATTTACGCCTGCTTTGTCAGCAGCAACTAAATGACCATTGGGTTTGCGGCCAACAGCAACTAAAATTTTGTCGTAACGCACGGGTTCTGCTGGTGCTTTTTTACCTTCAAAAGTAACGTATAAACCGTCATCTTTTGCTTCAACGCCAACAACTTTAGTAGACAACATAATGTTGAATTTATTCTTGTTGTAGTTAGTGTAAATTTTAACTATGTCTTTATCAGCCGCTGGTACAAGTTGATCAGCAAACTCTACCACTGAAACATTAGAGCCTAAAGCCCGGTATACCGTCCCCATTTCTAAACCGATAATACCACCACCCAATACAAGCATTTCACCAGGAATATCTTCAAGTTCTAGCGCGCCAGTTGAATCAATAACACGTGGGTCGTCATTTGGAATGAAAGGTAAATCGATAACAGAAGAGCCACAAGCAATAATTGCATTATCAAAAGTGATCGTCGTTTTTCCGTCAGCGCCTTCAACTTCGATTGTTTTATCAGAAGTAAATTTACCAAAACCAGTAATAGTTTCAACTTTACGTGCTTTAGACATACCGCTTAAACCACCCGTTAACTGACCAACTACGCTGTTTTTCCAGTCACGAATTTTGTCTAAGTCGATTTGAGGTGCACCAAAAGTAACACCATGAGAAGCCATTGCCGCAGCATCGTCAATAACTTTAGCTACATGCAATAATGCTTTTGATGGAATACAACCCACGTTTAAACAGACACCGCCTAATGTTGCACGACTTTCTACTAATACTACATCTAGACCTAAATCAGCTGCACGAAATGCTGCTGAATAACCGCCTGGGCCTGCACCTAAAATTACTACTTGAGTTTTAATTTCGTTACTCATGCTTACCTCAAATTTGTTTTTTATAATGATGAAATTAATGGTTAATTTACATCATTTGCTTGTTGTTTGATTATTAATAATTCTGTCGGCAATTTTACTCTCTGTAGAAAAAAATCGCCAACATTAATTATAACTAGAGGTGTACCTCAACAAATGTCGAGACTCACAACGTCGTCTCTATCTACACGACTATAAAATTAATTGTCTAATATCTGACATCACACTAGATAAATGCACCGTAAATCGTGCGGCCAAGGCACCATCAATTACACGATGATCGTATGACATTGATAATGGCAACATAAGTTTAGGATCAAAATCCTTACCATTCCATTTAGGTTTCATTTCAGATTTAGAAACACCTAATATAGCTACTTCAGGCGCATTAACTATCGGTGTAAAAGCCGTACCACCAATACCACCAAGACTTGAAATGGTAAAACAACCACCTTGCATATCAGCCGCTTTTAGTTTGCCATCACGTGCTTTAATGCTTATTTCTAACAGCTCACGGGATAATTGATGAATGCCTTTTTGATCAACATCACGTACCACGGGAACAACTAAGCCATTAGGCGTATCTACTGCAACACCGATGTGAATGTATTTCTTCAAAATTAAACTTTCACCGTCTTCACTTAAGCTTGAGTTAAACGTTGGGAAGGCACGTAAAGCATCCGCTACCGCTTTTAAGATAAAAACTAACGGCGTGATTTTAAAACCGAGTTTTTTCTTTTCGCAAATAACATTTTGTTCTTTACGAAATGCTTCAACATTAGTGATATCAGCTTCATCAAATTGAGTAACATGTGGAATAGTTACCCAATTACGATGTAAAAATGGTCCTGATATTTTTTGAATACGGGTTAACGCTTTCGTTTCAATTTCACCAAATTTAGAAAAGTCGATGCTTTTAGCGCTAACAACTTGTAAACCACCTTCACCAGCAGCAACTGAACTACCCGCATTAGCTTTTGGACGAGAAAGTTCATATTTAACATAAGATTGTACATCTTCTTTTAAAATACGACCTTTGTTACCTGACCCTTTGACTAAGGCTAAATCAACGCCAAATTCACGTGCCGTACGACGAATTGATGGTGACGTATAAATACTCCCTGATGACGCAATTTTTCCAGCTTGTGGATGATGCGGCACGGGTGCACTTTTAACGGCTGGAGTTGGTGCTGATTTTGGCGCATCTGTTACTTTTTCTGCAGCTGGAGCTAGAGGTTGTTCACCCGCAGCGCCATTTGACGTTTCAAGTTTAATAACAACTGAGCCTTGTTTAACTTTATCACCAACAGTAATAAAAACCTCTTTCACTGTACCTGCATGTGATGACGGTACGTCCATCGTTGCTTTATCAGTTTCTAGCGTGATCAAACCATCTTCAACATCAATGACATCACCAACATTCACTAGTACGTCAATCACTTCTACTTCGCCGTCTTCACCGATATCAGGAACAACAATATCAATTATTTCGCTTTTAACGGCCTCCGAGACAACGGCTGTTTCTACAACAGCGGGAGCAGGAGTAACGTCAGCAGCAACAGCTACTGACGCGGCAACGGGTGCAGCCTCTTCTGTATTTTCAGATGATGTCAGTTCTGCACTTTCCATTTCAGCAATAACATCACCTTCTTTGATTTTGTCACCAACACTCACTAATAATGAAGTTAACTTCCCTGCAAACGGAGCAGGAATATCCATAGAGGCTTTGTCGGTTTCTACCGTAACAATACCTTCATCTGCTTCAATGGCATCGCCAACAGCAAAACATATTTCAATAATTTCAACTTCATCGCCACCCACATCAGGGACTAGAATTTTTTGATTATCTGACATAATAATTCTCCGTGCCTGTTATGCGTAAAGTGGATTAAGTTTTTCAGTATCAATATTAAAGCGTTTAATTGCTTTACTAACGACTGAGTGTTCAATATCACCACGGTTTGCTAATTCAAATAATGCAGCGACAGCAACATAAGCAGCATTAACCTCAAAGTGAGTTCGTAAATTAGCGCGACTATCACTGCGACCAAAACCATCAGTACCTAAACAACGATACTCAGTATTTACATAAGCACGAACTTGTTCAGAATAGTTTTTAATGTAATCCGTTGCAGCAATCGCTGGACCATTTTCTTTGGTAATAACCGTAGAAATGTAAGCTTGTTTTTGTTTACTTTCTGGGTGAAGCATATTCCAACGTGCTACATCTTGTCCGTCACGGGCTAATTCGTTGAATGATGTTACTGAATAAACATCACTTGAAATACCGTAATCTGCACTAAGAATTTGCGCAGCTTCTCGTACTTTCTCTAAAATTGTACCTGAGCCCATCAATTGCACGTTAATATTTGCTTTTTTCGCTGTTTTCTTCGCTGCAACGCTTTCAAGCTTATAAATACCTTTGATAATTTGATCCGCAACATCTTTCGTTTCTGGCATTGCGGGATGTTTGTAGTTCTCGTTCATCAACGTTAGGTAGTAGAAAATATTTTCATTCTCTTCATACATACGACGTAAACCATCACGAACAATCACGGCAACTTCATAACCATAAGTTGGGTCGTAAGTTACACAATTTGGAATTAAACCTGCTTGTACATGTGAATGACCGTCTTGATGTTGTAAACCTTCACCATTCAATGTGGTACGACCGGCAGTAGCACCTAATAAGAAACCACGTGCTTGGCTATCACCCGCGGCCCATGCTAAATCACCAACACGTTGGAAACCAAACATAGAATAATAAATGTAGAAAGGAATCGTTGTGGCGTTACAGGTTGAATAAGACGTACCCGCAGCAACCCAAGAGGCCATAGCGCCTAATTCGTTGATACCTTCTTGCAAAACCTGACCTTTTTTATCTTCACGATAATAAGCAACTTGATCAGCATCTTGAGGAACATATTTTTGTCCTTCATTAGCGTAAATACCCACTTGGCGGAATAAACCTTCCATACCAAAAGTACGCGCTTCATCAGGAATAATGGGCACAATACGTTTACCAATTTTTTTATCTTTCAATAGTGCATTTAAGACACGAACAAAGGTCATTGTTGATGAAACTTCACGATCACCACTGCCTTTTAATATTGCATCAAACACTTTAAGTGGCGGAATTTCTAACGTTTCATCTGCTTGCACACGACGCGCCGGTAATGAGCCACCTAACGCTTCACGACGCGCTTTCATGTATTTGTATTCTTCGCTGTCTTCAGGAAACTTGTAAAAAGGTAAGTCAGCAATTTCATCATCACTTACAGGGATGTTGAAACGATCACGGTAATGCTTAATTGAATCAATATCCATTTTTTTAACATTGTGCGCGATGTTTAATGCTTCGCCTGACGCACCTAAACCAAAACCTTTGACTGTTTTAGCAAGGATAACGGTTGGACGCCCTTTAGTGCTCATGGCTTTTTCATAAGCAGCAAAGACTTTAACGGGATCATGACCACCACGGTTCAAACGCCAGATATCTTCATCTGACATGTTAGCCACCATAGCTTTAGTTTCAGGGTACTTGTTAAAAAAGTTTTCGCGCGTGTACTTACCGCCTTTTGCTTTACAGTTTTGGTATTCACCGTCTACTGTTTCGTTCATTAACTGTAGTAACTTACCTGAAGTATCACGAGCAATCAGTGAATCCCAGTAAGAGCCCCAAATAACTTTCACCACTTCCCAGCCTGCGCCACGGAAAGTACCTTCAAGTTCTTGGATAATTTTACCGTTACCACGAACAGGGCCATCTAAACGCTGTAAATTACAGTTAACAATAAACGTTAAGTTGTCTAGCCCTTCACGAGAAGCTAAACCGATAGCTCCTAATGACTCTGGCTCATCAGTTTCACCGTCACCTAGGAAACAGTAAACACGTTGTCCTGAGCAGTCTTTAATGCCGCGGTCAGTTAAGTATTTTAAGAAACGTGCAGTGTAAATAGCTTGCAATGGACCTAAGCCCATAGAAACCGTTGGGAACTGCCAAAAATCTTTCATTAAATGAGGATGTGGATATGAAGATAACCCTTTGCCATCACATTCTTGACGGAAGTTATTCATTTGCTCTTCAGTTAAACGCCCTTCCATAAAGGCACGAGCATAAATTCCTGGAGAAATATGACCTTGTGCAAAAATAAAGTCACCGCCATCTTTTACTGTCGCTGCTTTAAAAAAGTGGTTAAAGCCCACATCATAAAGTGTTGAAGACGATGCAAAACTACCGATATGACCACCAAGGTCAAGATCTTTTTTAGACGCTCTCAGCACTAATACCAAAGCATTCCAACGTACAGCAGCACGAATACGTGATTCCATTGTTTGGTCACCAGGCATATTTGGCTCTTGCCCTGGAGGAATAGTATTTACGTAAGCTGTCTTAGCATCAAACGGTAAATGAGTGCCACTGCGACGAGCACGATCAATTAATTTTTCTAGAATGAAGTGCGCACGATCTGGGCCTTCGTTTTCCAAAATAGAATCCATAGACTCTAACCACTCTTGGGTTTCCTGTGAATCTAAATCAATATTTGGGAGTTCAGACATAATTACTTAGTCTCCAGTAGTTAGTTAACTTCACATCACTTTTTGTAAGCTAAAGTTAAGAGTTAAAATTTAGTATTTAGTATTTAGTATTTAGTATTTAGTATTATTTAATTTGTTGCTTAATCTAATGTCTTTAAAAATAGACCCATTCTTTTATTATTCTTCAAAGTCACTTTAATTTTTCTTAATATTTACAGCCTTTACAACTAATATTCACTACGTTGCATGCGACGCATTGACCTTTCCATACGACTATTTTCTTGGGTCATTTTTAATAACGTTTCTTCAATAAAAGCGAGATGACGATGACTTGCCCCCCAAGCTTTCTGTGGCTGACCACTAATAATGGCAGTTAATAAACGTTTGCGATAATCAGCCATTTGCGCAAATATGTCAGGTCGAGTTGCCAAAACAGTTAAATTTTGTTCAATGTTATCAATCAATAAACTCGACATGCTACGAGCCAAATGCAAAGTTACCGCGTTATGTGACGCTGCGCAAATAGCAATATAAAAATCAAAAATAGCTTCGGCTTCTAACCGTAAATTATTTTCTAGTTGGGCATTACCTATGTTCTCATGTTTTTTTTGAATTTCATCAAAATCGGATTTTGTGCCGCGCATAGCCGCATAATACGATGACATTCCTTCAATACCATGACGAAACTCTAATAAATCAAATTGTGACTCATTACTTTGTGACATCAATTCAAATAACGGGTCTGATAAACCTGACAATATTTGCTTACTGACAAACGTTCCTCCCCCTTGACGCCTAACAACTAAACCTTTGGCTTCCAATTTTTGGATAGCTTCACGTAATGAAGGTCGAGATACGTCAAACTGTTTCGCTAATTCACGTTCAGGCGGTAATTTTTGTCCGGCTTCAAGACTGCCTTCCAGAATTAACGTTTCCAGTTGCTTTAAAATCACATCAGACAATTTAGGCTGTTTTACTGGTTTTTTAATACCTGATAGCGTCATAAATAAAAGCTTATCTCATAAAATCTGGGTAAATGCATAGTGACATTAACCTGCGTATTAACATTCACATTCATAAAAACATATAAAACACCAATCACAAATCGATCGCAAATCAATCATAAATCAATCACAAATCAAAGGTAAATTGGTATTACCATTTAAAAATCCGTGTAAAAATACCAAAATAAACAACATTTGTAAATAGAACATAGTTGAGAATTACTGATAGTCAACGTAAAGCCCTGTAAATTTATCTTTCTGGTTTATCTATTTCCCGCGTGAATGATCCGCCCGCAATGAGTTTACTCGTGAGGGATTAAACCCGTGATTAATTTCCAAAAGGGATCACGTATAAAACAAAGAAATAAACGCTGGGAGCAATAAAATACATGTTGCCCTATCCCCTATTAGTCGCGAATAGGGTGGACTAACCTAAAAGATGGTAAGCGGTACATACCGCTTTATAACAGAAATATATCGAGGGCTAAGTTAAAATACCGGTCAAAACAAGCATAGCAATAACCGCTAAACACAGTAATAGCGTTCTTTTAGCGAGTCGCACCAATAAACAAGGTTCTGCGGTACAATCATTAGCATCTACCATAAAGTCTTCTGACTTTTCAGCGACGGTAATTAACAGTTGGTGAGGCGCCTTACTTACATCAAATAAACTTTCCAACCATATTGGCATAGCTTTAGAAAAATGCCCTACTAGCATATAACCAAAAGACACCACTCTAACGGGTAACCAATCTAGCCAAAATTGAAATTTCATGATTGATTGCGCCACTTCATCAGATACATCCAACGCATCTACGTTAGTATCTTCATTAACGGTCGTTAACAACCGATAGAAAATGGCTCCCGGTGCGCCAAACAATACAAAAAACACCATAATCGCAATAAAATAACGATAGTTAAGCCAGACAAGTAATTGCCCGAAACTCATATCCGTTATGTTTTTGTCTTGTTGAAGTTGTTGATGATGTAATTCACACGTTGTTATCTCCCCTCGAAAAGCAGCTTTCAAGTAGTTTTTATATTTTTCACGGGTTTTAACGCAACCAAAACAAACGATAAGCACTAACGTGGATAAAATAATATTCAATAAGCCATCATCAACTAAATCCAGCAAAAAATAACAGGCAATGGCAGGAAGAAATAGGGCAATATAACTAACAACTAATGATCGCCATGGCGAATCGATAAAACTACTACGCTTAATAAACTTAAGGTAATGTTTATAATAAGTATTAAATTGCCATGCACGCGAAGATAAATACCGCTCCGCTGCTAATGCTATCAATAAACTGATTAAACTCATTATTTATACTCTTCCTTTAAATTTGCATTATTTATTAATGCCTGTTCAAGACATTGGTTTAAATATTTCCAATCAAAGACTTCCCCTGGGTCTGTTTTTCTACCTGGAGCAATATCATTGTGACCGACAATATTTTCAAAATCATGTATTACGTTATTTTTTTGCTGTGATGTTGAACCGTTTTTTACAATGTCAGGAAAATCTTTCCCAAGGGCTAACGTTATGCTAACCAGTTGCTGATATTGTGCCTCAGTATAAGGAATATCATCAGCACCTTCTAGTTCAATGCCAATAGAAAAATCGTTACATTGCGCTTTACCTTTAAATGAGGATACACCAGCATGCCATGCTTTATCATTAAAGCTGACAAACTGAGTAATCGCACCTTTTCGATCAATCAAGCAATGCGCAGAAACTTTAAGTTGATGTATTTCTTCAAAATATGGATCAGCATTAACATTCAACTTGCCTTGGAAGAAGTCTATGATATGGGTGCCACCAAATTGTCTCGGGGGTAAGGAAATATTATGCACCACCAATAAATTGATTTCTTGCCCTTCATCACGGTAAGAATAATGGGGTGATGGCTGATGATTGGCGTTTTGTAACCAACCTTGCCTAATCTCTAACATGGCTAACCTTTTTAACATTTCTAATATTTTTATTTTAAAAGATGTTTTCTTCATCTTCAATTGGCTAACATTAAAATTCATCATACAATAACAAAAGCTTACCATGAGTATAATAAAATTATTATGACTGAATACGATCAAACCAATAAAATAGGTAAATATTTTGTTTGGATTGCATGGTTACTTGCCATTGCCCTGCTAGTTTTTGTTTTTCAAGGATTGTTAGAACAACAGTTCAACCCAAATAGCCAACCTGATGTTTACCTTTCAGACAACGGTAAAGCTGAGGTTCATTTAAAACAAAATCGACAAGGGCATTATGTTACTCGTGGTAAAATTAATGAGCAAGATGTGACCTTTTTACTGGATACTGGCGCAACGCAGGTATCCATTCCTGCCCATATTGCTGAGCAATTAAATTTGCAAAGTAAAGGCCGCTACCGTGTACAAACAGCCAATGGTTCCGTTGAAGTTTATCAAACAAGTTTAAATCAATTAAGTATTGGTAATATTTTCCTTTATAATATCGACGCTCATATCAATCCAGCAATGCAAAGTGATGAAATTCTTTTAGGTATGAGTGCCCTAAGAAAAATAGAGTTTCAACAAACAGGCAAACAATTAATATTACGCGAACAATAACATCATCATTTAATAGAGAAATACAACATGCTGTCTGCACAATTATTACAAGATATTACTAAAACAATTGCTTGGTCGTTACATGAAGATTTAAATGACAGCCAAGACATTACCGCTGAACTTATCCCCAATAACAATAGCGCGGTGGCAACGGTGATCAGTCGTGATGAATGTATAATTTGTGGTGTTGAATGGGTTAACGAAGTATTTAAACAACTTGACCAAGTAAGTGGTCAACAAGCCACTCAAATCACTTGGTTTGTTAATGATGGTCAACATGTGGGTGCTAATACCACTTTATTTGAACTTTCAGGTAACGCTCGTACCCTATTAACCGGTGAACGCACCGCGCTTAATTTTTTACAAACCTTGTCAGGCACCGCTACCATTACCAGTCAGTACGTAAAACAACTTGCCGATACAAATACCCAGTTATTAGATACCCGTAAAACGGTACCGGGTTTACGCAGTGCACAAAAATATGCAGTGACCTGTGGCGGCGGTGTTAATCATCGCATCGGTTTATTTGATGCTTTTTTAATAAAGGAAAACCATATTGCCGCCTGTGGTGGCATTAAAAAAGCCATTTTAACCGCGCGTAATAACCACCAAGATAAAAAAGTTGAAGTCGAAGTTGAGAGCTTAGATGAATTAAAACAAGCACTAAATGCGGCTGCGGATATTATCATGCTCGATAATTTTACTCATCAGATGATAGATGAAGCAGTAGTACTTACCCATGAAATATCGCAGGGCAAAACTAAACTAGAAGTATCAGGCAACATGACTATTGATACCCTCAAAAGTTATGCAAAAGCAGGCGTTGATTATATTTCGGTTGGTGCGCTGACAAAACATATTAATGCTATTGATTTATCGATGCGTTTTTCATAAGTAATTATTTTAGTTTACATTATTATAATTTTCACACCCTGAACTGTAATATTTAAACGATAAACTTGATGTCTCTTAATAGTAAACTATAATTAATTAGAGCGACTTTATGAGTTAACAATGTGTTGTATATTAACCTTTACTCACAAAACAGTCACAAAACAGTCACAAATACAGGTAAATCAAAGAAATACTAAAAAAATAGCAACAAAATTTTACATCTGGTAAAAATTGTCGCAATATGACCTTAGCCCCCGTAATAACATGATGGATAAATGAATTATGAAAAAGTTAAATAAAGTTAACTCAGTAAAGAAAGCAAAGGGTTTTACCCTTATTGAATTAATGATTGTTGTTGCGATAATCGGTATTTTAGCGGCAGTTGCATTGCCTGCTTATCAGGATTATACAGCTAAAGCCAAAGCAGCCAACGCAGTAGCATCGTTAGGCGGACATAAAATAAAAATCGGAGAAGTATATTCACTAGATGCTGCGCTTCGATGTACAGATTCTCAAGCGGTTGCAATTCCTAATTGTACTGGTTCAGCTGTTCTAGCTATTACTTATGATGGAATAACGGCAACACTCACACCTACCGCCGCCAACGGTCAAATTACTTGGGGCTGCGTAATAACAGGTACCGGTGCTGTTCCACCTAAGGGTTGTACATAATTATAACTTTAAAAACAGTTATCAATAGATAATAAAAACCAGCTTTTTGCTGGTTTTTTTTTCTACAATAATTCCATCTTAATATTCCAGTGAAATTCATGAAGTATAAAATTAGAAAATTAGAAGCACGTCTACCTTTAGGTTTTACACTCATTGAATTAATGATTGTAGTAGCTATCATAGGTATATTGGCTGCTGTTGCATTACCATCCTATCGAGGTTATGTATCGAGAGCTAATGGAATTAATGCCTTAGCGAACCTTACTTCTCAAAAACTAGATGCTGAAATAGGTTTCCATTCAAAACAAATTACTCCTCCGACAACTATCATTGGCACATCAACTGATGGGCAGGTAACTGTCACTTTAACATCTGTAGTTGTTGGTGATAATCTAACTTGGACATGTGCTTCCAGTGGTGAAGCATTTAAAAACTGCCCTTAACACCCAAAAACCTATTTCTTCCTTTACGAAATATAAATTTGTTCCATGCTATTAAGCATTTAGGTTAACTAGTACTCTCTTTTTATTGAAAATACGTTACACTATAAGTGTTAACTCTTTATGGAACTTCGCTATACGTTATGAAAGGTCGTCATCAACAATCCAGTGTACTTTCCGCACTCTCCAAACATGATCTTATTCCGTTAGAGTTGGTAGATAAAATTAGTGCTGATTTTTTATTACAAAAAAAGACCTTTATTCGCTTCCTTGTTGAAGACAAAAATTACAATGCAAAAGAAATTGTCAAAGTATTAGCAAAAAGTTTTGGTTACGCTTATATCGATTTAACCGTATTTGATACGTCTTTAGTGCCCGATGGCATTCGCAACGAAAAACTCATTCATAAACATAATGCTTTGCCGTTATTTTTACGTGGCAAAGTATTATTTATCGCCACGTCAGACCCCACTAACCTTGACGCACTAGAAGAATTTCAATTTAATACCGGTTTTAGTACGGAACTGGTGCTAACAGATGAAGTGAGTCTGCAACACTGTATTGAAAAAGTATTAGAAAACGAAAGTGATGCCTTAGATATCAGTGATATCGACGCCGATGAACTCTCAGGTATTGATGTCCAAGAAGATAACACCGCCGAAGATGACGCCCCCAGTGGTGGTAAAGAAGATGCCCCGATAGTTGTTTATATCAATAAAATTTTGTTAGATGCGATTAGAAAGGGCGCTTCCGATCTACATTTTGAACCCTATGAAAAATCCTATCGTATCCGCTTTCGTGTTGATGGTATATTAACTGAAGTCGCAAAACCGCCGATCACTTTAGCTTCTCGTATGGCGGCACGATTAAAAGTGATGTCAAAACTTGATATCGCCGAACGACGTTTACCACAAGATGGTCGTATAAAACTGGCCTTATCAAAGAAAAAATCCATAGACTTTCGTGTCAGTACCCTGCCTACCATGTGGGGTGAAAAAATAGTAATGCGTATTTTGGACTCATCCAGTGCTATGCTAGGCATTGAAATGCTCGGTTATGAGCCTGAACAGAAAAAAATATATACCGATGCTTTAGCACAACCCCAAGGCATGATTTTAGTTACTGGCCCCACAGGTTCAGGGAAAACCGTTTCTTTATATACCGGCTTAAATATCTTAAATACTGCTGAGCGAAATATCTCAACGGCTGAAGATCCTGTTGAAATTAACTTAGACGGTATTAACCAAGTACAGATTAACGTTAGAGCCGGCTTAACTTTTCCCGGTGCGTTGCGCTCTTTTTTACGTCAAGATCCTGATATAGTCATGGTTGGTGAAATACGTGATTTAGAAACCGCCGAAATAGCGATAAAAGCCGCACAAACGGGGCATTTAGTGTTATCCACTTTACATACAAATTCGGCAGCTGAAACATTAAACCGCTTATTAAATATGGGTGTACCGGCTTATAACGTGGCTAGTTCAGTAACCATTATTATAGCGCAACGTCTCGCTCGACGTTTATGTATGAAATGTAAAACCGAAGATATAGTGCCCAAAGCTGAACTGCTTGAACAAGGTTATCTAGCCGAACAACTTCATGATATCAAACTTTTTAAAGCCGTCGGTTGTGAGCAATGTACTAAAGGCTATAAAGGCCGAGTTGGTGTTTATGAAGTGATAAAAATAAGCCCTGAGATTTCGAGTATTATTATGGAAGGGGGAAATTCCCTCGATATTGCTAAGCAATGTCAAAAAGAAGGCTATAACAATCTACGTCAATCTGGCTTAATTAAAGCCATGTCTGGCGTCACTAGTTTAGCAGAAATCAATAGAATTACGAACGCTTAACTAATTTAGGTTAAATCAAGCTAAGCTACCAATTGCAATAGCGATAGTCTAATATTTGTTTGATGGATTTATTGTTTTATACCTTACTTTAGATATCGGGTGAATTAATGGCTTTATCGAATACTAAAAAACCACAAGCATTAGATGTTTTTAGTTGGCAAGGGGTGAATCGCAAAGGTAAGAAAATAAGCGGTGAGCTTTCTGCCCCCAATCAAATGGCGCTCAAAGCACAATTGCGCAAACAAGGTATTACCCCTGGAAAAATAAAGAAAAAAGCTAAACCTCTATTTGGTATGACCGGCGATAAGAAAATAAAGCCTGGTGACATAGCCGTTATAACTCGTCAAATAGCGACCATGTTAGGTGCGGGTGTACCCTTGGTACAAACCATCGAAATGATCGGAAAAGGCCATGACAATGGTAATATGCAAAAATTATTAGCAACAATTGGCGATAAATTGCAATCTGGTATTCCATTATCAGAGTGCCTACGTGAACATCGTTTGTATTTTGATGACCTTTATTGTGATTTGGTGCAATCAGGGGAACAATCGGGTGCGCTCGAAACTATTTTTGACCGTATCGCCACCTTCAAGGAAAAGTCAGAAGCCTTAAAAGCCAAAATTAAAAAAGCAATGACTTATCCTATTGCGGTATTAGTTATTGCAGGTATTGTTACTTCTGTACTATTAATATTTGTTGTGCCTGTTTTTGCCGAAATATTTGCCAGCTTTGGTGCGGAATTGCCTGCCTTTACACAACTAGTATTGGAAATATCAGAATTTATGCAAGCCTATTGGTATTTGGGTTTAGCGGGTATATTTGGCGCCATTTGGCTATTTAAAAGAGCCCATAGAAATAGCCAAACTTTTAGAGACAAAGTAGATAAAAATATATTAAAACTGCCTGTGATTGGCAGTTTATTAGAAAAAGCGACCGTAGCTCGCTTTGCTCGCACCTTATCAACAACGTTTGCTGCAGGCGTACCGTTACCGGATGCTTTACAATCGGCTGCTGGTGCATCGGGGAATGCAGTATTTAGAGATGCCATTTTAGAAATTAAAGCGGAAGTAGTTTCTGGTATGCAAATGAATTTAGCGATGAGAAACTGTAATTTATTTCCTCCTATGGTTATTCAAATGGTAGCAATTGGTGAAGAGTCTGGCGCGGTTGATGACATGTTGTCTAAAGTTGCTAATATTTATGAAGCAGAAGTGGATAACGCTGTAGATTCACTGACCAGTTTATTGGAACCCTTAATTATGGCTGTATTAGGTGTAGTTATTGGCGGCTTAATCATCGCGATGTATTTACCGATATTCCAAATTGGTGCAATTGTTTAACTGCTGTGCTTAATTCATAATTGTTATGCACAGCCAATGATAATAGAAAAATAATAACAATAAATAGAGTAACTCGATGTTTAATGATGTAATTACCACCTTTGAAATTTTTCCCACTTTTTTTTATAGTACCGTTGTCGTCTTTTCACTGATGATAGGTAGCTTTCTAAACGTCGTGATTTATCGACTACCTAAAATGCTTGAACAAGGCTGGTATAAAGAATGTCGCGAATTTCTAGCCGATGAGTTAACAGCTAAAACACCAGATGAGTCGACAGAACAAAGTAGCATTTCGTTAGTCTCATCAGACAATGTTCTAACAACTACCGATAGTGAACTATCTCTATCTAAACCTGCGTCGACCTGTCCTCAATGTGGACATAATATTCGTTTTTATGAAAATGTGCCTATTCTCAGTTGGTTATTTCTTCGTGGCAAGTGCAGCCAATGTAAAAATGCAATTTCAGTTCGTTATCCGCTAGTAGAAGCTACAACCGCAGGACTTAGTTTATTAATTGCTATGCACTATGGCGTGACCATGAATACCGTCTTTATTTTGATATTAACTTGGGGTCTTATTTGTTTAACCTTAATTGACTACGATCATATGTTACTGCCTGATCAAATTACACTACCATTATTATGGCTAGGTTTACTGATCAATATTAACGGCCTCATTGTACCGTTAGAAAGCGCAGTTATCGGCGCCGTTGTTGGCTATATGAGCCTATTTAGTGTTTTTTGGTTATTTAAATTAGTGACTGGCAAGGAAGGAATGGGCCATGGCGATTTTAAATTACTGGCATTATTTGGTGCATGGCTTGGTTGGCAATTATTGCCTTTATTGATACTAATGGCTTCTGTGGTCGGCGCGATTGTTGGTATTTCACTTATTCTACTTAAGAAAACAAAGAGAGAGCAAGCTATTCCTTTTGGACCTTACCTCGCCATAGCAGGCTGGATAACCCTTTTATGGGGCGAGCCTATCTGGTCTTGGTATTTAAGTTCGCTTGTTTAACTCATGATCAATTCATACTTAATTCCTATTAAATTAAATACAAATCGCTATGTCTGACAACATCTCTTATAAGCAAAGTGAGAAATTCATTGTCGGTCTTACCGGTGGTATTGGCAGCGGTAAGACCACCGTAGCCAAGCTATTTGAACAATTACATATTGATATAGTTGATGCAGATATTGTTGCTCGTGAAGTCGTTGTACCTGGTCAACCTGCTTTGCAAAAAATAATACAGCATTTTGGCGACCAGATAGTTACTGAATGCGGGCAACTCAATCGTACCTTATTGCGCACCCTTATTTTCAGTGACCCAAAAAAGAAAGAATGGCTTAATAAACTACTACACCCCTTAATACGAGAATCACTGTTAACACAAATTGCGGCAACTCAAAGCCCATACTGCTTGTTAGTTGCTCCTTTACTGATCGAAAACAATTTACATCATATCGTTGATCGCGTACTTGTTATTGATGTTAGTGAAGAAACACAAGTATTAAGGGTTATTCAGCGAGATCCCAGTAATGCACAAGAAATTAAACGTATTATAGCGAACCAAATCCCCCGCAAACAACGAGTTTCTGCGGCAGATGATGTAATCAGTAATGAAAGTACTCAGCTGCACTTCATTAAAGAACATGTCGCTAAGTTGCACCAAGCGTATACTAAACTTGCACAAAACAAGAAAAAACACCATCAATAGGCTATTTTTTACACTTTTTTATTGATTCTAATAGCCATTTAGTCTTTCTATCGGTAGTATGGTTTTAATTTACATTTCAACGTGTTGTTATGACAGCGATTTTATATGAACATCCGCTTAATGAGCGTATCCGAAATTACCTCAAACTTGAGCAATTATTTGCTCAAACAGCAGGTTGTCTGGAGTTCGATATAGCAACAACACACAATGTCTTTTTCAATGCGTTATTTGCAATTATCGATACCTTAGATAGAAATGATATACGTGGTGACCTCATTAAAGACATGGAGAAGCTTGAACAAAACTTAGTGATTTGGTCACAAGCTCCTGATATTGATTCAACCGCACTTGATGAAAACTTGCAACAAGCTGTTGCTTTGGTCTGCCAACTTAAAAATACTACCCCTGAGTGGGCACAGCTCAAAAACGATAAATTTTTGTCTGGCCTTAAACAACGATTTGCTATTCAAGGCGGGAGTTGTACCTTTGATTTACCACAACTACAATTTTGGTTAAGTAAATCACAACAACAATTAGTAAACGATATGACTAGTTGGCTGGTATTGTTAGACCAAATAAAAAGTGCATTGTCTTTGATCCTTAAGTTCATTAGACAACGAGGGCAATTCACAACAATCAATACTGAAAGCGGCTTTTATCAAGATAATGGTGAAGGGTTATTACTGCTTCGTATCAAAGTTCCCCAAGAAACGGATCATTATCCTATGGTAAGCGGTAATAAATTTCGTTATTCCATCCGCTTTATGTTGCCATGTGAAGATAGTGGCCGTCGTTACTCGAATCAAGCAACATCATTTCAACTATCTCGCTGTTAGCATATCAACGCATTATTCTTTATAATAAACCCTACCCTATTTTTTATTACAGATTAAAATGACTCTAAAAGTAGCTTGCCCTAATTGTAACAAAGAGGTTGTTTGGCAGCCTGAAAATACCTTCCGCCCTTTTTGCTGTAAACGTTGTCAGTTAATTGATTTAGGTGAATGGGCCGATGAAAACCATAAAATATCTCAGTCTATTCAAGGTGAAGGTGTCATTAGCGAAGAGATGTTAGATGCCTTAGAAGATGAATTTCTTCAGCATAACAAGTTCTTTGTTGAGCCTGAATAGATACAGGTTACATTTCCTTTTCGATTATGATTTTTAGTACTTTTCTAATTGTGTTGCTGGTTTACAGGTAGGTGCGTTATATAATCCCCTTATTGGCTCATCAGGATACAAATAAGTCTAATATTGATAAAAGTTAGAACAGAGTACAAACCCTGTTTTAAAATACTCCAATTAGTAAATTTATAAATAAAATTCTTTCGATATCGGTCCAATATTCTGGTCATATTGTCGATGTGCCGACTGCACCAAGAGGGACGTTACACGCCAAACGCCCCTCTTGACTCCCCGTGGCGCCCAAACAGCGGAATACTTTGATAAAATAGACTGACATAAACCTCGATGCCTGCCGATTAATCATCCATGAACAACGGCAGCCCTCGACGTCCTGTCTCAGGTCGAGCTCTACCCTGTAAGTATATTTATCAAACCGCTAACATGGGACCTAGTGCAACCTGCAAGGCTCGTTTTTATAGTTAACCAAAGCATGTAACAGAGTTCTAAACAAGCAAACCTCATCAATCTTAAACGGAGTAGAAATTCTGCTTGGTCAAACGCTGAAATAAATAAAAATATCCACGTATGGTCATCAGGGATGCTGAAAAAAACGCTGACATGAGACTTAGTGAAACCTGTAAGGCTCGTTTTATAGTTAACCAAATCATGTACAGCGTCCTGAACATGCAAGCCTCATCAATCTTAAACGGAGCATAGATCCTGCGTCATTAAACGCCGGAATTAAAATCAATATTCACATATTGCCATCAGGGATGATGGCAAAAGCAATGCGCACAGGGACGTGCGATCATTGCTGTTATGTCGAAAATATTGATTTTAATGTAGGAAGACGTTTAATGCAGCAGCGCCATGGGGTTCCAAGGGGCTTTTGGCGTGTAACGCCCCTTGGGTGCCGTCGCCACCGCGACAATATAATGTTGATTTAAGCTGAATATTTACTACTGCTTTACTTGAGAGAGTATTACAGGTTAGTTAGAATTAATAATTAACATCGATAATGTCAAATGATAGAGGTGCCTTGTTTTCCCATATTGATAAAGCTGACAATTTTAATGGTAAACGCTTATCTGTTCACGGCATTCATTACTCAATAATGATATTAAGAGATAATGTAAATATAAAGCACTTTACAATGCATGATTTGAGACGAACGTTTGCTATTACATTACTTGACGTTGGTGCTGACAGGTTTGCCGTACAACGTTTTATGGGACATTCATCATTAGCAACTACCGAACTCTATGATAGACGAGGTGAAAAAGCGCAGGTTGAGGCTATAAAGTTACTACCATTTTAAATATATATTCATAAAGGAGCTAGAAGCTCCTTTTTAAATGAAAAAATAAATAGCTGTGCCCTTTATAATTATAGGTCTGTTAAAATTATAGGTGTTTAAATACCCAATAAATACCATATAGATTATACAATACGTTATTCCATGACATTAAATACCTCTAAGATATAAGCTCCAAAGAGTCAGCTCATAACACTTTGAAGACGTCAGCAAATAACACTTTGAAGACTAAATTTATGAGCTGAAGTCGCTCAAAGTATGCCCACTACCGAAACATAAACAGACATTAGTATTTGAGGTACTTTGCACACGACACATAGTTGACGTTAGCACAAACCTGACTATCGGCAGTTTTTCTTGCTATGAATTTTTCTTTAAAGACCCTGAGTATCGGACCAGGAGGCTAGTTATTCCAAAGGTTTTTGTGAGTAATTAAACCCCACTACCAAATAGTATTAATGTTGCCACATTTGTGCATGCAATTTTAATTCATATAATCCATTTATCATGCCATTTTCAGTCGGTGTTACCCAAATACTGTTTAATTGGTGACCTGCGTCCTGAAGAATTTCAAATTCATGAGCAATGTTTAATTCTGTCAAATAGTCATGCATAACATATGATGCTTGTCGTCCTTCCTCTAGTACCCAATTATCTTCAGTGCCTATGACCATACGTATCTTGATGCCCGAATCAGCAATATTATCGATATTCTTTAACGCATTATCTTTCTCTTCTTCCAGTGCATAGTCACTTACAAAAGCATTTGACATGGCAGACGAAAATTTTGTTGGAAATTTAAATGCATAATGTAACGCTCCTCTTGCGCCACGAGACTGCCCATGAATAGAAATATCTTGTGAGTTATAACCGGCATTATAATTAGTCCGTACAAACTCTCTCAATTCACCCGCCTCTTCACTGGTTAAAAACACTTCGTTATTTGGGCTCGACCATTGACCTTCTTCTCCCCCGACATATTCTGATTCAATTGCTATCAATAAAAAAGGTGATACATCTCCTTGATTAATCCAAGTATTGAGCTGTTCGTGTTCAACATGATTAAAAAATGAAGTTTCATTTCCTGATCCACCATGTAAAAAGAATATCACTGGGTAACCACCTTGCTTTGATTTATCCCAGCTTGGTGGTAAATAAACTTCTAAAGCAACAATACCTCTCACTGTACTATTGACGGAAGTAAAATGCGTTGACGCTACTATGTGTTCGGTACCTACATCTCTTTCAACAAGTGTATCTATATGTACGTTTTCACTACCGCAACCTGAAAACAAAATTAAAATGCCAATCAAAATTGTTGTTTTTATTCTTTTCATTATCTGATTCTCAAGTAATAAATTGATAAAAAATACCTAGACCATATTTATATAAACCTATAATAACCATCACCTAAGCAATGAACGTTCAGCCAACAACACATTTCTCTAATTATTTTTTCACCTTAAGACAGCTCTAACTTGATAAAAGGGTCAAGGAAGACCCTGTTAAACTTTGAATGATTGAAAAAACTAGTTGAAGAACAAATAGCCACTATTTTTACTCTAGCAGAGTTTTGCAAACAACTGTACCTAAATCCTGAGTCCGCGAAGGCTTAAGAACAACCAAATTATACCCACATATTTTAGTCATAACATTAGCCCTCTAGATAGAGAATGATTTGTAATGACGTTTTAAATATAGATAAAAGTGATTCATTAGAAAATATAGGGCAAAAAAATTAAGTCTAACGTCTGGATTGCGCACTTTGTTGACCTAACAAATCTCTATTTTTTAATTATGTACTACAATTAAAATACCTCTAAAAAAGAGGCGGGCTTAATCCATAGCGCCGTTTGATTAAAAAACCTTCCATTCATATTATGATTTTTTACACTATATTATAAAAAAATTTAAAATACTTAAAATATAAATCGATATTTCTCTTAGCTCTTTGTATTTTTTGTTCACAAGTCGAAAGAAAATACTTTACCCCCGTATTACTAGGCAGGACTCTAAACTCAAAAAGGGAAATAGTTACTTTGTCGAACCTCGTTTCACTCGTGTCGACCTACATGAGACCTACAATCAGCCTACCTGAGACTATCGAGGATAATCTATTCACTTATTTATGATTTAATCTTAAGCGTATAACTGATCAAGCTTTTCTAGTATGACTTGATTAGCAGCTGGTAAGTCCAACTGGTGTAATTGCGATAATGAAAACCAACCTTCTTTTTGACCTTCTTGCGCCGTGGGTTCGCCATCGAAATTGTCAACAAGAAACACCTCTAAAAGTACTTTCTTATCACCGTAGTCATGGCTAATTTCAACTAAAGGCAAACAAGCCAATACATCAATGGCTATTTCTTCCTTTAGTTCTCTATGCAATGCTGATGCGACCGTTTCGTCTTTTTCAACTTTACCGCCTGGGAACTCCCATTTTCCGCCTTGATGAACGTGGTCAAGACGTTTGGTCATAAAAAATTGTTGTTCTCTTACAATTACACCTACCGCGACATGTACTTCTTTCTTCATGATTTAAACCTTTAATTGTTTGAATACTATGGGGAGCATTTTCTTTGTTGGGTTTCATTATTTGTTAGGCCTCGTTTCACTCGAGCCAACCTACAAAATCGTCGTTCCTGAAAGCAAAATGCCAATCGTTAGATTGGCATTTTATATTGATCGTTCAGGTTTACTTAAGCGAAGTTAAGCTACGTTAACTTACCATGACATTGCTTGTATTTCTTACCTGAACCACATGGACAAGCTTCGTTACGACCTACACGAGGCATTTCTGGTTTATCCGTTATCGCACTTGATGATTCATGCGTGAAAGATTTAGGCACTTCTTCAGCTTTACGGTGTTGCTCTTCAACCGCTTCTACATCAGATTCAGCTTTTATTTGTACTTTACTCAAAATACCAATAACGTCATATTTTAAGTTATCTAATAGTTCAGAAAATAACTCAAAAGATTCACGTTTGTATTCTTGTTTAGGGTTCTTTTGTGCATAACCACGTAAATGAATACCTTGACGGAGATGATCCATCGCAGCCAAGTGTTCTTTCCAATGAGAATCTAAGCTTTGTAACATAACGGCTTTTTCAAATTGACGTAAAACGTCAGCACCTACCATTTCTTCTTTCGCAATATAGGTATTGTCTACTTGCTCAAGTATTTTTTCACGAATAGTTTCTTCATGTAACTTACTGTTTTCTGTTAACCAGTCAGCTATAGGTAAATCGATAGTTAATTCACCTTTAAGCTGGTCTTCTAAAGCGGGAATATCCCACATTTCTTCCATTGACTCACGTGGAATATGCTGGTCGATAATACTGTTAACAACATCACTGCGAATAGCTTTGATCACATCCGCGATATCGGCTTCATCCATCAGTTCATTACGTTGTTCATAAATGACTTTACGTTGATCATTAGCAACATCATCAAATTCTAATAATTGCTTACGCATATCGAAATTACGTCCTTCAACTTTACGTTGTGCGTTCTCAATACTCTTAGTCACCCACGGATGTTCAATCGCTTCACCATGTTCCATGCCTAATTTACGCATCATATTGCTGATCCGTTCTGATGCAAATATACGCATCAAGCCATCTTCCATTGACAAATAAAAGCGTGTAGAACCTGAATCACCTTGGCGACCAGAACGACCACGTAATTGATTATCAATACGACGTGACTCATGACGTTCTGTTGCTACGATATGTAAACCACCTAGCGCTAATACTTTCTCATGCTCAACTTTCCAAGCAGCCGTTTCTTTTTCAGTTTGTTCAGCTGTAGGGTTTTTAAGTTTGGCTAACGTTGCGCCTAAATTACCACCTAAAACAATATCGGTACCACGACCTGCCATATTCGTCGCTATCGTTACGGCACCGACTTTACCAGCATCAGCGACAATTTCAGCTTCTTGTTGATGAAATTTTGCATTGAGTACTTTATGCTTTATTTTTGCTTTCTTTAAAAAATCTGATAAAAATTCAGAGGTTTCAATGCTGATAGTACCCACTAATACGGGCTGACCACGTTCTACACAATCTTTAATGTCTGCTAGTATTGCTTCAAATTTTTCTTCCGATGTCAGATAAATCAAATCCGCTTTATCATCACGTACCATAGGTTGGTTCGTTGGAATTACAACCGTTTCTAAGCCATAAATATGATTAAACTCAAAGGCTTCAGTATCGGCTGTACCTGTCATTCCAGAAAGTTTTTCATAAATACGGAAAAAGTTTTGGAAGGTTATTGATGCCAGTGTTTGGTTTTCATTTTGAACACTTACGTTCTCTTTTGCTTCAACCGCTTGATGCAAACCTTCAGACCAACGACGTCCTTCCATTGTACGACCAGTGTGCTCATCTACGATAATAACTTCGCCATCTTTAACGATGTAGTCAACGTCTTTTTGAAAGAGCTTATGCGCGCGCAATGCCGCCATAACATGATGCAATAACGTAATATTGCTTGCAGAGAAAAGTGATTCTCCAGTTTGCATCAAATCTTTTTCTTGCATGATTTCTTCAATGCGTATTTGACCACGTTCAGTGAGATAAATTTGTTTAGCTTTTTCATCAATCGTGAAATCACCTTCAACAAAATCTTCTTTTTGGCCCGTTTCTTCGTCTTTGTCTTCTTCGTTTTGTAAAATAAGTGTTGGTACTACAGTATTAATAATACGATAGGTTTCAGCGTTGTCTTCAGCTTGCCCAGATATAATAAGCGGTGTACGCGCTTCATCAATTAAAATCGAATCGACTTCATCAATAATGGCAAAGTTGAGTTGTTTTTGGGCTCTTTCTTCTGGAGAAAAGGCCATATTGTCACGTAAATAATCAAAGCCAAATTCATTATTGGTACCGTAAGTAACATCCGCTTGATACGCAGCTTGTTTAGCAGCCGGGTCCATGCCTGCGATATTACAACCAACGGTCATACCAAGAAATTCAAATAATGGTCGACACCAGTCAGCATCACGGGTCGCTAGGTAATCATTAACTGTGATTACATGAACACCTTTACCAGTTAATGCATTGAGATAAGATGGTAAGGTTGCCGTTAACGTTTTACCTTCCCCGGTACGCATTTCGGCAATTTTGCCGTCATTAAGTACCATGCCGCCAATCATTTGCACATCAAAATGGCGCATTCCAAAAACACGTTTACTCGCTTCTCTTACAACGGCAAATGCTTCAGGTAAAACGCTATCTAAGCTTTCTTGCTGCTCAATACGCTCTTTAAACTCAGTTGTTTTTTGTTTTAATTCTTCATCACTTAATGCTTCAATTATGGGCTCTAAAGCATTAATTTTTGTGACTTCTTTTTGCATTTGTTTAAGTAATCTGTCGTTACGACTACCAAATAGCTTTGTTATTAACTTTACAAACATCTTGTTAAACCATATTGAGAGGAAGATCTTCCGCTTGAAAATAAAATGATCGGACAATGCCGACCACGTTTCGTTGTATTATTCTTAAATTTATTTTTTTGCTTTTCGAAAAACGTATTTTATTGGATCTACGTGTTTATTATTTTTTAATATTTCATAGTGGACGTGTGGGCCTGTTGAACGACCCGAACTCCCCATTCGTGCTATTATCTGACCTTTAGTAACAACATCACCTACGGTAACCAATAGTATTTTATTATGACCATAGCGCGTTTTTAAACCTTTACCATGGTTGATTTCTATTAGGTGTCCGTATCCATAACGTTCTCCAGACCAAGTAACTACACCTGAACCGGTTGCAACAATCTTTGCATTTTCTTTACCTGCAAAGTCAAGACCTTTGTGCATTGCTGGTCGACCATTAAAGGGATCTTTTCTTATACCAAAATATGATGATAACCACCCTTTAGTAATTGGTTTACCAGATAGATAACTGTTATTTTCTATATGGTGACCCAAAGTTAAAGATTCAAGCATTTCCAGTTGTTTTTCTTCAAAACTTATTTCTGATTCTAATTCAGAAATGTTTAACAGCAACTCTGCCATAGAGGTTTTACTACTCTCTGCAGCTTGCAACATTGGACCGCCACTAGGAGGAATTTGTTGAAAGTTAAATTCTATGTCAGGTATATTAGCTTCTTCTGCAAGACGATCGCCCAGTGCATTTAAGCGCAGAACATGACTTTGCAATTCCGCTAACTTTATTGTAAATGCCGTCATTTGTTGTTCGTTAACTTTGGAAGAAGATAATAAGTTTTGACTTGAGTCAGCTAGAGAATAAAGAGGTTGTGCCGGTATGGCGTCAGAAGAGGCGACTAAATGAACAACAAAACCTGAAACTAAAGCGAAAAATAACAATGCCGATAACCAATGGAGTTTATTCAACTTCATTGAAAATCTAACGTTTTTTCCTCTGTACAGTAATGTTAAACTCATATGTTATTAGCTACCCTATTTACCATTTTGTAATCTACCTGATATGTTATGCTTATGTTCTTAATTATTACCATTCACTTTCGCATAAAATCAGTAAAAAACCAATGCTTTAACGTTAATATTGATATCTGTTGAACGTTTTAATCTGGCTTTAGTCTATAATTTAAACGTTCTGGTCGTGCTGATGGTACAAGTATAACAGCTAAGCCTTTCTTTTGTTATCGTCACCGCTACCAATATACGTTAAGTATCTCTTGTGACATCAATAAGCTTCTTTAACGAACTAACATCCATTTAACTTCAATATTTTATTGAGCAGAAACAGTACTTCGTTTTGCTCTCGAACAATAAGCTTATTTTTATTAGATTTAAGACAATAAAGCCCATCATGTGATGGGCTTTATTAAAAATGCTTGCTATTAAAATGTCGATGGATTTAATTCATGATATTTAATGGGGGATGTATCTTCATCTTCAAAGGTCACCCACTCCCATGATTCTTTTTGCTTGAAAATTTCTCGTAGCAAAAGGTTATTTATAGCATGCCCTGATTTAAACGCATTTAACTCACCAAGAATACTGGTACCTGCCATGTAGAGGTCACCAATTGCGTCAAGCATTTTATGTTTTACAAATTCATCATCATAGCGAAGTTCATCTTTATTTAGCATACGATATTCATCAAGAACGATCGCATTTTCCAAGCTTCCGCCTAACGCAAGATTATGAGAACGTAAAAATTCAAAGTCCTTCATAAAACCAAACGTGCGTGCCCGGCTAATTTCTTTAATAAATGAGCTACTCGATAAATCTAAACTCATTGCTTGGCAAGTATTAGCGATAACAGGGTGATCAAATTCAATAGCAAAATTTAATCGGAAACCTTCATAGGGTTTCAGTTCTGCCCATTTATCACCTTCTTCAACACGGATCGTTTTTTTAATACGAATAAAACGTTTTGCTACTTTTGAAGTTTCGATGCCAACCGATTGTATTAAATATACAAAGGGTAAAGCGCTACCATCCATAATTGGAATTTCAGGGGAGTCGACATCAATAACCAAGTTATCAATACCTAACGCTGAAATAGCAGCTAAAAGGTGCTCGACGGTGGAAATCTTAACACCTTCTTCATTCACTAAACACGTACATAAAGTGGTTTCACCAACAGCTTCTGGCGTCGCTTTAATATCAACGATGGGTTCAAGGTCAACACGGCGAAAAACAATACCTGTGTTTGCAGGTGCAGGACGGAGAGTGATCTGCACCTTTTCACCTTTATGTAGACCAACACCTATGGCTGATACACTTTCTTTAATTGTACGTTGTTTAATCATTAAATAGCCTTCTTAAGCATTTACTTAATATTAGAGTCACTCACTGTGCGAATATACGCAATCAGCGGGCGCGTAATATAGCAAAAAATCTTAACAAAATCAAAACTTCAGCTTTTTAGCTTATTTAGTCTGCTTGTTTACGTAAAAAAGCAGGTATATCTAAATAATTATCTAAGTCAGCTGACGCTACTCTTTGTATCTGGGCATTACTTTCTGGCATTGCTACTGGGCTAGAATTTACTTCAGCCTGTGGACTAGGAATAAAATCGCCACCAACCACTTGTTGCTCAATTTGAGGTGCTGGATTAACCAAGGTAATATCAGGTTTACGTTCTGCACCTATACCTGTTGCAACAACCGTTACACGCAGTTCTTCCGTCATTTCAGGATCAATAACCGCACCCACAACAACCGTTGCATTTTCTGATGCAAAAGCTTTAACTGCGTTACCAACGGTTTCAAATTCGTCAATACTAATATCCATACCCGCAGTAATATTAACTAAAATACCGCGTGCACCTGATAAATCAACATCTTCAAGTAATGGACTAGAAATCGCAGCTTCAGCCGCTTCTTCAGCGCGATCTGGACCCGATGCGATACCAGAGCCCATCATTGCCGTGCCCATTTCAGACATTACCGTGCGAACATCGGCAAAATCCACGTTTATGAGTCCTGGACGAGTAATAAGTTCCGCAATACCTTGTACTGCACCTAATAAAACATCGTTAGCCGCTTTAAAAGCATCAAGTAAACTTGTTCCTGGGCCTAAAACTTTGAGTAATTTTTCGTTAGGAATGGTGATCAAAGAATCCACATTTTTAGATAAAAACTCGATACCTTGGTCAGCATAATTCATCCGTTTTTTACCTTCAAACGGAAACGGTTTAGTTACAACAGCAACCGTTAATATACCCATTTCACGAGCAATTTCAGCAACTACTGGTGCTGCACCTGTTCCTGTACCACCGCCCATACCAGCAGCGATGAAAAGCATATCGGCACCTTTAAGGGTTTCTTTGATCGTTTCTCTGTCTTCTTCAGCACTACGACGACCAATTTCTGGATTGGCACCGGCACCTAAACCTTTAGTAACATCAGCACCTAGCTGAATAGTAATGTTTGCTGCTGAGTTACGAAGCGCTTGTGAGTCTGTATTTGCCGTTATAAACTCGACACCTTCGATGGTTTGACAAACCATATGTTCAACAGCATTACCGCCGCCGCCACCAACACCAATGACTTTTATGACAGCTTCTTCGTTGTGATCTTCCATTAATTCAAACATTTGTATATTCTCCGATTTTTATATTGTTTTGTTCCACCAAAACGCCTGTTATTCACTTTTTTTTCAAAAACTTTTTCTAAAACTCACCTTTAAACCAAGCAACAATTCGTGCACCAATACTTTTCACGCCATCATTACTTTCATTATTTTGTTGTTCATTTGCTTTCATACCGTAATGCAACAAACCCACCACCGTTGCATAAGTAGGGTCGTTGACATATTCTTTTAATCCACAAACCCCCATAGGGGTTGCAACACGAACCGGCATTTGAAAAACTTCTTCAGCAAATTCAACTACACCTTGCATCTTGGATGTACCGCCTGTTAAAACATAGCCTGCAGCTATTTGATCTTCTAAGCCACTTTCGCGTAGTTCTTCTTGAATCAATTCAAATAGTTCCTGATAACGTGGCTCTACTACTTCAGCTAAGGTATGACGAGACATAGATCTTGCCGGACGACCACCGACACTTGGTACTTCGATACTTTCTTCCATACTGACCATTTGTCGCAGTGCACATGCATATTGCACTTTAATGTCTTCTGCATGGCTTATGGGTGTTCTGAAAATTTTGGCAATATCACTGGTAACCTGATTACCTGCAACCGGGATAACAGCAGTATGGCGTAATGCACCACCAGTAAAGACTGAAATATCCATGGTGCCAGCACCAATATCGACAACACAAATACCGAGCTCTTTTTCATCATCGGTAACCACAGCATAACTTGAAGCCAATGCCGAAAAAATTAATTGGTCTGCTTTTAAATCACATCGTTCGACACACTTAACAATATTTTTGGCCATATCATTAGCGCAAGTAATAATATGCACTTTAGCTTCCATACGAACGCCTGACATACCAATAGGACTTTTAATACCATCTTGGCAATCAATACTATATTCTTGCGGTAATACGTGCAGCATTCTGCGCTCTGCAGAAATAGGGACTGAACGTGCCGTATGAATAACATTGTCAACGTCTTCTTGGATCACTTCTTTATCGTTGATTGGCACCATGCCATTTTCATTTTGACAACTGATGTGTTTGCCAGAAATACCTAAATACACCGAGCTAATATGGCAATCTGCCATTAATTCCGCTTCGTTGATGGCACGTTGTATCGACTGGATCACTAAGTTAAGGTCGTTAACGCCACCTTTATCCATACCCCGTGCAGGCTGATTGCCAACGCCAACAATACTCAATTGGTTATCAGGTGTAATTTCACCTACCGCCACCGATATCTTTGAAGTTCCAATGTCTAAACCTACAACGAGGTTTCTTTCTAATACTTTTGACATTTATTTAAGCTCTTTGTTTTGTGTCAACGCTTTTCCAACCAACAGCTAACCCGGTATCGTAACGAAGATCGATATAATCAACCTGTTGATTTTTATCCTGATTTATTTTGATTTTTGGATAAGCATCCATAAATCGTTGAATTCTTTCTACTCGATTTTCTCGCCCCAAATCTAAGGTGACACCGTCATTAAGTGTTAATTGCCACGCAAAACGTTCAGATAATACAAGTTCATCGATGTTTAAGTTACTGTAATCGAGTAGTTGATTTAAATTAGTAAAATTCTCTAATGCTAAATATTCTGTTCCTTCAGGTCCAAAAAAACTTGGTAGTGCATTACTCAAACGATTAATATTCGCTTGAAATGTTTGACCATACTGATTGATTAACATGTCGCCATTCCAATGCGCGATAGGCGTTTGATCAACGATGTATATTTTCAATTCATTGGGCCATTGCTTACGAACAGAAACTGAATATACCCATGGCAACATTGATACATGCTTTTGTACATCATTGACATTTACCTTAAAAAAGTTGCCTAAGTTAATACTTTCAATGGCTGTGTCTATATCTTGCTTATTGGTATACGGCATTTCACCACTGATCACTAATGACGTAACCGGAGCTGACTCATCCGCAGATAAATTATCTGTTAACAGCCAGCTTGCTGACAAAATACTAACGATGACTAATACAAAAAATGCGACACCCAACCAAAATGACCAATGCGGTTTTTGTTCATTGCTCTGATCATTAGTCAGTTCATTACCCTGAACATTACCCTGAGCATTGCCCTGAGCATTACTCAGTTCATTTAAGTCGGGCTGAAATTCTTGATTAGTCATTTGCTTTAACATTGCTATGAACACTCCGCCGAGCGTTCATCACTCATACTTATCTCAATAATTTTACTGACTAATTCGCTAAAATTTAAGCCATGTACCTTTGCTGCTTTGGGTACAAGCGAGGTTTCAGTCATACCTGGAACCGTATTAACTTCAAGTAACTGCCACTGCCCTTCTTCGTTACGCATTATATCAACACGCCCCCAACCTTTAGCACCCGTTGCATTGAATGCTTTCAACGCTAATTGTTGTAGTTGATGTTCTTCATTTTCAGGTAAGTTACAAGGACAATGATATTGTGTTGTGGTCGATTGATATTTTGCTTCGTAGTCATAAAATTCACGTGGAGTTTCCATATGAATAGCAGGCAACGCCTCATTACCGAGTATCGCAACTGTGTATTCTGGACCATTGATCCATGCCTCAACAAGTACTTGTTGGTCAAAAACGAAGGCTGATTTTAGTGCTTTATCTAAGGCATCTTTATTATCAGCTTGCGCCATACCAATACTTGAACCTTCGTTAGCGGGCTTAACCATCACTCGACCACCAAGGACTTTCAATATACTTTCAGCCTGACTCGACTGGTATTGCGTTTTTTCTACGATAGCAAATGGTGCTGTCGGTAAACCTAATGCTTGAAAAATTTGTTTACTGCGAATTTTATCCATTGATAATGCCGAACCTAAAACATCGGAGCCAGTATAGGGAATATTCATATACTGTAATGCACCTTGTACACAGCCATCTTCACCACCGCGCCCATGTAAGGCAATAAAAACGCGATCAACACCTTGTTCTACTAAGTTACTTAAACAAAACCCTTTAGTATCAATAAGCATAACGCTAAACCCAGCTTGTTCTAAGCCTTTGGCAATCGCAGCACCTGACATTAATGATATTTCACGCTCCGCAGATGTACCACCGTATAACACCGCAATAACTTGTTCTTTTATTGCTTTCATACACCACCTAATAAAACATCTGCTGCAAGTGAGCGAGCAATACTGCCAATGTTACCTGCACCTTGCGTGATCACCATATCGCCATCTTGTAATTGGCTACTCAGTAGTTCTGCTAATTTGTTAACATCGCTAATATAAATAGGTTCAACTTGACCACGCTGTCTAATACTTCGCGCCAAACTTTTACTGTCAGCGGTTACTATTGGCGCTTCACCAGCAGGATAGACATCTAATAAAAATAAACAGTCAACCTCTGAGAGTACTTCAACAAAATCTTCAAAAAGATCACGGGTACGAGAATAACGATGTGGTTGAAAAATCATTACTAAACGCTTGTCTTGCCAACCATTTCTCATTGCTGCAATCGTTGCTTGTACTTCACGAGGATGATGACCATAGTCATCAACTAAGACCATCTTCCCTGCTTGAGTCGTTAAATTAGCAAGTTGTTCAAAGCGACGTCCAATACCCGCAAATTTTCCTAAAGCGCTACTAATTGCTTGATCTTCAATATTTTCATCGCTTGCTACAGCAATAGCTGCAAGCGCGTTTAGGACATTATGTTGCCCCGGTAAATTAACACTAAGCGCCAACGGTTTGCGGCCTTCACGTTTAACCGTAAAAGTACTCATAGCACCATTTTGGGTAAAATCACTTGCCTGCACATCAGCGTCATCAGCAAAACCGTAGGTAATAACTTGTCTGGCAATACGCGGTAATAATTCACGTACGACTGGGTTGTCAATGCACACCACCGCGAGACCGTAGAAAGGTAAATTATGAAGAAACTCAATATAGGTATCTTTCAGTTTTTCAAAGTCACCTTGGTATGTTTCCATATGATCTTCGTCAATATTGGTGATCACAGATACCATAGGTTGCAAATGTAAAAACGACGCATCACTTTCATCTGCTTCCGCAATTAAATAACGACTACTGCCTAAACGTGCATTGGTTCCCGCACTATTTAATAAACCACCGATAACAAAGGTCGGGTCTAAATCTGCTTCACCAAAAATACTGGCAATCAAACTAGTGGTCGTGGTTTTTCCATGCGTACCTGCGATAGCAATACCATGTCTAAAACGCATTAGTTCTGCTAACATTTCTGCACGTCGCACAATCGGAATACGTAATGCTGCGGCTCTTTTTAATTCAGGGTTTTCAAAAGTGATTGCCGTTGAGTAGACAATGACACTAGCACCTTCAATATTATCTTGATGATGTCCAATCGTTATTTTTGCACCTAAAGCGGTTAAACGCTTAACCACTTGATTTTCACCAATATCAGACCCGGTGATTTCATAACCTTCATTTAAAAGCACTTCAGCAATGCCACCCATACCAGCACCGCCAATACCCACAAAATGAATACGTTTTACCCGACGCATTTCTGGCGTTCTAGCGTTTACATTGTTATTTCTTGTTATTTTATTCATTACTTTTTTATTACTCATCGTACTAGCAACTCCTGACAAATTTTTGCGACACGAGTCGTTGCATCAGTATGGGCAGCATCATGAGCGGCCTTTGCCATTGATTGCACAACCTTATCGGAAATAAAGAGGCTGTTAAGCATTTGCGCTAGTGTTGTTCCGTTAAATTCTTTTTGTGGTAATAATTTTGCTGCTCCTCGAGAGACAAGATACATCGCATTTTTGGTTTGATGATCATCAACTGCATGAGGTAATGGCACAAAAATCGCTGGTTTAGCTGCCATAGCAAGTTCAGACACCGTTAAAGCCCCCGCTCTACATACCACAACATCAGCCCACTGATAGGCTTTTGCCATATCATCAATAAATTCTGTTACTTTAACTTTTTCATTTGATAAGCCATATGCTCGATAGCTAGCTAAAACGGATTCAATGTTACCGCGACCCGTTTGATGCCAAACATCAATATGCTGTATTTTAATTTGCTTGATTGCTTGTGGCACAGTTTCGTTTAAAATTTTAGCGCCTAAACTTCCCCCCACTACCAGTACTTTTTTACTACTTGCTGGCTGCTCAGGTATAACATTATCTATCGCAATAATATCGCCACGTAATGGGTTACCTATTACTTGATGTTTAATGCTTTCTTTAAACGCACCAGGAAAAGCACTTAGCACGACACTGGCAATATTAGCGAGAAAACGATTACTCATACCAGCAACCGCATTTTGTTCATGTAATACCAGCGGTTTTCTTAATAACCAAGCAGCAACGCCGCCTGGGGCACTTGCATACCCCCCCATACCTAAAACAACATCAGGGTTGACCCTGCGAATAACTTGAATAGATTGCAACACTGACTGCAATAATTTAAAGGGTGTTATTAACCACGCTTGCCAATTTTTATTACGCAGACCAGAAATATTTATAAACGAAATATCATAGCCATGCTCAGGAACTAAAGTAGCTTCCATGCGTTTTGCGGTGCCTAACCAATGGATATGCCAGCCTTGAGATTTCAATTCATCTGCAACCGCAATACCGGGAAAAATATGCCCACCTGTACCACCCGCCATCACTAACAAGGTAGGTTTTTTCTCCGTTGTGCTGTTTGCTGTGTTTTCTGCTCTTACTTGAGTAAAGGTTTCACTGCTCATTTTTTAGCTCCTTTACTATAACTTGATGTCGCTTGAATGCTTTGCAGCCTTAATTCATGGTCTATACGTAATAAAACGACCAAGGCGACTGTCATAATGATCATTGAACTACCGCCATAACTTATCAATGGCATAGTTAGACCTTTAGTCGGTAGTATGCCAGCGCTAGCGCCAACATTAACTGCTGCCTGAAAGCAAAACCAAATGCCAATAGCATAAGCAAAAAAACCTTCAAAATATTTTTCTTTATTAACCGCTTTTCTACCTAACAACAGCGCTTTGATCACTAACGTCATACTTAATAATAAAATAACACTGACACCAACAAAGCCAAACTCTTCAGCCAATACAGCCATAACGAAGTCGGTATGAGCTTCTGGTAAATATTCAAGCTTTTGAATGCTATTACCCAGACCTTGACCAAATACTTCACCGCGACCATAAGCCATTAACGACTGAGTAAGCTGATAACCTGTGCCGAAGGGGTCTTGCCATGGGTCTAAAAAGCCAGTAACACGTGCCCAACGATAAGGAGAAAAATAAGCAAGAGCACCAATAGAACCTAATCCCACTAATGCGACACTAATAAATTGCCATAATTTAGCTCCAGCTAAAAATAGCAGACCAAAAGTGGTAACAAACATCACAATGACCGTACCTAAGTCAGGTTGAAACAATAACAAGCTCGCCAATAAACCAAATACAACCAAAGGCTTGATAAAACCTTTCACATTTTCCATCACCTCTTCACGGCGACGTACCAAATATGCCGCGAGATAACAGAAAAAGAATAGTTTGGCGGGTTCTGCTGCTTGCACTGTTATCGGACCAATGACAATCCAGCGGGTGGACCCGTTCACCGTGCGACCAACTAACAATACAATAACCAGTAATACAATGCCGAAGATCAGTAAAGCAGTACTATGTTGCTGCCAACGTTTCATCGGAATTTGCATTGTAAAAATAGCTACCATCAGGCTTATACCGATATAAATCATATGGCGAATAATAAAATGAAAAGAGTTATCAAATAATCGTTCTGCAACAGGCATCGATGAGCTTGCAACCATCACCAAACCTATCATATACATGCTAATAGCGAGTACGATATAAGTACGGTCAAATGTCGCTACTTCGGTTGATGAAGGGTTCAACCATTGAGGTAAGCGTGGCAAGTTCAATTCTTGATTAAGCATCATCATTGATTTACCTCCTGTACAGATTGCACAGCGTCAATAAAGGCTTGACCACGTTCTTCATAATTTTTAAACATATCGAAACTGGCACATGCTGGCGATAACAAGATAACGTCACCTAGTTTAGCCGCTGCTTTTGCTTGAATAACAGCTTCTTGAATGGATGAAACCTTGTTTACTTTAGTGCCTACTTTAGTGCTTACTTGCGTCGTGGTTTTATCAGTTATCGTTGCAATTAATGACGCTATTTTATCGCCATCTTTACCTAAGGTGTAGAGGTGTTCAACATGCTCATCTAAGGCGGTTTTTAATAAGGAAAAGTCTGCGCCCTTACCTTCACCGCCCGCAATGAGTAGTAATTTATTATTTTTTGAAATAATAGCTGACAGACCTTTAATTGCCGCTAACGCTGCGCCAACATTGGTTGCTTTTGAATCATTGACCCAATTTATGCCATCATCACTGGCGATACGTTGACAACGATGAGGTAAACCAGAAAAACTCGGCAGGTGGCTAACCATTGCTGTAATTGACCAACCAGCGCTATAACCTAGTGCTAAAACGGCTAAGTAATTTAATGCGTTATGGAGCCCTGCAAGTGGCAGTTCATTAATAGCCACTAACGTTTGTTCGCCAAACATTAGATGTTGTTGTCCTGCTATTTCTTTTAGGCCAAAGTGACCAACTTCAGGCGTATCACTACCAAAGGAAATGGTTGGGGTTAACTTATTTTTACTCGTAACTCTAGTAGCCGAGTCATCGCGGTTCACCACCGCCGTTTGACATTGTTTATAAATACGCTGTTTGATCGCGCAATAGTTTTCTATCGTCTTATGTCGGTCTAAATGATCAGCACTGACATTTAATACCGTTGCCGCGATAGCTTGCATACTTGTTAATGTTTCAAGTTGGAAACTGGATAATTCTAAGATTAAATAATCACTTGGCTTGGCAATATCATTTAAGACAGGTGTACCAATATTACCGCCTAATTGCCCTTTAAAACCTAACTTATCCGCTAGATGAGCTAATAAACTCACCACGGTAGATTTACCATTTGAGCCTGTCACTGCCAAAATAGGTGTGTCTCTAAGCTGGCAATACAGTTCTACATCACCCACTACAGCACAACCAGCACTGATATTATCAGCTATTTCAGCTATTGAAGTATCAATGCCGGGGCTAACAATAAGTAATTCAGCCGTAGAAATTAGCGCCTTATCCCAATGTCCTGTAACTAAAAGGGTATTGCCATAACGTATAGAAAAATCGTCAATATCAACAGGGCATTTTCGACTGTCATTTACTGCACAGGGTAAATTTTGCTCGTGCAAAAACTGCACACAGGAAAGTCCCGTGAGCCCAGCACCAAGCACAACAATGCGCTTGTTTTTTAGTCGTGCTGTTATGCGTTTTTGCAGTTCAGTCATTTATTTTCTATTTACCTTACTAATTTTATTTTCTGTTTATCATTTAACGCAGTTTTAGCGTAATTTTAGCGTCGCTAAACCAATCAAAACTAAGACTAATGATATGATCCAAAAGCGAACAATAACACGTGGTTCAGGCCAACCTTTCAATTCATAATGATGGTGAATGGGAGCCATTCGGAAAATGCGTTGACCTCGTAACTTGTACGAGCCTACTTGTAAAATAACGGAAACGGTTTCCATCACAAAAACACCGCCCATAATAAATAACACCAATTCCTGACGTACTAATACCGCAATAACACCTAAAGCAGCACCTAAGGCTAAAGAACCTACATCACCCATAAAAACTTGTGCGGGATAAGTGTTGAACCACAAAAAACCTAACCCAGCACCAACGATAGCGGTACATACCACCACTAATTCACTGGTCATCGAAATATGAGGAATATTAAGATAAGCGGCAAAATTTACATTACCCGTTACATAGGCAAATACCCCTAAAGCACCTGCGACCATTATCGTTGGAACAATAGCCAAGCCGTCGAGGCCGTCAGTTAAATTAACCGCGTTGCTGGTGCCAACAATGACAAAATAAGTCATCACCACATAAAATATACCGAGTTGGGGGAGTACTTCTTTAACAAAAGGAATAATCAAGGAGGTTTCTGCTGGGCTTTGCGCAAAATAATATAAAAAAATAGCAGTCGCTAAGCCAGCAACTGTTTGCCAAAAGTACTTCCAACGCGCGATTAAGCCATTAGCATCTTTGCGAATAACTTTGCGGTAATCATCTACAAAACCTATGATACCAAAGCTGGTGACCACAAAAAGTACCACCCATACATAGACATTGGATAAATCGCCCCACAATAATACACTGATAACAATAGAGGCTAAGATCAAAATACCGCCCATGGTTGGCGTACCTGATTTAATCAAATGGCTCTCTGGTCCATCATCACGAACTGTTTGGCCTATTTGCATTGTTTGTAAATAACGAATAAGTTTTGGACCAAAATACAATGAGATGATCAGCGCCGTTAGTGTGCTAATGATGGCCCTAAACGTTAAATAAGAAAAAACATTAAACGCACTATAATATTGTGTTAAGTATTCACCTAGCCAAAGTAACATTAGAGGCATTCCTCCATACGGTTGCTCGTTCGCCAATTGATAATATCTTTAACTACGTATTCCATATGAGCACTGCGAGAACCTTTCACTAAAATCGATATTTGCTGGTCTTCATCCGCTAACAGCTGTTCTAAACAAGCAAGAAGTTTATTGCGTTCGCTAAAATGAAGTGCTTTTTGGTGAGTGCGACTAACAAACGCATCAGAGGTACTTTGACTTAATACGCCAATCGTTAATAAATCATCTATTTGTCGTAATTTTGCATACTCACCGACTTCGTGATGATAACTCCGTGCATCGGCACCTAATTCACCAATATCACCTAGGATCAGTACTCTGCGTCCGGGATAACTGGCTAATAAGTCCACGGCTGCTTTGATCGATTCAACATTAGCGTTGTAGGTATCATCAATTAATTTAAAATCCCCACCTAATTGATGAAGATTCAAACGCCCTTTTACTGGTGTCATTTCAGCTAAACCAAGACGCACATCATCAAGACTAGCACCTAGTTCAATAGCAATAACAGCAGCAGCTACAGCGTTACATACGTTATGCTGACCCGGCACCGTTAGTTCGATAAAACATTTACCAATATAGGAATGTAGTTGAAAAGAAGCACAGCCATTTTCATTTAATATAGCAGCTGAGCTATAACAATCTGAGTCTGTTAAACATGAGAATCGACGGACTTTTTTATCGGTTAAACGCCATTGCCATTTATTAGCCAACTTACAATCTTGGTTATATATCGCAATACCCTCTGCCGATAAACCTTCAAAGATTTCACCTTTGGCACGAGCAACGCCACATAAATTACCAAAGCCTTCTAAATGAGCAGCAGCAATATTATTAATGATGGCGATGTCAGGTTTTACTAACTCGGTAGTATAAGCAATTTCACCAATGTGGTTCGCTCCTAATTCAACGACAGCAAAATCATGCTGTGGTTCTAATCTTAATAGCGTCAGGGGCACACCAATATGATTATTAAAATTACCATCGGTTGCCAAAACATTACCTAGCCTTGATAAAATAGCCGCAACCATTTCTCTTACTGTGGTTTTACCACTACTACCTGTAATAGCGACCGTTTTTGGCGAAACTTGTTTTTTAACATACGCAGCAACGTGCCCTAATGCTTGTTCGGTATCAGCAACAATAATTTGAGAAAAGCTTGCTGCTATTTCACACGCTACTTTATGGTCAACAATAACAGCGTTACAACCTAACTTTATAACCTGTTGTACAAATTTGTGACCATCAAAATTTGGTCCTTTTAACGCCAGAAATAATTCGTTTTTATTCGCGCTATGGGTGAGCGAGCGGCTATCTGTGGTTATATGTTCAACGATAAAGTCTTCACCCACAAGCTCGCCATTAACAACCTGAGCAATATCAGATAAAAGTAAAGGGATCATGATAGCGCCTCATTTAAATATGCTTTTTTGACGAGTTGACGTTCGTTATAGGACATTTTTTCATTGCCAATGATGATATAGTCTTCATGACCTTTTCCTGCCAACAGTACCATGTCGTCAGGTTTTGCCAGAGCGAGTGTACTCATTAGTGCTGCTTCTCGATCTAAAATGACAGTTGCTTTATCGGGCATTTTAAAACCCAACAAAATATCGTCAATAATATCATTTGCCGATTCATGACGTGGATTATCATTGGTCACAACAACATGGTCTGCATGTAATTCTGCGACTTCACCCATTAGTGAGCGCTTACCTTTGTCTCTATTACCACCACAGCCAAAAACAACCCATAACTCACCAAGACAATGTTGTCGACAGGCAATCAAAGCGTTGCTGAGTGCGTCGGGTGTATGAGCATAATCAACGATTGCTGTTGGCTTACCTTTTAAAGAAAACGATTCCATACGACCAATAATCGGCTGCAGTTTTGTAATTGCTTGATTAACATTATCAAGCGAATAATTTTGTGTTAATAACACCGCGATTGCTGCGAGTAAATTATCAATATTAAAATCGCCCATAAGCGGGCTATTAATATGGATGCTCCCTAGGTGGGTATCTAATAAGAACGTCACGCCTGCACAGGTATGTTTAATATCGCTGGCATGAACAAAGTGGGAAAAATGTTTAATGTTATGACTACGACCATAAACAAAAACAATCTCCTCGCTAGACCAATTATTTAACCAAGTTTTTGCTTGTAAATCATCGCCATTAATTACCGCTATTTGAGAACTTTCATGACTAAATAACTGGTATTTTGCGTCGGCATAATTTGCCATAGTTTTATGGTAATCAAGGTGATCACGACTTAAATTAGTAAACACAGCAACATCAATTAACTGCGGTGTTACTCGGTGTTGTGTTAACGCATGGGAGGATATTTCCATAGCGACATGACTCACATTCTTTTGCGTAAAGTCACTTAATAGTTGATGTAACTGCGTTGCACCTGGGGTGGTATTATTAATTTCAGTCAAATCACCCAAAAGACCCGCACCTACAGTGCCAATAACCGCACAGTTCTGCTTACAGCCATTTAATAGCTGAGCAATAATTTGACTGGTACTGGTTTTTCCATTGGTACCCGTGATGCCAATCATACGTAGTTGGTCTTGTGGATTTTGATAATAGCTTTTTGCTAACGCAAATAAATGGCAGTCTAATTGATAAAAATCAATAATAGCTACCGTTCTAGTTTGCTGAGTATCTTCATCAACAATCATATCTTCAAGTGCTATACAACCATGCTGCTCAACATCAAGGCACTGAGCAATCACCATGTCAGCACCTAATTTTATTGCCTCTTCAATGTATTTTCGACCATCTTGTTCACTACCAATAACGGCGCAAAAAATATCATGAGCTTTAATACTACGGGTATCGTTTATTAGATTTCGCTGCGCAACCTGCTCCAACTCAATGTCCAATACAATACTAAATTCAAGTAAGGCATTATTTATGGAGAAAGCAGTGATTGATAAAGCAGAGCTATCAGACATCATTATGCTCCAAAGCTTTATTGCTAATGTTGAGAGAGTTAGCGACTACTGTCTTTAACGTATGACCATCAGGCGTAATATTTAATAGATGTAAAGCGCCTTTCATTATGCGAGAAAATACCGGTGCAGCAACTTCACCACCATGATACAAATCACCACCGGGTTCATTAATCACCACCACGACCGCTAGTTCAGGATTAGTTACTGGCGCAATACCGGCAAATAAACCCACATAATCATTACCATAACCACCAGCTAATGCTTTAAAAGAAGTCCCTGTTTTTCCGCCAACACGATAACCTTCAACCCGTGCTTCTCGATGATTATCATCAACAACATGTTCCAACATTTTGACCAATGAACGGGTATGTCTTTCTGAAAATACGCGCACACTATTTTCGCTATTTGCCTTGTATTGATCAATTTTCAATATGCTTAACGTTTTTTTAATACCACCATTAGCTATGGTTGAATAAAAACGTGCTAACTGTAAAGGCGTTACCGCAATACCCATACCATAGGATAATGTGGCTAATTCAATTTTCGACCAGCGTTCACGATCATGCATAATACCTGAGCTTTCACCGCTTAATCCGGTACCTGTATTTTCACCAAAACCAGCCTCAAAAAACTTATCAAGGAAAAACGCTTTTGGCATCGACAATGCTAGTTTAGTGGTGCCCATATTTGAAGAGTGCACTAGAATCTCAGTTAAACTTAAGTCGCCACGATACCTTGTATCACTCATTCTGCGGCCACCTAAACGAATAGCGGATGTATCAATAATACTATTTTCATCAACATCACCAAATTCAAGCGCACTTAGCACCGTCATAGGTTTCATTGCAGAGCCTGGCTCATAAAAGTCAGTAATGGCCCGATTTCTCAAACGATGCAACGCTGTATTACGACGATTATTTGGGTTATATGACGGACTATTGACCAGCGCAAGTATTTCACCGGTATGCACATTAGTAACAACCACTGAGCCCGACGTCGCTTTAAATGCTTTTACTGCTCCTTTTAGCTCTTGATAAGCAAGGGCTTGAATGCGTTGATCAATACTTAAGGTGATATTTTTTGGTGGTGTCGCTTTTTCCACTTTAAGAATTTCAATTTTTCGACCTTTCGCGTCTTTTCGAAACTGCTTTTTACCATTTGTACCAGTAAGCAGTTGATCGTAAACACGCTCAATACCTTCAATGCCTTTATCATCGACATTAGTAAAACCAACTACATGGGCACTTATTTCACCCGCAGGGTAAAAACGTTTGGATTCTTTACGCAGATAAATACCGGGGATTTTTAGCTCTCGAACATAATTTGCCATCGCTGGCGATACTTGACGTTCAACGTAAACAAAACGCCTTGCGGGGTTACGAGCAACACGACTGGTTAACTTATTAACATCTTGACCTAGTACATCAGCCAATGCTTCCCAGTGTTCAACCATGGCCAGCGCATTATTTTCCATCAGCACTTTAGGATCAGCCCAAATCGTTTCAACAGGAACACTGATCGCAAGTTCATCACCATTACGGTCAACAATTGAGCCACGTTGCACTGTTCTCGATGTTGTGCGCAATGAACGCATATCACCTTGCTCTTTCAACATATCAGGTTCAAATACTTGAATATAAGCACTGCGCGCTAATAAACCGGCATAAATAAAAACAATAACACCTAACACGACGTAAAAACGCCACGCTACTGTTGTTGCTTTATATGTGCTGCCTTTTTTATTCACTGCTGTGCTCACTGCAAGGTAATTATTATTTCTGAATGGGTATCAGGTCGTTTCATATCAAGTTGTTTTATTGCTTTACTCTCAATAGCGCTATGTTCAGCCAAACTATTTTGTTCTAACAACAAATTTCGCCACTCAATATCTAATTCATCACGCGCTGTTAATAATACTTCTAGCCCACTGGTTGACTGACGATTTAAATGGGTAAAATAAACCACTGAAAATGCAGACAAAACCACTAAAACCAATAAAATATATACCAATATATTTCGCTGGATGTCCTGCCATATATCGAGAACAAGCACGACCTTTGGCGCTGCCATTTACTAAAGCACCACAATTAATGCGCCAATCTCTGCGCAATGCGTAAAACGGAACTACGAGAGCGAACATTCTCTGCTACTTCTGTTTCACTAGGTTTTAGTCTTCGTCCAACCAAAGCCAGCTTTTTACCTTTTTGTAACTCTGCTTCACTAATAGGTAAACCACGAGGCACTTGTTTACCTTGTGAGTGTTTTTTCATAAATTGCTTAACAAGTCGGTCTTCAAGAGAGTGAAAGCTAATAACAACTAAGCGTCCACCTTCAGCAAGTACACTAAGTGATGAAGCTAAAACCTTTTCAATTTGTTCAAGTTCACTATTGATATATATACGAATGGCTTGGAAACTGCGGGTTGCTGGGTGTTTCTTAATTTCTCGTTGCGGAGCAGTGGTTTGGATTAACTTGGCTAATTGTGCGGTACGTGTAAAAGGTGTTTCTTCACGGGCATCAACGATAGCATTAGCAATTCGCCATGCATGTTTTTCTTCACCAAAGGTGCGTAGTACCCACGTAATATCTTCAACATCAGCAACCGCTATCCACTCAGCCGCAGTTTGTCCTCGGGTGGTATCCATACGCATATCAAGAGGCCCGTCTTTCATAAAACTAAAACCACGGTCAGCATCGTCGAGCTGTGGAGATGAAACACCTAAATCGAGTAATATGCCATCAATTTTTTGGGTTAACTGATGTTTCTCTACTATGTTTTCTAATTCAGCAAAACCATGATGTTCAATCAGAAATCTATTATCATCAGCAAATATTTCAGCTGCCAATATAGCGCTAGGATCACGATCAATCGCAATCAAACGACCCTGTGCTGATAATTTTGAGAGAATCACACCTGAATGACCACCACGACCAAAAGTACAATCGATATAGATACCGTCTGGCTTGATGTCTAGGCCGGAAATAGCTTCTTCAAGCAAGACTGAAATGTGAGAATTATCTATTGGCATCTTTAGGTTCTATTTATTGTTGTGTGTGATTTTAAAGCGATAAATCAAGTAAACGTTCGGTTAACTGAATATCACTCGATTGCACTTCACTAAGGTCTTGTTGCATTTGAGCTTGCCAAGCAGACTCGCTCCAAATTTCAAATTTTTTCAATTGACCTACTAAAATAATATTTTTTTCTAAACTGGCATGTTGTCGAAGCGGTCCATTAATCAATAAACGACCACTTTTATCAATTTCACAATCACTCGCATTACCCAGTAATTTCTGCTGAGCTAAACGTTCTTGTGGATTCATACTTGATAATTCACACAATTTAAGTTCAATTTCTTCCCATTCAGGCAGCGGGTAAAGCAATAAACAAGCATGTTGAATATCAACGGTACAGACCATTTTCCCAGCACAATCCGCAAATAGTTCATCGCGATACTTGGTCGGTATCGTGATCCTATTTTTGCTGTCAAGCGTAATTGCGCTAGTGCCTCGAAACATAATCTCATTCTTGTTGTTAAATTTTTTGGAAAATCGTTTTGATCCACTATTTCCCACTTTTCTCCACATTGACCAGTTTAGTGACTAATGTGAACCTATGTCAAGCAAAGTTTCGATATTTTGATATGGCTGAAGGTCAATAAAATTGAGGTCTTTAAGGAAGTTTATGAATTTGTGGGCTTTTGTGGATCTCAAGCCCAATTTATTAGAAATATTTAGGTAATAAACTCACTTTTAGCTAAAAAATAGACTATGGGGAGTGAACAATGTGATCCGTAATCCCAAGATGATTGCTTCTTTCATATAATGATTTTTTAAACATTTGCTATGTTTTTGTTAATATCTCGTTAAATAATTACAGTGTGATTTTTAAATGTTTTTATAAAAATATAGGCCATTAAAATTTAACACCAAGGATGCCATTAACCTTGCGTAACAAAAGACCATTGAGTAAATAATGTAATCTGTGCTCATAAGGTCATTCACTACTTTTACACGCTGTTTTTAAATATTTCGTAAATACGCTTGAAACTTAATCGAAAAACAGCACGATTAAAATTGAATACCAAAGCAGCCAATCACGAGTAGCCAAAGTGCGAAAAAAAGTTTCAGTCGAGTTGCTGATAAATAACCCACTAAGGTTTTAGCAAATATTCCACCTAACACCGCGGCTGGCCCAGCAAAGATCACTGTCTGCCAATAAACTTGAAAATTCATTAGGGTATGTTGCCAAATACCCGCCCATACCGTTATTGCTGAAACAATCACAGCAGTAGACACTGCCATGCTGATATCAAATCGTCTTAAAATAAGGTATATCGCCAATAACTCACCGACACCAACAGATAACCAAGCCGTCAATGCTCCGCCAAAAAGTCCGATAACGGATAAGATTATTCCATCAAAAATATAAAGTTGACTGCGTTCACGATGCGGCTTTAATAAATAAACCGTTATGATGATAAATATACCCAAGAGCAAAGAAAACCAGCTAAAACTTTGGTGCAAGCTAGCAGGTGATGCAATATCAAAACGATAAACTAACCAAAGACCTATAACTGAGGCAATACTGGTAATGGTAATAATGCGCTTAAATCCCTGCCATAAGCGCAATTCTGTTTTTTGCGTTTTATAATGACACCACCACGTTATAGCGCCTGCAGTCATACCAAAACATTGAATGGCAAAACTGGTAGCGACCGATTGTTTTTCGGTAAACCCCAGTTCATTAAACATTGGAATAAATACAACCCCGCCACCCGCACCAGTAGAATTTGCAAAGATGGCGCCCACAGCACCTAAAAAACTAAAAGGGGCATATTCAAATAATGCTCCCCAAGCAAGGGGCGAAAAATATAATAATAAAAACCAGCAAAGAATAAAGGATAAAATAAAATATGGATTGCTTAAACGGATTGGATTGTTCACTAGAATGATATCTTTATTTATGTATTAGCTTTGGGTTTTGGTCAGTAAAAAATGTTGTGCCTCTACTGAAATACAAGCATTGGAGATGTAGTTCCTCCCCGATGAATGCGTAATTAACCAGCCTTTTTCAGTCGCTGTAAGTGTAGTAGTCGTTTCCCACAATATACTATGGTCAATATAATGAGACTTAGTAAAGATACCTTTATCATCAATTGTTAACGTTACCTTCCCTTTAGCTGACTTACCTAACATTTGACGCATGATCCACCATGGCTTTTGGTAATAGACACTTAACGCTTCTAATATACCCATAGCAAAAACAAACCATGCAGCGTAACCATTTATCTCAGTGAAAAGCACTAAAGCCATACCAAATAATGTTAAAACAATCGCTTTAAAGTAGGCTCGGATAGAGTAGTCATCATCAACAGATTGACTATAACACTCATTGAAATGCACTTTGTCTAAGGTAAATTCACTAACGTACGAAATAGGTTTATTCATGTGATAATTAAATACTAATTAACTAAAAAATTTGCACGTAAGTGTAACGATTAGTACCTGTTGAAGATAGAATTAATTACCTCATTATTTTCTAAAACGGGGATATTAATGTTATCAGTAAAAAAGCCGATTGCTAAAAAGAGTCATGGTTGGGGAGCAATCGGCAAAAAGGGAACTATATAAAATGGGTATATATACCCGTACTTATTGAAGAACCAGATTTTGATTAATCTAAAAACCTCATCTTCAATGACCACGGGGATATATATACCCAAACCACTTGAAGATGCAGTTTCAGAACTAAGCTAGGAAATCAGGTCAAGGCGCAGTACGAAGACAATGGTTATTCCCTTATCAAGTGCTGCAACGCGGAGTTGGTTTTCTAGCTTAGCTCCCTTCGGGCAAGGCGATAAAGGGTCATCTCCGGCGTTATTGATTTCGAAAATGGAACAACCATTCTCTTCAATCAATGCCTTGGTGCTAACCCTTTCTCGACTTGCTGAATCCTGCATCTTCAAGTGGCTTGGGTATAGACGAGCAGTTACAATCTCAGAAACTTAATTATTTATGTTTGATAAACGCCAAAAACTCTTGCTCACTAATATTGGTATCGCTATCCGTATCTAATTGATTAAATGCAATATATAAATCACTATTGCCACTTGCTTTAAGCTCATCTTGACTCAATAAGCCATTTTTGTCGGTATCAAATTTATCCGCTAGTTGCGCAAATTGTATTTCTGGCTTCATTTTTTCTGTTAGCGGCACTGTGCTCAAAGTATCATCATAGGCGCTAACCAATAACGTAGTGAACGTGGCTGCAATAACAACCATTGAAACTATAATTAAGTTGATATTATTCATATTTATTCCTATTTGGTTTTAAACTTCATCGCAACGTCGCGATACTATTTTATTGATATTCAGTCTAGGTATCGCACAGACCATACCAATCCGTAATAAAACAATAACCAACTGATAAATATAGATAAAATTAAAACGCAACTTTACATACTCGTCTCCTATTAGCGACACATTTAAATAATCCTATTAATTTCAACGTAAGATCCTTTTAAATAAAAACACAAAAACCTTTAAAATCAAAAGCTAATAAAAACAAAACACCATTACTGGCTACGTCTCCAAATTGAGACACCCTTATTTTTTACTTCAATTTAACTTAAAATGATGGGTATTTATTTAGCGATGGTAATCATTAGTGCAAAGCTCAAATCACATTATTAAAGTCATTGCTAGCAGCTGTGCAAAGATAGAAACCTTATCAATAAAGAAACTGACACCTTTAGGTTTTACTTTGGTGGCACTGCCGTTAGTGATGGCACTTATTTATGCTGCTATACAAATTAATCAATTGGCTTCAAGCAGTGAAATTGCAATAAGAAATACAGCAAAACTCACTGAAGATATTGGAGAATTAAGGGCAACTTTATCTAAAATGGAAAGGTACGCTAGCCAGTATTTGGTGCTTAACGATCAAGAGTTACTTAATAATTACCTGCTTCAAGAAGATGCTCTGTTGAGCTCAGTTGATCATAACTTAATTGCTCACCATGATACCTTACTCAGTAAAAGCAGCGTGCTACTTAAACAGGAATTAGTCGCACTTACGCAGCAACTAAAACTAAAAGCATCAACGACAACGTCATTACCCTTATCCTTAAGCGATCTACAAACGCAATTTAAACAGTTAGTTAACATCAGTCAAAAAATAACTGACCGTAGTAATACCTTAATTACACTACAAGTAAATATTATTAGAACCTCAGCAATAGCACTGAGTCAAACCATGCTCAACAGTTTAGTGATCATTCCAATAACTGTCGTTATCGCCCTTTTTTTTATCTATGTGATCACTAAACCTCTTAAAAAATTAACCACCAAAATCCAACAATTTGAACATGGCAATTTTGAGCAAAGCATTACACTAGATAGTTCGCCAGAGATAAATGAAATTGTAGATGCCTTAGAAGTCATGCGAACAAGATTACATGCGCTTGAACTGCAAAAGTCGAGTTTCATTCGTCATATATCCCATGAATTAAAAACACCATTGGCGGCAATACGTGAAGGTACAGAATTGTTATATGACCATAGTGTTGGTGAGTTAAATGCAGAGCAACAAGAAATTAGTCATATTATTAGATCGAGCGTAACGCGTTTACAGCGCCTTATTGAAGACTTACTGAGTTTTAATATCGTTTTAGACTCCACCAGTTTGCAAGATTCCATACCAATAGATATTCATCAACTGATTGAAAGCGTTTTACTTGCACAAAAACTTAACATTAATCGCAAACAACTGACGTTAAATAAAAACGTTGATGACATTCAGATACAAAGCAACGAAAAACAACTCAGTGTCATAGTAGATAATCTATTATCTAATGCGATCAAATATTCCCCTGTTCATGGCGAAATTACGATTGACTGTAAAATAGTAGAAAACGCCCTACATCTCAGCGTAAGGGATCAAGGGCCGGGTATTGAACCTATGCAACAAGAAAAAATATTTGATGCTTTTTATCAAGGCTCACCACCTACAGATAATCATATAAAAAGTAGTGGTTTAGGATTAACGATTGTAAAGGAGTTATTAATGAGAATTAACGGTACTATAAATGTCCAGAGTCATACTGATACTGCTCAGTCTTTAGGGACTCATGTGACGATTACTTTGCCTAAAGCACAATATTTAGGAAAAAGGTCATGAATGTGATGATTTTCTATCGAAACGTCAGGGTAACTAGTGCTTTGCTATTTTTATTATTGTTAAGTACAGGTTGTCAGCTACTTAATTCAGCCCAAACACTTACCACAAGTTATGGTCAATACTACCTTTGGTTAAAAAGTCTTAACCAAGACGAGTTACAACAAGAAATAATACAACAAAAACATAATTTAACGGTAAACAATAGCGATGCTGAGCTGTATTTATTACTAATACATGCTCTGCCTAATTCACCGATCCATAATCCTTATACCGCTAAGGCATTGTTAAATACCTTTCAATTACAATATATAAGCTCTCGATATCACTCAGAAAACTTAGCGTTTATTACTATGCTCAGAGACCAATTAAATGAACAATTACTGACATTAGAAAAATTAAATAATGCACAAAATAAAGACAAAGAAAATAAGCTAATTCAACGTTCACTACACCAAAAGCAACAACTGCATCAACAATCTATTAAGCGCTTAAAACAACAGATAATTCAACTTAAAAAGATTGAACAAACCATTAATAATCACGAGCAACTGTAACAATGAAACAATCGAACGAGCAACATCCTAATGACGTAATTAAAAGTAAAATTTTGATTGTTGATGACGATCCAAATTTACTGCGCTTGCTGGGTATTCGTTTATCTGCTGCGGGTTATGACGTTGAATCAGCCGCCAACGCTAAAATAGCCTTAGGAAAACTAGAAAGCTTTCATCCTCAATTAGTGGTTAGTGATTTAAAAATGGAAGGTATGGACGGTATGGCGCTGTTTGAACAAATCAGACAACGCCATGCCAATATGCCCGTTATCATTATGACCGCTCACGGTACCATTCCTGATGCGATTAATGCCACCAAACAAGGGGTATTTAGTTTTTTAACTAAACCTTTTGAAAGCAAAAAGCTTTTAACAACAGTACAACAAGCCATTCGCTTACAGCCTAGCGAAGAAGGTGATCAAACTGAAGAAAATAATTGGCGCGCTAAAATAATTAGTCGTAGCGCCATTATGGAGTCGTTACTACAACAAACAAAACAAGTTGCCAATAGTGACTTTAGTTTATTAATTCACAGTCAAAGTGGTACCGGTAAGGAGCTATTAGCGACGGCTATTCACCAAGCCAGTAAGCGACGCGATAAATCGTTTACCGCGATTAATTGTGCCGCGATACCAGAGCAATTATTAGAGTCTGAATTATTTGGCCATTGTAAGGGGGCTTTTACCGGAGCGGAAAGAAATCATATTGGCTTATTTCAAGCGAGTTGCGGTGGCACACTGTTTCTTGATGAAATTGGTGATATGCCAATGAGCTTTCAAGTAAAGTTATTAAGAGCACTACAAGAAAAAGAAGTACGCCCCGTAGGTAGCACCCAATCAATTAAAGTTGATGTAAGGATCATTGCCGCTACGCATAAAAATTTGCAACAAGCTATTATTGATAAAACCTTCCGTGAGGATCTTTATTATCGTTTAAACGTTGTTGAACTTGAACTTCCCCCTTTGTCCGAACGCAGAGAAGATATTCCGCTGCTCGCCCAGTATTTTTTATCTAAAATTAACGAAAACTTAAATAATACCATTAATGGTTTTTCTCAAGACGCGATGGAAGTACTAATTAGTGCGCCGTGGCCGGGTAATATTAGGCAATTACAAAACGTCGTTGAGCAAAGTGTCGCACTGTCTACCGAAGCGTTAATAAGTGAAACACTGGTTAAAAATGCACTGCGTGATAAAACCACTATTTTACCTTCGTTTCAACAAGCGCGAGATAAATTTGAACGGGATTATTTAGCCAAATTGTTAAGAATAACAGCGGGGAATGTTGCGCAAGCAGCTCGTATTGCTCAGCGAAATCGTACTGAATTTTACAAGCTGCTCAACCGTCATCACTTAACCCCTGAAGCTTTTCGTGATGAATAATAGTTAATGTATAACGTTAACTATTCGTTAATTGCTAATAACTCCACTTCAAAAATGAGCAAGGAACCAGGAGCTATTTTTCCTGATGCACTGTTACCGTAACCTAAGTTAGCAGGAATAAAAAAACGTGTTTTATCGCCAACAACCATAAGTTGCACACCTTCGGTCCAGCCGCTGATCACTTGGTTTAAACCAAAACTTATCGGTTGATCACGTTCAACTGAGCTATCAAATACAGTGCCGTTGAGTAACGTCCCATGATAATGCACTTTTACTTTATCTGTAGCACTGGGATGTTCACTACCTGTGCCTGCAGTTATTACTTTATATTGCAGCCCTGTTGGCGTTTCTATCACGCCTTCCGCACTTTTATTTTCAATTAAAAAATCAAGTCCTTGTTGGATATTTTCTTTGGCTGCTTCTTTATTATTGTTGCTGCGTATAAAATAAAATGCCACTAACGCCAATATAACGGCTACTACGATTAATTTACTCACTCAATATCCTCTTTGTTATTGCTTTGTATATACCCATCACACCTCAAGATGCAGTTTCAGAGCTAAGCTAACCTGAGATCGGGTTAAGCAATGCTTATATTCATGGTTGCCATCAAATTAATATCTTCTTCATTCAGATTAATAGAGGGCTTATCTTCTTTGATGCAATAAGCGATAAGTCCTGCCAACATATTGGCCATAAATCCACTCACACTGCGGTGTCTAGTATGCTCTACATAGGCAATGTTCTTTAACTGATCATTAATAGTTTCAATCAGGTACCGTTTTGATAGCATAGCTTTATCCCATAATGAGATCGCTT
>JBLHNB010000005.1:0-117594 GCA_047621305.1 Alteromonadaceae bacterium | reverse complement strand
GCTACACTTTCATAGTCGATAACGAAAAGTGCAAAGTGTGGACAATAATTACCTATTTAGTGAATATGCTATAAAGGAAATTATGATTTAAGCGGCGCTACTTTCTATATTGTCCTATTTTATACCGTCCTATTTTATACCTTCCTACTTTATAAGTTATCTAACTTATAAAGGTTATCTACTCAATTGCAGTAATAAATTTGTTAATGCAAAGATTTCTTATCACTATTTAAGATATATTCTCACTCACATTACAGCTAATTTAACATTTTTATAACACAGTATTGAGCTTGTTTATGATCAGAATACTTAAAATTAACACAATAAGCGGCTGAGTATACTTAAAAGTGTAAAAAAATGTAAGAAATTAGCAAAAAACTTAACAATAACGACAAAAAGGAATGTAAATGGAGTATTTATTAGCTATTTCAGCGGCAAGTATTATTGTTGTTGTTTGCTGGATAATCTATTTCATCATTGATTAAGAAAATAATATGTGGCTTGATAAGTCAACTGAGGTGCTAACTAAAATAGACCTCAGTGTAAACTTATCGGTTTTAACTGATGCTCAATATCTAACACTTAATATCTCACTACCAACTACCAATGCTTTCCATACTTAACCAAGGCTCTTGGGGCGCAAGACGTTCGCCTTTTTGTAATAGCTCTATGGCGATGCCATCAGGAGATTTTACAAAAGCCATATGACCACAGCGCGGTGGGCGGTTGATCACAACACCAGCGGCCATTAATTGTTGGCAGGTTTGATATATGTCATCTACTTCAAACGCCAAATGACCAAAGTTACGGCCTGAATCATAAACCTCACTAGAATCCCAATTATGCGTTAACTCAATTTCTGGTGCTCCTAGCGCTGTGGCTAAAAATATCAGGGTAAATTTTCCTTGCGGTACATCAAGCCTTTTTGTTTCAATTAAGCCTAATTTATTGATGTAAAAATCTAGTGATTTTTCAACATCAAATATACGTACCATAGTATGTAAAAATTTCATTATTCACTCTTTTCTTTAAAATCACAAAGATCTTCAATAAGGCAAGAGCCACAACGGGGCTTTCTTGCTACGCAGGTATATCTGCCATGTAAAATTAACCAATGATGCAGATTAAAAAATAATTCTGTTTTTCTTGGGGTATTTTTAATAATGTTTTTTTCGGTTTCTTCTACCGTCTTACCTTTAGCATATCCTGTGCGGTTTGCGACACGTTGAATATGGGTATCAACAGCGATAAAATATTTACCTTCATTATCTTTTAACCAGCCAAAAGCGGTATTTAAGACCACATTAGCTGTTTTTCTACCCACACCCGGCAAAGCCTCTAGTGCTGCACGATTCTCTGGTACTTCACCGTCGTGTAAATCTACCAGCATCTGACAGGTTTTAAGGGTGTTTTTTGCTTTGGTATTAAAAAGGCCAATGGTTTTTATATAGAACTTTAGACCATCAAGACCTAAGTCCAATATTGCTTGTGGTGTATTAGCAATGGGGTAGAGCTTAGCTGTTGCTTTGTTTACACCCACATCCGTTGACTGTGCTGATAATAATACCGCAATGAGTAGCTCAAATGGGCTACTAAAATTTAATTCTGTGGTGGGATTGGGATTATCGTCACGCAACCGAGTTAACATTATTAAACGTTTTTCTTTATTCATTGGCTTAATTCATTCGCTTAATTGAGTATATTTAATAAGTGTATTTATTGTTTTTAATAATGACGTTACAGTAATAGTAGCTATGCGTTTTTTTAATCGTGTTGATTTTAAAAACGTCACTTCAAGGTTACTGCGCGTCAAAATTTACACGTACACGTTCGATGCCTTGCTCTACTTTTTTAGGCGCCGCTTGTGCAATTTTGTCATCAATGACATTTTTCAAGGCAATGAAAAAACCCATAGCGATAAAAGCACCTGGGGGTAATATTGCTAATAAAAATTGTGTATCTAGGTGATAAACCTCAATGCGTAATATGCTCGCCCAATCACCCAGTAATAAGTGTGCACCGTCAAATAGTGTGCCTTGGCCTAAAATTTCGCGTACACCGCCTAAAACAAATAACACCGCTAAAAAACCTAAACCCATCATTAACCCATCAAAACTTGCTTGTTTTACGGGGTTTCGCGAGGCATATGCTTCAGCACGACCGATAATCGCGCAATTTGTGACGATTAAGGGCAGAAAAATCCCTAATGATTGGTATAAGCCAAAGGTATAGGCGTTCATTAATAATTGCACACAAGTAACAAAAGAGGCGATGATCAACACAAAAATAGGGATCCTAACGTCTTTTGGGACCCATTGACGCACAAGAGACACGGTAGTATTTGAACAAATAAGGACAAAGAGCGTGGCAATGCCTAATCCTAGTGCATTAGTGACGGTTGAGGTGACAGCCAACAAGGGGCATAGCCCTAATAATTGGACTAAGCCGGGGTTATTTTTCCATAAACCTTGCCAAGCAAGTTCTTTATATTCGGTATTTAATTTCATTGTTCGCCTCGACATGTACTCGTTTTAGTAAAGAGAGACTGTTGATTTTCATTAAAATAAATAACGGCTTCTTTTACCGCCTTGACGATTGCTCTTGGTGTAATTGTTGCGCCAGTAAATTGATCAAACATACCGCCATCTTTAACTACATGCCAGCGGTTATCACTGTCACTCATCATTACTTTAGCGGCGAAGCTATTGATCCAATCACTTTTACGTAATTCTATTTTGTCGCCTAAACCGGGGGTTTCATTGTGTTTGAGTACCCGAACACCACTGATACTACCGTCAACATTAATCGCGACGAGTAAATCGATATTACCGTTATATCCATCGGGTGCTGTTGTGGTTATTGCCATGGCAATAGGCGTGTCGTTCCACTTTGCAAGATAAGCTTTTTGTTGTTCATTATTGGCTAATTGTGGTGATTGCAACATTAAACAGTCTTGATAAATGTCATTATTATGTCGTGACGGAGCAATAATATTACTCAGGGTATTGAGTAGTTGTTGTTGTTCTTGCAGCTCAATGCGATCTTTTGTTAACAGGTTAACAATACCGACAATCAGGGTACAAACTACTGCAAAAACAGTAAGCACTTTGGCATTTTTTTCAATTGCTTTACGCATTATTTTTCACTCCCTTGATGTCCATAAGTACGAGGGCGACTATATTGGTCTATTAGTGGCGCGGCCATATTACATAACAATACAGAGAAGGCGACAGCATCAGGGTAGCCACCTTCTTTTCTAATAATGAAAACTAAAAAGCCAGCCAATACACCGTATATTATTCTTCCTTTGGTACTGGTCGCTCCTGAAACAGGGTCGGTTAGGATAAAGAAAGCCCCCAACATACAAGCGCCATTGAACCAGTGGAACATGGTCGATGCGTTAGTATCAGGACTGATAATAAAGGCAATGAGTGAACATATAAATAAGCTGAATAAAAAACTTGCAGGTGTGGTCCAATCAATGGCTTTTTTTAAGATTAAAAATAGTCCACCCGCAAGAAACGCGGCATTAATCCATTCCCAACCTAAGCCAAAGTGTTCACCAATAACAGGAGCTTTCATACTTTCTGCTATGGTTAAGCCTATGGTTAAATTGGTTTTTACCGTATCAAGCGGTGTTGCCATGGTAAATCCATCAACATGAGCTCGAAGCTGTTCAACGGAATAACCATCACTGGTAAAATCAGTAAAAATAACAAAAAGGGTATTGATTGCATCTAAGCTGATCGACATTAGCTCTAACGGTGGCTGCCATGATGTCATTTGTACTGGAAATGATATCAATAACATCACATAAGCTGCCATTGCGGGATTAAAGGGGTTATGGCCTAAACCGCCATAAAGTTGCTTAACCACAACGATAGCAAATATTGCCCCGATAACGGATATCCACCAAGGTGCTAATGCGGGCAGGCTAACGCCAATAAGTACTGCAGTTAAAATGGCACTGCCATCAAAAAGCTGTTGCGTAATTTTTTTCTCACGCAGTGATAAGACGATAAATTCTGCGAGTAATGCGGCAATTACGGCTAAGGAGATATGTATTAAGTTTCCCCAACCAAAAAAGTACCACTGGGCAATGATGCCCGGAATAGTTGCGTAAATGACTAAACGCATTAATGCCGAGGTTTTTTGCTGTATGTGACTATGTGGTGAACTTGCTATCCAAAAGGCCATAATGTTATTTCGACTCTGATTTTTCTTGTTGTGCGGTTAATTTTTTGGCTTTTGCTTTGGCTACTGCCGCAGCAACTCTACTTTTCTTATCATCAACAGGTTTTTCTATTTCAGCTGTTTTTATGGATGATTGAGTATGCTCAACAGGTACGGATGGCTCTGTTGTTTCATTCGCTAGTTTTCTTGCCTTTGCTTTTGCGACGGCGGCGGCTATTTTTGCTTTTTTATCATCCGCTTTTGCTAAAGGCTGTTCATTATTATTTTTTGGCTCAGCTATGGACTCATGATGATCAATCGGTGCTGTTTGGCTGGCAATCTTTCTCGCTTTTGCTTTTGCAATCGCTGCTGCAACCTTTGCTTTTTTATCATCAACTGGCTTTAATTTCGCATTATTGGTGTTATCTAACTGACCCGTATGACTATCATTATTTTCGGTAATATTGTCGGTAATATTTCCGGTGATATTGTCGGTACTATCGCTGGTATTCGCGTCTTCTTCCGTGTCGTTACTTAGTTCAGTAGTGATAACTTCTGGTATTACGGCTCGCTCTTTTTCTTCGAGTTTTTTTGCTTTTGCTTTCGCTACCGCGGCCGCAATTTTTGACTGTTTATTTTCGTTTTCTAATGGAGCAGGCTGGTCTGAATCTTTGCTACGCATATTTTCTGCTAACGAACTGCTTTCTGTTTTTGCCAATTTCTTAGCTTTAGCTCTTGCTATAGCAGCAGCCACCTGATTTTGTTTATCGGACTTGTCTTGAGATATATGCTCTGGAGAGATATTCTCCGTATTTTCTTTGCCTATAGTGACATCATCTAGAGCAATATTGTTTTCCACGCTGGATGATGGGTTATTAGTTTGATCTGTTTGAGCCTTTTTGGCTTTGACCCGAGCGAGCGCTGCCGCCACCGCTGATTTTTCTGTATTGGCCGTGGGTGTGCCAGCATTCATTCTTGCTTTACGTGCTGCCGCGGCTTGTTTATGTTTTTCTTCTCTAGCTTTTTTATCTCTGTCTAAACGAGCTTTACGTGCTTCAAAACGAACTTTAGCCTTTTCTGCGGTTATATCATGTTGCTGTTGCTGGCGCATTTCAGCTTTGGCAATACGATAATAATGCACAAGTGGAATTTGACTGGGACATACATAAGCACAAGCGCCACATTCGATACAATCAAACAAATTAAGTTTACTTAGTTGTTGTTGATCTTTAGCTTTGGCGCTCCATTGTAATTCTTGAGGTAGAAGTTGCGCAGGGCAAACATCGGCGCATTGGCCACAACGAATGCACTCAACTTCTTTTGTTTCGCTTGATATTTCTTCTTCACTGGGCGCTAAGATACAATTACTGGTTTTTACGATAGGGACTTGATCTGTTGGTAAAGCAAAGCCCATCATGGGGCCGCCCATAATTATTTGTTTGTATTGGCTATTTTGATAACCGCACTGTGATAATAAATAACCTACCGGACTCCCTAATAATGCCCAAACATTTTGAGGTTTAGTTAGTCCTTGACCACTAACGGTCACCACACGTTTTATCAAGGGTGCATCGTTGATCACCGCATCAGCAATGGCATAGCAAGTTGCCACATTCTGCATGACAATACCTTGATGACTTGGCAATGTTCCTGAGGGAATTTCTTTACCTGTTAATATTTGAATTAATTGTTTTTCACCGCCACTAGGATATTTAGTGGGTAAAACACAGACCTTAATATGGCTGATGCTTTTACTTGCTTGTTGTAAGGTTTTAATCGCTTCGGGTTTGTTATCTTCAATACCGATAAGAATATGGGTAGGGCTTAATAATTGATTTAATATTTTTATGCCATCGATAATGGTAGCACAATGCTCTCTGATCAAAAGATCATCTGCGGTAATGTAAGGTTCACATTCTGCGGCATTGATAATTAAAAAGTCAATATTAGCAGGACTATTTACTTTTACATGGGTGGGAAAGCCAGCACCACCCATACCTGCAATGCCCGCATCAGCAATTTTTGCTACGATGTCATGATCAGACAGTTGGGTAAAGTCGAAACATATATGGCGTTTTTTCCATTGGTCGTTGCCATCAGGCTCTAAAAATAGGCAGGTTTCACTTAAGCCTGAAGGATGAGCAATGACCGCATTTTTTATGTCGATAATTTTACCACTGGTCGGCGCATGTATCGGCACAGCCATTGGATGACTGCTTTTTGTGAGTGCTTGACCCTTAAGTACATTATCGCCAATAGCAACCAGCAGTTCTCCTGCTTGTCCGATATGTTGCTGCAACGGTAAAATCAGTTGCTTTGGCAAAGGTAAATTACGAATAGGTTTGTCAGACGTGAGAAACTTTTGTTCGGGCGGATGAATGCCGCCATGAAACTTCCAAAAATGTCCTTTTTCTATACGTTCAATTACTGATTCCACCCAAAACTCCTAATCAAGTTGTACCACAGGTATATTATTAAGATCCCATTGCCAATTTTGTTTGGTTTGTTCAATAGGTATCATGATAATGCAATCAACAGGACAAGGAGCGACACATAAGTCACAGCCAGTACACTCGTCAATAATGATAGTATGCATTTGTTTCGTGGTGCCAATAATGGCGTCTACTGGGCAGGCTTGAATACATTTAGTGCAGCCAATACAGTCTTCCTCAATAATAAAAGCAACTTTTGGGGTATTATCAGTTGCGTGACTTTCATCAAGGGGTTGAACTTCTACGCCCATTAATTCTGCAATTTTTTTGATGGTATCTTCACCGCCCGGTGCACATTTATTAATGGCTTCACCGTTTGCAACAGCATTAGCGTAAGGTTTACAGCCAGGATAGCCACATTGACCACACTGTGTTTGTGGCAGTAATGCATCTAACTGCTCTGCAAGGGGGTCGCCGACAACTTTAAAACGTACAGAAGCGTAACCTAATAATGCTCCAAAAAATAACGACATTAAACCCAATACAAGAATGGCGATTAAGGTATTGATTAGCATTTCCATTAAATTATCACCAAACCAAAGAGGTATTTATTAGAAATTGCGAGTGGCGTTATCCCGATGATTAAAGTCGTATTATTAGGGATTAACATTAAAATTTCACCAAGCCAGTAAAGCCCATAAATGCGAGGGACATTAAACCTGCGGTGATCATGGCAATGGCGGAACCTTTAAATGGACCGGGAATATTGGCATTGACGAGCTTTTCACGCATAGCAGAAAACATAATAAGGACTAACGAAAAACCTACCGCAGCACCAAAACCATATACAATAGATTCAAAGAAATTATGCTGTTCATAAATATTTAAAAGAGCAACACCAAGTACCGCACAGTTGGTGGTTATTAAAGGAAGAAATATGCCTAATAATCGATATAAATTAGCGCTGGTTTTATGGACAACCATTTCAGTAAATTGTACGACTACAGCAATAACCAATATAAAAGCCATAGTGGTTAAATATTCTAATCCTAGAGGGGCAAGTACGTAGGTATTAACCAAATAACTGAGCAACGAAGCTAAAGTCATTACAAATGTTGTTGCATAGGCCATGCCTAAGGCGGTTTCGGTACGAGAAGAAACCCCCATAAAAGGGCAAAGGCCTAAAAACTTAACCAGTACAAAGTTATTTACTAACACTGTGCCAACAAGTAGTAATAGATAATCAGTCATTCGATTTAAAAATTCGTGTGATAATTCACGCTATTATCCGTCTTTATGCGTTAATTAACAACCGATCTTCGATAGAATTGTTGTTGCATTTGCAATATTGTATGGTTTTGCGTGTTTATTACACTATTGTGGTATGGCTTGGAGGCTTTTATAGGCTAAACTTTGTCAAATACCGATAACATAACCATAAAGTAGCTAGGGTTATTTATCGATTTAAACACTTTTTATATCGGTTCAGGTTTACCAATATAAAAACCTTGGCAGCCATCGATAAAGAGCTTATCTAAAGCAAATTTTTCTTCTTGACTTTCAACACTTTCGGCGAGCACTGTTATACTTAATCTGTGAGCCAAATCTACCATTAAACGTAAAAAATATTGATTGTTTTTGTCTTCATCAATATCACGAGTATAGGTACTGTCCATTTTAATGAAGTCTGGCTTTAAATCTCTAAAAAATTTAAATGACGTTAAACCAACACCAAACCTTTCAACGGTGATCCGAGAGCCTACACGGTGAATCATATCGATAAAGCGTTTACTGGTGCTAATATTTTGTTGTAAGCCATATTCAGTTATTTCAAAGATTAATCTGGAGGCAATATTGCTATCACGCAATAATCGACGTTCAAGCCAAATTAAAAATTGTTCATCATGGATACTTCGGGTACTGATATTGATACCAAATGAGTACCCGAGTATATTTTTTTTGGTGATTTCTGTTATCGCCTTTTCTATGATTAGGCGATCTATCGCGACTATTTTATCTAGCTTTTCGGCCATTGCAATAAAAGAAACAGTAGGTAACATATCATCATTTGAATTAATAAAACGCGCAAGAATTTCACCATACATTTTAGCGTTTTTATTAGAGGGTTTAATTGCTTGTACTAATAAAGTGATACGTTGATTTTCGATGACACTATCAATTTCCTGTCGCCAATTTTGATTACCGTAACGGGAACTTTCACTATTTAAAATATTAGTATCAGTTTGTGCATACCAAGAGTTTTTATCTCGGGTTTGGGCGATACTGACCCCCGTATCAGCCAGAGCAAGTAATTCACCTAATGGTTTGTCTTGTTCAAAATAAACAATGCCACTGTAACCAACTGAGTCAAGGTCAGAAGTATGCTGGTATTCGTTAAATTTTGAGGTTAACTCTTGAGCGAAAACTCCAGCTTCCTTTATCGTCGTATTAGGTAACATCGTGGCAAAATCAGATCCGTTCAGCTTAAATACCTCTGCACCCTTATAGCGGGTTACCGCCGATGTCACTATTTCGGCGATTTTACTTATATATTTGTCACCTTCATTATATCCATGTATTTGATTCACTGTTTGTAATTCAGAGCAACGGGTAATAATCAATACACCAAATTTTACAGCGCTTTCACTATTAACTTGATTCTCAAAATATTGAACAAAACGGCTACGATTATTGAGTTTAGTTAAGGGGTCAATATATGCTTCAACCTCTAATAATGATGAATTGGCTGCTTGTGATTCAATAAAGGCTTTTATACCTGCTACGCTTTCATTCAACTCTGGTATATCAACAGGCTCAGTAACAGCGTTTAAGTTTTGACTACTTGTTAAACTTTGAGTGATCCTTTCTTTTATTTGCAGACCAATAATAGCGATCAGTTTTTTATTGGCTCTATTGAAAGTCATCGTCATTATCAAAATGATTACTAAGGTAAGTACAAACATAACGACCATTAAAGTGACAACAATGTTTATTTCGTCACTGAAGTCTAATTGGTAGCTGACTGTTAATTTCTTTTTTTGTGACATGTTTGATAGATCGTTTTGTGAGTCGTCTGGTAAGTTGTCGGGTAGTGTAAATATTGAGGTTTTTGGAGTGTTCAGTGAGCGTAAAAAAGTAGACGGCTTAATAGTAGCGAATAAAGTATGATGTGATTGATCAGTAATTGATAATGATAAATATTTGTTGGCTGTTTGCAGATCTCTCGTAAACGTTTGAATATTATGTGTTGATTTTGCAATTAACACTATAGTTTCCTGATGGGAGGTATGCTTCTCGGTCATAAAAGTTGAAATAAGCACAAAAGATAACATTGTCATCGCTAGACAGAAAAACAGACCAACTAAAAAGCTTCGTAGCAGTACGTGAGAGAATGTTGACATGATAAATTAATTTGCTCCAAAAAAAATATTGCCGATTAAACATATATACCAGGATAGCCGATAGGTCTGACGGTACTTCCTCCTATTACTAAAGTTATAGCATGATTGTATTGATATTACTAAATACATGTAAATTAACCATATATCACTTTTGTTGATTATTTATGATTGCGTTGACCTTTAATGAGAGAAATGAGTTATCTTTTCATTAGCGTGGTTCTATTATTTTGAATATTTTAGTTTTCTACGTTTGGATAAATGCCTTGCGATCCGTCGGTAGTGGTTATATAATCTGCGCAGCTTGAATATAGCAATAGTCACTGAATAAATATTACTCAGCGTTTTAGTAAAAACCATAGAATAATATTTAATTATTGTTATATCTAGTTAACAATTAATTAATTTATTAATCAATTAATTGTTAACTAACACAGAGGGTTCAGTGAAATAAAGCCCCTCGTGCTGGGGTTTTTTTGTATCTGTTATTTAAGAATTATATGACAGACATTAATAGTATATGTAGGGCTTAAGCCCTTTTTTTATTTCTGTATTTTTTCTAATTGGAGAATATGTTTGGCTAAATTTGAGCAAAAACTGACTGAATTGTTAAGACCCGCTGTTGAAGAAACAGGCAAAGGGTTACTCGGTATAGAGTTTCTTAGTGCGGGTAATCATTCTGTTTTACGTTTGTTTATTGAGCACGAAAACGGTATCAATGTTGATGATTGTGCCGAGGTTAGTCGTCAAGTTAGCGCTATATTGGATGTCGAAGACCCGATCAGTACTGAATATAGTTTAGAAGTTTCGTCACCAGGCCTTGATCGACCTTTATTTGAATTGGCGCATTTTCAAGCGGTGATCGGCGAAACAATTAATGTGAAATTGTCGATGCCATTAAATGGTCGTCGCAAGTTTAAAGGTAAACTTGAAGCAATTGAAAATGACACACTTATTGTAACGGTTGATGGCGAAGACTACGAATTGGTTATGAGTAACGTTGATAAGGCAAACCTTATCCCTAAATTTTAATGAACATTTGTTGAATATCTGTTTTAAATAATTAAGGCTATGAAGCATGAGTAAAGAAATATTACTAGTTGTAGATGCCGTTTCTAATGAAAAGGCACTGCCTCGTGAAAGTATTTTTGAAGCGATGGAAACCGCTTTAGAAACAGCCACAAAGAAAAAATATGAAGGTGATATTATCGTAAGAGTATCCATTGACCGTACTACCGGTGAATTTGATACTTTTCGTCGATGGTTAGTTGTTGCAGAAAGTGATGAGCCTATGGAAAATCCATATGCAGAAATAACGCTAGCAGCCGCTCAATACGATCAACCCGAGTTAAATGTTGGTGATTATGTTGAGGACCAAATTGAGTCAGTTAAATTTGATCGTGTAACAACACAAACAGCTAAGCAAGTTATTGTACAAAAAATACGCGAAGCTGAACGTGCGTTAGTTGTTGACGCATACCAAGAGCACATTGGTGAAATTATTACTGGTGTTGTTAAAAAATCGAGTCGTGATAGCGTTATCATAGATTTAGGTAATAATGCCGAAGCGATTGTGTATCGTGATGACATGTTACCTCGTGAAACCTTCCGTCCGGGTGACCGTATTCGTGGCTTATTGTATGAAATAAAACCTGAAGCACGTGGTGCTCAGTTGTTTGTAAGCCGTACAAAACCTGAGATGTTAATTGAATTGTTCCGCGTTGAAGTGCCAGAAATTGGTGAAGAAATGCTGGAAATTAAAGGTGCTGCCCGCGATCCTGGCTCACGCGCTAAAATATCTGTTAAGTCAAATGACAAACGTATTGACCCGGTTGGTGCTTGTGTTGGTATGCGAGGTTCTCGTGTACAGGCAGTTTCAAACGAATTGGGCGGCGAGCGTGTTGATATCGTTTTATATGACGACAACCCAGCGCAATACGTTATCAACGCGATGTCACCTGCAGAAGTTGCTTCGATCATCGTTGATGAAGATAAAAATACCATGGACATTGCTGTTGAAGAAAGCAATTTAGCTATGGCTATTGGTCGTAGCGGTCAAAATATACGTTTAGCTAGCCAGTTAACTGGTTGGGAATTAAATGTTATGACTGTTGCTGCTATGAACGAGAAACATCAGGCAGAAAACGACAAAATATTAGCAATTTTCACTGAGAAGTTAGATCTTGATGAAGACTTTGCAATGATGTTGTGTGAAGAAGGTTTTACTTCTTTAGAAGAGATTGCTTACGTTCCTGTTGCAGAAATGCTTGAAATTGATGGCTTGACTGAAGAAATGATAGAAGAGCTGCGTGAGCGCGCTAAAGAAGCAATCACTACGCAAGCATTGGCAAGTGAAGAAACACTTGAAGGCGCAGAGCCAGCAAAAGATTTACTTGAACTTGACGGCTTAGAACGTCATTTAGCCTATGTTTTAGCTAGTCGCGGTGTAATTACACTGGAAGATCTTGCTGAGCAAGGTGTTGATGAAATAGCTGATATTGAAGAATTAGATGAAGCCAAAGCAGGCGAGCTTATAATGGCTGCGCGTAACATTTGTTGGTTTAACGAAGAATAATCCCCGGGAGAATATAATAGATGGCAGATATAACGGTAACAGAACTTGCCAAAGAAATCGGTACACCGGTGGAGCGACTAGTTAGCCAATTGGCTGATTCAGGCGTTAATAAATCGGCAACTGACTCTGTTTCGCAAGAAGAAAAAGAAACTTTATTAGGTTTTTTGAAAAAGCAGCATGGTGATGAATCATCTGCAAAGCCAAGTAAAATGACACTTAATCGTAAAACTAAGTCAACGTTAGTATTAGGGCATGGCAGCAAAGCTAAGTCTGTACAAGTTGAAACACGTAAAAAACGTACTTATGTTAAACGTAGTGAATTAGAAGAGCAACAAGCAGCAGAAGAAGCGGAAAAAGTAGAAGCTGAAGCGCAGGCTAAAGCACAAGCTGATGCTGAAGTAAAAGCAATTGCTGATGCTAAAGAAGCTGAAAATGCTAAAGCTGCAGATGCTGCTAAAGCTGAAGTTAAGGCGGAGCGCCAAGCAGAAGCTAAAATTGAAGCTGAAGCCAAAGCAAAACAAGCTTCAATAGAAAAAGCTAAAAATAAAGACGAGTCAACAGCTAAAGCGTCAGTCAAAGTAGTAGAAAGCGAAGAAGCTAAACAACTTCGACTTGCACAAGAAAAAGAAGTGGCTGCAAAAATTGAAGCCGAAGCCAAATTGGCTGCGGAAGCTGCACGTGTGCTTGCCGTAGAAAATGAAGCGCGCTGGAAAGAGCAAGAAGCTGAACGAAAAGCTAAAGAAAAAGAAGTTGTCCATTTAACGTCTTCTAAATATGCACAAGAAGCTGAAGATAAAAGTGACTCTGCTGATGAAAGTGGTCGTCGCCGTAAGAAGAAAAAAGCGCCTGTAGACCGCAATGCTCGTGGTCGTAATAATGGCCGTGGTAAAGGTAAAACGTTATCTTCACCTGAAAGCTTAAAGCATGGTTTTACTAAACCTGTTGAAACAAAAGTACAAGATATTCGTATCGGTGAAACCATTTCAGTTGCTGAACTTGCTAATAAAATGGCGAAAAAAGGTGCTGAAGTTGTTAAAGCCATGTTTAAAATGGGTGCAATGGCAACCATTAACCAAGTTATTGACCAAGAAACTGCAGCATTAGTTGCTGAAGAAATGGGCTTTGATGTGGTGTTAGTGAAAGAAAATGCACTTGAAGAAGCTGTTCTTGCCGATCGTGGTGATGCGGGTGTTGCAATTACTCGTGCACCAGTTGTTACTATTATGGGTCATGTTGATCACGGTAAAACATCCTTACTTGATCACATTCGTGAAGCTAAAGTAGCAGCCGGAGAAGCCGGTGGTATTACTCAGCATATTGGTGCTTATCACGTAGAAACGGGTCATGGTATGATCACTTTCTTAGATACTCCTGGTCATGCTGCATTTACTGCAATGCGTTCACGTGGTGCAAAAGCAACAGATATCGTTATTATTGTTGTTGCTGCAGATGATGGTGTAATGCCACAAACAGTTGAAGCAATTCAGCATGCTAAAGCTTCTAATGCGCCAATTATCATTGCCGTAAACAAGATGGATAAAGAAGGTGCTGATCCTGACCGTGTTAAGAGTGAACTATCTCAGCACGATGTTTTATCTGAAGAGTGGGGCGGTGAAGTTCAATTCTGTCATGTTTCAGCTAAGACAGGTTTAGGTATCGATGAGCTGTTAGATTCTATTTTATTACAATCTGAAGTACTCGAACTTACTGCTGTTGTTGATAAAATGGCAAATGGTGTTGTTATTGAGTCTAAACTTGATAAAGGCCGTGGACCTGTAGCAACTGTTCTTGTTCAAGAAGGTACGTTGAAACAAGGTGATATTGTACTTTGTGGCTTGGAATATGGTCGTGTTCGTGCAATGCGTGATGAAAATGGTAAAACAATTGAATCTGCTGGCCCTTCTATTCCTGTTGAAATTATCGGTTTAAGTGGCGTGCCACAATCAGGTGATGAAGCTACGGTTGTTAAAGATGAGAAGAAAGCACGTGAAGTTGCTTTATTCCGTCAAGGCAAATTCCGTGATATTAAATTGGCTCGTCAGCAAAAAGCTAAACTTGAAAATATGTTTGCTAGCATGGCTCAAGGTGAAATCTCTGAAGTTAACGTTGTACTTAAGTCTGATGTACAAGGTTCTTTAGAAGCAATCACTGAGTCATTGTTAAAGCTTTCAACAGATGAAGTTAAAGTGAAAATCATTGGTTCAGGTGTAGGTGCTATAACTGAAACTGATGCAACTTTAGCAGCAGCTTCGAATGCAATTATGGTTGGTTTTAACGTTCGTGCCGATGCGGCCGCGCGTAAAGTACTTGAGTCTGAAAGCATCGATTTACGTTATTACAGTGTCATTTACGCTTTGATTGATGAAGTTAAACAAGCCATGAGCGGCATGTTAGCGCCAGAATTTAGACAAGAAATTATTGGTCTTGCACAAGTTCGTGACGTATTTAAGTCACCTAAAATTGGCGCTATTGCTGGTTGTATGGTTACTGAAGGTCTTATCAAACGTAGTGCTCCGATCCGTGTTTTACGTGAAAACGTAGTTATTTACGAAGGTGAACTTGAGTCACTTCGTCGCTTTAAAGACGATGTACAAGACGTTCGCAACGGTATTGAATGTGGTATCGGTGTTAAGAACTATAATGATGTACGTGTAGGTGACCAAATCGAAGTATTCGAAACGGTAGAAGTTAAGCGTACGCTGTAACTTCATATTATCGCTAATGAGTTCAGCTTTTATGTTGAGGTTAATTAGCATTAATATAAAACAACAGGTACTTACCTGTTGGTAAAATACTAAAATGGGGGCTTAGCCTCCATTTTTTGATTTATAAAAAGCGATAAGGCAAGTAGGCTTTACCGCTATATTAGGAGACTTCCTATGGCAAGAGAATTTGCCCGTACCGACCGTGTCGGTCAAGAAATACAAAAAGAAATCGCTACTATTTTAATGCGAGAAGTTAAAGATCCCCGTTTAGCGATGACGACAGTTTCAGCCGTAGAGTTAACACGTGATTTAGCTTACGCAAAAATATTTGTCACTTTCTTTACTAATGAAGAATCAGAAATACTAAGCTCAATTGAGGTATTAAATGATGCTGCTGGTTTTATTCGTTCGTTGTTAGCCAAAAAATTACGCGCACGTATCATGCCTCATTTGCGCTTTATTTATGACAGCTCTATGGCTGAAGGGGTTCGTATGAGCTCATTAGTTGATAATGCCGTTGCTAGTGATAAACATTTAGGCGATAGCTTAGAGTTAGATGCAGACTCTGCAGAAAACCTCGAAGACAATTCATAGGGTACAAGGTTCATGGCTAAACGCAGAAAAGGTCGCCCAATTAATGGCGTGATCCTACTTGATAAACCTTATGATATGTCTTCAAACACGGCCTTGCAAAAAGTTAAGCGGATATTTTTTGCCCAAAAAGCAGGGCATACTGGGGCACTAGACCCGCTTGCTACTGGTATGTTACCTATTTGTTTAGGTGAAGGGACTAAGTTTTCTCAGTTTTTACTTGATACTGATAAAACGTATCAAGTAACCGCAAAATTGGGTATTAGAACAACGACTAGTGATGCTGACGGTGAAGTGGTTTCAGAGAAACCTGTTGAAATATCTAACGAACAATTAGCTATTGCCCTTGATACTTTTCGCGGCACAACGCAACAAGTGCCATCGATGTATTCAGCGCTTAAATACCAAGGGCAGCCTCTATATAAGTATGCTCGCGAAGGTATTGAAGTACCGCGTGAATCAAGAGATATTACTGTTTTTCGATTAGACTTATTGCGCTTTGAAGGCGATGAAGTTGATTTGGATATTCATGTATCTAAAGGGACTTATATTCGTACTATCGTTGATGATTTAGGCGAGATGTTGGGATGTGGTGCTCATGTAGCACACTTACGACGCAGTGCTGTTGGTAATTATCCAACGGAGAAAATGGTTACAATGGAGCACCTTGAGTCAATATTTGACGAAGCGCGTGCACAAGATGTATCTCCTTCTACGTTATTAGATTCTTTATTGTTACCTATGACGACTGCCTGTGATGGTATTCCTGTCATTTTTGTTGATGACATGTCTGCAAATTTTTTACGTCACGGTAACCCAGTGCAAGCTTCTAATGCACCGGCGAGCGGTTTAGTACAAGTGTTTGTTGGTGATGATATTGATAGCGGTGAGTTTATTGGGGTCGGTTCTATCGATGACAATGGCTTAGTTGCACCGAAACGTATTGTCGTTTTAGAAGATGTTTTACTTACGCTCTAAGTTATAATTAATATCCCTTGCAATTTTAAACGGTGCTGGTAGTATACGCGCTCTTTTGTCGCCCTTGCTGAATTAGTGTTTGGCAGGGTGAGAATTTTAACATACCTTCGGGTATCCACACTAAGGATTACAAATGTCTTTAAATGCTACAGAAAAAGCTGCAATCGTTGCAGAATATGCTCAAAAAGAAGGTGATACAGGTTCACCAGAAGTTCAAGTTGCTTTGTTAACTACACAAATCAATCATCTTCAAGGTCACTTTAAAGCGCACATCCATGATCATCATTCACGTCGTGGTTTGTTACGTATGGTTAGTCAACGTCGTAAATTACTTGATTACTTAAAAGGCAAAAACGTTGAACGTTATACGTCTTTAATTGGTAAATTAGGTCTACGTCGTTAAGATGTAACTTATTTATTATCTTTAGTGATAAAGGTAATATCGAAAAAAAGGAGCTTAATAGCTCCTTTTTTTGATCTCTTTTTTATTTTAGAAGGCTTCAGATAAATTATTTAAACTTATAAAGTGCCTTTTTCATACATTCCTAGTGATTTTACCGCTTTGTCCCCTAGTAAATATGGTGTTTGCGAGTATAATATGCCTGCAAATTTTCATAAGTTTTGAACTTTGCAAAACTAATCAATCCAAACTGTATAATTTTTTGTTCAGCTTAATGCGTCAATACCTGCTTTTAAGTGAATAAATAATTGTACAGATTGGTTAATTTTTTTAAATTTAATTACCTTAATCATAAAGGAACATATATGTTCAATACTGTTACAAAAACATTTGAATTCGGTCAACATACCGTAACTTTAGAAACAGGGGCAATCGCCCGTCAAGCAACGTGTGCTGTTATGGCTAGCATGGACGATACGTGTGTATTAGTGTCTGTTGTTGGTAAAAAAGAAGCAAAACCAGGTCAAGATTTTTTCCCTTTAACGGTTAACTATCAAGAGCGTACTTACGCAGCGGGTAAAATTCCAGGTGGTTTCTTTAAACGTGAAGGTCGTCCTTCTGAAGAAGAAACATTGATTTGTCGTTTAATTGACCGTCCAATTCGTCCATTATTCCCAGATGGTTTTACTAACGAAGTTCAAGTCGTTATCACGGTTGTTTCTGCTAACCCAGAAATTTCTCCAGACATTATCTCTTTATTAGGTACTTCTGCAGCATTAGCTATCTCAGGTATGCCTTTTAGTGGTCCTGTTGGCGCTGCTCGTGTTGGTTACACTGACGGAAAATATATCCTTAATCCATTACAATCTGAATTAGAAACGTCGCAGTTAAACTTAGTTGTTTCTGGTACTGATTCAGCGGTTCTAATGGTTGAGTCTGAAGCAGATATTTTATCTGAAGAAGTTATGCTTGGCGCTGTTATGTATGGCCATGAGCAAATGCAAACGGCTATCACTGCAATTAAAGAAATGGCTGCAGAAGTTAACAATCCTAAGTGGGATTGGGTTGCACCTGTTAAAAACGCTGACCTTATTGCTAAAATTGCAGAACTTAGTGCAGCACAAGTTGACGAAGCTTATCAAATCACTGAAAAAGCAGTTCGTTACGAAAAAATTAAAGACATCCGTAATAGTGTTGTTGAAACATTATTGGCGGCCGATGCTGACCTTGACGTTCAAGAAGCAAAAGATTTATTCCATGACTTAGAGAAAACGGTTGTTCGTGGCCGTATAACTAAAGGCATGCCTCGTATTGATGGTCGTGATCCTGAAATGATCCGCGCATTAGACGTAATGACTGGCGTATTACCACGTACTCACGGCTCTGCTGTATTTACGCGTGGTGAAACTCAAGCATTAGTTGTTGCTACATTAGGTACTCAACGTGATGCACAACGTTTAGACACCATTATGGGTGAGAAAACTGACGCATTTATGCTTCATTATAACTTCCCTCCATACTGTGTTGGTGAAACGGGTTTTGTTGGTTCACCTAAGCGTCGCGAAATCGGCCATGGTCGTTTAGCTAAACGCGGTATGTTGGCTGTTATGCCTTCTGCTGAAGAATTCCCATATGCAATTCGTGTTGTTTCTGAAATTACTGAATCAAACGGTTCGTCTTCAATGGCTTCTGTTTGTGGTACTTCATTGGCACTTATGGATGCTGGTGTTCCAATTAAAGCCTCTGTTGCTGGTATTGCAATGGGCTTAGTGAAAGAAGGGGACGACTTTGTTGTTCTTTCTGACATTTTAGGTGATGAAGATCACTTAGGCGATATGGACTTTAAAGTTGCAGGTACTACTGAAGGTATCACTGCACTTCAAATGGACATTAAAATTGAAGGTATCACCCAAGAAATCATGCAACTTGCTTTAAACCAAGCCAAAGCTGCACGTACTCACATCTTATCTGTAATGGATGATGCTATTTCTGGACACCGTGATGATATTTCACAGTTTGCTCCACGCATTCACACGATTAAAGTTAGCCAAGATAAAATTCGTGACATTATCGGTAAAGGCGGCGCAACGATTCGTCAACTTACTGAAGAAACGGGTACAACTATCGAAATTGATGACGATGGTACCGTGAAAATTGCAGCAACCAATGGCGATCAAGCTGAAGATGCAATTAACCGCATTAAAGCATTAACCGCTGAAATTGAAGTCGGTACTATTTACCAAGGTAAAGTTGTACGTATCGTTGATTTTGGTGCATTTGTTAACGTACTTCCGGGTAAAGATGGTTTAGTTCATATTTCTCAAATCTCTGAAGAACGTGTTAATGCAGTAAGCGACGTATTAACTGAAGGTCAAGAAGTTACGGTTAAAGTACTTGAAGTTGACCGTCAAGGCCGTGTGCGTTTAAGTATTAAAGAAGCGTCTGAAAAGCCAGCAGTAGCAGCTCCAGCAGCTGAAACTGATACAGCAGAGTAATTTTTATTAATATCGTATTTTTTACTAATATAGTACTTTGATTAATTATTGAAGTACTTATTAATGAAATTAGAGGGAGCTTAACGGCTCCCTTTTTTATATACTTAATATAATATTTAAACAAATAAGTGTTTTGTGTGTTTTTGAAAATAAATTCGATTTTTATCTCTGTTGTTTTATTGATGCAGGGTTGTGCATCATCCACAAATGATTCAAGTGCTATCGGGCAGCTCGTTATCGCAGAACCTATCGCGGTAAGCTATAAAAGTGAGATAGCGTTAGCACGTTTAACAGAGGTTATTCAGCGAGCAGAAATCACTGATGTTCAAAGAGCGCAATTATATTATGACCGCGGTGTAATATATGACAGTGTTGGTTTACGATCATTATCCCGCCTTGATTTTAATCGAGCTTTACGCTTAAAGCCTGACTTAGTTGATGCTTACAACTTTTTAGGTATTCAATTTACACAACTACAAGAATTTACCCAAGCATATGATTCATTTGATTCTGCATTAGACTTGTCTCCAAACCACGAATATGCGTATTTAAATAGAGGCATTGCGCTCTATTATGGTGGTAGACCGGTTTTAGCACGTGAAGACTTTCAGACCTTCCATCAAAACCAAGCGAGTGATCCTTATCGACTTTTATGGTTGTATTTAGCTGAATATGAAATTGATGCTGTGCAAGCATTATTAGATTTAAAAGAGCGCGCTGAATTGGTTGAAGATACTATTTGGGCAAAAAGTATCATTCAACTTTATCTTGGTGAGGTAACACAGTCTTCATTTATTCAAACGTTAACCAAAAATGTTACGACCAATAAACAATTGAGCGATCGACTTTGTGAAGCATACTTTTACTTAGGTAAATTTAATCAACTCAAAGGTAAAGATAATGTTGCTGCAAACTTTTTTAAATTGGCGTTAAGTACCAATGTATATGAATTTGTTGAACATCGATATGCGAAGCTAGAGTTAGACATTATGCGAGAAAACGTTAAGACAAATAAACCTTAGTTAGGGCGCTATTTAACTTTGAAACTTGAACAATGAAAATTAAATATCTAATCATAATGAGCTTGGCGATAATATTATCGTCAAGCTCATTTTTTTTTACTGATCACATTGATAAGCTTATTAAAAGTAAGCAAGCGACGCAGGAACAAATTAACTACGCCATTAAACTAGGCTTACCAATTGCACTTAAATATCAGCTCAGCGCTACTGTCGTTGGTAGCCATCAATGGCTTTATTATGCGGCCCAATTGGCAGAAACAGATAATCAAGTTGCTTTTGCACTTGTTGATTTTTACCATAGTCATGACGACTTAGATACTGCATTAATATGGGCTAAGCGAGCGGTAAAACTAAACAGTGAGCCGGCGAAAATTTATTTAAGTAAGCATTACTTTTCTCAAGGAGAGTATCAATTGATTATTGATACATTATCTCCGATAGAAACACGACCAGAGGCGCTAGCACTCCTGATTGAGGTCGCTATTATCAAAGGCGATTATGCATTTATTAACTCAAATATTGCGTCATTAAGTGGGGGAGTAGGAGGCGAGAAACTATTAGCATTAATGTATAAATATCAAATTGTAGCGCCCTCATTTTCTGATCAAATACATCACATGGAAAGTACAGCGCTGCCAACGTGTATCGCTAATGTACAAATGTTTGCGACCACCTTAAAAAATTTGCAGAAAGTCGATAAGCTGATCAATGAATTTAAAGATCACCCGTTAAATTCATATTTTTGTTTTAATGCGGTCAGATATATTCCTGAACACGAAGTAAGGTGTGATTATGCTAAAAATACAGCAATTAAATGTGATGAATCGATGTGGGGTAACATCAAGCACAGTGTAAAAACACGATATTTAGGACTTATGCTTTCAGCAGGTGGAGCAAATGTTAATGCGGGTATCATGTATTTAGATGCAAATGATAACGTTAAGGTTTTTGCCCATGAGCTTTCACATTTATTAGGCTTTATTGATGAATATGCATTAGCAAAAAATCATCAACAATGTCTTAAAAACCAAACAGAATTATCTTCGCACAATATTTCCGTAATTAGCACTTTTTATCAAGGTACTAAAGAACAAGCAAGAACAAAATTATTGAAAAAACTATCTTGGGCAAGTGTCATTAAATCCACAACGCCGATATTAACAGAAACTAAAAATGGCTGGCTAGCGGGTACACCTGATGATTTTGAAAGTAATAACCTTCTTGATAATGATCGTTATTTTAATGATGAATTAGATAAGGAAATTATTGGTTTGTATACGTCTGATACCTGTAATTCCCATATCACTACTGCTTTTAAACCACTCAAACGCTTTACACAATTAACCTATTTTACGAGTGACTTTCCTCAAGCGTATATTCGTATTTTAAACCAAGATAATAAGAAATATTTAATGCCAAGTTTCCACTATAATGTCGCCAAAAGCTTATTAAAAAATGGTCAGGAAAAATTAGCATTTATCTGGCTAGATAAAGCCTTGTCAAGAGAAGGGGAAGGTACCCCTCGATATGAAAAAATCAAAAGAGGAGTATATTAGGGAGCCTGTTTTACACCTTATTTGCATATTTTTTACTTGTTGAATTTTTCCTTACCAGAACAACTGGCCACATTGAGCAATTGCGTGAGTTAACCGAAATTATCGAGCTAACTTTCCTTGATGAAGTTTTATCTTGAGATGTGGCATTTGCATGTTGTGTAAACCATGAATATAAAGTCATACAGCTATACCTCCTATTCATTCACTTACTATGTATAGTCAATTTATTGCTTAAATGCTCACTTTTACCTTCTTTTTTACTGATATTTATGAGATGAAATATAATGTATAATTACCGACTTGATTATTACCTATAACTGTCAATGACCTAGATGAATTCTTTTGATAACACTAATTTTAGAGCGCTATTTCCAATATTAAAAACTCAAGTTAACCAACAAGCGTTAATATATTTTGATAATGGGGCTACCACACAAAAACCTCACTGTGTTATTGATAAATACCAGCAGTTCTATAGTCAACAAAATGCCAATGTTCACCGTGCTTCTCATGCGCTTAGTACTTTAGCTACGCAGTCTTTTGAACAATCACGAGAAAAAGTTAAAAACTTTATTCATGCACATTCCATAAAAGAAATAATATGGACGTCAGGTACTACCGAAAGCATTAATATTATTGCTCAATCTTGGGGCCGAAATAATTTAAAAGCAGGTGATGAAATTGTATTAAGCCAATGTGAGCATCATGCCAATATCGTTCCATGGCAAATGGTTGCAGAGCAAACTGGCGCCATTATTAAAGTATTGCCTTTAACTGCACAGGGTTTAATTGATATATCCGCGATTAACGCAACGATCACCTCCAAGGTTAAAATAGTATGTTGCGCGCATATATCAAATGTTTTAGGTCGGATAAACCCAATAGAAAAGATCATTGCTAGAGCAAAAAAAATGAACGCTGTTAGTGTTATCGATGGTGCTCAGGCTATTGCGCATCAAGGCGTTAATGTGACAGAACTTGGTTGTGATTTTTATGTGTTTTCTGCTCATAAGATGTATGGTCCGACGGGGGTTGGTGTACTTTATGGGCGAGCAGCATTACTTAACGTTATGCCACCTTATCAAGGAGGTGGTGAAATGATCAAAACAGTTAGTTTTGAACAAACAACGTATAATGAACTACCGTTTAAATTCGAAGCGGGCACACCTAATATTGCAGGTATTATCGCCTTTTCTGCTGCAATAGATTTTCTTCAACAGCATTCTCAAAACATAGAAGATTACGAAAAGAAATTACTGGCTTATTGCATGGAAAAGCTATTAACAATACCTCAAATTCAAATGATTGTAGCGGGAGTTCCTGATATTCCTTTGATCTCGTTTATTATTAAAGAACATCATAATCATGACATAGCAGCATCACTTGATGCTTATGGCATTGCAGTTCGTAGTGGACATCATTGTGCTATGCCCTTGATGGCCTATTTAAATTTAAGTGGCTGTTTACGTATTTCCTTAGCTGGTTATAACACTTTTGCTGAAATTGATACTTTGCTTAACTGTTTACATAAAATCATCAATCAAGACAGTTCACCTCAGGTAGTTAAAAAGAATAATCATCAAGTAACTCAAGCAAGTCAGGGGATTATTGATCTATTCGAAAAGGCTAAAGGTTGGGATGGTAAACATCGAGAAATCATGTTGTTGGGTAAAAACTTACATCGTTTAGGTAAAGAAAAGCGTGATCAGCAAAGTTTAATTTCGGGCTGCGAAAGCCAAGCATGGTTAGTCGTCGAAAAAAATAATCAGGGTTTATATCATTTTACTGGTGATAGTGATGCAAAGGTTATTCGTGGCTTGTTAGTCATTGTACTTGCTGCGTTTAACGATAAAACAGCAGTAGACATTAATAGCTTTGATATCACGCATTATTTTGAGAAATTAGGGCTTATTCAGCATTTAAGCCCCTCAAGAGGAAGTGGTGTACTGGCGATTGTTGATAAAATACGTCAAATCGCTTATTAATCTAGTTTATATTAATGTTTTCTTTAATAATTTGCTAATGGCACGGCTGACAGCAAAAAAGGCGAAACTTGCGGTTACATGCGTTGTTGCGCCAAAGCCGCCACTACAATCTAAGCGCATAGACCCATCTTGTGATTGTTTTTCGTAACAAACTCCTCCTTCATTATCGGGATAAATTAACTGCTCAGTAGAAAATACCGCTTCTATGGAGAACTTTCTTTTGCTTTTCTTTTTATGATCAGCACGAGGAAAGTTAAATTCTCGGCGCAATTGATTTTTTACTTTGGCAAGTAGTGGATCTTGATAGGTTTCACTTAAATCACAGATCTGGATTTTACTGGGATCTACTTGTCCGCCTGCTCCACCAATGGTAATGATCGGTAATTTATTTCTTCTACAATGGGCAATAATTCTCGTTTTTATATTCACCGAATCAATAGCATCAATAACGTAATCAAAAGTCGAAAGCATTAGAGCGTTTAAGTTTTCTTCGGTGACAAAGTCTTCTATTTGGTGAATTTTACATTCAGGATTAATTTGTAAAATTCGTTCAGCCATCACCTCTACTTTACTCATACCTACCGTATCGCTTAAAGCATGAATTTGCCGATTAATATTGGTGGTACATATATCATCTAAATCAATTAAGGTTAACTCTCCAATACCGTTACGTGCCAAAGCTTCGGCAACCCAAGAGCCGACGCCACCGATACCAATAACACAAAAGTGTGAGTTTTTGAGTCTATCTGCACCTTGGTTGCCGTATAGACGTGCAATACCACCAAACCTATGTGAATATTCAGACATAAAATTATTATCAATTAACTAAATTATTTGCCGCTATTATACTATTTTTAAAAAATAAATTAATGATGAAAGCAACATAAACTGTGTTTATTAAACATTTGTGCATAATTTTTTTACTTTTTAGTAGAGAGTGTTACGAATTTTGTATTTATTTAAACAATGCTCAATATTCACACTTAAAATACCAAAAATGATTAATTGCACGGAAAATAAAGGAAAATTTATCCGATACCACTGCAAAATAGAGATTTAAGCAAGTCGAAAAAGACTCAGCTGCAAGGTATTGATTAAAAATAAGAGTTATTCTCGATTATTTTTCCTAACCACAACAAGAACCAAACACTCAATAGGCTACATTCAATAGACTGTATTCAATGGAATAGCTATCAAGCATTAACGTTGGAAACATGCGATGAAATTAAACAAAATTGAGTAATGTTCGATGGGGTTGAGTAAAAATTGGCAAAGTTCATAATAAAAAAAGGCAGCCGAGGCTGCCTTTTAAAACTAAATATCTTAATAAACCGTTATTATCTTTCGTCTAAAGGGACAAATTTACGGTTAATTTCGCCAGTGTATTTTTGACGAGGACGGCCAATTTTTTGACCTGGTTGACTTAACATTTCATCCCAATGTGAAATCCAACCAACAGTACGTGACATCGCAAAAATTACCGTAAACATACTTGTTGGAATACCGATTGCTTTTAAGATAATACCTGAGTAAAAATCTACGTTAGGATATAGTTTCTTAGAAACAAAATATTCATCTTCAAGGGCAATGCGTTCAAGTTCCATAGCCACATCAAGTAGCGGATCTTGGATGTTTAATTCTTTTAATACTTCATGACACGTTTCACGCATAACGGTTGCACGTGGATCAAAGTTTTTATAAACACGATGACCAAAACCCATTAAGCGGAACGAGTCGTTTTTATCTTTCGCTTTAGCAACATATTCTGGAATGTTATCCACATTACCAATTTCTTCTAACATGGTTAAACATGCTTCGTTAGCACCACCGTGAGCAGGACCCCACAACGAAGCAACACCAGCAGCAATACAAGCATATGGGTTAGCGCCAGAAGAGCCAGCTAAACGTACCGTTGATGTTGACGCATTTTGTTCATGGTCAGCATGTAACGTGAAAATACGATCCATTGCCGCAGCTACAGTAGGGCTTACTTTATATTCTTCTGCTGGTACAGAGAACATCATATGCAAAAAATTCTCTGCGTACGTTAGTTCATTACGCGGATATACAAAAGGTTGACCGATACTGTATTTGTAAGCCATTGCAGCAATAGTAGGCATCTTCGCGATTAAGCGATGAGCACTACGCATGCGTTGCTCTCGTACATTAATATTTAAATCGCTGTGATAAAAAGATGATAATGCGCCGACAACACCACAAACCATAGCCATTGGATGCGCATCAGGTAAGAAACCATGGAAAAAATGTGCTATTTTTTCGTGCACCATTGTATGGTTAGTAATGGTTGATTTAAATTCGTCATACTGTGTTTTTGTTGGTGCGTCACCGTTTAACAAAATATAGCAAACTTCTAAATAATCAGCTTTTTTCGCTAAGTCATCAATTGGATAACCGCGATGCTGTAATACACCTTTGTCACCGTCAATGTAAGTTATTGCAGACTCACATGATGCGGTTGCTAAAAAACCTGGGTCATATGTGAAATAACCATGGCTACCTAATGTACGGATGTCGATTACATCAAAACCGGCACTACCTGAAAGAATTGGTAAATCCGCAATTACTTTACCATCAATACTGAGAGTGGCCTTTGAATCAGCCATATGTTATTCCCCTATGAAACTCGTGAATCTAACTAAAATAAATATTTAGTCAGTTTTTATGAATATAAGACTGTGCGTATTCTACTTTATAACCCCCCCTAAAAGTCAATTCAATTATTAGAGGGTTAGACTAAAGTGTACAAAATTATCAATGAAATGCTAATTACGGTTAAAATCTAGACATAAGCTCATAAAATAGCAAGAATATTGTCACTTAAGAAAATTGTAATTAGGCAATATCGTCTATATAATCAAGCTGATCTGAGCTTTATCTTTGTATTTCTATGTAATTTGCAAAATATTGACTAAGATTTTGGGGGGCAGTTAATAATTTAGTAATTTAATTAGTTAATTAATTAATTAGTTAATAAATTAATAACTGATAAAAAAACTAGTTGAACGCTTTAATAGCTCTTTAGGCAACAATCGTGAAAAAACAACGTCCTGTAAATATTGAATACACAACCATCCTAACAACTATCAAATGGCCAGCTGCCGCTATAGCATCAATATTACACCGTATCTCAGGTGTTATTATGATATTTGCTATTGGTATCTTGTTGTGGACATTATCTTTATCTTTATCTTCTGCTGAAGGATTCGCCCAAGTAAAATCTTTACTTGATGGTGTCTTCTTTACTTTCATTATTACCGGTATTCTTTCTGCTCTTATTTATCATGTACTTGGCGGTATTCGTCATTTATTAATGGATTTAGGTCATTTTGAAGAAAAAGAATCAGGTAGTATAAGTGCAAAACTTGTCTTTGCTCTTTGGTTGTTATTAACCGTCGTCGTAGGAGTTAACTTATGGTAAGCAATGTTGCTACCGCAGGCCGTAACGGCGTGCATGATTTTATTTTATTAAGAGCTACAGCGGTAATTCTTACCCTTTATACGGTACTAATCGCTGGCTTTTTTGTTATTACTCCTGAAGTTACATTCGATACGTGGCATGGATTCTTTTCTTGTATAAGTGTTAAAATCGCGACGATCTTAGCAATGTTTGCACTTGTATATCATGCGTGGATCGGTATTTGGCAGGTATTATCTGACTATGTTAAAACAGCGTTTTTACGTGGTTCACTGCAATTTTTCTTTTCTGTTACCTTGTTAGCATACCTTGCAGCAAGTTTTCTAATAGTGTGGGGTGTATAAATGAGCGTTCCTATTCGTGAATTTGACGCCATCGTTATTGGCGCCGGTGGTGCAGGCATGCGTGCCGCGCTAGCCATATCAGAGTCAGGTAAATCTTGTGCTTTGATCTCTAAAGTTTTTCCTACTCGTTCTCATACAGTATCTGCGCAAGGTGGTATCACCGTAGCGTTGGGCAATGCCCATGAAGATCACTGGGAACAACATATGTATGATACGGTTAAAGGTTCTGATTATATCGGTGACCAAGACGCTATTGAATACATGTGTAAAACGGGTCCTGAATCTATCATTGAATTAGAGAAAATGGGTTTACCTTTTTCTCGTACCGAAGAAGGCAAAATTTACCAACGTCCTTTCGGCGGTCAATCTAAAAACTTCGGTGGCGAACAAGCTGCACGTACAGCAGCTGCGGCTGACCGTACAGGTCATGCACTATTGCATTGTTTATATCAACAAAACGTTAAAAATAAAACGAACGTTTACTCAGAATGGTATGCACTAGATTTAGTTAAAAACAGCGACGGTGCAGTTGTTGGTACAACGGCTATTTGTATTGAAACTGGCGAAATTGTTTACTTTAAAGCTCGTGCTACCGTGCTAGCTACAGGTGGCGCAGGGCGTATATTTGCATCAACGACTAATGCCCACATTAATACTGGTGATGGCGTAGGTATGTCACTTCGTGCTGGCATTCAAATGCAAGACATGGAAATGTGGCAGTTTCACCCAACAGGTATCGCAGGTGCAGGTACGCTTGTAACTGAAGGTTGTCGTGGTGAAGGTGGTTACCTTCTTAATAAAGATGGCGAACGTTTTATGGAACGCTATGCACCGAATGCTAAAGATTTAGCCGGTCGTGACGTTGTTGCTCGTTCAATGATGACAGAAATTCGTGAAGGTCGTGGTTTTGATGGTCCATTAGGTCCACACTTGAAACTTAAACTTGATCATTTAGGTCGTGAAACGCTAGAAAAACGTTTACCCGGTGTTTGTGATTTATCTAAAACATTTGCTCACGTTGATCCTGCAATAGAACCTATTCCGGTTATACCAACCTGTCATTATCAAATGGGTGGTGTACCTTGTAACGTTAACGGTCAAGCTATTAATATTGCTGCAGATGGTACTGAAACGATTGTTGAAGGTTTATTTGCTGTTGGTGAAATTGCCTGTGTATCTGTTCACGGAGCAAACCGCTTAGGTGGTAATTCACTACTTGATTTGGTTGTGTTTGGTCGTGCTGCAGGTAACTTCTTAGGTACTTACTTAAATGATACGCAAAACGGAAAAGATGCATCTGAGTCTGATTTAGAAGCAGCATTAGCGCGCACTAATCGTTGGGAATCATCAACGACTGGCGAAGACCCTGTTCAAATTCGTAAAGACCTACAAAAATGTATGCAATTTAACTTCTCGGTATTCCGTGAAGGTGATGCTATGGCTGAAGGGATGAAAGAGTTAACAGAAATTCGCGAACGTTTACAAAATGCTAAGTTAGATGACAAGTCATCTGAATTCAATACGCAAAGAATTGAGTGTTTAGAATTAGATAACTTAATGGAAACAGCTTTTTGTACAGCAAAAGCGGCTAATTTCCGTACTGAATCTCGTGGTGCACATGCACGTAACGATTTCCAAGACCGTGATGATGAAAATTGGTTATGCCATTCAGTTTACTCTCCTGATACAGAAGAGATGACTAAACGTAGTGTAAATATGAAACCCGTTCACCGTGAAGCTTTCCCACCGAAAGCTCGTGTATACTAAGGAGCATTGCAATGAAACAGTTATTCTCAATTTATCGTTATAACCCAGATGTTGATAATGCACCTTATATGAAAGAATACTCTCTGGAAGTTTCAGAAGGTTCTGACATGATGGTACTTGATGCGCTTATTCTTTTAAAAGAGCAAGATGCAACAATATCTTTTCGCCGTTCATGTCGTGAGGGTGTTTGTGGCTCTGACGGTTTAAATATGAATGGTAAGAATGGACTCGCCTGCATTACGCCGTTATCTGATTTAAAAACGAAAACAATCGTCATCCGTCCTTTACCAGGATTACCCGTTGTACGTGATTTAATTATTGATATGACACAGTTCTATAATCAATATGAAAAAATAAAACCGTACCTTATTAATGATGGTAAAGACGTACCAGCCCGTGAACATTTACAGTCGATCGAAGAACGTGAAAAACTAGACGGACTTTACGAATGTATTTTATGTGCTTGTTGTTCAACTTCTTGTCCGTCTTTTTGGTGGAATCCGGATAAATTTATCGGGCCAGCAGGTTTGTTACATGCTTATCGTTTCTTAATCGATAGCCGTGATACAGCGACAGAAGAACGTTTAGATGGGTTACAAGATGCTTACAGCGTATTTCGCTGTCATGGCATCATGAACTGTGTGGATGTTTGTCCAAAAGGATTAAACCCAACGAAAGCTATCGGCAAAATTAAGTCGATGTTACTTTCTCGCGCAGTATAAAATTAAAAAAATAGGGTGCTAAAAGGTTATTAGTACTCTATTGTTTTAAACACCGGAGTAATCGTCGTTTGTTAAGGTCAACTAGTCGATAGTCTAATTGACATACTAATGACAATTACATAACTTTTTATTGCTTTTATCCCAGTAAAGGAACAGGCAATGCCCGAAGGTACAATGAAATCTTGGTTAGAGTCTTCCTATTTTAGTGGTGGTAACACTACTTATATAGAAGATTTATACGAATCTTATCTGGATAACTCGCAGTCTGTTTCTACAGAATGGCGTGATATATTCCAACAATTACCCAAAATCGAAGGTGCCGATTTAGAATATAGGCATTCTGAAATCCGTGACGAATTTAAATTACTCGCTAAATCACAAAAAACCGTGGTTGTTTCCAGTGGCGGTGATGGTAAACAAGTTAAAGTGTTGCAACTTATAAACGCTTTTCGCTTTCGCGGGCATCAAAATGCTAATCTTGATCCTCTCGGTTTATGGCAGCGTGATAAAGTACGTGATTTGCAACTTGCTCATCATGACTTATCTGAAAACGATTTTGACAAAGAGTATAACGTTGGTTCGTTAGCTATTGGTCAAGAGACCATGAAGTTAGGTGCTTTATATAAAGCGTTACAAACCACTTATTGTGGTTCTGTTGGCGCGGAATATATGCACATGACCGCAACAGATGAAAAACGTTGGATACAACAACGTTTAGAGTCTCTTCAGTCTCAAGCAGTTTTAACACTCGCTGAAAAAGAAGAAATTCTTAAAGGGCTAATTGCTGCAGATGGTCTTGAAAAATACCTTGGCGCTAAATTCCCTGGTGCTAAACGTTTTTCACTTGAAGGTGGTGACGCTTTAGTCCCCATGTTGAAAGAGCTAATTACGCGTGCAGGTACTTATGGTACTAAAGAAGTCGTTGTTGGTATGGCTCACCGTGGTCGTTTAAATGTTCTTGTTAATGTCATGGGTAAAAATCCATCGAAATTATTTGATGAGTTTGGCGGTAAGCATGATGAAATACTGTCATCAGGTGACGTTAAATACCATCAAGGCTATTCATCTGACTTTGTTACTCCAGGCGGCAATGTTCATTTAGCCCTTGCGTTTAATCCTTCTCATCTTGAAATTGTTAATCCAGTGGTCATTGGTTCGGTACGTGCTCGCTTAGATAGACGTGACTGTAACCAAGGTGATTTAGTATTACCTATTACTATTCATGGTGATGCGGCAATCGCAGGCCAAGGGGTTGTTCAAGAAACTTTTAACATGTCACAAGCGCGTGCATTTAAAGTGGGCGGTACTATTCGCATTGTAGTGAACAATCAAGTAGGTTTCACCACATCAAACCCTGAAGATACCCGCAGCGGTGAATATTGTACTGAGATTGCAAAAATGGTTTCAGCACCTATTCTTCATGTCAATGGCGATGATCCTGAAGCGGTAATATTAGCAACACAAATTGCCCTTGATTACCGTAATGAATTTAAGCGTGATGTGGTAATCGATCTCGTTTGTTATCGACGTCATGGACACAATGAAGCTGATGAGCCAAGTGCTACGCAGCCATTGATGTATAAAAAGATTAAAAAGCATCCTACACCTCGTCAAATTTATGCTGACAAGCTTAATGCTGAAGGTTCAATTAATACTGCTCAGTCAAACGAGTTAACTACTTATTATCGTAAGTTGTTAGACGAAGGACAATGTACCGTTGAACAATGGCGTCCGATGACTGAACATTCAGTTGATTGGTCACCTTACGTAGGTCATGAGTGGGATGATGACTATGATAAAGAAATTTCTCTCGAAAAATTGAAAGAACTTGCAGGTAAGGTTTCAACCTATCCAGAGTCTCATTCTGTGCAGGGTCGAGTTAAAAAAATATACGATGATCGCGTAAAAATGGCATCAGGTGAAAAATTACTTGATTGGGGCATGGCTGAAAATTTAGCTTATGCTGCTATTGTTGATTTAGGTAAACGTGTTCGACTTACCGGTCAAGATTCAGGGCGTGGTACGTTCTTCCATCGTCATGCGGTTATACATAATCAAGAAGATTCGAGCCAATACTTACCTTTACAAAATATCCGTGAAGGACAAGGCCCGTTTGATGTTCATGACTCTGTATTGTCTGAAGTCTCAGTGCTTGCTTTTGAATATGGTTATACTACGGCAGAACCTGCAGGTTTAACTATTTGGGAAGCACAATTTGGTGATTTCGCTAACTGTGCACAAGTGGTATTTGATCAGTTTATTAGTTCAGGTGAGCAAAAATGGGGACGTTTATGTGGTTTAACCATGTTGCTTCCACATGGTTATGAAGGCCAAGGGCCTGAGCATTCATCGGCTCGTCTTGAACGCTTCTTGCAACTTTGTGCTGACCACAATATGCAAGTGTGTGTACCATCGACACCTGCGCAAGTATTTAATATGTTGCGTCGACAAGTCATTCGTCCAATGCGTCGTCCATTGGTGGTAATGTCACCTAAGTCATTATTACGTCATCCGTTAGCCGTTTCTTCGTTAGAAGAATTATCAACAGGTGTCTTTCATAATGTCATTGGTGAAGTTGATGAAATCGATCCGAAGAAAGTTGAACGCGTTGTTTTTTGTAGTGGTAAAGTTTATTACGAATTGCTTGATCAACGACGTAAGAATGAGCAAGAAAATGTTGCTATTATTCGTATCGAACAATTGTATCCATTCCCAGATAAAGAGCTTCAAAAAGAGTTGGTAAATTTACAACACGTGAAGCAATTTGTTTGGTGTCAGGAAGAGCCACAAAATCAAGGGGCTTGGTATTGTTCGCAGCATCACTTTAGATCAACCATCCCTGAAGGTACTTATTTGACCTATGCCGGCCGTAAGGCTTCTGCAGCACCTGCTGTGGGTTATATGTCAGTCCATGTTAAAGAGCAGCAAGCGCTAATTAATGATGCGCTTACAGTTGAATAGACTAGTTAACTAGTTGTAAGTGAAGGAATAAAATAAATGACAACCGAAATTAAGGTTCCTGTTTTACCTGAATCAGTTGCGGATGCAACCGTAGCTACTTGGCATGTTCAAGTGGGTGACAAAGTATCTCGTGATCAAGTCTTAGTTGATATTGAAACAGATAAAGTAGTATTAGAAGTACAAGCAACATCTGATGGTGTGATCACTGAGATTTCACAAGAAGAAGGTGCAACGGTATTAGGCGAGCAAGTAATTGCTATCCTTTCTGAAGGTAAGAGCGAAGGTGCAGCAGCAACTTCTGCCCCAGCTGCTACTTCAACCGCAGCTCCAGCAACAGCATCAGTCAAGGTTATTGACATCGTTGTACCGGTATTACCTGAGTCAGTAGCAGATGCTACTGTTGCCACTTGGCATGTAGCGCCAGGTGATACGGTAACGGTTGACCAAAACTTGGTTGATATTGAAACCGATAAAGTCGTACTTGAAGTTGTTGCCCAAGAAAATGGTGTGATTGGTAAAATCATCCACGGCGAAGGCGATACCGTATTAGGGGCCCAAAAAATTGGTGAACTTAATGCTGGTGAAAGCGCTGACGCAAGTTCAGCACCTGCAGCTTCAGCGGAAGAGTCAATTAGCTCTGATGAATTAGCGAGTCCTTCAGTACGTCGTTTAATGACGGAAAAAGGCTTAACGGCTGCCAATGTAACCGGTACTGGTAAAGGTGGACGCATATCTAAAGAAGATGTTGAAGCAGCGGCTAACAAACCAGCAACAACTCAGGCGGCAAAAGCAGTAACACCTGCTCCAGCAGCTCAAGAGTTAGGTGAGCGTACTCAGAAGCGTGTACCAATGACACGTTTACGTAAAACCATTGCAACGCGTTTATTAGAAGCGAAAAATTCAACAGCAATGTTAACCACGTTTAACGAAGTTAACATGAAGCCAATTATGGATCTTCGTAAGCAATATAAAGACTTATTTGAAAAAACCCATGATACGCGTTTAGGTTTTATGTCTTTTTACGTGAAAGCGGTTACTGAAGCGTTAAAACGTTTTCCTGGCGTTAATGCTTCAATTGACGGTGACGACATTGTTTACCATAACTTCTTTGATATTTCTATTGCGGTATCAACACCTCGTGGTTTAGTGACACCGGTTCTACGTGACGCTGATCAACTAGGTATGGCTGCGATTGAAAATGGTATTCGCAGTTTAGCTATCAAAGGTCGTGACGGTAAGTTATCAATTGCAGATATGACCGGTGGTAATTTTACAATTACTAACGGCGGCGTATTTGGTTCTTTGTTATCTACACCTATTTTGAACTTGCCACAAGCGGCTATTTTGGGTATGCATAAAATCCAAGATCGACCGATGGCTGTTGATGGTAAAGTTGAAATTTTACCTATGATGTATTTAGCATTATCTTACGATCACCGTCTGATCGATGGAAAAGAATCTGTAGGCTTTTTAGTAACGATTAAAGAATTACTTGAAGACCCAACGCGTCTTCTTTTAGATATTTAATTAACGATTAAGTCTCTCGAAAAAAGCCGTGCTATGTTAGTGCGGCTTTTTTATATCTTGTATTTTTCCATTTTATCTTATGAAAAAGTGGATCACTTAATTAATTAAATTAGTATTAATACCAATTGAAATAATGAATCGATCATTCTAAGGCGGTCTAAATATCCAATATCTGCGTTGCTTTCAATCCCAATAGCACGCTATTACTCACTCAAACGCCTTGCTCTTGAACATTTACTCTCGCTTATAATAGATCACTACTTTAATTCAATTGGTATAATTGGGGAAGAAATGAAAATTGAAATCTTGGAAAAACCAGAACAAGCACTCATCGATTATTTCGATAAAAAGATAGCAGAATTTAATTGGGCTAATTGGGAGGTAAGTGAACGAACACCTTTGGCGGTTCAATTAAAAAATGATAATGGAGACGTTATTGCGGGTGCCGCAGGAAGAACGTTTGGTGATTGGTTATTAATTAATACTTTATGGGTATCTGATGAACTACGTGGTCAAAATATTGGTAGTAAAATCCTAAAAGAAATAGAAACAGCAGCTAAAAATCGTGGTTGTATAAAGAGCCTATTAGACACGCTTAACTTTCAAGCCATGCCATTTTACGAAAAAAGTGGCTATAAAACACAGTGGATACAAAAAGATTATCCTAAAACGGGTTGTAAATATTTTATGCTCAAAGAATTGTAATCGCTAAATTAACATCACCAAGTAATTATGTTAGTTTTCGCCTCATTTATTACAAAACGTGAATAGATAACTTTATCTATAGGTTTTGTTTGTAGATCTACTCATAATTTCTATGAATTAGACTATAGTATAAGCGCTAAAGGCTTTGTTCTTTAGAGCTTTTGTACTATAATCGGTCAACTTTTTTCGATGCTAATGATTTTATATAAATTTTTTGTACAGAATCATTTTCATTTTCATTTACAGATAAATGGATAAAACACCATGAATTTGCATGAGTATCAAGCGAAACAATTGTTCGCTAAATATGGTTTACCAGTTTCAGAAGGGTTCGCTTGCGACACTCCTCAAGAAGCTGCCGAAGCGGCTGATAAAATTGGCGGTAGTATGTGGGTTGTTAAAACTCAAGTACACGCAGGTGGTCGTGGTAAAGCTGGCGGTGTTAAGCTAGTTAAAACGAAACAAGAAATCAAAGATTTCGCCCAAAACTGGTTAGGTAAGAACTTAGTTACTTACCAAACAGACGCAGATGGCCAGCCAGTATCTAAAATCTTAGTTGAAAGCTGTACTGACATTGCTAACGAATTATATCTTGGCGCTGTTGTTGACCGTTCTTCACAAAGAATCGTTTTCATGGCATCTACTGAAGGTGGCGTTGAAATTGAAACGGTTGCTGAAGAGACTCCAGAATTAATTCACAAAGCTGAGATTGATCCACTTGTTGGCGCTCAACCTTACCAAGCTCGTGAATTAGGTTTTAAATTGGGTTTAAACCCGACGCAAATGAAGCAATTTGTTAAGATCTTTATGGGTCTTGCACAAATGTTTGAAGATTACGATTTCGCTTTATTAGAAATCAACCCGTTAGTTATTACTGACGAAGGTAATCTTCACTGTTTAGACGGCAAAATTGGTATCGATGGTAATGCATTATACCGTCAGCCTAAAATGCGCGCTTTCCACGATCCATCTCAAGAAGATGAACGTGAAGCACATGCAGCACAGTGGGAGCTTAACTATGTAGCGCTTGATGGTACTGTTGGTTGTATGGTTAACGGTGCAGGCCTAGCAATGGGTACTATGGATATCGTTAATTTACACGGCGGCAAGCCAGCTAACTTCCTTGATGTTGGCGGCGGAGCAAACAAAGAACGTGTTTCTGAAGCATTCAAAATCATCCTTTCTGACGATAACGTTAAAGCTGTTTTAGTTAACATCTTTGGTGGCATTGTTCGTTGTGACATGATTGCTGAAGGTATTATTGGCGCAGTTAAAGAAGTAGGCGTTAAAGTACCAGTAGTTGTACGTTTAGAAGGTACTAATGCTGAATTAGGTCGTGAAGTTCTTAAAAACTCTGGCTTAGACATCATTGCTGCTGAATCATTAACTGATGCAGCAACGAAAGTTGTAGCAGCTGCGGAGGGCAAATAATGTCTGTCTTAATTAATAAAGATACTAAAGTTATCTGTCAAGGTTTCACTGGTGGTCAAGGTACTTTCCACTCAGAGCAAGCTATTGAATACGGTACACAAATGGTTGGCGGCGTAAGCCCTGGTAAAGGCGGTCAAACGCATTTAGGCCTACCAGTATTTAATACAGTACGTGAAGCAGTAGAAGCAACTGGCGCAACAGCTACAGTTATCTACGTTCCAGCTCCGTTCTGTAAAGACGCTATTTTAGAAGCTATCGATGCTGGCATCGAGCTTATTGTTACTATTACTGAAGGTATTCCAACTTTAGATATGGTTGACGTTAAAGCTAAGCTTAACCAAACTGGCGTTCGTATGATTGGTCCTAACTGCCCAGGTGTTATTACTCCTGGTCAATCTAAGATTGGCATCATGCCTGGTCATATCCATTTACCTGGTAAAGTAGGTATTGTTTCACGTTCAGGTACATTAACGTACGAAGCCGTTAAGCAAACAACTGATTTCGGTTTTGGCCAATCTACTTGTGTAGGTATTGGTGGCGACCCTATCCCAGGTACTAACTTCATCGACGTATTGGAAATGTTCCAAAACGATCCTCAAACTGAAGCAATTGTAATGATTGGCGAAATTGGTGGAACGGCTGAAGAAGAAGCTGCGGAATATATCAAAGCACACGTTACTAAACCTGTTGTATCTTACATTGCTGGTGTTACTGCACCAGAAGGTAAGCGTATGGGTCACGCTGGCGCGATTATCGCCGGTGGTAAAGGTACTGCTGAAGAGAAATTTAAAGCACTTGAAGCGGCCGGTGTTAAAACTGTTCGTTCATTAGCTGAGATTGGCTCTGCACTTAAAGAGAAAACAGGTTGGTAAGCTAAGGCTTAACAAATTGTTATCTTGATAAAAACCCGCTGACTAGCGGGTTTTTTGTTTTTTATCTCATCTGTTACTAAAGCTTTCTTTTGCTTCATGTAGATAGCTTTTATTATTTGTGATTTTATCAATAATTTTATCGACTGCGTGATCTGAATAAATATGTGTATTAGCACTAGCTAGATGATGATGAAATTTATTATTAGATTGTTTCCATTTCAATTTATGTACCATGGATTGAAAACAGTTTTGATTTAATTGGTATTTACTATTCGATTGACGCTTGAGCCTTTTACTAAGGTATTTCTCATCGTATTTTTCATGTAACTTTTTGTTTATTTCAATAATAGCCTGATTCTGCTTATAGATGTGTGTTCTTTCTGCATCTACATTTTTTTCTATAACAAGGGCTTCTTTTAAACCTGTCATTCCATCTTGTGCTTGGGTTAATATTATCTGTGTTCCTTGAGAATCTTTTTTGGCAAATTGTAAGGTTACATTTAAAGGAATAGCAAAGGATAGGTCGTTAGTTTTTTCAACAGTTTTGGTTAGATTTTCAGCAATAGATATAATATCTTCAGCGGCTTTACCATATATACTACTCATCATAGGTAAGGGTGGGGTTTTAAAGTCACCAACCAAGCTGATCATTCCAGTATTGTCTGTGTTTAAAAAAGGTACTTCACATATTTCTTCAAACTTTGATGAGTAGTTAAAAATACCGGATTGAAATAGTCTAGATGCAATCCCTTGTATTTCAGGCATAAGTAAATGAACTGCATGATCTCTCAAATCAGCTATTTTTGATATATTCTTCTTAATTCCATTATTTTTGATGAATATAATGTCTAAAGAGTCGCGTAATGAAATAGTTTCTTTATAGCCATTTTTGTTACTATTTTTATATATTGATTGTTCGCCATTTTTTTTGATAATAATAGCTTTTAAAAGTTGCTCCCATGAAGTACAAAACAGCATTACGAATCCATCAATTTTATTCTCAAGCGAAGGTCTATTGTATAACTCGATAGCTAAGAGCATATTATCTTTTGATTTTCTTAATAAAGCTTTAGCCAATTTTGATTTGAAATTATGGCCTAATGCTTGTACGTGTTTACTTTGAGAAAGCTTTTTTTCAAACTCTTTAAATGTAATATTAAGTGAATTGGATGCTTGATATTTAGAATTATCGACTTCACTTATGAACTCTGAAACTTGTCCTTTTGATAAATACGATTTGAAGGTTGATTCTTTCCATCCTGTAGCTACTATTATCCCCTCCAGAGAGAAAAGAGTATTTGAGTTTTCTTTTGTTTGAAGAAAATTGAAAAATTTAAGTTGTTTCTCATTTGTAGCCATCATTTACTTCCATGTTCTGAATATATATTGATGATATTTTATTTCACAATATTATCAACTAATTAAATCAAATAACTGAGGCGAAAGAATAGATGGGGTCAGGTACACACTAAATACTTTATAGCTTCGGTTTAATGTCATCATTATATTGTCGCGGTGGCGACAGCACCCAAAGGGACGCTCGCGCCACTGTCCCCTCGGAACCCCATGGCGCTGCTGCATCAACCGTGATCCGGAATTCAAACCAATATTTTCGACGTAACGGCAAAGATCGCACTGCGCTCCTTGCCATCCATGGCACCGCGCTTTACCGTTCATCCTGAACATAACCCATGTGCGGCATTGCCTTTGCCATCATCCATGATGGCAATACGTGAATATTGGTTCGAATTCCGGCGTTTGAAGAAGCAGGAATTATACTCCGTTTGATATTCGGTTAATCCACTAGTCTATTTCGTTGTTTGGGGTTCGGTAGTAATTAATATTTTAACTATAAAAACGAGAATTGCAGGTTTCACCAAACCCCATCTCAGCAACGGAAACTGAATTTAGATCAGTACGATGTTTATCGAAGCCATGGATGGCGTAGACTGCCGTGTGAAGGGACGATTTTTTGCAGGAATAAACGTCGTGCCGCTTATGCTTAATGAAAATTGAGTTGGAGTGTTCTGCTGAGTAGGGCGTCGGAGGGGATCCAAGGGGAGGCACGGCGGTACGTCGCCCCCTGGGTGCAGTCAGCACTCTGACAATAGAACCAGAACAAAACACATGATTGGAAAGAACTTCTCTTATCATTTTCTTTCTTCTTGGAAGATACTTTCAAGGATTATCTCAATATCATCATTTTATTGTCGCGGTGGCGACGGTATCTAGCAAGAAAGGAGTGAGGCTGTCTCCGCTCTTTTCTTCTTCTTTTGGAACCCATCGGAGCTGCTGCATCAACCGTAATTCTAAAGTGAATTTAAGTGTTTTCGGCATAGCAACGCTGATGGTGATCCCTTACGCCGACAGTACTTTTTCATCACTCCCGAAGTTTTTTATTGGGGATGTTTTTGATTTTCTTGAGATTCAGGCTAAAAAGCTACTGAAATTATGATAAAAGCTATAGAAACGAGCAGGGGAGTTTTCAACAGTTTTCATATTAGCGTTGAAGTTTGAATTTTTATTCGCCGTTTACCGATGAAAGCCAGGTATGTCTTTATCTGACGCCGGTAAGCTAAGGCTTAGTAAATTGTTATTTTAATAAAAACCCGCTGATCAGCGGGTTTTTGTTAATAAACTAGGCTGCAATGATTACTGGTTACGGTTTACAGCGTACCCATTCTCTAGAATTCCTACATGACCCCGGTATTTCTTGGCTTACAGTATCAAATAAGTAGTTTTGAGATCTTAATGGAATGTCACCTCCGTAATTCTCACATACTAAAACAGGGGGTTCCATTGTCCCTGGAGGATTTGGAGTATTTGGGGTTGGATCAATGTATCGGCATATATTTTGTTCTCGAACAAAAATAGAGCTATTACAAGTACTATGTCCTGAATAACTTGTAGTCTCACTAAATATGACTCCGCCTAATTGTTCTCCCCATAGTTTTCCGTTGTAATAACATTGCGTTCGTAAATTTGTTTGAGTAGTTTCGTAATCGCATACTTCAACTACTTTTAAATAACCGCCTTCTTGTCTTGCTTCTTCATCAGGACAAAAATCAAGACTATAGGCGCTATTAGTAAATAGAAAAGCTAAAATAAGTATTATTTTTTTATACATAAATATTCCTTTATATCTAATTGAATTATCGATTGAAAAAGGCTATTTAATTAATTTAAAAATCTTTTTCATTTTTCATACATAGTATTTTATGTAAATTAAAAGTTAACATTGTGTAATGTTTATTGCAATGCGTTGTTTGGTGTTTTTAAGTTAAAAGTTAAATAATATCTAATATACAATAAATATTTTATTGTATAGGTTTCTTCATATCAGTGTATATTGTCGCGGTGGCAACAGCTCTCAGAAAGGCTGCTCCTGTCCTCCCTTGCAGTCCCTAGGAGCTGCTACATCAGCCGTGATCCTAGATTCAAACCAATATTCGATGTAACAAGATCGCACCGCGTTCTACGCCATCAATGACAGCACGCTTTACCATGCGTCCTGAACATACTCCATATGCGGCATTGCCTTTACTATCATCCATGATGCCATACCTGAATATTGGTTTGAATTCCGGCGTTTGAAGAAGTTGGGCTTATGCCCCGTTTAATCCTAGCTTTGTTGGTTCCATATTTTGTTGTACATGTTCGGCTGTAATTACACTTAGTTATGGAAACGAATAAAGCAGCTTTCACTAATCGCCATTTCAGCGGGTTGATATATAACTAGCAGAAGTAGACTTTGCCCCTCAACATGGCCATTCTTAGGCATTGATGCCTTCTCGGCATTAGTGCTTCCGTGCAGGTCGATGTTGAGGACTACGGTTGTTCATGGTTGACTTTCATTATCAACTTAGTGGCAGATATCGATATTTTCGCTAGTTTATTATTGAGTGTTCTGCTGTTCTAGACGCCGCGGGGGCCAAGGGAAGCCGTGGTACCTCGCCTCTTGGGCGGTGTCGCCATCGCGATGCTATGCAGAACAGTTACTCAAACGTTTAAAGCTTCTTTAAAAACGTACATTGCATCAAAGCAGGGTGGTGGTAATAACTTTAAACATTCATACTCATCTAACATTATGTTAATTTGACTTAAAAATAACGTTAATTATCTATCCTATGTTGTTCATACAAGATCTTTTCCCATCTGTATACCCTTGGCTATTCTTAGTCATTACCTTAATTACAGCTTTTGTAAAACCTAAGTTATGGCCATTTGGTTTAGTCTGTACTTTAATTAGCGGTTTTTTTTATAACGCAATAGACTTGATTGGACTGGGCGTTATTTCGCTTTTATTGGTTATGTCTTTTTATGCGAGTAAGTCATCAAATAACCTATGTAAACAAATAGTTAAATCGATATTTGGTGTGTTGGTTATTGTTGGCTGTATTGCATTAGCAGCCCACTTATTACCAGGTTTTAATAACCTACAAGTATTAGGCAATGTGGAAAAAAGCATTAATAGTATGGCATTTACACTGTATTTAAATTTTGATAAACCGATGATTTTATTTATTCTTTTGATGCTGTTTCCAACACTTTTAATAAGTAAAAAACCAATCACGATTTTTAAAGCGCACAATAGCTTGCGACTAAGTGCCTTAGTCGTGTTTATGTTCATACTAACTTTTAGCCTAGCCATTTTATTATCATTAATTAAATATGATCCGCAATTGCCAAGTTGGTGGTGGTTGTTCGCTTTTAATAATTTGTTATTAACGTGCATTATTGAGGAAGTGTTTTTTAGAGGATTCATTCAGCAAAAACTAACACGCCTAATAAATCCTTTAATGGGGCTTATACTGACAAGCTTATTATTTGGTATTGCACATTTTTCAGGAGGCTTTAATTATGTGCTAGTTGCTACATTGGCAGGTTTTTTATATGGGCTGGTGTATCTAAATACGGGTAAAATTTGGTATGCGATTTTAATCCACTTCTGTTTAAATATGGTTCACTTGGCTTTATTTACTTATCCATTACTTAAAATATAGTTAAAGTATGGTTAAGATTTAGTTAATGCTTAAAAGGGCAAGTGTCGAGTTTTCATCAATATGCCTAGCTATTTCTTATCTTTCTATCCCTTCTAAAATAACCTTTCGTTCTTTGTGATCATAAACATCAAATATATTACTTATCAGTGTAAGTGACGTTCAATTAAAAACGGTGCAAAGCTAAAGTGGAAGGATGTGCTTTGCACCTTAAAAATTATTCGAAAGTTTTTGCTAGAATGTTCTTGGCTTTCTCCCTTGGCAAACAACTCGCTAAAGGCCCCTTATTAAACGCGATTTTACTCACTCGTGCTTGTAAGGTCGTTATCATTTTATTTTTCCAACTAACTTCTACTTTACAGTTTATTTTATCTTTATCTTTGATGTAGATTATCTTAACTGACTCTGTTCTGGATAATAGCAAGTTATATGGATAGCTTTTAGAACTATAAAGCGTTTCCTGGTCTGCTTGTACTGCACTACTCAATAATAATATTAATAAAACTGAGCTGTGTAATCCTATGTCTTTCATGTTGTTCTCATTTGCTAGTAGTGATCTATCTATCTAAAATAAACCTTGAATTGTTTTATCACAAACGATATAAAGTTAAGTACGGTTAAATTTATCTAAAGTATTATGCGTTTACCCCCATTAAAATCACTGCAGGTATTTCTTTGTGCTGCTCAACATCAAAGTTTTAAGGCGGCAGCAGAGCAGTTACATGTTACTCAAGCGGCTGTCAGTCAACAAATTCGCTTATTAGAAGATTACTTTGATGACAAATTATTTGAGCGAAATAAAAAGCACACGCGACTTAATTCAAAGGGAAAGCGCTTGTATCCATTTATTGATAAAGCATTTGAACAGATAAACTTAGGTATTAGTGAACTAACGAGTGAGTCAGGCTCAAACGAGCTAAAGATAACGACATTACATTCAGTAGCTTCATTGCTGCTAATTCCTAATATCAGTGATTTTCAGCAAAAGAATACTGACCTTAGTGTGCAATTTTCTCCGAATAATAAGTTAGAGTCATTTGAAGAACAAAATGTTGATGTCGCAATAAGGCATGGTTTGGGGAGTTATGTCGGCCTGGAAAGTAGAAAACTAACGGATGATTCAATAATGTTAGTGGCTAGTCCATTGTTAATTGGCTATAAAAATTTTCAGATCGAAAACATCTTTTCTTTACCTTTGCTCGAAGATATTAGTAGTAATATTCAAGAAGCAATTGATGATTGCTGTTTAAGATTTAGTATTAAGAAAAAAGATTTTAAAGTGACTTTAAAAACCACTGATGCATTGCCTATCATTCAAAATGCGCTTGCAGGGCAGGGTATAACGTTTGTCAGTAAAGTACTGGTTGAGCAATATTTACGCACAGGACAATTAATTAATATTTTTGATTATGTTTATGATAATCCACGAACATTATTCTTAGTTGCGCCACCGCATCATTTTAAATGGGACAAAATACAGCGTTTTGAATTATGGTTAAAACAGCTATTTAGCCGCAGTCTTTGACTACAAACATTATTGATAGTGTGAATCTGATGAACGTTTCATCTTCCATAAATAGGGGATATAAGCTAATAGTTATACGGGCCTTGCCTTTTTAAACGGCTGTGTAATGCCTGAATACTCACTTGCTCCGAGTCGTGCCAACGGACCCACACTATCAGCATGTATCTTAATACGTCCGTCATTTACTGTTGTTACCGTAGGGCTAACATAAAGCTTTTTAATTTCTACAAAAATAAGTGTTTGCGGTACATCACCAATTTCTTTGATCTCGAATAACTCACAAGCATAGGCTATATCGCACTGAGCTAGACGCGGTAATGAAAAATCTTCAAATGGCACTGTATGAAGGATATTGTGATCAAATTTAGCTAATTCTGATTCACCATGGTCTAGTGATGCTGCCGTTTGTGTTACTAAATCTGCTTGGTTTTCGTTTGCAATGTGGATCACCATTTTTTTATTTTTGAGCACATTGGTTAAGGTATCTTTAAGTTCGCCATTAGGCTTTTTACCCACAGATATCATCAGTAATGCTGGATCACTTGAAATAGCGGTAAAATATGAAAAAGGTGCCAAATTAAGGTTGTCTTGATGATCGCTGCCGCTGTTTGATTTCGTTAAAACCCAAGCGATAGGTCTTGGAATAATTGTTTGCGTCATTAAATGATAACGTTGACTCGCATTATGGTCTGAAAAATTGATGATCATAAGAATATTAAATTGGCATAAGATGAAGCCGTCTTATAACATATTAGCGCTATTATTCGCTAGCAGTAAACAAACTTTTTGGTTATATAAGCGCGGTAATATTTAGCCATAATACCGAAACCACTTGGAAATGCAGAAACAACATCCTTAAGTGACTTAGGTATAAAGGCACATAACAAATTGTTTTTTATTGGAAAATAGTTAGCTTTCAACTAATATATAAGTAACTAGCTGCTTATAACATCTTCTCAGTAATATTATAACGGGTTTATTTTAAGTGAAATATTTGTTCAGCCAAATAAGTTATCTTTTTTTTATCTCTATACTCATCCAAGGAAAGCCCTTGGCTATTGAGTATGAATTCGCCTCTATCGAACACTTAATTGAACAAGAAGTGGGTCGTATTGTTTTACCTCAAATGTATCGAAATATCGGCATAGATATCACTATTACCCCGCTACCAGCTAAAAGGGCACAGTTTTTAGCAAACACGGGGGCGAAAGATGGTGAAATTATGCGGATAGAAACATATGGGGATGAGAATACACATACCATTAGAGTACCCACGCCCTATTATTACTTAGAAACCATGCCCTTTATTCTCAAAGGTAGTAATGTTGACATTCATCGAAAAGAAGATTTATCAAAGTACAAATTAGCCAAAATAAGAGGGGTTAAACATACTAACAATATCACCAAAGGTTTAACTAATGTTTATGAGATGAACAGCACTGCTAATATGTTCAGGATGTTGCAAAATGAAAAGGTTGATGTTGTTTTAACAAATACCCTTGATGGCAATTTGATCTTAGAAAAACTAGGTTATGACAATATAGTTTCAATTAACAATGCTTTGGCTGTTTTACCGCTTTATCATTACATTCATGAAAAAAACAAAGCTTTAGTTCCTCTCATAGATCAAGAAATTTTACGGCTTAAAAAAAGTGGCGAATTGAAAAAATTAATCAAATTAGCCGAACAAGAGGTTACCAAAGTAAATCAGCGCTGACCTTTATCTGAGCAGCAGACCCATTAACGCTCATGTATGCTCCTAGAAAATCTCCTCTTTTAATTAAGCGCCTTGTCACTTTTACACATTTTAATACCAATTGAATTAAAGTAGTGATCTATTATAAGCGAGGGTAAATGTTCAATAGCAAGGCGCTTGAATGAGTAATAGCGTGCTATTGCGATTGAAAGCAACGCAGGTATTGGATATTTAGACCGCCTTAGAATGTCGATTCATTATTGCAATTGGTATAACTAGCACTTGTAGGTGATAATTTAATGTTATTAATTATCCTCATTGAAAAAAATCAATTAATACATCATGATATACGAAGGTACATAAATATCACCAGTTTTCCTTTGGAAATTAAAATTTAAGGATAAATTGGCTTTTTACTAATTTAAAGGAATGAGAATGAAAAAAGTACTAGTTGCTATAATCCTATATTTAATGAGTATTTCAGCTTTTGCTGAGCAAGCGTTATCAAAAAATCTTATTGAAAAATATATGCAGATTATTGGGGATATTGAATTATTAGCCGAAGCGAATCCTGCTTTAGAAAAAAAAATGGCCGACTTAATGATATTCGATAAAAATGCGGCCATAGATGCACTTCAGTCTTTGGATGTTTATCCTCAAATTGAAAAGAGCATTGAATCAGCGGGGTTTTCAGGCTTCAGTGAACTTTATGATATAGGGCTGCGCATAATGGGCGGTATTTTCAAAGCCCAGATGAATAAAATGCCCGAAGGCATGACAACAGATAACTTCATTACACAAATGGAAAACCAAATAACACAAATGAAAAAGCAGGGAATGCCTCAAAACATGTTATCAGGTATGGAAGAACAATTTAAAGAGCAACTCAATAGTATGAAGTTCATGCTAAAAGCAGCTGAAGATATATCTGCCGCTGATATTAAGTTTGTCGGTGATAATATTGAATGGATAACTAACATAATGCCATCTGATGAAGATAGCGATTTTTAGTTGATTTGATGACATTTAGCCTACTATTCTAAATGCTTTTTTTTGATGAAATCCGCCATTAGGCGGTTTTTTATTTTGGGTAGTTAATAGATATTTTCAAATGAATTAACAGCCAGTGCTCCTTGATTATTACCTTGTTCTCTATAAAAATATTGAAATAATATATCATTGGTTAAAATAGCAATTAAAAATATCCCCGTTTTTCGTAGACGCTCACTTATAACTAAGCGAAAATAATGACTTATTTTACAAAATAAATTTGGCAGTAATGGAATTAACAGTTAATGAATTGATCAATCGCTTGAATACGGCAGGTGAAAGTATAATTTTTGATGAAGTGATGCAGGTTATTGCTAATCATTATGATTATAGCCCAAGCACTTTTACCAACGGTAAACTTATTAATCAAGCGGGTACCAACGAAGGATCTTGTAAAATTTTTTCTTTCGCTAAAATGCATAATTTATCTGAGCAGGCAACGTTAAATTGTTTTGGTCAATATTATCGAGATGATGTTGCTAAGCATCCGTTAGGTGTTGACCATGGTAATATTCGACGTTTTATTAGCCATGGCTGGGCAGGAATCTCCTTTGATAGTGTGGCTATTAAGGCTAAACATTCGTAGTAGGTAAGCTAGCCAAGGCGTCGTTCGTCGCTTATTTCAGAGCTTGACTACGCTCAATACCAACAGAGACTATGCTTATTGAGCGTTTCTTTATTTTTTATACAGATCAAAATCACATACTTAATGAAAGGACTATAACGGTCTTGAAAAAACCGATAACGCTTTTTGATTTATTGATAAAAATGTATTTTTGAGCGTATCTATTTTTTAGCATCTCTATTTTTGAACATTAATTTTTTAAGAATCCCCTTTAAATAACCACCTAAAGCTATCTGCATAGGCCCTAAATTTTGCTGTGCCGTGAGTTTCACCGTTAAGTATTGTTGTTTTGACGTTGGCTTTATCGCGGTGCTTTTCAAGAAAATTAATCATTTTTTTGGCCGACCTTTTCATATGCTCACCTTCCATTGCTCCCACAGAGACAAATACTTTGATTGGTTTTTGATCCATGTGTTGTGCAAAAGAGAATGTTTTAAAGTTATCCCACCATAAAGAAGGACTTGATATGATGTATTTATTGAATAAATCACCATTCTTGATTATTTGATAGGCGCCAAAGAGCCCACCAAGGGAATGGCCTGCAATCGTTCTATTATCTGTTTGGGTTCGGTAAGTAGAATCGATTAAGGGAATAACTTCTTGTTTAATTACCTCAATAAATTTATTCGCTTGACCTGATTTTATTTTTTCGTTTGATTGAGTCGGGGTGTAGTCAGCTGTTCGATGAATATAGGCATCTTTTTTATAACTAATGCCAACAATTATAATCGGGTTTAGATTATCCTCTTGATATAACCTTCTACTGATACTCGTAACTAAAGGAAAGTCATTGTTTGCATCAAGTAAGTATACAACAGGGTAACGTGTCTGAGATTCTTGATATCGGTTTGGTAACGCTACTTGAATTTCATAATCTGTATTATTAATGGCTGATTTTACTATCATGCTTTGAGAATTTGAAATTTGCACCGGAGGATGATTAACGGCATGGGTATTGACATTAATCCCCCAAAGAAAAATGAATACTAAAGAAGAGCTAATTGAGAATGTTTTTTTCATCGCTACTCTAATTGTTTGAATTTTGAATAATCATAGTCACATTAAATTATTTAGTATTCTATTTAAGATAAAATGCTAAAAATCTACGTTGAATGGCATAAATTACCTGAGATTTAGTTATGTGCTACAAAATACTGATAAGTTTAGTCATGTGGGGGGATGTGGAACTTCTAAAAAATCAAAAATAGCTATTCAGGCTTAATAGACCCTGTAGACAGGTATGTGAATTAATTTATGAATTATCGTGTGAAATTTAATATCATTGAGGTTTCGTGTAGCTCTACACATAGAATTACAATTTATAAAAGAAGTCAGCTTATTTTATAAATATTTACGGATAGCCTAAATCCCATCCCAGTCATTTTTACCGTGACCAAGATTATCAATGATAAAGTCGAGAAACACGCGCACTTTTTCAGGCAGATAATTACGCTCAGGATAAATAGCATATAATTGTTTAACTGGCATTTCATAATCCTGAAATAGAGGGATTAATTCGCCCTTTTGAATGGCCTGTTTGGCAACAAAGGTAGGTAGCCGACCAACACCCACCCCTGAAAGTAAGGCATCGCGCAATGCTGCACTATTATTAACACGATAGTTACCAACGACATTAATTTTGATTGTTTCTTTAGGGTTGGCTATTGAGTTAAATTGCCATACATCGGCATTACTTGAATAACTATAAGTGAGGCAATTTATATCAACTAGTTGTTCAGGCTGTTGTAGATATGATTTATGTTGCAGATAAAAGTTTGGTGCTACACATACAACACTATGTAAAGGGGCTAAGGGACGTGCGATTAAGCTTGAGTCAGCTAAGCTTCCAACACGTAATGCTAAGTCATAGCCATTTTCGATTAAATTTAACTGGCGATCATCTAAAACGAGATCAATTTTCAGATGAGGGTGACTTGCTAAAAACGTGGGAATTAATGGAGAGATCACTATCTGCCCCAAGGTCATAGGTAATTGAACTTTTAATACCCCTCTGGGCTCACCTTTTAATTCATTCACGGCTTCAGCTGCTTGTTGACCTGCTCGATTAGCTTGAACGGCATACTGGTAAAAGCATTCACCCGCTTCAGTCATACTGAGCTTACGAGTTGTTCTATGAAAGAGTCGTGCGCCTAATTGATTTTCTAATTGAGTGATACGTTTACTGACCGCGGACTTTGAAACTCCAAGTGCCTTGGCGGCACTAGAAAAGCCTTGATTGTCAGCAACCGCGACAAATATTGGGATGCTATTAAAGATGTCCATAAAGGTACTTTTATTGTTGAGTTAATCTCAACATTGATTCTACCACAAGCTATATTGTTCTCAATACCTCTCTAAATTAAACTTAACGTATTCAATATTAATAAAGCAACGAATTAGAGGTAAGCAAGATGGTTCGCTTTGAACACGTAAACTTAGTGATGAAAAATATTCAACCTACATTGGCGTTTTTACAAACAGCATTTCCAAAATGGCGAGTACGTGGTGAAGGAGACATGGCATGGGGGAGTGGAGAGCAAACCTCGTCTCGTCATTGGTTACATTTCGGTGATGATGATTTTTACATAACACTTAACGATAGTGCTGTCGGTGACATTAGAGATTCCAAAAGTATTTGTGCCGGGGTTGCTCATATAGGGTTTGTAGTGGATGACCTACAGGCTTTGATTGAGCGACTTGCGATTAAAGGTTTTAGCATCGATATAACAGGGCGTGAGCACCCTTACCGTAAAACGGTTTACTACAACGACCCCGCGGGCTTTCAGTTTGAATTTTTGCAGTACTTAAGTGATATCCCTACAGAAAAAAATATGTATGGCGGAGAAAGTGGCGAATTAATTAAATAATAACAATTTTTTAGGAATAAAATAAGATGAATATCCAACAAGTAAATACATTGGTCAGTGATTTATATTTAGCTGTCGACAATAAAGATGTCGATTACTTAAAGCGTAACCTAGCTGAAAACGTAAACTTTCGCATTGCTAACAATCCCCTTTTAACTAATAAGGCAGATATTTTAGCTGCGAATAGTCAGTTTTTTTCTAGCGTTGAATCCATGAACCACACGATTGAAAATGTTATCTACCTTGACGATACAACCAATGACATTACTAAGCTCAGTTGTCATGGACAAGTCATTTATGTACGTTTAGATGGTACGAAACACAGTGCGGTATTCTCGACGTTTTTAAGCGTAAAGAAGCATATGATTATCGATTATCTTGTTTTTGCAGACATATCAGGTTTATAAGTAAATGCCACGTAAAGTGGCATTTTATGTTTTTAAAACGTAGTACATCTGATGATAAGTGTAGTAGCTGTAGCACAAAAGTACTGGAAGTATATAACCATGTAACTAGATGCTTTTTCCCCTCATATGATTTGTTACATAGCTGAAGTCGAAAGTTGATAGAGGGGCTAACTTAACGGTCAAGACTCACTTTGAAGTAATGCTTCAAAGTGGCATGACTATAATGACATTGATGAGCTTGAAGCAGTCATTAACTAAAGTATCATGTGCCGTGATAAAATACGCATTTATTGACGCGATTCTCATTTTTATGGCACCTCCACATCTCTCAGAAGTGAAAGGGTCTATTTGTATAATTTTCTCTCCAAAAAAATCAAAAACAGTGAAAATGAAAGAGATAATTTTAATATGTGCCAAACGCATGGTTGAGATTAATAAAACATCATTTTTTAACCAGCTCATGCAAAAATATGGTCTACAATAAAACCTGAATAGGTTGTAATAAAAGCGTCATATCAGCGTCAAAAAGAAGTCATAATTTCATATTAAAGTTAAATCAATACTTCATAAACGAGTACTGATAATGAATAACCATGAAAACTTTGAATTTGATGATTCGACTAACAACGAACAACCTATTTTGGAAGGAAAGAAAAATACTCAGGTACGCAAACGAAAGTGGCGAGAAATAGAATCTTTAAAAGAAAAGCGTCGGTTACGTAGAGAAATAGATGATTATAGTTTGTATTCATTTTAACGATTTAAATGCGTTTAAGTGACTTGAAATATTTATAAACATTTTTTTATCGATTTTTACCTTTATACCATTGTTTTTTGCGTTCATTGCCCAGAGTATAATATTAAGCCCGATAATTAATTGATCATTACAGATTAAAAATGAATGGTTAGTTATGAATGGCTTGGCAATTTGAAAACAACAAAAAGGTAACATTATGAAAATAAATATTTCCGGTCACCATGTTGAAATTACTGAAGGCATTAAACAGTCAATTGAAAACAAATTTTCCAAAATAGCAAAACACTTTCCAACCATAATGACAATGGATTCAACGATAACGGTTGAACCTCATATCCAAAAGCTAGAAGTTACTACTCATTATGAAGGTAGCGATGTTTCTGTTACAGCTTCAGGTAAAGAACTCTATGCTGCGATAGCCAGTGCGGCTAAAAAGTTAGAAGCGGCCTTAAAACATCGCAAAGGTATACTTGCTGCTAAATTACATGAAAAATATCAAGTACAAGAATCAGACGCTTTTCAAAGTTCATAAAATTTTTTCGCATAAATCGAACCCACAGGGCTATCTAAAGATAGCCCTTTTTATGTTCAGGATGAACGGTATGTTGTGATGCCAAGGATGGCATAGAACAACGATGTTCAGGATGAACGGTATGTTGTGATGCCAAGGATGGCATAGAGCAACGAGGCTCGACAATTAATGTAATGAAAATTAACAAGAAGGTAGATCAGTTACCATAATTGCAACACTAAACCATCACCATTTTAACACTCCATTTCAAAAACGCGGAAATAAATACTTTAACGTCAATAAAATATACGTTTTGTCGAACGAAAAATAATCTTCTCTGAGATCATCTTGAAAGTTCAACACGCTCTAGGTAAAATCACTTTCTTTTTTAATCATGTAAATTTTTATGTTTGAACTTAAATACCAAACCCCCTTTAATTGGACAGAAACTGTTTTAGCTGATTTAGATGCCTTTTTGCAAGATCATGCCGCAGCAGAGAAAAAAGCGTCGGGTATGGCAATGTCAATGTTGTCTCATTATCCTGATAAGAAACGTTTGGTAAAAGAAATGACTGATTTAGCGTTAGAAGAGCTGATTCACTTCAAAGAAGTCGTGAAAATATTACAAGCACGTAATGTGAACCTATGTGACGACAAAAAAGACAGTTATATAAAAAATATTCGAGCGGTTTTTCGTAATGGCCAAGATGTATTCTTTCTTGATCGACTATTAGTTGGTGCAGTCATTGAAGCGCGTGGTTATGAACGTTTTTCACTGGTAGGGCAAGCGTTAGAAGCGGGAGAGCTAAAAGATTTTTATATGGCTATTGCTGAGTCGGAAAAAACACATAAAAATTTATTTGTCGATCTTGCTTATGAATACTTTGATAAAGCTGAGGTTGATCAACGCTTAGAAGAGATATTAGTTGCAGAAGCTAAAATTTGTCAAAACTTACCGTTCAGGGCTGCCCTGCATTAATTACTCTGTCATATTGAGCAATCAAGAAAGTCACCATAACCGAGTCATCAAACTCGGTTATTAGTGGCAATCAAAGCCAGTTAACCCATTAGCCCCTTAATATGAGCAACAACACTACGACCTAGTGCGCCTAAAGAATAGCCACCTTCTAATAATGAAACAATGCGACCTTGTGCGTATTGATCTGCAATTATTTTTATCTCGTTTGTCACCCAACGATAGTCATCTTCAGTCAGGCTAATTTGTGACATATCATCTTCAATATGGGCATCAAAACCAGCGGAAATAAAAATCATTTGTGGTTTAAATTTATGTAACGCGGGTAACCATTTGTCCTTAATGGCCTGACGAAATTCAGGACCTTTTGTGGTCGCAGGCAAGGGTGTATTTATGATCGGGGGAATATCGCTTTCTTGCATTTCAAAGGGGTAAAAAGGGTACTGATAAGTAGAACAAAATAAAAAGCCTTTTTTATCTTTAACAATATTTTCGGTGCCGTTACCGTGATGAACATCAAAATCAACAATGGCAACTCTTTCAAGCTGGTATTTTTCTTTAGCATAAGCTGCAGCAATACAAATGTTATTGAAAAAGCAAAAACCCATACCTTTATCACGTTCAGCGTGGTGTCCTGGCGGGCGGGTTGCACAAAAGGCAGACGTTAATGTACCCGCCATGATTAAATCAACAGCGTCAACACCAGCGCCTGCAGATAATAACACCGCGGGTAAGGTTGCTGGTGTCATTGAGGTGTCATCATCAAGGTTAAAAGTGCCTTCAAGGGGCGCATTATTAAAAATATAATCAATGTAATGTTTGTCGTGTGCTAACTCGATAAGTTTTTTATCAATGGGCTGGGCATCATATTGACGAATGACATATTCAAGACCACTGCGGATCAATTGATCTTGAATGGCGGCCATTCTCGCCGGCGCTTCAGGATGGTGCTCTCCCATCGTATGATTACTACAGCGATGATGGCTGATGACTCCAACAGGCATATAAATTCCTCACTATTCTTTTTTATTATTTATTATGGCTCAAGTATTAAGGCCAAATCAATTTCATCGATCTCTTCAGAGTAACCACGTACAAATCCGGCATGTTCAAATACTTTAAGCATCGGGGTATTATCTCGTCGAACACAGGCAACTAATTTACTTAATTGTCGTTTTTGTGCAATTATTATGATTTGGGCAAGTAACGTCTTTGCTAACCCTTGGCCCCGTTTATTTTCTCTGATCACAAAAGCGACTTCTGCACTGTTATTGCTCTCAATAAAATAATATCGCCCTACCGCATGAATAACTTCTCCGAGGTGATTTTTTTGGGTAAAGCACAAGGCTAAGTCTTTATGTTGATCAACACTGACCAAGTTACATGATTTCTCGCGCGTCATTTGTGTTGCGTGATGATTGTAACGCATGATCAACGTTTCTTTATTATGAGAATAAAAAAACTCTTGTAGTTTACGTTCATCCGCAGGAGTAAGGGCACGCAATAGATACTCTACCTCTGAAAAAGTGAACTTTTTAAGTTCCACCGGACCAAGCTCAGGTACTGATGTTGGTGTGCTTGCTTGATATTCCGGCACCCAATAATGTTTTCGTACATCAGCGAGTAATTTATCTCTAAACTTAGGATGAGCGATACGAATGAGTTCAAGTGCCCGTTCGCGAATACTTTTTCCTAATAATGACGCGATACCGTATTCGGTAACCACATAAGCAACATGACCACGTGAAGTAACTACGCCGCCGCCTTCAGTGATGTGTGCAACAATACGTGATAATTTACCATCTTTAGTCGTTGAGGGTAGGGCGATGATAGGTTTACCCCCCTTACTTAATGATGCACCACGAGTGAAATCTACTTGCCCACCAATACCACTATAAAACTGATAGCCAATAGAGTCTGAAACGACCTGACCAGTTAAATCAACTTCAATGGCGCTGTTAATAGCAACCATATTATCATTTTTAGCAATGTTAACCGGGGAGTTAACATGTTCGGAAGGATAAAACTCTATGTGGGGGTTGCCATCAACAAAATCATACAAACGTTGCGTACCTAAGCAAAAAGTAACAACAGCTTTACCTTTATGAAAAGTCTTCTTACGGTTATTAATAACTCCTTGAAGCATTAAATCAATAACCCCATCGGAGATCATTTCACTGTGGATACCAAGGTCTTTATGGTTGGCTAAATAACGTAATACCGCTTCAGGAATTTTACCAATACCGATTTGTAACGTTGCACCATTGTCTACTAACATTGCCACATACTGGCCAATTTGCTCATTTACTTGATCAATGCCTACAGGAGGGAGTTCAGGAATGGTTTGCTCTACCTCCATCCAAGCATGGATCTGATTCATATGCACAAAGCTATGACCATTGGTGCGTGGCATTTTTGGATTAATTTGTGCGACAACATATTTAGCTGATTTTACTGCTGAGCTGACAATATCGACACTAACTCCTAAAGAACAATAGCCGTATTCGTCGGGAGGGCTAACCATGATTAAAGCGACATCAAGTGGTAATACATTTTCGCTAAAGAGTCTTGGAATATCCGAAATAAAGGTGGGCGTATAATCAGCACGTCCTTCAGCAATAGCTTCACGAATGTTTTTACCCCCGATAAAAAATGCATTCACTTTAAATAAGTCTTTATATTGCGGCTGTGCCCATCTATTTTCTGAAAGCGTTAAAATGTGCACGGTTTCAATATCGTGTAAATTAGCACTGTGCTCAATTAGATCATCAATCAAAGCATTAGGCACCGCGGCGTGAGAACCGATAAAAATACGATTACCTGATTTGATAAAATCAGGCCAGTGAACTTTATTTGTCTTGGAATATTTAATTAACATAAATTATTTAAATCCCCTATGTCATTGTAGAACTACAATTATGATCCGTTTGGTAAGTATTTTTTTGATCTCTATCAAGTGTTCAGCTCGACAACGCGTATTGTTAAGTTAATTAAACCTTTACCATAAGCGCCTTTAGCTGACCAGGTTGCAATAAGCATAGCGGGAAATCACCGTGAATATTGTGCTCACGCTTATGCTATTAAGGGGGACTGTACTTCTTCGATATCGCTTTGTTTTAGCCGTATCAATGAATGTGAGAAGTTATTATTTATCTTTTCCCCTATATTCTAGAGAACCTTTTAGAGAGCTTTGACTCAATTGAGTGCCTAAAAGAGATAATAAACAATAGCCACAAAAATAATAAAATCCCGGGCCAATATTAGACAGTGTTTCGCTACTTATTAATAAATCAATTTTAAAACCAAACATTGAAAGTTGTTGATGATTAGAAGTTTGCGCATGATCTGTTGAAAGAATAGCGAGAAAAATAGCGACAACAAAAACATCAGCCATTGACCATTTGCCAATAAGTGCTACAAAGTTAAGTAATTTACGCTCAAGATCACTGTGCTTTTTAAGGTATGACCACGTCACTAACAGTGATTTGACAATGGGAATAACAATAGAAAATGCAAAAATTAGTACTGCAACCAATAATCGCTCGTCTTGCCATAACTCTTGAATGGTCGTGAGCAGTGAGAGCTCTTTATTAACTAAATCTGAAGTCATGCTTGCGCCACTGACTTTAGCGGTCATTTCCATGGTTAATGAAAACATTGGTAATAAAATACCAGGTATAAAAAGCACAATGGCAATTAAGTTGAATGAAAATCCTAAATGTTTTTTGAACATGATATCTTAGCTAGCAATAGTATAATTTTACCAGTATATCGATTATCAGTGATTTAAAAAAGTGTTAAGTAACAACCAGATACAATATGTATTTTGAAATGATTTAAAATTAAAAAAGTTACTAAATGGTGAGTATCACTAATAATTAATTTATTTTACACTGAATAATTCTAATGATATTGTAAGATGCTGATTTATATGGTGTTTTATGCCACTTTGTGAGTTGCATAATAGCGTTAAAATTAAAGGAACGATGAAAGAAAAACTTGTCGCTTTTGCCAATAGTTTACAAAACATTTTTTCATAATATTCACTCTTTGTATACGTTAAACGGTTGGCATTGATGTTAGCCGTAAAATACTTTTCTTTTGAGTCATTCCTTTATTCGCTACTCGTTTAAAATTAACGTAAAATGCTGACCATTACCTGATAACCCCTCTAGGACAAGAATGAAAAAGACATTTGAATTAACTCACCCTAAAATTAAAGCGGCGAGAATGGTTGACACTGTTAAGCATGAAGTAAAAAAGTACGTAAAAAGAGAAAGAAAAAAATCATTACCGGCCGGTGTTGATTTTTGGGACTTTGATTGTCAATTTGGCAATACAGAAAGCGAAAAAGAAGTGGTTCATCTTTCTGGTATTAATCAAAAAATTGATGACGCGGTTAAACTAGAACTCACATCATTTTATATTGAAATAATCGTTAAAGAAGGTTTTCGCTCAGTTAAACCTTTGGCTGACGACGAAGATCTTGACGATGAATATGATGAAGAACTAGAAGAAGACGACGAATAATCTGACCTAGTCAAATAACACTATTAAAGGAGTAATAAGTTGGCCGGCTCAAGTTTGTTAACGTTAATTGATGATATCGCGACAGTATTGGATGATGTTGCCATATTATCTAAAGTTGCTGTAAAGAAAAGTGCCGGTGTTTTAGGAGATGACCTAGCACTTAATGCTGAACAAGTTTCAGGTGTTAAGGCTGATCGCGAGTTACCCGTAGTTTGGGCGGTGACTAAAGGCTCATTTGTTAATAAACTGATATTAGTTCCTGCGGCGCTTATCATTAGCGCTTTTGCTCCGCCACTTATTACGGTGTTATTAGTGATTGGTGGTTTATTTTTATGTTATGAAGGTGCTGAGAAAATAGCAGAAAAACTATTACACCCAAAAGTGAATAGTGAACAAGCGCAACAACAACGAATTGCGATACTGGCTAACAAAGATATCGATTTAGTTGCTTTAGAAAAAGATAAAATTAAAGGCGCAATACGAACAGATTTTGTTTTATCTGCTGAGATAGTCGTTATCGTTCTAGGTAGCGTTAAAGATGCCTCATTTGAAATGCAAGTGATGGTTATCTCTTCAATGGCGCTATTAATTACCGTTGGTGTTTATGGGCTAGTTGCCGCCATTGTGAAACTTGACGATTTAGGATTATATTTACTGCGAAAGTCTGTTTCGGGATCATTTAATACTATCCAACGCGCTATGGGTCGTTCGTTGTTAATTTTTGCGCCTAATTTGATGAAAACACTATCTGTCGTTGGCACTATTGCAATGTTCCTTGTTGGTGGTGGAATACTCGTGCACAGCTTTTCGTGGTTACATCAACAGGTTCATCATCTGGGCATCTGGCTTGAAAATCATATCGGTACAGTTGCTAATACGCTAAGTTCTTTTATCATTGAAGCTGCCATTGGTTTATTCGCTGGTATCTTAGTTTTATCGATGTTCACTATTATTACCCGTATTCGAGCTGCACTTAAATAAGTTACCGTTATCTGTTTAGCTCGTTAATTGTTAAATATCCCCTCAACTTATTAACATAATATTGTCTACAAGGACGTTTAAATGATCAAAAAGTACCATAAATACCTTGGTTTATTGATGTTATTACCTTTTATTGCTTGGGCAGTAACGGGCGTATTCTTTTTTATTAAGCCCGGTTATTCGTCAGCGTACGAGAGCTTACCGGTAAAAACCTATCCCTTAAATCCGCTTAATTTCAGTTTAGCGCAATCACCCAATAAACAAAGCTGGCTTGAAGTTCGTCAGCTACATTCAATATTAGGCCAACATCTACTGGTTAAAACAGCTGATGGCTGGCAACAAATAGATCCCTTTACCCATAAGGTTATTAATGAGCCGACAGTAGCTCAAGTACGCAGCTTGATTAATGATGCTATTCAAATTAATCCACAACGTTATGGTCAAATAGCAACAATAACTGCAATGGAAATTACAACAACTACAGATGTTAACATTACGCTAAATTGGCCGGAAATGCGTTTGTATCAAAAGGGCGAAGATACCGCTTTCATTAATACCCTATATAAAATACATTATTTACAATGGACGGGGATAAAAACAGTAGATAAATACTTAGGCATACTTGGCTTAGCTTTGGTTATTATCTTAGCTGCGTTAGGTGTTGTGATGACTTTTCGACGGAAAGAACATCTGGAATAATAAACCGATAAGCCTTATTAGGCCTTTCTAGTTAGCATAGAAAGTGAATTAACAATCACAAGCCTAGCGAGAATTTTTATTCTTACTTTTGCACTGATATTAACCGTTATCTTTTGACTTATATCGAGGACATAAATTGCAAAAAAGACATGTTGAAGTGGTTGATTATAAATATGATTGGCAACATAAATTTGCTATAGAAAGAGACGAATTAAAAAAAATAATCATCAATAATACTCATATCATTGAGCATATAGGCAGTACATCGGTTATTGGCTTGTGTGCGAAACCCATCATTGATATTTTAGTTGAGGTGTCCAGTCTCGAAAAATTAGATAAATTAAATCATAGTTTTACCGCGTTTGATTATATTGTAAAAGGCGAAAATGGCATCCCTGGTAGACGTTATTTTCAAAAAGGCGGCAATAAACGTAGTCACCATATTCATGCATTTAAGACTGGGGATTTTAATTTAATTCGCCATCGTGCATTTAAAACATACCTGATAAAATATCCAACGATTGCTAAGGAATATGGTCAGATAAAACACAGTGCAGCATTGAACTGTAATGATAATATTAGCCATTATATGATCCTGAAAAACGACTTTATTTTAAAACATGAACCCTTAGCGGTTAACGAGTACCTAAAAGTGCACAAGCTAAAACATCGAGAAAGTAAATGTTAGTATTAGCTTCAATTTTATTACTGCTTTTGGGGATAACTCATTCGTACTTAGGTGAACGTTATATTTTGACGAGACTTTTTAAAAATGAAAGTTTACCACATTTGTACGGTAGTGATGCTTTCACCAAAGGTACCTTACGATTTGCTTGGCATATAACCTCGATAGCTTGGTTTGGTACTGCCTTTATTTTAGCGTTTGATGATCAACACTCAAATATATTCTTGTTATCTACCGGACTTGTTTTTTTATTGAGCGCTTTTTTTTCTGCTTTTTATACCAAAGGTAAACACTTCTCTTGGATTATTTTTTTAAGCATTAGTCTACTGATATTATTGAGTGAACGTTAATCATTGAGCCGATTGCTTATACCCTTTATTTAACCAAATTGGGATAATACTCTAGATAGGCCATTAGCGTTTATGCCGTTTCTATGTTCCTAATAATAGATGATCAAGTTTTATCATTTTCGCGAATTTCTGTCATTTGTTTGGCAATTTTTTGTCTTTCTATACCTTCTTCAATCACTTCTTCACGCAAGGCTTGTAGCTGCTCTATTATTTTGTCTTTTTCTTCAGGACTTAAATTTTTATTTTCGCCTATCTGTTTAATCAAAGCATCAATTTCATCAAGTTTTTTACGGTCAATACCTAAACGTTGGTCAAGGAGTGTTTGCATGATTTCTGCGAATTTTAGCCCACTTTCTTTATTTTTATCATCCCCACTATTTTCAGTTGCTTTATTATTTTCGTGTAATAACGATGCCGCAGTTTGTGGGCGAATATAAGTTGGCGCGACTTCTTCAACTTTTTTTCCGCTCGCTAGCGCTAATGCTGAATTAGATAATGTTAACGTATCTTGCCCAGCTTTTATGTTATCGGTAAATAATGATAATTCGCTGTTGCGATCAAATTCTACACTGGTAGCACCGTTGGCCCTTGCTTGATTAACAATGGCAGAGTAGTTGATATTGTTGATCATGGTATTCTTCCTTAAATAACGATATTAATGATTTTTTAACTACTTATTATCATAAATAGAAGTATTAGCAGTATTTGTACCAAACATAAATATATTTAAATAATCTAAGTTTCAATGGGATAGGCTGAAATTGTAAGAGGCTAGTGTCGGTGCTTATGTGGCAAAATTAAGTTATTTACGCTTAAAGAGGCAAAGAATTGCCATCGTGACTTTAAAGTTAAATGTCACTCTTTGTCTTTTAATCAAATATCAAAGGCTACAACGAATAACCTTTTTATTGATACGTTATCTTCAGAGATGAAAATGTAGGCTGCAATAAAGGAGTGTGTTGTTTATCAGAGGGAAATAATATCTATCTAAATCTATTATATTTAAATAGTTAGGCTAATAAGTAGCGTACAGAGACAAAGTACCAAAGCCATCTTGGTTATATCATATATCAATTCGGTATATATGTTTTACTTTAAAACACTAAACAAATATTTTTCGTTATTAACACTATGATATTTTTGTGAAAAATATCTGCAACATAAAATTTTTTCGTGTTTTTAAAAGCTATTTTTAAAATTAATTATCATTTCATAATACTCATCACGTCTTTATTCATCGTGCTTTCCTTAAAATAAGTTGTTTATTTAATGAACAATTCTTTTATTTTGCACAAAGTTAAATTTATGTTACGTTTGGGTTAACTGTAACAAAAAATTAACAAGTCTGTGGTAAGGGAAACGATAATGAATAATAAAAAAACTCTGAAAGCCGCCATTAAACGCAGTGTTTATTCACTGATGTTTATGGGGGGAGCAGTACAAGCAGCAAATATTGATTGTAGTATGTTTGAAGAGTGGCAACAGGGCGGAACTTATATTGCGGGTCAAAAGGTGCATACTCAAAAACAAGGCTTTGAATCTAAATGGTGGAATCAAACAGATCCGATTCAAAAATCAGGACTATGGCAAGAATGGAAAAAACTGGGTGATTGTAAAGCAGATGGAGATGTTAACGAAGCACCGACAGTAAGCTGGATTTCACCTGATAATAATAGTGCGTTCACTGAAAATGACAACGTTGTCATTTTATTTTCAGCACAAGATAGTGACGGAAGCATAGATCACAGTGATGTATTTCTTGATGGTAACTTACTGGCAACGTTGAACACTACAACATCAGAGCTCACTTGGATAGCCCTTAAAGGGCAACACGCTTTTACGGTAACCGCTTATGATGATAAGCAAGCATCAACAAGCACGAGTCAACTTAATTTAACCGTTACAGCGAAAGACGTCCCGCCGGATAATAAAGCGCCTAATGCGATTTTGACCATTACTACACCGGCTAATGATGTTCATATTGGTGACGAAGTAACATTTTCATTAAGCGCAACTGATAGTGATGGCACAGTACAGGGGATTGAATTGTTTGCAGGTGAACAGTCAATTTTTACCTCGACAAATAGTAATGCCAACTTTACTTGGCAAGCGCTGGCTTTAGGGCAGGTAGCATTTAGTTTAAAAGCGACGGATGATGATGCGGCCATTGGCGTAAGTAATTCAGTTTTTGTTAATGTGGTTAAAGTCGGCGATCCTAATGATGATCGTGATGCTTGTAAACCACGTGGTTTATATCAAACACCTGAAACCAATACGCCTTACTGTACGGTTTATGATGTTAATGGTCGTGAAGAAATGGGGGCAGATCATCCCCGTCGAGTCATTGGTTATTTCACCAGCTGGCGAAATGGCGCAAATGAACAACCTACCTATTTAGTGAATAACATTCCGTGGGATAAAATTACCCATATCAATTATGCCTTTGCCCATATTGATAGCAATAATCAGGTATCCATTGGTGATCCTAACAGCGCTAATAATCCGGCAACCAATATGACATGGCCGGGAGTTGTTGGAGCAGAACTTGATCCAAACTTGCCATACAAAGGCCATTTCAATTTATTAAGTAAATATAAGAAACAATACCCTCATGTTAAAACCTTAATTTCAATTGGTGGTTGGGCTGAAACGGGTGGTTATTTTGATGAGACCGGTCGTGTGGCGAGTGGTGGCTTTTATACGATGACGACTAACGCAGACGGCAGTATTAATCATGCGGGTATTAAAGCTTTTAGTGACAGTGTCGTAACTTTCATTAAAAAATACGGTTTTGACGGTGCTGATATTGACTATGAATATCCATCATCTATGTCTGATTCGGGTCATCCTGATGACTTTGACTTTTCAAACCCACGTCGTGCAGCATTACATACCTCTTATTTAGCTTTGATGAAGACCTTACGTGAAACCCTTGATAAAGCTGGAGATGCTGATGAACAACATTATATGTTAACCATAGCTTCCCCGTCATCAGGTTACTTATTACGCGGTATGGAAACCTTCCAAGCAACGCAGTATTTAGATTACGTCAATATCATGTCTTATGATCTGCACGGTGCATGGAATTCACATGTTGGTCCAAATGCGGCGCTATTTGATACCGGTGAAGACTCAGAGTTAGCTGCTTGGGATGTTTACAGTACTAAAGAATTTGAAGGTATTGGTTACTTAAATACGGATTGGGCTGTGCGTTATTTTCGCGGCGCTTTATCGGCAGGGCGTATCAATATTGGTATTCCATATTATACCCGAGGGTTTAGAGATGTATCGGGTGGCACTAACGGTTTATGGGGACAAGCTGCGTTACCTGATCAAACCTCATGCCCTAATGGCACAGGTAAAGGTGATAAAAACAACTGCGGCAATGGTGCGGTTGGCATCGACAATTTGTGGCATGACATTGAAAATGATAATGAAGTGGCCGCAGGTAGTAATCCGCTTTGGCATGTTAAAAACCTAGCTGATGGAAAATACGGTAGTTATATCGGTGCATATGGTTTAACACCAGCAACAGACCCTCAAGACAGACTAACTGGCACCTATCAGCGTCACTATGACGAAGTTGCCGTTGCACCATGGTTATGGAATGACGAGAAAAAAGTGTTCTTATCCATTGAAGATGAAGAGTCTATGGCAAGCAAAGTTGACTACGTTATTAACAATGGTTTAGGTGGTGTGATGTTTTGGGAGCTTGCTGGCGATTTTGATTATGACCAAGCTAAACAGGAGTATTACATGGGCTCAACAATGACAACGATTGCCTATGATAAGTTTCGTCAAAGTGGCACTCACTACGATATTCACAACGGTAATCCTAATTTTATCGTGCCAGAGAAAGTCGTTGATATCACCTTTGCAGCAAAAGACTTTCCAGTTGGCGATGAAAATTATCCTATCAGTCCGACGTTTTCATTCAGCAATCATTCTGAATTAGATTTATCCGGTGCAAAAATATCGTTTGATGTGCCGGTATCGACTTCTGCTATTTTTAAATCACACTGGAGTTCTCAGAAGAAATTGAAAATGGCGATTGAAGATAATGGCTCAAATAGTGTTGGTAATAATATTGGTGGTTTTGACAACGAATATCATCGCTTTTCAATCACCTTAATTAATGAATTTGGTGGTGTAACTGAATCATTCAAAGCAGGTGAAACGGTTAGCGCACAAGTCATGTATTACATGCCATTTACTGGGCCAGCTAATTTTACTATTGAAAAAGGCGGGAAAGTCTACGCCTTTAAAGTTGAATTTCCTGAATTACCTGAAGCCACTAAAGATGATGGCGATGATGATGGTGATGGTAAAACGTGTGATGGCGTTGTTGTAGCTGACTTGCCTATTTATCCTAATTTTCCACGTAAAGACTGGGAAGGTAAGCCTGACCACGCTAATGCAGGAGACATGATGGTGCATAGTGAAGCGGTATGGAAGGCTAAGTGGTGGACTAAGTCTGAGCCAGGTGGCGCTGATTGGGAAAACGTTTGTAACTTATAGCAAATTCCCTCTGGTTACAGAGGGAATTTACCAAGGACATAATGATGAAAAATAGTGATAAAAACAGAAAAAATACAACGGGTAATTACTGGTTTCCTTTATTGATGACTGGCGTGAGTATTTCAATGACGACAGCGATGTTATTGCCACTTAACAGCCATGCTCATGCTTTTATGGATAACCCTAAAGCACGACAATCTATTTGCCAAGCACAAGGCGGTTTTTGGTGGCCAGCTGATGGTTCGGCTATTCCAAACATGGCTTGTCGGGCGGCATTTCTTGACTCGGGTTATGTACAATTTGTTCAAGAACACGAAATTTCAGTGAATGTTGCAAATTATCGTAATCAAGAGGCAATTGAAAGCGCAATACCTGATGGAACTTTATGTGCGGCAGGCTCTGCTGAGAAGCATGGTTTGAACCTAGCGTCTCCGCATTGGCAAAAAACGAAAGTGATGCCAAATGGCGATAATAAAATTCAAATTCGTTTTAATGCGCAAACGCCACATAACCCAAGTTTTTGGCGTATATATCTCAGTAAACCTGCTTTCAATGCCAGTACAGACGTCTTGAAATGGCAAGACTTAGACTTGGTGCAAGCGCATGGCAATATTGACTTTATTAAAGCGCCCGATGGTAACCGTTATTACGATATGGACGTTTATATTCCAGCGGATCGTGTGGGTGATGCTCTGCTCTATAGTCATTGGCAACGTGTTGATGTTGTGGGAGAAGGTTTTTATAACTGTAGTGATATTACCATTGTTCGTGATGATGTTGATCCCGATCAATGGCAAGCCATTGCTTATTTTATCAAACAAGGTCAAAACGCTGCTGTTGGCGACAAAGCCTGGGCAAGAGTTTTTGATGGTAATGGTCAAGAAATTATCAATCAACAATTTAACGTTACTAGTGAAAACCAGGCAACATGGCAAGCTGACTTTGCTGATCAGCTTAACCAGAATTTTACGCAGCAGGTTAAAATCGGAGTACGTGATCTCAGTAATCCCTCATCAACTGATGACATTGTTTTTGACCGCGATAACCTTTTATCCAATCAAGTTTGGGTTACAGATCAAAATTATAGCTTTACGCTTTCTGTTATTGCTGCAACAGAAAATACAGCCCCTGTTGTTGCTGAGATAGCCGATTTAATGCTTGATGAAAATAGTCAAATCACCGTACATGTACATGCTTTTGATGATCAAAATGATCCTTTGACGTTTAATTGGAACCTTGCTGCGCCGTTAACGTTAACTGGTGCGGGCGAAACTGTTCAGTTGCATGCCCCAGCGGTAGACAACGACCAATCAGTAGCCGTTTCAGTGGATGTATCTGATGGTAAGTTGACAACGAGTCGTTCATTTATGGTCACCATCGAAAATGTTGCTCTGCCTGATTATCCAAACTGGGATACTAATACAGCTTATAGCACAGGAGATAAAGTTAATTACCAAAGTAAAACGTATCAAGCGAAATGGTGGAATAAAAACCAACAGCCTGATACGAGTAATGCATGGCAGGAAGTTGAACCTGGCGATGGTGAAATACCGAAATGGCATACTCAAACAGCTTACCCTGGCGGTAGTGACGTTATTCATCTTAATAATAGCTATAAAGCAAAATGGTGGACCCAAGGTGATGAACCTGGCATTGCAGAGGTTTGGCTAAAACAATAAACGCTAAAAATATAAATTTAGTAATAAATACATATTAAACAATAAATTAAGCAATAAATTAGATAATAAATTAGATAATAAATTGTCATCTATTCATAAGAGAGCATAACAATGAAACATAAATTATTAACCGCTTGTGCAGTTAGCGCTGTCATTGCTTCGTGGCAGGCATCAGCTGCTGCGTCTAAACCCAGTATTGATTGGGCGCCACAAGATTACTCGTTTGTAGAAGTGAACCTTGATGGACAAGGATCATACAAAGACTTAGTAACCGTAAAAACAGAAATTGATATTAGCATAAAATGGAATGCATGGAGTGGCACGGGGGGTAACAGTTATAAAGTCTACTTTGATAATAATATGGTTAATGAAGGCAGTTTATCAGCAGGCACTAAAAGTGGTGTTATTAGTTTTCCTTATAAAAGTGCGGGTCGCCATGATTTAACTATCGCCCTTTGTGACGCCGATGGCTGTGAACGTAGTGATAGCAAAGCGATTGTGATTGCAGATACTGACGGTGGACATTTACAACCGCTGACAATGGATGTAAATCCAAATAACAAAACCTATCAACATCAACAAGATACTGTTGTTGGTGCTTATTTTGTTGAATGGGGCATATATGGTCGCGACTTTGATGTATCTAATATTCCCGCACAAAATTTAACGCATTTATTATATGGCTTTATTCCTATTTGTGGCGCAAACGAATCATTAAAAGACATTGAAAATGGCAATAGTTGGCGTGCACTACAAAAAGCTTGTGGCGGTGCAGCTGATTATGAAGTGGTTGTGCATGACCCATGGGCGGCGTTTCAAAAGGCGTTACCTGGGATTAATAGTACCGATCCTATTCGTGGCACTTATGCGCAACTTATGGCATTAAAACAGCGTTACCCAGATTTAAAAATACTGCCTTCTGTAGGGGGCTGGACGTTATCAGACCCTTTCTATGGTTTTATCAATAAAGCAAACCGCGATACGTTTGTGGCATCAATGAAGAAATTCCTACAAACATGGAAGTTCTACGATGGTGTTGATATTGATTGGGAATTTCCGGGTGGTAGTGGCGCAAATCCAGATTTAGGAGACCCGATCAAGGATGGCCCTGCTTATATTGCATTAATGGCTGAATTACGTACGATGTTGGATGATCTTGAAGCTGATACCGGTCGCGAATATCAATTAACCTCTGCTATTGGTGTTGGCTATGACAAAATTGAAGATGTTGATTACGGCCAAGCTATTCAATATATGGACTATATCTTTGCGATGAGTTACGACTTTTTTGGTGGCTGGAACAATGTTACTGGTCATCAAACGGGTATCTATTGTGGCGAACATTTAACAACAGGAGAATGTGACGGCACCGGTTTAGACGATGCCGGCGAGCCACGTAAAGGACCTGCTTATACAACTGATAATGGTATTCGCAAACTATTAGCTCAAGGTGTTCCTGCATCGCAACTTGTGGTTGGTACTGCAATGTATGGTCGTGGTTGGGAGGGGGTTAAAGAAGCGAATACCCAAGGTGGTAATCCCATGACAACAAAAGGAACCGGTAAACTCACGGGCACTTCAGCAAATGGTGTGTGGGAGGCTGGTATTCAAGACTATAAAGGCTTAAGAAAAGCGATGATAGATTCATCGGGTAACGGCATCAATGGTTTTGAAACCTTTTATGATGAACAAGCCGAGGCTGCTTATGTTTGGAATAAATCATCAGGAAAGTTAGTGACTTATGACAGCCCTCGTTCGGTTAATGCGAAAGGACAATATGTACGTAGTTTGGGTTTAGCGGGTTTATTTGCATGGGAAATAGATGCCGATAATGGAGATGTTTTAAATGCGATGCATGATGGTTTAGCAGGTGGCACACCTCCCAACCATAAACCAGTAGTCAACCTAACCGCAGCATACACAGTTAATGCTGGTGATTCATTAGTCATAGCCGCAACGGCAACGGATAGCGATAACGACCCATTAACGTATAGCTGGGTTGTAGCCCCAGTTTTAGCTGCTACAGGTAGCACTACCAATATGGTAACTATCACCGCTCCGGATGTTAATCAAGACACTGAATATGTTTTATCACTGAGTGTTTCAGATGGCAAAGTTAGCGTAACCAAATCAACGACTGTGACGGTATTAGCTGATGGCGTTATTAATAATCCTCCTGTTGTTGAGGCTTTAGCTGATATTAATATTGATGAAAACGAAAGCTCTCCGGTTAATGTTGTTGCAACGGATGCTGACAATGACAGCTTGACTTATAACTGGACTGTACCAACGGGATTAACCCAACAAGGTAGTGGCGCTAATATCATCATTTTAGCCGGCGATGTTACTCAAGATACACAATATACCGTATCAGTTGAAGTCTCTGACAGTAAAGCCACAGTGAATGAAAGCTTTAAGGTAACAGTTAAAAATATTGATAGCGGTGGAGAGACTACATGGCATGCCAATACCGTTTATAACACGGGTGATAAAGTTAAATATAACGGTGTTGAATATCGAGCAAAGTGGTGGACTAAAGGTGATATGCCAAGTTCAGGAGGACCATGGGAAGAAGTGATTACTGATGGTGGTCAAGTCGGTGATTGGAAAGCAGCCTCTACCTACAATGGAGGAGACCAAGTGATGCATGACAATGAAAAATATCAAGCCAAATGGTGGACAAAAGGAGATGTTCCCGGTACGGCTGATGTTTGGAGAAAGTTGTAACGTTTGATAAAAAGTCCAAAGAATGTTTGGGAGACAATGCTAAGTTTATTTAATCACCTTTAATCACTTTTGATCGTGAAAAGGTGAATTAAATAGAATGGGTATATGTTCTTTGGACTGTTTTTTATCAATATTAAGTGTGTTAGCCAGATGGTTTTATGAACATTTGATTGGGTGATTTTTAACAATCAGTATTTATAATAATTGTGCTTTCGGTTAAATAAGTTAAATAAGTTAAAGTAATTTAAATAAATAATAATAATGACTATGTTAATGGAGAAAGGAATGTCAAATTTAAATAAAACAGTGTTAAGCCTTGCAATTGTAAGTTCACTCATAACGTTGCAAACATTTGCCGCTGAACGCATAGATGTAGAACAACCTCGTGCGTTAAATGATAATAACGTAAATATACAACAATTATTATCTAGTGGTGGTGATAATAGTTATCAACAGGTTATCACTCAACCTTCAGCAGCAGGTGGAAGAAGTGGACCTGGGCCTAGACGAGGCGGTAAGACCCGATGGATACAACAATTTCATGGTGTCGACGTTTACGGTGCTAGTTTAGCGGTTGCAACTAAGGCTGATAATACTTATAGCGATATATCAGGTATTTATATTGATAAAATTGGTGCTGATTTGAACTCAACCGAACCCAGTTTTACGCTCGAAGAAGCGTTAGCGAAAGCACTAGCACAAGCGCCAAAAGCAATAACACAAGCTGATGTATATAATATTGAAAGTAAATTATATGTTTGGTTAGATGAAAAAGACACTGCTCATTTAGCTTGGCTAATATCTTATGTTGATACGAATGTAACACCAACAAGACCACACTTATTTATTGATGCCCATACGGGAGAAATATTGGAACAGTGGGATGGTATGACATTTGCCGATGGCACGGGACCTGGTGGCAACTTACGTACAGGTAAATACCAGTTTGGCCCTAGCGGCCTTTATCCTGCCTTCGACGTAATGGGTAGTGGCAGTAATTGTCGCTTAGATAGCCAAAATGTTGTCACTTGGGATATGAAGCACCAAAAAAGTGGTGGCAGTGTACATACCTTTCCATGTTATGAAAATACTGATCGGGAAGTTAATGGTAGTTACTCTGCGTTAAATGACGCTCATGCTTTTGGCCAAGCCACCTTTAATATGTTTAAAGATTGGTATAATGCAGCACCTATTACGCAAAAATTAAAATTGCGTGTGCATTATGACCGCAATTTTGAAAATGCATTTTGGGATGGTCAACAAATGACTTTTGGTGATGGTAAAAATACCTTTCATCCTTTAGTCAGTGTCGGTGTTGTTGCTCATGAAGTTAGTCATGGTTTTACTCAACAAAACTCGAACTTAGCGTATAAAAATCAGTCTGGTGGTCTTAATGAGTCATTTTCCGATATAGCTGCAGCTGCAGTTAGCCATTATTTAGTCGGCAATTTTAGCTGGAAAGTGGGTGATAAAATTAAAAAAGGCAGTGGTTTTATGCGCAGCATGGATAATCCACCTGCTGATGGTCGCTCAATTGGTCATACTCGTGATTATCGTTCAGGCATGGATGTTCACTTGAGCTCAGGTGTATACAATAAGGCGTTTTATTTATTATCAACAACGGCTGGTTGGGATATTCATAAAGCATTTGATGTATATGTCGAAGCAAATCGTACCTACTGGAATGCTAATGAAACATTTGATTCGGCAGGTAAGGGCGTTTATAAAGCGGCAAAAAGCTTAGGCTATTGTGTTGATGATGTACTTGCTTCTTTAACTCCGGTAGGTGTTAGTAATAGCGGTAGTAAAGATGGTTCTGGCTGTGGAATACCAGGGAATCGAGCGCCAACGGCTAACTTTAGTTATCAAGCCAATGATCTTAATGTGACTTTCTCTGATAGTTCAACAGATGATAAAGCGGTAACAAGCTACGCATGGAATTTTGGTGATAACACCAATTCAACACAGCAAAATCCAAGTCATAGTTACATAGCCGATGGTAGTTACACGGTTTCATTAACCGTAAGTGATGTTGAAGGTGAAACCAATACTAAATCAACGTCTATTTCAGTTAAGAAAGGTGGAACGGGATCGGGTTGCGATGGTTTAGCTGCATGGAATATAGCAACAAGCTACGTAGTGGGCGATTTAGTGAGCTATCAAAGTTATCGCTATGAAGCAATATGGTGGTCAACAGGGGCTCAACCTGATGTTTTTAGCAATGTTTGGAAAAACTCAGGTAAATGTACAGGTAGTGGTGAAAACCAAGTACCCGTTGCCGATTTTAGCCATACTGCGGATGAGTTAACCGTTTCATTTATGGATAATTCATCAGATGATAAAGGTGTCGTTAGCCATAGTTGGAATTTTGGTGACGGTAGCAGTGCCACCACGGAAAATGCGGTACATACCTATGCTAGTGACGGTAGTTATAACGTGCAGTTAACGGTTATGGACGCTGAAGGAGCAAGCAATACCAGCACTAAAACAGTAAGTGTAGCTAAAGGCGGTACGGGTACATGTACAGCACCTGCATGGAGCGCTAACACTATTTATAATACTGGTGATAAGGCATCACAAGGTGGTAATGAGTACAAAGCTAACTGGTGGACAAAAGCTAAATCGCCTGTTGATAATTCGGGTCAATGGCAAGTATGGAGTTTAATTACTTCGTGTCCTTAATCAGGATGATTAATAGGTTTTTATAACTGAAATATAAGTCAGTTATAAGTAAAAAGCCCCAACTATTTAGTGGGGCTTTTTTATGTTCAATTAATCGTATAATACCAATTGAATTAAAGTAGTGATCTATTATAAGCGAGAGTAAATGTTCAAGAGCAAGGCGCTTGAGTGAGTAATAGCGTGCTATTGGGATTGAAAGCAACGCAGGTATTGGATATTTAGACCGCCTTAAAATGATCGATTCATTATTTCAATTGGTATAATACCAATCCCATTAAGTTATTGGGCACTTGTACTGGTTAAAATTTTTCAGGTCTAGGTTGCTCTCAATCCGCATAGCTAGTTATGAGTCAATCAAGCGCCTTGCCCTATAATATTTTTCCTATGCACAACAAGAGCACAAATTTAATGGAATGGGTATTATTCTAAAGTGACAGAAATTGTGGTGCCTTGCTCATTTGAAAGCACTAAAGACCAACTTTGGTGTTCACATAAACGTTTTACAATAGATAAACCAAAGCCATAACCAGTACTTTGCAGTCCTTTTATTGCAGGTTCCATTATTCTATCTGAAATACTTGGATCAATACCTGGCCCCGTATCAGTAATAATAAGTGTTTTATTTCGCATCTCAATAGTGACCTTACCCTCTTGAGTATATTGAAAGGCATTACCGATCAAATTGTCTAGCAATACCGTCAACATACCTGCTTGTACATAGACTTCAACATCACAATTGTCCTTTACTTCAACTTGTATCGGTTTGTTATTGATTAGGTGATGCTGGTCAATAATAGCTTGTTCAATTAAGGGCAGTATTTTTATCTGCTTTTTGTGTGCCTCGGTATGTTCTTCTCTTGCGAGCGTAAGCAGTGTGGTAACGGTTTGTTCCATTTGAGTGCTTGCTTGAGATATCCGATCGATAACTGGATTACTTTCATCAGCAGAATGTTGATTACGATACACTTCTACAGCATTTTTAATAATAGCGACAGGTGTTCTTAGTTCATGGCTTACATCACGTGTAAAACATTTCTCTCTGAGCAAGTTTTGATTAATTCTCGCCATGGCGTTTTCTAAGGTTTGCGCTAAAATCCCTATCTCATTATTCGGAAATTGCTGTGCAAACTTATTGGGAATATTCTCAGGGGCAACACCATTAACTAAGTCGGCAAGCTGCTTCAACGGCTGCGCGGTATTCCTGCCGAGTTGCCACGCTATAATAAAGGCAATTAATACTAATATTAAGCCTGAAATCAGCATAAATGTTATTATACCTTCTGTTATGGGGCGAACTAATAACATTTCACTTACTTCTGCTACTAGATAAGTATCCTTTGCTTTTGGCAATGCTAATAAGTGATAGTGTCGACCGTTATCACCCGAAAATTCTTTTTCATGAGGGTCGGCAAGATAACGTTGTTTAATATCATCAGGTAGGTCTTTTTTTGAGAAATATAACTTCATATAAGTAACACGCGATGCTGGCCAATGCTTATTTTGGTTATAAGCTTGTTGTAAATATTGCGCTTCTTGTCTGACTTCCCGTTCAATAAATTCATCTTCAATGTTGTACATTAATATAAAGGAAAACATGCACCAAACCGTAGAGATTAGCAGAGTAAATAAACAGAATTGACTAACAATTTTTCTGCTTAAACTGTAAAATTTTATTGTATTATTTTTTTGCTGCTGGGCTTGTTTTTTATTAATCATTTTTCACATCGCTTTTTACATGTAACAAGAAGCCGATACCATGCATTGTTTTTATCATCGGATAGTCAAAAGGTTTATCTAACACATTGCGTAACTGATAGATGTGGGATCTAAGCGCATCAGATTCTGTTGGCTCATCGCCCCATAGTTTTTGAGATAACTTCGAGCGGCTAACTACTTGCGGATAGGCTTGGGCTAAAATAATAAGAATTCGGTAGCCCATACTATGTAACTCAAGGGCTTTGTCTGCACGAGTTACTTGTTGTCTTTTTCTATCAATGATTAGTTGATCAAAGGTTAAGGTATCATTGGTTTGTAATAAGTGACGTCTTGATAAAGCGAAGCAGCGAACTTCCAGTTCAGCTAAAGAAAAAGGTTTAGTTAAATAATCATCTGCACCGGTAGTAAAACCAGAAATTTTATCGTCAATGCTGTCTCTTGCCGTTAGCATGATAATTGGCACGTGATGGTTGGCTTGTTCACGTAGTTTTTTACATACCTCAAGTCCATCCATTACCGGTAAATTTAAATCGAGAATAACTAAATCATAATGGTTAGTTAACGCAAGTGCTAACCCGTGATCGCCTCGCTGTGCGAAATCTAATACATGACCTTTAGCTTCCATGTAATTAGCTATGTTTTCGGCAATACTTTGCTGATCTTCAACGACTAAAATATATAAAGACTGATTATTCATTTAGTTTCTCGAATGTAAACGTCCTTAATGATACTCCCGCGATAGGAGAACATTAAGGACTGACTTCATTACAATGTTTGTAACATGTCTTGTGCGGGTTTGTAATCAGGTTTTGCAGTAATTAGCTGATTTAATGTTATTTTTGCATCTTCAGTTTGCCCTAATTTAGCTTGTGTTTTTGCAATTTTCATATCTAGCATTGGGTTGTTAATGGTTTTTTGTGCCACTTTCATCAAGGCTAAGGCTTGTTCAAAATCCTTGGTCGTATCTGCTATCTTTAGGAAATAGAAGCCATACATGCCCACAAGTGGAATATAATATTGGTCTTGATTATTGGCTAGTATTTCAAGTGCTGATTTATCACCATCAATGTATTTAGCAACAACTGCCATGGTTTTGTCTTCAATTTCAGTTTCAGACTTAACAGGTGTTAACCCTAAACTTTTAACTAATGCTGTTGCAACACCGACTGTTGAGGTAGGGTTTTGACCTGTGATTAAGCGCCCATCAATGGCTACATGATTTAACATAATTTTACTTGATTGAAAGTTAGCACCACGTTCGCTCAGTTTATCTTCGAGCATGAAGTCAAAATCTTTTATCCATTTTTGACCAAAGAGTTTTTCTTCTTGGTTAGTGAAGCTATTTACTGTTTTATTGGCAACCAAATAACTGCCGTCTTTTAGTTTTACATTAACTAATGCCGCAGGGCCATGACAAACAGCTGCAACAATGCCTTGTTGTTGATAAATGTCAGCGATAACTTTATGTAAGGCCGTGTCTTTAGGTAAATCAAACATGGCTCCTTTGCCGCCGACAATAAACACAGCATCATAATCTTTAGCATCGATTGAGCTTGTCGCCAGTGTATTATCAAGCTTTGCCATAATAGCCTTATCGGCTAATACCACAGCATTATAAGGCTTTTCTGGGTTATATTTGTCCGCTTCTACTTGTCCACCTTTAGGGCTAGCGATATCAACAGTAATGCCATTATCTTTAAAAACAGCATAGGCTTTTGAAAACTCACCAAACTCATACCCGGGTTTTTCTTCACCTTCTTTTGCACTATGGCCATTACCACTGACCACCATTAATACTTTTTTGCTATTAGATTCAGCTTGAACTGCTCCGGTTGTTACGATTAAAGCAGCGAATAATGTACTTTTCATTAACAAGTTAACTGTAATGAATAAATGCTGTTTTAATGTTTTTATTATCGTATTTACCTGTTTCATATCGATTTCTCATTTATGTTTATCTTCATTGTGAAACAAGTGTGACAAAGACAACGTGAAACAGATGTGAAACTTGTTTACTTTATATAATTTTAAATAAGAAAATTTACAGTTAAATGCTCATTTTAATAATACAAAGGTAGCTGTGTTATGAAAAGTGGGAGTCACGTCAACAAATGACATTTGTGACTAAGTATAAAGTTTGATATTACTAAATATCAAACACGGCAAACAGCAAGTTTAATACCTACATGATCATTTTGGCATGAGGTCGACCTAAAAAATAGATGTAAACTATCCTGTTTTATCTTCACTTAAGTATTAAATATAACCATTGAGGTTTCATTATTGCGGCTGCTCAGTGCGCTAAGCGGAAGCTTTTGGTATCAATATCAAACCTTCCGCAACTAGCCAATTGCGGACATTAAGCTTGTTAATCCATGTCATATTCAGAAGAATATTAGCCAGCATTTTATACTCGTCTTTGAGAGGGACTTAAGACTTGAGTTCAAATTCGCTAACAATGAATAAAACTCAGTTAGTACGTAAAATTTAAATTTTATCATCATATTTTATGTTAATTTCATTAATGTAAATTAACGTGATTATCAATTAAAATCAATAGGTTGAGTTTGTAGTAATACCAACTGATGATATATCAAGCCAACTGATTACAAGTCAGTTGCTTGGTGATAAGAAGGTGTTGGGTATACTGGTCTGTAGCTGTGTAGCTGTGGTAAAATACAATAATTAACACCATCAAATTTTAATCAATAACACTACTGAAATGGTTATTTATGTAGTATTTATTCGTATTTTTTTGAGAATATACTCAAGTTTTGTTACTTAAATAGGCCTATTGTTATATTTTTTGTGATTTTTACTGATAAGTGTGATTGTATTATTTTTAATCAATGACATTAATGGATTATCATAGTGATTGTGTCAGTTATCTTTACAGTTTATTGTAGGTATTATTAGTTGTATTGATTAAGGTATTGAAATACTGAAGGATACCTGTGTTGGCCCGATACTTGCTAGTTCAGGCGTAACATGACAATCCCACCTAAAATTTCAAATTACACACGATACAATTTTACAGATAAAATGGATGCATAAAATGAAAAGATACTTATATGTTTTACTGCTAGCAGTGTGTTGTTATTCAAACATAGCAACAGCGGGAATCATCACCTACAACGGTTATACGCATGACGAAAATACAGATTATTTTTCAAATAGCACGTTGCAATGGTTGCAATTAGATATAAACGGGACCTACCACGTTACAAATAATACCACAACGGATACGAAAAATGGTTATAGAATTGCAAATTCGACCGAAGTAATGAGTCTATTCGACGATTTTGTAGGTTCAGGGCCAAATTTAGACAGTGATGCAGAAGCTTTTTTTAAGATGCTGGGTAAGGTCTACAACTATCAAGACGGAGTGGACAATATCCTAAGTTTCTCTTACCTAGCGGTTTCACACGATTGGTTGTTGCGCGACGATGTGTATTTTTTGAAAAACGGAAGCTCGATAAGAGGCGTAGCATCGTCTACGGCGTATAACCCGGTACGCAGCACGCCTGACATTAGGGATGATTTTTTATGGGTGAAGGATGCTGGGGTTAATAACGTCCCGGAGCCGGCAACACTTGCTATTTTTGCATTAGGTATGATTGGTTTAGCATCACGTCGATTTAAGAAACAATCTTAATTCGACTGATTCATAATCGAAATTAATTATCGACGACGGTATGCCTGAATAAACCCATGTAACCTAATGTTGTCGATAATCATCCAGAAGCATCTTCCAATTTGGTTGATGCCTCTTTGCTCATAAAACTGCGTTAATCGACGAATGTGATTTTGTATTGTTCGTTTTGATACTGTTATTTTTTCTTTACCAAACTGACAACCTAAAAAGTCAAAGCCTTTTGATATTTTACCAATAAAGCTCTTATCCGGCGCTTGCCCTACCTTTAATTGATTAAAGAGTTGATTGACTGTCCTCACCGCCTTACGTAAGTACCAGCGGGTTTTGGCCAATACAATGACGTCATCCATATACCTTCGATAAAAATAGTGTGGGTCACCTTCCATCTGTTTATCTAAGGATTTTAAGTAGTAAGCTGCGATAACCGGTGGGAGTGAGCAGCTTCTTGAGATACCACAATGCATAGACTTAAACGTACCGCCCCTTTTAACACAGCGTTCAACAAATTGTACTAACAAGCAACTAGATAAAGCGGTCGGTAATACCTTTATTTATTCGCTCGCTTTAACCCGAGCTAACTACGCAGGCATATAAATTTTCTTTCTTAAGTATCAGCCATTAATTGTTTCACTGAACTTTTCAAACTATGTCGGCTGGCGTAAATACCTAAGAGCGTTACTGTGCTCAAAATAATGGTTAATGTTATAAACAAAATCAAAAAATTGGGTTGATATGGCAGTGAGAACTGAGACTGATAAATTAACATGCCGGTAAGGTAAGTGCCGGCTATCGCACCTGTGGCGATTATTAATGCGGTAATTAACCATTCAATAATATTTAGCTGTAGGCAGGTTTTTTTCAAAAAGCCGAAGCTCATAATCACGCTATTCTTTTTCTTTTCTTTACCTTCAAGTGCATTGATTGAAGACAAAATCACAATGACGGCAAGTAAAATAATCATCACGGCAAAACCACTAATAACTTTGGTGATCATTGCTAAAATATCATCAAATTGTTTGGTTATTTCTTGTAGGGATATCATGCGTATTGTTGGATGTTTTTGCCATAATTCACCTAACAGAGACCATTGGTTATCATTAAGCTCTAAACTTGCCATGTTGTAATGGGGCGCGTTGATATGTTGAATAGCCGCTTCGGGCATTTGTACCCAGAATATAATTGACCCCGCTCCCGGTTTATAAACATGACTGGCGTTGACCGTGAAGGTATAGCTTTGTTGATCAATAATAAAAGTAAGTTTATCGCCAAGCGTTAAACCTAAATCTGTCATTACTTCTTCTTCAAGTGATATTTGTTGCCAATTTTTACTCTCTTCCCGCCACCATTTTCCTTGAACTACACTATTGGTCTTTGGCAGTTTTTGCGTCCAATGAAGCCGAATAGGGTGTGATAACGTCGCTAAACTGTCACTGGGTTTTGTTGCAAATTCATTAAGTGCTTGGTCATTAATTTTTACTACTTTGGCATACAAGTAAGGTTTAGTTTGACGCAGGTTAATATCATGGGTTGTCGACCATTGCTTAATTGCCTCCATTTCTGGCTGACTCGCTTGCGAAACCATAACATTACCGTCATGTGTTCTTTGATATGAGATCATAGTGTCGCCTAAGTCTTTTAAAAACATGAGGGTAAACAATAATAAAAATGTGCTTAAGCCAATGCCCAAAATTTGAGTGCTTTTACTTAATAAGCGCTGTTTCATCATAAACAGCGTAAAGGGAATTAACCCTGAAAATTGTTGGGTGGCTTTTTCTCCAAAAGTTAACACCGCCCAGCTAATAGCTGTTATTAGTATGATGGTTATAAATATACTAGCGACAAACATCGAGGTTAATAAACCATTATCCGAATACTGAACAGCGACCAAAATAAGCACGAGTAGGGCGCATAATTTAATTAAACCTAAAGAAAACCTTTTTTGATTTTGATGAAACAACCTCGATACTGATGTTTGCCATAATGTTAACCAAACGGGTGCATGAAATACCGCGAAAAGTAATATACTTGTCGCTATTGTTTTAGTCATAAGCCAAGGTTCTAATTGCCAAGTGATTTCGACAAATGTTTCCGCTAACCAACTAATGATCAACCAATGAAATACGCCAGATAAAATTGCGACTATCGGTAATAGCACCACAATATTAATGAGCCACTTAAAAAGTGATAATTGTAAACCGGTCGCTTTTGAAGCACCTAAACTCATACAGATAGCGGAAAAATATTGTTCCTTTTTTAAGTGAACTTGCGCTATCTGTTCAATAGCAATAGCGGCCATAAAAAACAGAATAATGGAGGCTAAGCCTAAAAAATTTTCAGTGCGTTGCCAAAATAATGCTAACGGATGAGCACCTGATTTGTGGTTTATTTTCGCTGCGGGAAGTTGTTCTTTTTGCCAAGCGATCAGCTGTTGTACTTGTGATTTTGAAGCAGAAATAAGGTAACTATGCTGAATTAGATCTGCTGGAAACGCCAATTTTTCCATATCAGCCTTATTAACGAGTGCTCTCATCGCAACATTATGTCCTTCCATCAACCGGTCAGGTTCGTGAATTAGCACCCGTGAGACGATAAATTTTTGCTCTCCTAGTTTTATGGTGTCACCAATTGACAGCATTAAACTGGCTAATAATCGGCTGTCTAACCATATATTACCGGCGATAGGACCTCCAATTGTGACTGTTGCAGGACTTTGTAAAGACGTTGAGGTGAGTAATTCTCCTTGTAAAGGGTAATCATCACCTACCGCTTTTAACTTTGAACTTTGCCATTTTCCATTAAAGGTGAGTGTTGTATTAATTTGCAAGGTGTTGACAATACGTTCACTTAAATTTTCTAATGATCTTAGCTGTTTAGTGGTTAGTTTTGCTTTTTGAGTGAGTACCGCATCAGCGCCTAACAGATTTTGTAAATTATTCTGCAAGTAATCTTGAATGGTATTACTTGAGAGCGTTAAAGTGACAATAAAAATCATTAAAAGGGCTTGAACCCAGCGCAGCAGCCTCTGATGAGACTGGCTATATTCTTGTCGAAAATAGTGCCAGGCTAATGGTAACTGAAGGTTTAACATGATGTTACCTGCTCAACTTGTTGTTCAATCTGTCGATCGTTAACTGAATAGGTTGATGGTTTTTTAGTCAGTTCGCCATTGGTAAGCGAATAGATATTTTGAGCTTTACTCGCAAGGTCGTTGCTGTGTGTAACAATAATTAAACCGGCGTTGTTTTCTTGGCAACAAGCAAATAAAATATCAGATATTTCATTAGCATGGTGTTGGTCTAAATTACCGGTTGGCTCATCAGCAAATATAAATTTAGGTGAAAATACTAACGCACGAGCGATAGCAACACGCTGTTGTTCTCCACCACTTAGTTGTGAGGGGTTATGATGAGCTCGATCGGACAAGCCAACCTTTTCTAGCCAGTGTTGAGCTTTTTTAATTGCCTGTTTATCACCACGTAACTTCAAAGGTAGGGCAATATTGTGCAAAGCGGTTAATTCAGGCAATAAATGAAACTGTTGAAAAATAAAACCGATCTCTGAGCGTAAGTTGTCAAGCGTTGATCTGTTACTGCCGTTAATATAAGTACCTTGACCTGAAGTGGGGGCCTCTAGTCCAGAAAGCAACATAAGTAGACTCGACTTACCTGAACCTGAAGGACCTGTTATCGCATATGACTGTCCTTGGCTTATAGATAAATCAAGATTTTTAAATAACGTAATAGTCGAAGCGTTATTTTTAGCAGCATTCGTTTCAGATGCATTTTTTTCTGCACTATTATTTACAGACACAATATTTTCAAATGATTGAGAAACGCATTTTAATTCAATTGAACAAGACATAAAGTTGCACCACGGTAATATTTCGTGATGCTATCGTAGTTAACTCGCTGTGAAACAAATGTGAAATCCACAGAAAAAAAATGTAATGCGAGCTTTCGGGTAGCTTGCTGTTATTAATGACTTGAATTCGTGCATCGATGATCTTATAGTGATATCAAATTGATATCACACTTATGGATTAGATATGATTAATGAAAAGAAAGGTTTCTCTATTAACGGTTATGCTATTGCGCTGGTTGCTTTGCCCATTTTAATTATGCTGAATGTTTATTTATTCGAGATGGGTTCCGGTGATTTTTTTACGATTTTACTGATGATAGTCAATATATTAGGCGTGTCTGGTTTTTTCATGGTACAACCAAATCAAGGAAAAGTGATGACCCTTTTTGGCAGCTACGTCGGAACTATCAAGGAAAACGGATTACGCTGGACAATCCCATTTTTTTTGAGAAGAACAATCTCATTGAGAATTAGAAACTTCGAAAGTGCAAAAATTAAGGTTAATGATAATCAAGGTAATCCTATTGAGATAGCCACGATTGTTGTGTGGTCTGTATCAGATACAGCTGAAGCTGTTTTTGAAGTGGATAATTACGAAAGCTATGTCACTATTCAAAGTGAGTCTGCGTTACGAATTATGGCAAGTAGTTTTCCTTATGATCCTAGCGATGATGCTGAAGCCGAAGTTGCGTTACGTAGCCATCCTGTTGAAATTGGAGACCGCTTAAAACATGAAGTTCAAGTACGACTAGGCAAAGCAGGTATAACCGTACACGAAGCTAGAATTAGCCATCTTGCTTATGCGCCTGAAATTGCCAGCGCAATGCTACAACGGCAACAAGCCTCAGCCATTATAGCGGCGAGAACAAAAATCGTTGATGGTGCGGTTGGTATGGTTGAAATGGCATTAAATCGCTTGAACAACGATGGTATTGTCGAGTTAGACGAAGAACGTAAAGCGCAGATGGTATCGAACTTACTTGTGGTATTGTGTAGCGACAAACATGCACAACCCGTTATTAATGCAGGTAGTTTGTACTAACCAACCAAGTCCAGATAAGGATGAAATTTTGACTAGTAAAAAAGCCTATCCATTGCGGGTTAATTCACAAGTGCTTGCAGCCATGCAACGATGGGCTGATGATGAATTACGTAGCGTTAATGCACAAATTGAATTTGTACTAAGAGATGCATTAGTAAAGAGTGGACGTGTAAAAATAGTACAAAAAGTGGTCGCTGAAGTCCTCGATATTGAACCAAAAAAAGATGGCGGGAGGTAATTGTATTGATCAAGACTATTACCATGTCGTTTCAAACGTTATAAATCAATATTAATATGGGGTGTAAAAGTATAATGTCAAATGCATATAAGATTAGCTTTAATTCACCTGCGGCAATTGACTTTGTCGCGTTAAGACAAAAAGTTGGGTGGGGCGAAAGTGACTTGCAGTTAACTCAACAAAGCCTTGAAAATTCACTCTTTCATGTCTTAATTGTAGATGATGAAAAGCTCATAGCTATGGGGCGAGTTGTGGGAGACGGCTTTATGTATTTTTATATACAAGATGTTGTTGTCGATCCTGAATATCAAAATAAGGGGTTAGGCAATGAAGTCATGCAACACATAGAGCATTACTTATCAGCTAAAGCAAAGAAAGGTTCTACCATAGGTTTACTTGCTGCTAAGGGAAAAGAAGGCTTTTATCAGCGTTTTAAATATATTGAAAGAAGTGGTGAACCTTTAGGAAAAGGAATGTGTAAATTTGTTTAACTTTACCGGCAACAACGCCTAAAGTTATCTTAATGAAAGATAAGCACTTGCTACTCATTATGGTATTGTACCTATTGCAATAATGAATCGATCATTCTAAGGCGGTCTAAATATCCAATACCTGCGTTGCTTTCAATCCCAATAGCACGCTATGACTCATTCAAGCACCTTGCTATTGAACATTTACCCTCGCTTATAATAGATCACTACTTTAATTCAATTGATATTAGATGATGTTTCACTTTACACAGCAATATACTTAGTATATTACTTAGTGGTCAGACCTTTTAAAAGGTCAATCATGATAGGGAATGCAACTAACCATGAAGCAGCAATCATTATTTGTTCAAGGTGATGGACATCAACTCCATCTTCGCCATATTTCAAAATCAACAGCAGGTACTCCCATATTAATGCTGCATGGAGCAATAGAAAATGGCCTGATTTTTTATACAAAAAAAGGCAAAGGATTGGCCTGTTATCTAGCTGAACAGGGTTTTGATGTATATGTTGCAGATCTGCGTGGTCGTGGTGAAAGTACACCAGCCATTAATGCAAGATCAGACTTTGGACAATCAGAGGTGATCACGCAAGACATTCCACTCTTTTTAGATTATATCGCCAATAAAACAAACAAAGCTATGCATGTTATATCCCATTCGTGGGGCGGTGTTTTAATGGCAAGTTGTTTAGTGCGTTATCCAAATCGATTATCACAAGTGCTCACTAATACCTGTTTTGGGACAAAAAGAAGAGTAACGGTAAAGGGCATAGAAAAATTTATAAAGGTCAATTTATTATGGAATAATCTTGCGCCTAAGTTGGCAAATAAAAAAGGATTTCTGGACGCTAAAAAATATGGCTTTGGCTCTGATAATGAAACAAAAAAATCGCTTGCGCAGAGCATTACTTGGGTTAAAAAAGGTGCTTGGATAGACCCGCACGATGGTTTTGATTATAACAATGCGGCGAAAAACTTTTTATGGCCACCGTCTTGGCATCTCACCGGTATCAAGGACAAGGTTTTAGGGCATGCTCAAGACGTACAAGGTTTTATTGAAGAGTCATATAATCAACAAGCAAAATTTACGTTATTATCTAAAAAAAATGGCAATGCGCTCGACTATGACCACATTAATATTTTAACTCACCCCCAGGCGGTTACCGACCATTTTCCTTTATTAGCACAATGGTTAAAATCGCATAGCTAAATAGCTAGGTTTAATCGTTGCATCTTGTTGTGGTGCTAGGGTAGAGTAGCGCCCAATTATTATTGGCCAACTAAAATATTGCTTATGCACGCTGTTCAACGTTTATATCTCCATCGAAAATCGTTAAGTACCACAACGTTTAAAGCCCGTGGTCAACGCGTAATTCGTTGTGAGCAGTGCCGGATTTCCGTAGATTGTTGTATTTGTGAATTATCGCCCCAAGTTACCAGTAATGCTGCTTTTTTGTTGTTAATGTATGACACTGAAGTTTTAAAACCGAGCAATACTGGCCGTTTAATTGCGGATATAATTCCTGATACCTTTGCCTTTTTATGGTCGCGTACCGAAGAAAATACTGAATTGCTCGAGGTGTTAAATGATGACAAATGGCAACCTTTTGTAGTTTTTCCTGAGCAATATGTTGCACCAGAAAGAGACGTTTTTAAAGAAGATTTACCACTAAAAAAAGGTAAGCGCCCCTTATTTATTATGCTGGATGGTAGTTGGCGAGAAGCAAAAAAAATGTTTCGTAAAAGTCCTTACTTAAACCAGTTTCCTGTCGTTGCATTTGACCCAGAAAAAATGGGCGATGAACAAATGACCTCAAGATACCAAATAAGAAATGCCAATGTTGATAATCAGTTTGCTACTGCTGAAGTTGCAGCGCGTATGCTTGCTTTAGTTGATGAAAACGTGAATGCGAATTTACTCGATTTATGGTTTGATGTTTTTAGTTTTCAATATCAAAAAAGCAAATGTCGCGGCAATAAAGGTAATCCACTCGCCGTTGAAAATTACACGCAATATTTAGAACAACAATATCTAGCTAAAAAAATCTAAACAGCGAGTAATTAACAGGTTGAGTGAACTGTACTTAATAAGCTGTTACACAAGGAGCAAATTTCAAGCAACTATTATTGCCTGTTAACTGAGCTATTGAATATTTAGAATTTCCCCAAAGTGTAAAATGATCCGATGAAATTTATCTTCAAAAAGCTGCAAAAATAATTCCCTAATAGGCTGTAGATGCGTATTTCGCACATATCGATTAGATTTTACGCAGCAAGGTGTTTTGGGGCTTCATTATATATATTATAGCTAAGGGCTCTTTTCTAAAAATAAACTCTCTAGGCTCATTATCGATACAAAATTTAATCCGACATCTCATATCGATGAAACAGTTAATGCCTGCAAAGCTAAGTGCTAAAAATGTGCAAAATGTCAAAATATGATAAAGCTCATCATTAATTAAATGTGGCAGTGTTAAATGTAATGGTATCAATACGATTGCCATAATAAAGACATGCCTTTTAGTTATGGGGTGTTCATATAAAGGAATGAACCCAGCACGTATATTTCTATATAATGAGAAAACTTGCTATAAATCGCTTTGAAATACTCAGGATTAACATGCGACATCTACTCTTTATTACCTTAATGCTCTGCAGTGTACTCTTTAGTGCTTTCATCCATGGCGCAGAAACCTTTTTGATTGAAGGTCGAGTAACCAATGAAGATAAACAGCCGATTACGGCGGCTGAAATTTTTATTAATGGTGAAATGACGCTCAGCGACAACAAAGGTCATTTTTCCATGGATATGGCGTTAAGTCATATATATCAATTAGCGTTTAAAAAGCAGGGCTATTACAAAAGTGTACATAGTTACAGTCATTTCGAACTAAGTGAAAGTGATTTAAACGATACACTTACACAGATAACACTTGTTGCTAAAAAAGCAGAAAGAGTGATGTTGGCTTTTGGTGGAGACGTGATGATGGGACGTCGTTTTTATCAACCTTATTTTGATGATCCTGTCCTTATTCATCCGGATAATATGCTAGCAGATAGTAAAGCGATAGTGCAATTTATTAAGCCTTATATGAGTCTGGCTGACTATGCAGCAGTCAATTTAGAAACGCAAATATCAGAGGAACTACCCGGTGAACGTGCGCCAAAATCAGTGACCTTTTATTCCAAACCAGCACTGCTTGATGCGTTAACATGGGCAGGCATTGATTATGTAACCTTAGGAAATAACCATACTTTTGATTATATGACCGCTGGATTAACCTCGACTATGGCTTTTTTAAATAAAAGTGCGCTAGGATTTTCAGGAGCCGGTTTCAATGAACATCAAGCATTATCTGCTCATCATCAAAAAATAAATCATACTACATTTTCGATGTTGGGTTATGTCGGCTGGCAAGGTAGCTCAGATCCTACACAAACCGCTAATGACGATCATGGCGGGGCTGCGTTTGGCTCAATGGATAATATGTTAAGCTCTATTCGTCGAGAAAAAGCACTAAAAAATGTAGTGATAGCGCAATATCATGGTAGCCAAGAATATGCGAATAATCCTACTGGCGTTACACAACAGCGACTTAAATCATCTCTTGACGCAGGTGCAACAATAGCTATTGCTCATCATCCTCATGTAACCCAAGGATTGGAATTATATAACGGTAAACTTATTGCTTATTCAATGGGAAATTTTATTTTTGATCAAAACTTTGCCGCGACGCAACACAGTTTTATTTTATATGTTTGGTTAGATGGTGATACATTTCATCGCGCTGAAGTTGTTCCACTTTATAATCAGGCTTATAAGCCAACGCCAGCAACGGGGATGCACCGTTACACAGTAATGAAGCGTTTAAAATCTTTATCACAATTACGAGGTACAATAATAGAGCACTCAGGTGGGCATGGGATCATTACGGCCGTTAAAGCAGAGAAAATAAAGTGTGAAGACAAAGATAATACACTTAATGAAGTGGTCATTTCATTTTCTGACGATGAGCAAATTAAAAGCTTATATAAACAGCCGTGGCAGTTCGCGCTTAAAAAAGTGATGTTGGATGATAAAATCCTAAAATACCGCTTAGGTATTAACTTGGTTAATGGCAGCGACTTTGAGAGTTTTACTAACTTTAATGCACCTGAACGAGGTTGGTTATATGCAAAAGATGCCATGATATTTAATGAATTTGGCGCAAGTGGTCAACACAGTATGTCGTTAATAATGAAGGATGGACAGAAACAGCTGTTTGGTATGCAAAGTTTTAGACGTGTTTATAAGGCTGCCAATCCCATGACTATTAAGACCAAGTTAAAATCTAAAAATATGGTGAAAGCATCTTTTTATTGGCAAGGAAGAAAAAAAGGACAAAAACTTTTTGATGCTTTTAAAAATAGTGAAAAACATTTAATAAAAGCGATAGAAATTAACGATCAAGACCAGTGGCAGAATATTGAAGTAGATTTTAATTCGCCACGTATCGGTTATAAAAGTTACCGGGTACTTGTTGAATTTGAATGGGAGGATAACGGTAAAGGCCAGAGGGATGGTAAGGGGAAAATAGACATAGACGACTTTGCTGTTATTGAGTGGCAAAGTGCTTTTAGCAACTCAAGTGCACCGCAACAAGCTAATTTTGGTGTAAGCCAAGCATCTTTTATTGGTATAAACCGCCAAGGTGAACACTCAATCGTATTAACATACGAATAATCTATCGACTAACTAAAGATAAATATGATACTTAATACAAGCTTGGCAAAAAAAACTGAGTTGATATCAACATTTATACTCTTACTGAATGAGCAGCGTTTGGGTTCTCAAATTGAATTAGTTGAAGCACTTTCATTACATGGCTTTAAGATCACACAAACCAGAGTTTCTCGTCTATTAATTAAGCTTGGGGCGATTAAAATACGGGATCATAATCATAACTTTATCTATAAATTGCCGAGTGAACACAACGTTCCTCGTATTAAACAGGCAATTGACACCGTTGTGTTGGCAATTAAACATAATAATGCGCAAATTATTATTAAAACCATAGTCGGTGGCGGAAGATTAATTACCAAAATTATTGAATCTATGGACGAAACTACTGGTGTTCTCGCCTGTATTGGCAGTGATAATACCATTTTAGTGATCCCGGCTGATGTCGCAAAAGTTGAACAGGTTTATGGTCATGTTCTCAGATATTTAAATATTAGTTGTTCATAGGCTGAATAATGGTAAGTACAGCTTAAATAAACGTGAACGTTAAACTGCTCAAATGGTAAATTAAAGTAAAAATAACAGCGGTTATTAATGTACAACAAGATCAGTACTGCATTTAGGATCATATTTACTTAGATGTATTTACTTAGATGTATTTACTTAGATGTATTTACTTAGATGTATTAAGTGAGTTAAAACTGGATATTAAGCTAAATTAAACTCATCAAGTAAAGGTATAATGAGGTTAAGCTAAGAGATTCAACCTGTTCATTAATCTAAAATAAAAAGAGTTATCTAGGAAACTGATCAGTGTCTTTTAAAATATCCTGATGCATATTTATTGATGAATTACACCGAGGCAACGCAATTACGACCGTTATCTTTTGCTTTATATACGGCTTCGTCAGCCCGAGCAAAAAGACCATCGAAGTCTTTATCCTGCTCATTTAATTGAGTAACGCCAAAACTAGCTGTCACCGTCAAGCCTTCTGGCTTTAATTGTTCTAAGTCTTTGCGCAGCACTTCCGTTTTCGCCATTGCTTGAGCTAAAGGACATTGGTCGTATAAAATAACGAACTCTTCGCCGCCAAAACGAGCGACAATGTCGTTATGACGAATATGATTATAGAGTATATCGGCAACTTGAGTAAGCACCAAATCACCCATGGCATGACCATGTTCGTCATTAAACGATTTAAAGAAGTCGATATCCATAACCACCAAACAAAGATTTATATCGTGCCTTTTAGCTGCACTGATTTTTTTTGATGCTGAATCTAACAAGTAGTGACGATTATAGAGCCCGGTGAGTTGGTCAGTCATTGCCAGTTCTTCTAAGCGTTGCCGTTGAGCTTCGAGTTGTTTAAATAGGCGCTGGTTAAGGATTAAATTATCGACTCGCGCCAATAGTTCTTCGTTCATGATAGGTTTTAATACATAGTCATTGATTCCTGCTTGGAATAGCGCTAATTTTCGAGAAGCATCATCAAAGCTACTCATCGTCAATATAGGAATAGGAATAGGGATGAGGGTTTTATGCTTTATTTCGCTGTCTCGAATATAGCGTACGATAGCGGTACCACTTATTTTACCAGCGAGAATGATATCGGTCATCACTAAGTCAAAACTTTGCTCCTCATAAAGCTCAATGGCCTCTTCTCCTGTTGTAACATGAGCAACTTCATAGCCATCTCATTCAATACAGAAGTAGTAAGTTTAGCGATGCTCATCGTATCTTCTACATACAATATTCTGCCACCGTAACGAAAATTATTCTTAGTGTTTGTATTCAGGTTTTTAACATAGCTAGAGAAGGAGGTAATATCATTTTTACTAAAAATTTCAGTGATCCCAAATGCCATAAAAGACTCAGGTTCGAGTTCATCTGAAACAGATAGCATCACGATAGGTGTCGATTGAGTAGAAATGTTTGCTCTTAACTTAGCACAAAAAGTACGGCAATCGCCTGTTTCCAGTGTTCTAGCCACACAAATTAGTTGGTAGTTATTTTTCTCTATTAAAGAGGTTGCTTCTTTTTCACCATTAACACTGTCGGTTACAATTCCATAACTTTCAAGTGTCGTATTGATGACCATTCGGGCGAAGCTAGAGGGGTCAACTACAAGAGCTTTCATAAATTAAGTTGTTAAGTATAGTTACTTATAACAATAGCCTACTGGTTGGCAAACGCGAGTAGTTCATTAGAAAATTGTGATCATACCTAAAATAAATGGAGCTGTTTTTCACATTCATCGACAGGTGTCTCAATTAATGGTATTTATCATGGTTGAGTTGTACTAAGTAATGAAATATCTTGGGTCAGAGTATGGAATTATTTAGACGTTATCTTTTGTGAGGAAATTTGATAGATGAATCTAAGGAACAAAATAGCAGATACCATACCCCCTTATTAGGTCTAGGTAAAATAGCGGTGTTTATGTTACTTTGTTCAAATACTCATATTTTGATATCCATCATTAAATAATACTTTAATGATGGATACCTACTCTTAACTTTCTCTATTCAAAGGATTAGTTTGTATTCTAATATGAAGGCATCAAATAATTATTACAACGTATTCAGTGTTTTGAAAACTAGAAATAAGACGATAAATATATTTATAGTTTCGGCCGCAATACTTTTTTTTCCTCTTAGTGGTTATACACACACGATAAATAAGATTACTTGGTATACGCCAGATTCCCCTCCTGGATACATTCTATCAGGTGAATATCAAAATAAAGGTTATAATGACTTAAAGTTGGTCTTTATAATTAAGAGCTTACCTGAGTACCATCATAAAAAGGTTGCTGCAAATTACGGACGTGCATTACTTGAGAGTCGTTGTGATTAAAAATATTGATTGTTAGTAATCAATAAAACGTATTGAAATTTTCATTTTTTATTTTTGGTGGGATATGTATCAATTAAAATACTTTATACTGCTTTTTTTTCTAGCACCTATATTTTCAACACCTTCTTATTCAAATGATCTTTCAGATCCTTTAGCGCTCACCATTCCATTAAATAATTGGTCCAGTCAAAGAGTACTCTCTTATGTTGTGGTGAAATTAATTCAGCGCCTTGGTGTCAACGTGAAATATCAAAATATAACGGTTGCAGATCAATGGGGAGCTTTACGTAAAGGAATTGTACATATACAAATTGAAGTGTGGCAGCAATCAATGAGTGAAGATTTTAATAAAATGCTTAACAAAAACTATATTATTGATCTTGGTTCTCATAGCGCTATTGTTAGAGAAGAATGGTGGTATCCCGAGTACGTAGAAAAAGAATGTTCAGGATTACCACATTGGAGCGCTTTAAATGAATGTGCTCATTTGTTTTCTACTCCGTCTTTGCAAAAAGGGATTTTTCATACTGGGCGGTGGGATTACCATGATGCCGACCTTATTCGATCTTTAGACCTCAACTTTACGATAAAACGTTCATCAAACGAAAAAGGACTTTGGGATGAACTAAAGTTATCTGTTGCTAACAAACGTCCGCTCATACTTTTAAATTGGTCACCAAATTGGACCGATGTTCGTATGAAAGGAAAATTTATTGAATTCCCACTATATTCACCTGAGTGTGAAAATGATCCATCGTGGGGAATAAATAAAGATTTAGTGTATGACTGCGGAAATATAAAAACAGGTTGGCTAAAAAAAGCAGCTTGGACGGGTCTTAAAGATACTTGGCCTTGTGTTTATTCATTAATGCAACAAATCGACTTAAGTCATGAGATGATCGCCAATGCTTCTGCGCTAGTTGTTATCGATGGGTATTCTGAAGAAGAAGCGGCAGATAAATGGATTGATAAGTACCACGAAAATATTAAGTCTTGGTTAGATATTCAATGTCACTCAAACAAAACAAGTAAGTGATATTTTTAGCATTAATTTCTACTATCTGTTGGTTAATGCCAATTGAAATAATAAATCGATTATTAGGCGAACTAAGTATTCAATAATATCAGTACTTACAACAGATGTGAGTACTGATATATCGATCACACATCAATATGCATATTGAGGTGTGATCAGTATATTATGTCTAAAACGAAAAACCTGTGTGCTGACTTATTTCCTCCAACCACAACAAGATCAAAAGCTTAATGGCATGGGTATAACCCGTTAGCTTCGTAGTGAGATTTAAAGCACAACAATCAAAATAAAATATCATGTTAGAAATTGATTTTTAATAAGTTTTATTAGTTAATTGATTGGATGTCCTTCACTGATATGTTTTAAGCAAATTTGCCATTTTTGTCTATAATTAACGAAATATAGAAGTTAAACAAAGTACTAGGACTTATATGCATAGCAAAACAAAGCCAATGTTGTTGATATTTATTGTATTTAGTCTCCTAATTTATAACCCTTCTCATGCAACAAAGGCTAAGAGCGAAGAGCCAATAAAAATAATTCTAAATGATTGGACAAGTCAGTTAGTTTTATCCCATATCACGGCAGGAATATTTAGAGATATGGGCTATGCCGTAGTATTCACCCAGAAAAGCACAAGTACTCAATGGGGATCGCTTCAGCGTGGCCTAGACCATGTACAAATGGAGGTATGGCAAGGGACAATGGAGAAAATGTATACACGCATGATTAAACGCGGTGGCATTATTGATGCTGGCTTTCATGATGCTACAACTCGTGAAGAATGGTGGTTCCCTGATTATGTTCTAGATGTTTGTCCGGGTTTACCTGACTGGCAGGCACTCAATCGTTGTTCTCATTTATTCGTAACGAAAGAAACGTCTCCAAGAGGGCGCTATTTAGGGGGGCCTTGGGAGAAACCTGATGGGGCAAAAATCAGAGCGTTGGAACTTAACTTTAAAGTGGTTATCGCAAAAAATAGTGATGCACTATGGGAAGAGCTCGATAAAGCGATAAAAAATAAACAACCTATCGTTTTATTTAATTGGACACCTAATTGGGTTGAAGCTAAATATAAAGGCCAATTTGTCGAGTTTCCAGATTATCACCCTGACTGTGAAACTATACCCGAATGGGGCGAAAATAAGAGGTTTTTACACGATTGTGGTAACCCCAAAAATGGCTGGTTAAAAAAGATAGCTTGGCATCAAATGCCAAAGAAATGGCCATGTGCATTTAACACCCTTACTCAAATCAATTTTAGTAACGCAATGTTAGCTGACTTAGCTTACGAAGTAGATGTAAAAAACTTCACTTATCAACAAGTAGCAAAGCAGTGGTTGGCAGACAACCAAGATAAATGGAAGTCGTGGATTTCATCATCGTGCCAAGTAAAAAATAAAGAAATGGATTAATAATGATGAAAAGTAATAAAATTTCAATTAAAGATTCGATTGGTTTTAATTTATTACGTGGTGTTTTTTCTATCTACATTGTTGTTGCCATTTTTGTCACTATGGCGCATATGGCAACGGAATATTTTAATGTAAAAAAAATGATTGAAAATGATCTTGCGCTTTATCAAACGACTTACGAACAGCCTTTATCAGATGCGCTTTGGGACCTTGAAAAAGACCGTATAATCACCATCATTGAAGGGGTTATTAAATTACCTTCCATAACATCTGTTCAAATACTTGATACCGACAATAATGTCATCGCGGCAAGCACAAGTGATATTGCTACCGACGAAATCATTGCGAATGATTATTTAATAGAACACCGTTTTGATATTATATTTCATCGTGAAAATGAGAATTCATTAGTGGGGGTTGGTGTATTCTATTCAAATAGAAATATTGTGTTAAGTAAGTTAAGTACAGGTTTTACATTAATAATTATTAACTCTATTATTAAAACACTTGCACTGTGGGGAATATTTCTTTGGTTAGTTAAGCCAATGTTAATTAAACCTCTCGAACAATTTAGCGATGCAGTAGCAGGATTAAATGTTGATGACTTGCATAAATTTCATGTGGAGATTGACTCACCAAAAAGAAATGAATTACACGTACTCGCTGACAGTTTTAATCATATGGCCTTACGTCTAAATAGCTCTCTTGAAGATATCAAAGCAAGTAGTTTTGCTCTTAATCATGCGAACAATTACCTTGAACAGCTACTATTAAGCGCTCAAGAAATGATGCAAGTAAACTCCAAAGATGAATTGTTTGAACAGTATGTGCAGTACTTACATAAAGGCATCGAATTATTTCAATGTAATGCGTTAAATATTGTTTATTTAAATCGCATTGCTAAAAGTAAACACGCGTTTATCAGCGTAGATTATAAATTGAATTTTCAAACGAAAGAAGGTGATTCATTCATTACTTTTAACAAATTCAATGAAGATACTTTTGAGCAGCTACCCACTAAATATGCTCCGTTAGCTGAAAATGCTTTTATCATAAACAATAAAATATCATCTGAGCTTGTCATTCCTTTAATGTCACAAAACAAAGTGTTGGGTGTTATCACCTTAATATCACTAAAAGAAACGATTTTATCTTCAGCTGACAGTTCTTATATAAAAACATTAACTCAACTCCTAGCCCTCATTTTCAATCAACTTGATAATCAGCAATACTTAGAATATCAAGTAAAAAAACGTACAGTTGAACTCGAAGATTCATATCATAAAGTTGAACAAAAAGCGTTAGAATTGGAGAGGGTAAGCCGTTATAAAACACAATTTCTTGCAAATATGAGCCACGAAATACGTACACCGATGAACGGTATATTTGGCTCATTGCAAATTTTACAAAAATCAGTAGATGATAAAGAATCACATGAACTTATTTTAACCGCATTAACTTCTTGTAAGAGTTTGTTAACTATCATCAATGATATCTTAGACTCGTCTAAGATAGAGGCTGGCAAAGTGGAGTTTAAAGTTAATGGTTTTGATTTAGAACAACTTCTGCAGACCATTTATAATGAGTTACAACCGATCGCCGTTGAAAAATCAATAAAACTAACATTAGAGTATAACGATAACTTTCATAAATATTGGATAGGGGATGTAACTCGAGTAAAGCAGGTTTTGATAAATATTATTTCTAATGCGCTTAAATTTACACATAACGGCGGAGTAATTATCAATATTAGCGGTTCACAAGAAATATTAATCGAAGTTGTAGACACTGGCATTGGCATGTCTAAAACATCGTTAAATAGTGTATTTAAACGCTTTGAGCAAGCTGATAAATCGACAACAAGAGAATATGGCGGTACGGGATTAGGGGTTAATATAGCGTTAAGTTTAGCGCAAATGATGGGCGGAAGTATTAAAGTACAAAGTGAACTGGGTAAAGGTAGTTGTTTTGTTGTTCATTTACCTTTAGAGCGAACTAATAACCAAAATATAGAGAAAGACAGTGAGCTTATTACCACACCTCAATTAAGCAATGTTACAGTTTTACTTGCCGACGATAATGCGATTAATCGAGTCATATTTAAAAAGTTAATGACGCCAACAAGTGCTAAAGTCATCATGGCGAAAAATGGAGCTGAATGCGTCGAATTATTCAATATACATCAACCCCAAGTGATTTTTATGGATATTCAAATGCCCATAATGGATGGCATTGAAGCCTTTAAAATCATCAGAAAAACATCCAACATTCCAATTATCGCAGTAACCGCTAATGTAATGATTGAAGATATTAAGCTGTATAGAGACTTAGGGTTTAATTGTATATTAAGTAAGCCTGTGAAATTGCATGAGTTATATCAAGCCTGTGTAAAAAATATAAAATAATGATAAGCGGTCTACTTTTTTATGTAGAAAAATGGGGATGTACAAGGCATGATTTTCAATAACTAGTTGTCCGGTTTATGAATTTTATAACGCTGGTGTTATTTATCTTTTGAAACCTAAACAGGCTTTTCTTTGCGGGCAAGCATATCTATGAATTTTGTAAATCGCCTCAGTCTGGTTTCGGGTCTCTTCGCACTTGTCAATCCGTACGCGATGACATAATGACTCGATTTAGTGAGCGTTTCGAAAAATTGTTTCACCTGCGGCTTGCTCTCTAGTGCTGCGAGGAAATCTGCAGGAACTTTCATTTCACTTGTCACATAGGCATTTTTCCAACGACCGTCTGCTTTTGCAGCACGAACGTGCTCGAGTCCTGATTCTGTCATCCTGCCCTCGTTTATTAAACGCTCCACATGCTCTGTGTTCCTCTTCGACCAGTTACTTCGCGCTTTTCTTGGCGTGATCCTTTGGAGATATGCTTGCTCATCGATTGATTTCTTGATGCCATCGATCCAGCCCCAGCACAGCACCTCAACCACGATATCGCCCCAAGTCACGCTCGAAATTCCCGTGTTTTTCTTGAATACCTTCACCCACAGTTCATTTTCGATAGCGTGATTTACCTTAAGCCATTGGCCGAGATCTTTCGGCGATACAAAGGTCATGACTTTCGCTGGATTGGCTTCAGGCATAAAATTAGATCCTCTTCGTTAGCGGCCCATTAAGTGGCAAATAATTGCTGATTCAAATAAGCGATACAGGATAAAAATACTTGATATTTTTCTTTTCAATGGCTGTTAGCCGTTCAATTAAAATTAAGAATACGGTTAACTAACGTTTGTGTTTCTTCACTAAACAGTTGAAACTGATCGACAGACAATACATTGTTTTTTTTCAATGAGACAATCTTCAACAACACATTGTTACGAGTTGGATTGTTAAACATTTCAGCTATTTTGGCATCTTCTATTTCAATCAAACGATACAAATCTAAATATGATTGATGCTCTTTACCCGCTCGAGTCTTGGCAACATTATCAACTTGACCAAAAACTAATTCACAAGCTTTAGCTGTTAATTCTGATTGCAGTTTACGAAATAACTTCCAATCTTTCTCAGAAACAAACGACATATCAACTCCTTATTTACTATTAAACTTATGTTTTAAAATGGGGAACATATATCAATGAGACAACCACTTGGATCTTTAGTTAGAAACCTACGTTGCCCATAAAACTCATTTGTAGGTTCTTTTACAATAGGCAAATTCAACTTGAGCGCTTTTTCATAAGTATTATCTACATTGGGCACAACAAATGTGACATATATTCCATTAGGTGGCTGTCGGTATTCTTTAGGTACCAACTCATGATCTCTTTGAATAATGCCATATTCTATTTCTGAATCATCAGGCGAGCAAAGCTGCACATACCAGTCACTATGATACTTTATCTGTAGACCTAGAAGGTCCATGTAAAACGTAGTGCTTTCAGATAAGTTATTTGAGCATATATTCGTGATTATTTTCACCGGACAATCCTTATACATATAACGAGCCTGTCGAATTTATATTTTATAAAAATCAGTCTCGTAAATTATTAAAAATTAAACCAAAACCCATTGCTAGGTGAAACCTGAGGTAATAACCTACTAGAAAATGATGTTTGTTGGCTCTGTGAACATAAATCCCCGTAATTTTCCACGTTGAATAAATTCTACAGCCTAGATCGTTTAGCAATTACCCAATGTACAAATAAAGCGACAGCCCCTGATAATAAAAACATAAGAGAGAGAATAAAAGATTGTAAACCACTACGTTTTTCATTTGAAAGCGCCATAATATAAGCATCGTTTCTTTTTTTAGTTAATTCTTGTTCACCAATTCTAGGTTTATTTTTATCTTCAGCATCACAGCACTTTATTTCATTCCAATATGCATCGTTACTTTGATATCTTTCATACTGATATGAGTCCATCGTTATATCAGGTACAACCATTGATATCACGGAATAAGCTGTAATTGCGGATGAAATAACAATACAAATCATAGAGGTAAAGCAAACAGCAAGTGCGTAAATTTCGAGTTTAGATTTCATGTAGATCCCATGTACGTATAACGAGCCTGTAGAACTTTTCTTGTAGAAAAAACAGTCACGAAAATTATTAAAAAATTAAGCTTCAAAATAAGAATAGGTGTCGGCTACGCGACACCTATTCTTATTTGTTAGCTCTGATTATCAAGTAACTTAGCCTTTATAATATTTATTTGCCACTGATTACTTTCATATGACTTGGCTAATTTAAATGCTTTTTCATAATAGCTAAAGGCGAGTTCTTTATTCTCTAGCTGCTCATAAGTTGAAGCTATACTTTTTAGATACTCTACAGAGTAATTAAAGTCAGCTTCAGATTTTAGTAATATTTTTAATGCAGCCTCAGGCGACTCAAAATGACCAAGGTAACTAGCCTGCATAATAATAAAACCTTGCTCCGAGGCCGGGAGTACATTTTTTACTTTAGCCATAAACGTAGGTATTTCATCTGTATTTTTTTGTCTATAAAAATATCGAATTGCAGATTTAATACTTGGTGTTGGTATCGGTTGGTTGATATTTAATGAGAGAGATAGCTCTTTGTAATGCTCAAGCAAGCGCTCTGCTGACATAGAAGAAGATAATTCTCTATCCGTTATAAACCATCCATTAAAAATAGCTTTTAAATCACTACGTAATGAAACTAACCCAACTGAATTGTGATTTTCATTTGGGTAATGCGAAAACTGCCATTGAATATTCTTAGGCTGAATTTCATCTAATAATTGTAAAACCCCATATACGCCTTGCCTAGTTTCATCACCTAATGATAAATACAACGATGTTTGATCATGTTTACTCATTTCAATAAACCTTTTAGCTTTTGCCATAATGGCATGATCATTTAGCCAAACAGATGGGCTCATGGATACAAAATGCTCAAAAGCATTTGGTGATTCAAATAATGCATTTAATACAAACAACCCTCCTATAGAATGGCCAACGAGAATTGCGTTATTTGCGACTCTGTAATTGTTATTTATATAAGGTTTAACTTCTTTTTCTAAAAAATTTAAAAATTGCTTTGCTTTACCAGCATCACCTTTTTCAAAAGGTGCTGTTAATCCCGCGGGTGTCATATACTGCCGATACTTATCAGTTCCTTTATCTGCGATACCCACCAAAATAACATCTGGAATCAATTGGCCTTTGTTTGCCATAAAATCCAACATTCCTGCAACGCCCTGAAAAGCAAAATCACCATCTAAAAGGTAAATAACAGGATAAGTTGCTTGCGTGTTACTACGGTAAGATTCTGGTAGTAATATCTGTATTTCACGTTCTTCATTTAAATGAGTTGAGCTTATATTTATTCGTTTCCCGGTGTTAAACTCAGCTGAAAATATACACTTCGTGGTAATCAATAAGATTATTGCTAAAATGAAAGATAGTTTTTTTATCATTATAATCATCCTTAGATATGATTTTTACTAAAAGGGCTAACCAGCCTGTATAATTTCTATTTTATAAAAATAGCTTCGATAATAATTAAAATTATGCCAAAAAAATACGTTGCTACGCGAAATATGAAGCAATATATTACAGAAAATTATTTTTTGCTGGTTCAGTGAATATAAATTTTCCCGCCATTTTTTACTTTGGAGAAATTCTACAGTCTCAACACCCAAATGAGGTGTCGGCTACGCTATACTTATTCTTATTTGTTAGGTATCAGAGCCTTCAGCTCGTTTTATAGATGACGGCACAATTAATTTATGCATTGGCTCCACGAATAACATATATAATTTACCAAGAAAATTATGCACGTGTACTACGGTCGAAATTGAAATCAAATGAGCTTTGTCTCTCTGAGTATACACGGAAACTTTTACATCTAAATGTTTATCCGAGTCACCTAATATAATTTCATTGTTACTTAAAAAAAGTAACGTGAAAATACCAACTCTATCGCCCACTTGGTATTCCTCAATTAATTTATTTGTGTCTAAGTCGCCTAAATGACCAATGTTTTTCAATCCAACCATAGATACTATTTTATTTCTACTTGCCATTAAAAAGTTAACCCAAGCAGGTATGTTAGCAGCGTGATCTAACCAAACTTGAAGTGCTACTCTATTTTCTTTGCTCGAACTGAAAGAATATGAATCTGAATAGTAAGAACCCTTTAGGCTTTTAAATACTTCACTGTTTATTGGGATACTTACTTTTTTAACAGGAAACACAATGCTTAAATACTCCGTTGATGACTAGCACCGCAAATAAGCGGAAAATTATAGTTGCCTACAATGTGTGATGCCCGAAAAACAGCCAACTGTAATTTTACGTGTGATTACCTGTTGGCGAATCAGCTTAGCTGCAGAGTTTATTGGTTTAATTGCGTTATGTCATTTTTAAATTTAATGTTTTCTTTTAATCGTATCAGGGGGTTGGGTATGGCAGCTCCAAGGTTGATGTTCGAAATTATCTTTGGTGTTTTGATCACAAAACTTATAGTAACTTTCTTTCGTATGTGTCCACCAATCATCATGAATATCTATCTGATGTTTTTTGATGATTTCTTCAATACCTTCAAGGTTCAAATTAGCAGCATCGTAAGCTAAATGAATAGACTCATCCTTTCGATTAAATGAAACCTCGTCTAGGCCGAACATCTGGTCTATTTCTTCAATTAATGCGTCAATGTTTTTTTCTGTAACCTTTGATAGCCTAATATTTCTAACAACTAAGTTATTCTCTCTAATGCCAACTCTATGATCTAAATCGGTCATGATTTTCTCCTTAACTGGTTTTATTTAACAACAACACTGCCGCTATACATTTTCATTTGACAATGAAAGACATATTCCCCTTTTTTCATTGCTGGTAATTGCACTGTAAACGGTTTATTTAACGGTAAATCTGCACTGATTTCTAAATCAGGAAATAATACTGTTGCCGCACAAGGACTTGCATCTTTTCGAATAAAGTTAATATTTGTTGCTTTATCTTCAAGCAATGAAATATGCGCAGGTTGATAGATACCATCTTCAACCACAACGGTTATTTCACCCTGATCATGTTCATTACTCACTTGAGTTGACTGTGGTTTGTATAGCCAAAACCACCAAATAATGAGAGCGATTAAACCTAAGCCAATTAAATTGATTATTAACATATGTTCTCCATTTTATTTAGGTACTACTTATACCAATTGAAATAATGAATCGATCATTCTAAGACGGTCTACATATCCAATATCTGCGTTGCTTTCAATCCCAATAGCACGCTATTACTCACTCAAGCGCCTTGCTCTTGAACATTTACTCTCGCTTATAATAGAACACTACTTTAATTCAATTGGTATTAATGTTCTTTGGGTTTAAAAAATCGTAATCGGTTGGCATTGCTCACGACAGTTAATGATGAAAATGCCATTGCCGCACCTGCAATCACAGGACTTAGTAACAATCCAAAAAATGGATATCCCCCCCCCGCAGCAAAGGGCACTCCTGCCACGTTATAAATAAAGGCGCCAAATAAATTTTGTTTGATATTACGTAACGTTGCTTTACTTACCGCGATTGCGTCGGCTAAACCATGTAATGAGCCACGCATTAGGGTGATATCAGCACTTTCAATGGCAACATCAGTGCCTGTACCGATAGCAAAACCAACATTAGCAAGGGTTAAAGCGGGCGCATCGTTTATACCATCTCCGGTCATCCCTACAATTTCACCTTATGCTTGCAATTCAGCGATTTTAGACGATTTATCTTCCGGTAATACTTCAGCAAAAAATTCACTAATACCCACTTTATCAGCGACAGCTTTTGCAGTAGCGTGGTTATCACCGGTTAACATCACCACACGAATACCATTATCTTGTAAGCGTTTAATGGCTGAAATTGAATCTTCTTTTATTGGGTCTGCCACGGCAATAATCGCGGCTAGTTCATTATTAAATGCAAAATACATTGGCGTTTTAGCTTCACTTGCCATGTTTTGAGCACTATCTATTATGGCGGATGTCATATTAATACCTTGCTCAACCATTAATTTTTCATTACCAAAATATAGCTTTTCACCTTTAACAACCCCTTGAACACCTCGTCCGGCGATGGCGTTAAAATCTTTAACTTTATCAAGTGTTAACTGTTTATCTTTTGCCGAGTCAACAATAGCTTGCGCAAGTGGATGTTCTGAGCCTGTTTCTAAACTTGCCACTAATGCGAGAATGGCGTTTTCCGTCATCTGATTAAGCACTAAAATATCGGTGACTTTAGGGGCACCTAAGGTGATAGTGCCTGTTTTATCTAACACCATTGCAGTTATTTGTGAGGAGGTTTGTAATGCTTCACCATTACGAATGAGTACACCTGCTTCTGCTGCTTTACCGACGCCAACCATAACAGACATGGGCGTAGCTAGTCCTAGAGCACAAGGACAGGCAATGATTAAAACAGTGGTAGCAGAAATAACCGCAAATGCAACAGTAGGTTCAGGGCCAAAGTTCAACCAAATCAAGGCACTACTAATGGAAATAATCATTATCACAGGAACAAAATAAGCAGAGATAATATCCGCTAAACGGCCAATAGGTGGTTTAGAGTTTTGTGCACGTTTCACCATGTTTATAATTTGGGCTAACGCCGTGTCTTTACCAACACGGGTGGCGTTAAAAATAATCAAACCCACTTTATTAATAGTACCTGCGGCAACGTCATCACCAACACCTTTTTTAACAGGCATTGGCTCTCCCGTTAACATCGATTCGTCAATGGTAGTACTGCCTTCAATGACAGTACCGTCAACAGGTACACGCTCGCCTGGCCTTACCCGTACCGCGTCATTTAATAATACCTGTTCAATATTTATATCTAGCTCTTTATCATCTCTTATCACTCTGGCGGTTTTCGCCTGTAAACCGATTAAACGTCTTATTGCTTCACTGGTGCGTCCTCGCGCTTTGACCTCTAGTGCTAAACCTAAGTTAATTAAACCAATGATCATCGCTGTCGCTTCAAAGTAAACATGTCGAGCCATTTCAGGTAAGGCTAACGGGAACAACACCACTATCATTGAATAAAGCCAAGCGGTGCCTGTACCCAAAGCAATTAAGGTATCCATATTGGCACTATGATTAATAAATGATTTATAAGCGCCAATATAAAAATGCTTTCCTGCAAAATACATGATTGCTGCACATACCAAACCGATGAACAACCAAATACCACGTTCTAAACTAGAATTAACCGTCATCGGCCCACCTAATAAGCTATAAAGCATTAACGGTGCACCTAGACCTAAGCCAATCCAAGTTTGTAACATTAATTTCTTATAATACTTTTGCTCAGCTAACTCTTTTTCATTGAGTAATGCTTCATCACTGCTATTTTGAGCACTTTTTGCGTTATAGCCAATAGACTCAACTGCTTGTATCAACTGTTGCGTAGGAAGCTGTTGTGTCATGGTGATACTAACTGTTCTTAACGCAAAGTTCATTTCGGCTTTTTTTACCCCTTTCACTTCTCTCAAAACAGCTTCTATTTTACCTACACAGTTTGCGCAACCGGCTCCTTCTATAATAAGTTCTTGGTTTAATGATTCAGCTGCTCTTGACGGTGATGGTTTAGTGCCACTCGTCCTTAGACCATTTATTACATTGCTCATTTACGTCTCCTTTTTTGATAAAGCAGTACCACAAATTTTGACTCACTTATTGGTCGTTTATTTACTCGTTTTCTAAACATAAAGTAGAGACTCTTAACTAACAACTAACAACTAACAACTAACAACTACACCAATAATGATCATTAAAATTAAAAAAATGAAGTGACCCATAAAATTGAAACGGATCTAGGTTGTGCTATAGAAAGATGGGTGGGCGATATAAATTGGAATGAGGCTGAGAAATAAAGGTTGTTGCTCTTTTACTTAGGGCTCCTTCAACATGAAGTAAAAATACGGTCAGTGCTTCTTTTGATAGCATTGCTGAATTAGCTTGCGAAACTATATTGGCTGTACAATCACAATCAACACATTGGCAATTATCCATTGATGTTTGTTCAGAAAAATTTTCAGCTTTGTTTTTTATATTGCGAACTAAAAAGGCCTCTTCATCCATTTGGTGAACTTGGTGCTGATCTTGATGAGAGGAGGGCGTGTCTGACGAAACTAACAATGAGATTGAGGTATTAGCCATTGCTTGACATAGATGAATTGGCGCAGTAAATACTTGTCCGTTTACCGACAAATAAATAACTAAACTTAATAACCAACTCATTCGAAATAACATGACTTGATAACCTTAACTTAGGGATTATTATCAATTAATAACATCATAGCTCTTACCAAAAAAAACACCTTGATTTAAATCAAGGTTAACTTTTATATCGTTACGTTTAGTGTTTATGTTCTTTCTTTGGTTTATTATCTCGACCAGATGAATGGCTATGAACTACTTTCCATTGCTGATCAATTTTGCGCAATAAAAATGTTTGATAACCCTTTTTATCAAGTTCACGACCACTTTTTTTCAATTTAGCTTTAAAGCTTGTATTAGCAATAACCCAAGCAAAGTTTTTGTTTTCACCTTCAAAATGCACTTCAATATCGCTAAAATCTAGCATCATATATTCCATAGCGCCTTTTTCTGGCTCAACATGATGTGTAACCAGTGAATCTAAGCCTTTATTTTGACCACCTGACTCAATATAACGCGCTCCTTCAAAATCTAAAAACGTTTTTCTAAAGGGGGTGCCATCACCGTTTTCCCAGCCGTATTTTATGCCTGAAATTATATCAATAATTTCTTGTTTATCTTTACTTACATGTACTTGGTCGCCATGAGCGATAGTTGAAAAACTTAGGACGAGTAACCATGTCGTTATTATTATTTTAATCATTTTTTTACCTTTTTATTAAATGTTATTTTAGATTAATCTATTGCGGTTAATATTTGATATTGCTCAGCTGTTAAAGTCGGTAAGCGCTTTATAAAAGCAACCATTGCCCATATGCGCTGATCATCATGGGTTTTACCCCAAGCGGGCATGCCTGAAGCTTTAATACCGTGCTTTATTACCCAAAAATTATTACGGTCAGCTTGCGTATCATCACCATGTTGATGTCCTTCGTGATTATCATTAGAAACGGCAAGATTAGGTGGCGCAGGATATAAACCTACACTCATATCACTCTCACTCTGGCCGGGCTTTAAATGACAACTCGAGCACATAAATTCGTAATCGACTCCACCGGTCAATAATAATTCAGGTGCAGTTAAATCGGGTACTTCGATATTGTTAGCGGCTTTTTCAATAGAGCTTTCTCTGGTTTCTTCTAAAAGCCAGTACACCAAATCACTATGAGGTTTATCAGCAGCCACATCGACAATACCTGAATAAATAATTGTTGCCGTGGTTCCAATAACTAAAGTTATAAGCAACAGGAGTAATTTAAGCATGTTCATCGGTATTCCTTCTTAAGCAAAAATCACTTAGTACACGCATTTGCACTAAGTGTTCTCTAACATTTAATTAATGATGATTGTGGTCATCTTTTTTAATCTTTTTATCAGCCATTTTTTTCATTTTACTGTGGTCCACATTTTTGTTCATTTTACTATGATCCATCATAGTTTTAGATTTTTCTGCTTGTATCACGCATTTTTTCATCATGGCGATAGCAACAGGATCTTTCATATCCATTTTGCTATGATCCATTTTGCTACAATCGGCTTTCTCAGCCTTTTTTGCATGCAACTTGGGATCATGTGCTATAGCTGTCATTGATAAAGTAATGGCTGGTATTAATACCAAAGCGATCTTAGTTAAAGTTTTCATGGTTTACTCCTACGTTAGTTATTAAAGTTTTCTAGATTAATTCGTCAATGTATTGGCATTGACGTTATTCATTTTTTATAAATTACTTCACTATACTTTTGAGCTTATATTTTTTATCGATGACGAACGCCATAAATAAAATAATGCGGGTAATATAAGTAAGGTCAATATGACCGCACTCAATACACCGCCAATCATCGGCGCTGCAATACGACTCATCACCTCTGAGCCTGTGCCTGTGCCATACAAAAGAGGTAATAAACCAATAAAAATGGTCGCTGAAGTCATCATGACCGGGCGAACTCGCATGCCAGCGCCCTGCAACACAGCATCAAAAACATCTTGTTTAGTCGTGATGATATTTTTTAATTTATGCGCTTCAAGCATGCCGCTGTATGCTTGATTTAGATAAACCAACATAATGACACCAACTTCTATGGCAACCCCGGCGAGCGCGATAAATCCAACACCTACAGCCACCGAGAAGTTGTAGCCTTGGATGTAAATTAACCAAACACTACCTACCATTGCTAGCGGTAAAGTACCCATAATAATTGCTACATCAACAACATTTCTAAAATTTAAATAAAGTAGAATGATAATAATAAATAAGGTTAATGGCACCACGTAAGTTAATTTTTCTTTGGCACGTTCCATATATTCATATTGGCCAGCCCATACGATAGAGTATCCCGCAGGGAGTTTAATCTTAGCTGCCACCACTTTCTGTGCGTCAGTAACATAGCTGCCTACGTCAACACCTTCGATGTCAACAAAGGCCCAACCGTTTAACCGAGCATTTTCAGATTTAATGCCAGGAGGACCATCTTCAATAAAGATATTAGCAACATCTCCTAATGAAATCCGTTGACCATTAGGTGTCACTATAGGTAATAATGATAGTTGCTCTGGTGAGTCACGATAATCTTGAGGATAACGTAAACTTACCGGATAACGCTCTAAACCTTCAACCGTGTTAGTAACGTTCATACCGCCAATAGCCGTAGCGACTACTTGCTGTATTTCATTAATATTGAGTCCATAACGAGCCGCTTTTCCCCGCTGAATATCAACGTTTATATATCGCCCCCCGGCAACACGCTCTGAATATACTGAGGCTGTGCCAGGGACGTCTGCTAAAATTTCTTCTAATTGCTGACCTATCTCTTGAATAACAGATAAATCTGGACCCGCAATTTTTATCCCTACGGGGGTTTTAATGCCGGTAGCCAACATATCAATACGTGTTTTAATAGGCATAACCCAAGCATTAGTAACACCAGGAAGTTTGACTAAAGCATCCAGTTCCTTTTTCAAGCTTGCAGTGGTTACCCCCTCCCGCCATTGGTCTTGTGGCTTTAACTGAATAAAAGTCTCTATCATAGTAAGAGGCGCAGGATCTGTTGCTGTTTCAGCGCGACCTACTTTACCAAACACGGTTTTTACTTCTGGAACAGTTTTGATCAGTTTGTCCGTTTGTTGTAGAAGTTGACGAGCCTGTCCTATAGAAATACCAGGATAGGTTGTCGGCATATACATTAGGTCGCCTTCATCAAGCGGTGGAATAAACTCACTACCAATTTTATCAAGTGGGTATATGCCAACAGCAAGAACAGCTAATGCAGCGACTAAGGTTATTTTTGGAAAACTCAAAACGGTTTTCAACGCCGGCATATAGAGAAAGGTCAAAAATTTATTAACAGGATTTTTATGCTCAGGAAGAATTTTACCGCGAATAAAATAGCCCATAAGTACAGGTACTAAGGTAATCGCTAGTGCTGCAGAAGCCGCCATGGCATACGTTTTTGTAAAAGCGAGTGGTGAAAACATGCGTCCTTCTTGCGCTTCTAATGTAAATACGGGGAAAAAACTAACCGTGATAATTAATAAGCTAAAGAATAAGGCAGGACCAACTTCACTCGCAGAGTCTATGACCATTTGCCAACGTTTCTCTTTGGTTAACGGCTTATCTTTAGGTAAGAGTTCCATGTGCTTATGCATATTCTCAACCATCACAATAGCACCATCAACCATTGCGCCAATAGCGATAGCAATTCCTCCTAATGACATGATATTAGCGTTTAATCCTTGCCAATACATCACAATAAATGCGGTTAAAATACCCACTGGAATACTAATGATTGCCACAAGGGAAGAGCGCACATGGAATAAGAAGATGATACAAACTAAGGCGACCACGCCAAATTCTTCGAGCAATTTATAGGCTACATTTTCTATTGCGCGTTCAATCAGGGCAGAACGATCATAAACAGGTACTATTTCAACACCTTCTGGTAGTCCTTTTTTAAGCTGTTCAAGTTTTTCTTTCACGCTTTTTATTACTTGCTGAGCGTTTTCACCAAAACGCATCACCACTATGCCGCCAACGGTTTCACCTTCGCCGTTAAGCTCAGCAACACCACGACGCATTTGTGGCCCAGTACCAATATCTGCAACATCTTTTAGCAGTAACGGTGTACCATTTTCGTTAACACCAAGCGGAATGTTCTCTAAGTCTTCTACACTTTTGATGTAACCGGTAGCCCTCACCATGTACTCGGCTTCAGCCATCTCAACAACGGATGCGCCTATTTCTTGGTTCCCTTGTTTAATCGCTCTTTGAATATGTGATAATGGAATACCAAAAGCACGTAGCTTATCGGGGTTAATTCTGACCTGATACTGTTTGACCATTCCGCCAAGCGTACTCACTTCTGATACGCCGGGAACTGTTTGTAATTCAAACTTTAAGAACCAATCTTGCAAACTACGTAATTGGCTTAAATCATGTTGACCTGTTTTATCCGTAAGGGCATACAAGTATACCCAACCAACACCAGTAGCATCGGGACCTAATTGAGGTCTTACATCGCTAGGTAAATTGGGGGCAACTTGACTTAAATATTCAAGTACCCTTGAACGTGCCCAGTAAAGGTCAGTATCTTCATCAAAAATAACGTAAACATAAGAATCGCCAAAAAACGAATAACCTCGAACAGTTACTGCACCGGGTACTGACAGCATAGCGGTGGTCATAGGGTAAGTAACCTGATCTTCAACAACTTGTGGTGCTTGACCTGGGTAGCTTGTTTTAATTATTACTTGCACATCAGATAAATCGGGTAGTGCATCAATGGGAGTATTCTTAATCGAATATAATCCAGCAGCAACAAGTAAGAATGTCGCTAGTAATACGAAGAATCGATTGGTAACAGACCAACGAATAATAGAAGTAATCATAAGTATTTAACTCCTAATTAGTGGCTTGAATGATCAACAGGCGTTTCTTCAATTGAAGATTTAACGGCTGATTTTTCATCTGTAGGCAATGGTGCAATGTCGGTGATGATAAAATTTCCATCACGTATTTCAAAAGTAAACTTAATTTCCATGCCTTGGCTAAACTCCGCCAAACTGACACCTTCATCCGTAATAAAGTCGAGTGTAGCGGCAGCTCTGTTCCACTTTTTTATCGCTGAACGGCTAATATTAATCATGCCGTGATCAATCATGAGTGTATTAATAGTACCTGTGACTGTGGCAACGTTTTTATCCTTATCTTGAGCGTTAGACATTGCCGCATTACTTTCATCAGGCACATGGACATTACTCACTTGATAATCACCACTCGCTGTTTTGGTTACTTCAACATGTAAGCTAAGACCTTTTTTAAGCTGCGAAAAATCAACAGCATCAGTTGCTATAAAGTCCATTGTCATCTCTGGCCAATCCCACTTGGGTATCGCATCATGTATTAGTGTCAGCATGTTATGATCGGCCATCATGCTTTTAATTGTGGCCTGCACCCAAACAGAGTTAGGCATTGGCGCATTGCTGTCATCTTGCTTATTCATACGCTTAAAATCAGATGATTTGCTTGATTCTGAATCGAGTAAAAATTGCGCTGAACTGACAACTTTATCTCCTTCACTAAGTCCTTTCAGTATTTCGACACTTTCACTGTCATAGCGACCCACAGAGACTTCAATAGACTTAAAACTGCCTTCACCTAATGCAAGTACAACTCTGTTTTGATTACCGGTTCTGATCAAGGCTTCTTTTGGAATAAGTAATACTTGCTCATCGCCCGTGGTATGAATGGCAATTTGTGCAAACATATTAGGTTTAAAATCACCCTTTTCATTACTGAAGCGCAAGCGCACTTTCACAGTACGTGTTTTAGCATCAAGGGCTGGATAGATATAATCCACTTGACCCTGCCATATTTTACTCGGTAAATAATCAAGTGTCATAGTGACGGGGGTCGCCGTTTTAACTTGGCCTGCCTGTCTTTCAAAAACTTCAGCTTCAACCCAAACTTCTGAGAGGTCGGCAATTGACATCAATGTTGAACCTGGCTTTACGAAGAAGCCTTCACGTATCTTTAAGTTTTCAACCACACCATTTTGTGGTGCATAAAAAGTTACTGTCTGCTGAACTTTTTTACTTTCTTTTAGTTTTACAATAGCTGATTTAGGTAACTGTAGTGCTGATAATCTGTTTTCAGCGGCCGTAATTAATCGGCTATTCTTTCGATCTAGTGCCAATAACATCTCTTCTTGAGCATTAACTAACTCAGGAGAATAGATGTCGTATAACGCTTGATTTTTTTTAACGGGATCACCCTCAGCCTTAACATATAGCTTTTCAATCCATCCTTGAACACGAGGGTGAATATGAACCAGTTTATCTTCATTGTAAGTAACATAACCCACGGTATTTATTTCGGTATATAATGACTTGTAACTTGCTGTTGTGGTACGTACTCCTAAGTTATTAACAACATTAGATGATATACGAATTGTGCCAGGGCCTTCATTCGGGCCTTTTCCGCCATCGTCATAAACAGGTACTAAATCCATGCCCATTGGCGACTTACCGGGTTTATCTTTCTTATAATTAGCATCCATTGGCGCTACCCAATAAAGCGGCTTTTTCTCGTCAGGTACTCGGTTAGATATTTGGTCACTGCTAGACGGTGTTATAAAATTAAATGCACCAAAAGTGAGAATAGTGCCTATCGCAATACCTACAATTATCGGTTTAATATTATTGCTCATTATTTTTCTCCCGAAATAGAAGCGTATTGGCTACTATTGGTTATATACATATTATTTTGTGTGGTTGCATTATTGATACTGCCAACAAAGAGGTAGTTAAGTTCTAACCGTATTTTTTGTTCATCTACGTTTAGTGCAAGCTCATCTATTTCGGCATTAAGCACCGCAATACGTGAACGAACAACTTCTGAAAAATCGCCATCATCATTGGTATAAGCCGTCAGAGAAGCTTCTGCTTGATCATGTATTTGTGGTAACAATTTCTCCTGATACAAATTCTGTCGGTCTTTTAAACGAAGCAGTCTTCCTTTTGCGCTTAAATAAGAGCCGAGTAACTCTCTAAGTAATAATAACTTTTCGGTTTTCACTGCTTCTGTTTTTGATATCGCTGATTGAACTTCTTTATCCTGTCGGTTTTCAGTGAAAAGGGGTAGGTCGAATGTTACGCCAACTGAAAATAAATCAGCTCTACTTCTGCCCATGGGATCATCACTGCGATAGCCGTAGCTAGCATTAACACCCCATTCAGGCTGGTACTTTTGCTTCGCCAATTTAATGCCTGTTTTCATGCTATTTATTTTCTTTTCTACAGCGAGAATAGCGGGGTGATTTGAGAAATATCGAACCAACTCATCTGCTTTTAGGCCATTTTTTTTGTAGACTAAATTAGGATTAAGTAAGTCTATTTGAGGTAATTGCTGACTAAGAACAATATTTTCTAAAGAAAAATTATTGAAAGAAAAATCAGTTTCAAATGACGTTTCAACAACTGAGCTATCGTCGATAGGAAATAGTGTTAACCATTGTAAAAGTATTCCGTCATAGTGATTTTTCTGTTGCGCTAATTTATCTAATCTATCTTCTAAATGTGTTAACTCTAATTGTGCTCGGACAATATCTTGCTGACGGGTTTTACCTAAAGCTGATGAATAACTTGCTGTCGCCACATCTGCTAGCTGCTCAAACAAGGATCTGTTTTTTTCAATTAATACAATGCTCTGCTGAATTTTATAAGCATCTAACCATAAAGTTCCGACGGTAACGGCAACTTTTGATCCCCGGTCTTTCCTTTGATACGGATACGCCTCACTTTGGCTCTTTAATTGTTGGCTCTTAATCGCTAAGGTATCTCCGCGAGGAAACATTTGTGAAATACCCACCTTTACCTGTGTCATTCCTTCCTGGCCAAAATCAAAACCATTCGTCGGCAAGTTTGCCAGGCCAATAGACATTTTCGGATCAGGCAATGTATTTACTGCATCACTCATTGATTCGATAGCTCTTTGTTTATGAACATTACCCGTTATCCAAGGGTCATTTTTTTGTGCTGCCCTGATGGTATGTTCAAATGATAAAGGGCTGCTCGCTTTCATCGCTGGAAACTCAGCAGCGTTTGAAGATAAAAGAGTGAAAGCTATCATTCCAACACTGCACTTCGTGTATAAATTCCTATTCACATTTAGCTTAGTCATTAGAATTGTTCCTCATATGCTTGGACACTTGCGTATATTTGATATGTGCCGTCTGATTTTAAAAGTAACACATTGTAAGGTTGAAACTTGTCATCAACTTCCATTCCCGGTGACCCTACAGGCATCGCCGGAACAGACAACCCGATAACGTCCTCAGCGTGTTGCTCTTTGATGAATTGCTGAATGAACTTTGCAGGTACATGACCTTCAAAGGCGTAGCCATCTTTTGAAATTGCGGTATGACATGAACGATATTGAGGCTCTATGCCTTTTGTATCTTTAATGACTGAAAAATTTTGATAACTATGTACCTTAGATTCGAATCCATTTTCGTTGATATGATCTATCCATTTTTTACAACAACCACAGGTGGGACTCTTATATACATCAAGGACAATAGATTGCGACTTAGTGTCTTGTGAATGAGTGCTGCTGGTGACAGCTACTTCGTCGTCAGAGCAACTAGTAAGTGCAATGATTATCGTAAAGGCAACTATAACTTTTAAGGTGAATTTATTTGAAAACATAAGCCCCCCAATAGGGATATCAATTAATATTTTAAATTAATTAGGTTATTTTGATGAAGTTAGAAAAAGGTTCTAAAAATGAGATCAAAAAAGCCTAATACAGAAAGTCATTATATAAATGAACCAAATTTTGGACACATTTATTCTGTATTTAGCTTAATATTGGGGGACGATATAATGATGTAGGTTGTTGGCTTAAGGCCAAACTAGAATAGGAAAGTATTTTAGAGGATAAATCAACGACTGGTCCGTTGCCTACTATGCCTTTCATGAAAGTAGCAACACTTGAGCAACCCCCAGTAAAGCAGTTACATGTTTGAGAACAACAATCTTTAGTCGACTTTTCTGAATCATCAAGTTCACTGACCATATTATGGTTACTGTGATCCATCATTGTCATATCTTGTGATTGCTCTTGACTGCTCATTCCCGTCATACTCATCATATGATAAGACATAATAGTAGACGCCATTGTCTGACCAGCAAAGGCCACACATATTAGCAATACCATTAATGCTTTAGAGACGTTAAAAGCCATGAATAACCTATAAAATATTATACTTACATTAAATGATGGCATAACCCATGTTTTTATTCAATGAAAAAACATCGCTTCTAATTAAAACATGACTGCTAATTAAAACATGACTGCTAATTAAAACAAGGTTTGATAATGATATTAGTTTTTTCATTACCAACGCCAAGATTACCAACGTAACTTTTACTTTATTAACTTAGTTTTATAGTGATTATTTAAGGCCATGCTTAATGTACTCACCTGTTACGATCAACTGAACAGTTACCGGAACATCTGTTTTGTTTTTCCAATACCAGCCATGTGAACCCGAAAAAGGTGTGGTAAAACTGCCTTTCATTTCTACTAAAGTCGCTATGGCATAACTTTCAAAATATCCCGTGGTATCACCTTTAGGCTCGCCATGTAAATCGAAGTATAACGGTGTGCCATCGGTTATCCACTCATATGTTAGTTTTTGATATTGTTCCATAACAAATTTATACTCGACACCTCGACCTGCAGGTACGATCACGTCTATTGTTTCTGTAGCACCTTTTGATTGTTCAGAGTCATTAGCCTTGGCGGTTGCTGTGTTTACATTGTTAAAAACGGTTAGCCCAAGTTTATGTCCTAACCCTGTGGGGTCGATGTTGTATTCAGCAGGTAATATAACCGTGAGTAGGGTGACTGCAGCAAATATTAAGCTTAATAGCGTGTATTTGATCAGCGCAGCATTTGATAATGTAATAGCTTGCGGCGTTTTTGGTTGCATCGTTTTATCTCTTATAAGAAGTAAAATTACTCAGCACTAAATGACTAGCACTAAATTAGTGAATGAATAAATTAGTTAATGAAATAGCCCGTTAGTTGAAAACCTATCAACATAAAACCCGCACTCATCAATAGACAATTAGTATTGGTTGCAAATCGCGTGAAGCTACTGTGTTTACGCCAAAAATTTATCATTAACAAAATAAAGGCTAAGGCAGTAAATTGCCCTAATTCAACGCCAACATTAAAGGCAATTAAATTGGTAATTAAGCCCTCATCGGGCAGTTGAAACTCTTGTAGCTTGGTGGCTAAGCCAAGACCATGAAAGAGTCCAAATATCAACACGGCAAATTTGGCGTTTGGCGACTTCCCAAAAAGTCGATTAAAGCCCCCTAAATTATCAAAGCCCTTATAAACAACTGACAAACCAATAATCGCATCAATTAAATAAGCATTTACTTGAAGATCGCTGATCACACCAAAAAGTAAGGTTACGCTGTGCCCTAGGGTAAACATACTGACATATAATATAACGTCGCGACTTTTATATAAAAAGAATAATACGCCCACTAAAAACAATAAATGATCATATCCCGTCACCATATGTTTAGCGCCAATGTACAAAAAAGGGATGATTTGTACACCAGTATTTTGTAGTAAAAAGGCACGTGTGCTCTCATCGACACCGTGAGCAAAAGCTGCAATGGGTAGCCCTATTGCAATTAGAGTAATTAGGGCGATAAAAGCGATTAAGCCATAACGCTGTAACATTTTAGACATTTACTGTTTCCTTTGAATCGCTCGTTTGGGGGGGAATTTCTTTGTTATTCTGTTTCTCTTCGCGATGAAGCAAGCGATATAGAGCAGGTAGCACAAATAAGGTTAACAGTGTTGATGAAATTATCCCGCCGATCACCACAGTAGCCAAAGGACGTTGTACCTCAGAGCCAATGCCGGTGTTTAATGCCATCGGCACAAAGCCTAAAGAAGCAACTAGGGCGGTGGTGAGTACGGGGCGAAATCTTGTCAATGCACCTTCGATAATAGCGGTATCTAAAAGAGCGCCTTCACGTCTAAGTTCTCGTATAAAAGACACCATAACCAAGCCATTTAAAATAGCGATACCAGATAACGCGATAAAGCCTACCGCGGCTGAGATTGAAAAAGGAATGTCTCTGAGCAGTAAAGCAAAAATGCCCCCGGTTAAGGCTAATGGTACGCCCGTAAAAATGATCATTGAATCTTTAAATGAACCTAAGGCTAAGAAAAGTAAACCAATAATCATCAGTAAGGTAATAGGCACCACAATAGATAAGCGCTCTGCTGCGGATTGTAATTTTTGATAAGTACCGCCATATTCAATCCAGTAACCCGCGGGTATTTCAACTGAGGCAGCAATTGACGCTTGAATATCCTGAACAAATGAACCCAAATCTCTGCCTCGCACGTTAGCGGTAACCACCACTCTACGTTTGCCATTTTCCCTATTAACTTGGTTTGCACCTTCAATGAGGTTCAGCTCAGCAACTTCTTGTAATGGCACATAACTATTATCGCGCATCTGAATAGGTAAATAAGCCAAAGCATCAACATCTGAACGTAATTCTTCAGGAAGACGTACTACGATGTCTGCCCGTTGATCGCCTTGATAAAACTTACCTGCAATGGTGCCACCTAATGCGGTTGAAAGTTGATATTGTAGTTGCTTCACGCTTAGTCCATATTTTGCCAATTGGGCAAGTTTTGGATTAATCGTCATCATAGGTAAGCCTGTTGTTCTCTCTACTTGAATATCAGCCACACCTTCAACATTCACAATCGCTGCGTTTATGCTATTACCTAAAGCACTTAAGGTCTCAAAGTTATCACCAAATACTTTAATCGCAAGTTCTGCTCGAACGCCTGCAAGTAATTCATTAAAACGCATCTGTATCGGCTGTAAGAATTCATAGCGATTACCCGGTACTGGCTCAACCACTTTTGCTAGCTCTTCTATAAACTGTGCTTTAGGTTTATTAGGATTTGGCCATTCACTGCGTGGTTTTAAAATAATAAAATTATCGGCAACACTTGGTGGTACGGCATCGGTGGCAACATCGGCGGTACCAATTTTTGCAAAGACACGCTCAACCTCTGGCATTTGATTAATTTTTTCTTCTAAGGTTTTTTGTAATGCCACCGCTTGTGACAATGACGTACCAGGGATCCGCAATGCATGCATTGCGATATCACCTTCATCAAGATTTGGTACAAATTCACTACCGAGTTTATTGGCAGAAAATCCCGCTAAGCCGACAAAGCCAACAGCGAAAAACACCACCAACCAACGAACTTTAAGGGCAAACGTTAAAGAGGGGCGGTAAAGTGCCAATGAAGATTTGATGATGATATTTTCTTTTTCTTTAACCGGACCTTTGAACAAAATAGCAATAGCTGCGGGCACAAAAGTCACGGATAAAAACATCGCGCAACATAGGGCTATAACAACGGTTATCGCCATAGGATGAAACATTTTACCTTCAACGCCGGTTAGCGCAAAAATAGGCAAATATACCGCGGTAATAATAAACACGCCAAATAATGCTGGACGGATAACTTCTTTGGTCGCTTCATAGACCAGTGCTAATCGTTCATTAACAGGCATGGTACGATCATTAGCTGAAGCTGAACTGAGCTTTCTTAGACAATTTTCAACGATGATAATCGCGCCATCAACCAGTAGTCCAAAATCTAATGCGCCTAAACTCATTAAATTGGCGCTAACACCTACTTGTACCATACCCGTTATGGTCATTAACATCGCAAATGGGATAACCGCCGCGGTAAGTAATGCGGCTCTCATATTACCTAATAACAAAAACAACACGATAATGACTAATAATGCACCTTCAAAGAGGTTCATCTTTACCGTGTCGAGTGTTTGTTCAACGAGTTTTGTCCGATCGTAAACAGCGGTAACGGTAATTCCTGTTGGCAAAGTCGCTTTAAGTTCTTCTAATTTTATGCCGACCGCTTTAGCAACATTGCGACTGTTTTCACCGATAAGCATGAAAACCGTGCTCATTACGACCTCTCTACCGTTCTGGGTTGCGGCGCCTGTTCGTAATTCTTTTCCTTCTTGAACTTTTGCAACATCAGCTATGCGGATCACACTACCGTCGCGAGTCCTAACGGGAATGTTAGCGATGTCCTCTAAACTTTCTACTTGTCCGGGAGTACGTAATAACCATTGCGCGCCATTTTTTTCTATAAAGCCAGCACCTTTATTATCATTGTTATTTTCAATCGCTTGAATAATATCTTGTTGGCTAACACCAAAAGCGAGTAATTTTTTAGGCTCAAAGGCAACCAAAATCTCACGTTTAAAACCACCGATAGGATTAACTTCGACGACACCTTGTACTTGCATTAACTGAGGTCGAATGATCCAATCATGTACCGTTCTTAAGTCTGTCGCGGTGATCAACTTGCCATCATCATTATATGCATCTGGCTGAGCATCGACGGTAAACATGAAAATTTCACCTAAGCCGGTTGCTATGGGTCCCAGCTCTGGTTCTACTCCAAAAGGTAAATCTGATTTTGCTGATATT